>NZ_CP114205.1:0-637234 GCF_027497495.1 Streptomyces tubercidicus
GGGGGGCGGGGGGCATAAATGCCCCTAAAGAAATTTCTGACGAAATTTTCACGCCCCGCAATTCGCCTGACGGCGAATTATCTGTGGTTTATGTCGGGCCGCTGACGCGGCCCTTGATTTTGCGTGTTGATTAGCCTGACGGCTAATCATTTCTTGTTTATGGTTTTTGAATTGGGGCGCCTGACGGCGCAATTATTTTCCTTCTTTAGTTGGCCGCTGACGCGGCATTTTATGTAACATTGAGGTTGCCTAACTCGGGTTCTTGGTGCAGGTATTGAGGGTGTCTCAGGTTAGCCGATCTGGCGATCGGTCGGGTATGGTTGTTGAGATCTGATTTCAGAGTACTGCTTTTTGTACCGTCCGGCTGGCGCCGTCCTCAATAATTGCGAGTCGTTTTCTTTTGGTGATGGCCGAACTTCTTTTATGGCTCGGGGGTAGCCTTTCTTCCGGAGCCTGACTATTTTCTGTTGTATGGGATTTGGGACAGGGGTGCCCCAAACTCGCAGGGTGCCGATCTGGCGATCGGCAGGTTGTTTATCCAGGGAGGCGTCGTGTTCTGTTGAGTGGAGCGTTCAGCTCGGGTGGTGGGTGTGACCGCGGACGGTCAGAGGGTGTTGGTGGGGAGCGATGTAGTGGGCATGGCTCGTATGAGTCGGGGGTCCCTGACGGGGCTACAGGTTTCGCTGCAGGGGGCACTGTTGCCTGGGAGCTGTAGTTCGGCCTCACCTGTCTCCTGACCACTGTGTGCCCTGTTGCTCTCTTGTGGGGTGGGCCGGGGTTGACGGTGCCTCTGTGCGGTTGGCTTGGCTCAGAGCCGGCATGCGGGTGTAGACATGGCGCTTGTGCGTCAAGGCCCCTGACGGGGCTTCAGGCTCTGCTGAAGCTGGCGGCCGACTAGTGGACTGTTGTTCAGCCGTAGGTCCCCTAGGGAGCGTCTCGTGGTGCTGACGGGCTCGTGAGTGAGTGGGGACGAGGGGGCTCCAGTGCGTTGCAGGGCTGGGGTGGTTGGTGTGGCTTCGAAGTTTTTTGGCTGGGCTGTTAAGAACTGGGGCGGCTGGGCCCTATAGGGGGTGAACGCGTTCTGTGATGCCCCTATCCAGCTCTCTGAGGTTCCCGACAGATGTCCTTCCTTGAGTACCTTCCGGCCGCGGTCTCCCTGGGGGTCGAGTTGTACGGCTCCTGGCACCGCCCCGGGTTCGTGCGGCTTCGCGAGCAGTTGCTCGGCCGTAAGCCGTCTGAGGCTGCCTGTGTCCTGTCTGACCCACCCGTGGTGGCGGCCAGTTCGGTGGCGGAGATCGTGCAGATTCTGCCGCCGGGCGCGGTCCTCTCCTACGAGGCCGCAGACGGTAGCCGGCTGATCGTTTGGTGGATCGAGCGTCGGCCCGCCGACGGTGGGACGGACGGCTACTGGCTGTGGTGAGCGGTTCGTCCCACCGGGCCGAGGGTGCTGACGTGTTCAGCGCCCTCGGCCCGGACGGCCAGACTCTGTACGTCACGATCCGGCGGAAGGTCCGCCGGCACCTGGTGGTCAAGTTTCCGCAGCTGAATGAGGCTGACGCCTTCGAGCTCACGGATGCGGCGATCTTGATCGCCTTCCGGAGCGGCATCGATCCGGAACGGCAGCCGGTCGCTTATGTGAAGAAGATCGCGGAACGTGAGGCGCTGGACCACATGGAGCGCCGTAAGCCGGAGCTCCTGGCCGGGGAGGTTCTCGATCTCCTGGATCCGCCGGCTCCCACCGATGCGGCGGTCGAGGGCCAGGAGGCGCAGAGTGCTGGGCGGGACAAGCGCGACGAGGAGATATGGGACCTCGTTGACCAGGCGACCGTGCAGATTGCGGCGCCGCAGTGTCGTGAGGTGCTCGCACGGCAGGGCCGTGGGGATGGCGACGACCAGATTGCTTCGGACCTGGGGATCAAGAAGAACGCGGTGTATCAGCAGCGCAGTCGCGGGGTTACGGCGTTACGGGCAGAGCTCACGGAATACGTCCGGCCAGGGCATATGAAGCCACCTCAGGCCCAACGTGGTGAGCGGTAGATGCGCGCCAAGGGACGCATGTGGAGGGTTCGTACGCTGGGAGGAGCGCGTATGGGAAATCAGGTCATGGCTTACAGGGAGCTGTCGGCCTGGCTGGCAGGGCCGACCGACTACTGGGATCGTCCGGACGGCGACTGGCCGTCCGGACGATCCCAGGGCTCGGCTGACGAGCCGGTGCCCAGGGAGCGCCAGAGGGCTAACACTGCCTATGTGATGGGGTCCCGCGCGTTGCGGCGGGGGGACCTGGCGCGCGCCTGGGAGTGGTTCGCCCTCGCTGGTGGCCAGGAGCATCCCGGCAGTGCGTTCCGGCTTGCTGTGTGGGTCCTGCGTCGTGCCGATGCGGCTGAGGAAGAGGCTGGGGGTGATCGCGTCTGGACGCGCGAGGTGGCGCAGGTGCTCGGTGTGCTCGTACGGGCGGCCCAGTGGGGTCATGGTGACGCGCGGCAGCTGCTGGATGGAGTCCTTCTCGGCTCCGTTGAGGGTTCCTTGCGGGGCACTGTGGAGTTGCTGTGCCCATCGGCCGAGGCTGCTGCCTCTGTCTTGGACACCGTCGTGCTGGCGGCCCAGGAGGATTACGAGCCGCAGGACGGGGAGTTCTTCCCGGAACTCATCGCCCGGCTCGCTCGGCTGCGGACTCATCTGCGGCCAAAGGCACCGAAGTTTCAGCCGCCGCGGCAACGACGTGGTGACGCAGCAGAGTCTTCGGCGGCCTGCCGGCCGTCGGAGGAGATGTTCGATTCGGCTGTTAAAAACGTAGCGGTCATGCTGTGGTCACTACGGGTTTCGCGGGCCCAATCAGATGCTTGGGGATCCGTGTTGTGGCCTCTGTCCTCTCCACGGGGTGAGCGCTTGGAGACGCTGAGGAGGTCGGAGCTTTTGCTGGACCTGTATGTGTCTCGGCGGGGCTGGGGACGCCAGGTTGGTAGGAGAATTCCCGACGTCCGGAGGGAAGAAAATCGCGGTACGTATCGAATGGACACGGGGATGCGGCTTGCTGCTGAATCGACTGTGCCGGATTCATTGGTGATGTGCTTGCCAGACTTGTGGTCAACGCAAAGGAATTCACCACCCGGCACCGCGTCAGGTTCTGCGCGGCTACCTTTTTCCGCAAGTGCGGGTACTCCGGGCAAGCGGACCATAATGTCGGAGCCTGGGAAGCTGTTTGACTTCGTCAGAGTGTTGTCTGCTGAAGCAGTCCAAGAGTGGCGGCAGGAAGCTCAGGCCACTGTGCTGGAGAGGCAGCCATCTTCCGGAATTCCGCGGCGGTGCCGTTGTCCCAAGTGCCGCAGGAAGGCCGCATATCCCCGCGAAGAATCCCGTGCGGTGCAGGCTGGCCGTAGGTGCATGGGAGCGCAGCAGCCTGCCGTGTTTGATGCTTTTACGCTTGCGGGGGCTACGGGCTTGGAGGCGCTGAATTATCCATCAGCAGCTCTTCGAGAGAGCGGCTTTCCCGAACGGGAAACAGTTGTTCAGATTGTTTCTCGGTGTGGTGGCGGCTGGTTGCTTTGCGGAAGAGTCGAGGAGGTGAGAGCTGTGCTTGCTGGGTTTCGGCAAACCATGCCCGGCTCTCGTTGGCTTCCTCCCACGCAGGTGCTGGAGTCTGCACATCTCCTCGGTCCTGCAGTGTCGTCAGACCGCTCTGGGGGGCCGCGTCCTACGTCGTTGGAGCTGATGATCAGCAGTTCGCAGTTCGCCACGGGCTGTGACAGCTGCTTGCCGTCTCCGGTTGGGCCTGGTGAGCTCGACTGGTCCAGGCGCCGACTTCCCGCTGCGGCCGACGACGTGATTCTTCATGCCGCTTGTCCGCAGTCGTCGGGGGTGGACGTGCCCTGGGCGTGGCCCCCTGCTCTGGTCGCTCACCTCGCTGAGTGGTGTGAGCAGGTGCGACGCTCGCAAGGTAACCCAGCTGCTTCGCGTAGTCCTGATGAGGTGTGCGAGGAGGGGTAGCTCATGGCGTGTGCAATGGGTCCGTGAGGATTCTTGGGGTCACAGTGGTAGGAATTTGCTGCACGCGTGGAAAGTCTGTCAGATTCTGTTCGGGAGAATGGGCATGGGCCAGTGGCATTCGTGCTGTGTGCTCGGCTGAATTATCGGAATATGCGTGACCACGAAGCGCCAGCTCAGCGCAGACCTAGGTTCTGTCTCCTTGGTCATCGTCGTGCCCAGATGGGGATGGCGGCGAGGTGGAGGGCGGCCTGGTAGGCGATGGCGAGTTTGTCGCATCGCATGGCCAGGCCGCGCCACTGCTTGAGGCGGTTGATGCACCGTTCGACGGTGTTGCGCTGCTTGTAGGCCTCTTGGTCGAAGACCGGGCCGACCTGGTCGGACGGCTGCGGAATGACCGCACGGATCCCTCGTCGCCGCAGGTGGGCTCGGATGGCGCGGGAGGAGTAGGCCCGGTCCGCGAGCACAGCCAATGGTCGGGTCCGGGGCCTGCCTGGGCCGCATCGTGGAACGCGGATGCGGGTCATGACGGCCTCGAAGGCCGGCGCGGTCACCGGCCTGGCCCGCGGTGGCGGTCAGGGACAGGGGCCGTGCGTGGCCGTCGGCGGCCAGGTGGACCTTGGTGCTCAAGCCGCCTCGTGAGCGTCCGAGCGCGTGTTCGGCTGGCTCACTGCGGCCTTCGGCCCCCTTTTGCGTGCTCCGGCAGCGTGTTGGTGGGCTCGGACGACTGTAGAGTCCACCGATACGGTCCAGCCGATGTCGTCATCGGCGTCCGCAGCCGCGAGGACGGCGGTCAGGATCTTCGGCCAGGTGCCGTTGACGGCCCATCTGATCAGCCGTTTGTGGGCGGTCTGGAACGGGCCGAGCTCGTCGGGCAGGTCTCGCCAGGGCGAATTGGTGCGGTACTTCCAGGCGATGGCCTCGAGGGTGCGGCGGTGTCGGCCCACCGCCTGCCGCGGACCGGATCGGCCGGCATCAGCGGCGCGATCCGGTCCCACATCGCATCAGTGATCGCTAATCGGACGGACACATCCGATCAACTGACCAACCCATCAAAGAGATAGGGCCTAGGTCCGCAGGCGTACCGGGGGGGAACTGTGTTGCCTAGGGGTCGTCCTGCACAGTGGCGTACGCCTGATGGTGGTGGTCCAGCTGTGGAGCGCGGAGGAGTGGGTGAGGAGGGGTGGAGCCTGTCGCAGAGGTGGAGAATCACGGTGCTGGTCGCCGCCGTGTTGGGGATCGTCTCGACTCCGGTGCTCTGGCTGCTTGATGGGCCGGATGCTGGGCAGTTGGTGGGGGCTTCGGTTCAGGCCGCGGCCGGCGTGGGCGCTTTGGTGTGGGCGTGGGTGCAGTCGGCCTCGCCATCGGCGGCCGGGGCTCGGGATGCGGTGGTGCGGACAGGACAGGCTGAGGCAAGCGGTGGGGTGGACGGCGCATACGGGAATTCGGCGGCCTGACGGCGCGGGCAGTCGGCCGGCCTACGCGGAGCAGACCGGGAACGCGACCGCTCGTGGCCAAGGCAGTAGCGCTGGCACCGGGATCGACTTGAGCCGCTAGCCCTCAATGTGACATGTGGAAGGCTCGATGAGCGATGAAGTGGCGTCGGGCGTGGCGGGCGCCCCGCTTCCTGGCCGGCGCTGGTGCTCGGGCTCGACCTGTCAGCGTGGATGCAAGCGGTGACGCTGTCGCCGCGGGCGGGGGCACAGCGGTCAGCGGCTATCGTCGATCCCGCCCCGGGGCAGCGCCGAGCGCTGCTGCGCTCCTATGGGGCGAACCTGGAGCAGCAGGAATTCGGGGAGGATCAGTACGCCGCGTTCGGCAGCGCCTTCGAGCTGGCTCTGGCGGCTCGCGTGGCCGGGCGGTTGCCCGAGTTCGCCGGACGCGGGCAGCTGCTGGATGCCTCTGTGCACGAGCAGTTGCAGGGCACTGCGCAGCCTACGGGGGTGCGGCAGGTGCTGCACCATTGGGCGCTGCTGATGGACCAGGACTTGACTGGGTGGTTGCCTCTGGGACAGGCCCAGCGCAGTGCCGCTCAGCTGCCGGTAGCCAGCGCCGCGGCTGAAGTGGTGGATCAGGCACTGGGATCGCCGCTGGTGCGGGTTCAAGGCCAGCGCCTTCAGTTCCGGCATGAGTGGTACACCCAGTTCCTGACCGCGGACGCGTTGGTGTGGCGGTGTACGGCTGCTCAGGAGCTGGCCGGCGAGCTTCGGCAGCCGCACCGCAGAGACTTGGCAGCGTGGGCTGTGCCGTTGCACAGCGATCCGGGCACCGTACGCGATCTGCTCCGGGAGCTGCCCGACGAAGAGTTCCTGATCGGCGCACTGTACGGGCGGCTGGGCCCGGTGGCCGATCAGGTGGCCTTGGCGGAGGGGAGGCGCTGCCTTGAGGAAGCCGTGACGGTTATGGCGGCCAGCCAGGTCGTGTGTGAGTCGGACTTCATGTACATGGTGGTGCCGGACAAGTCGTCGAGCAGGTACGAGCAGGCGGTGTTCCATGCGGTCGGCGCCACGGCCAGCGACGGGCGCCTTCTGGAACCGCTGGCCCAGCTCATGCGCCAGACTGACGAGGCGTTCCGGCGCGGCGCGAACCATGGCGCGGCAGGGTATCGCCACGCGGTACCGGCGCTGATCGCCGCTGCCCTCGCCGACGGGGTACGGGAGAGTTCCGAGCGGCTGCCGGCCTGCCGGATCACGCACGCGGCCCGGCTAGCCTGGTCGCGGCGCAGCCGCCACCAGCCGGCGACGGCGGCCAAGCTGAGCCAGTGGGGGCGTCCCTGGAGGCCAGAGACATCGGCCTAATGGTCCTGCTGTGCGCCCTGCTGCGGTATGCCAACGATGCTGAGGCGGCGGCGTTGGCGCCGAAAGTCTTCTCTCTGGCCTGGGCATCGGGTGCCTACCATCTGCGATTCGCTGCTCTCGGCATGCTTACCGGCATCCGCAGCACGGCCACCGCAGCCACCGCTGCTGCGGTGACCGAGCTTCTTGACGAGGTGCACACCGATGACCCTTTTGTGTCGACCGCGCTCGTCGACGCCCTTCACATCTACGGCAAGATCAGCTCGCCCTGCAACGTCCGTGACATCACCCAGGAGATCCGTCTCCTGCTCGCCGACCCGCAGCATCCCAACGCCCATGCTCGGGCAAAGGGCATCCTCGTGAGCCGGTTCGAGGATGTCATCGCCGCGCCTTTCACCGAGGCAGTTGAGGCTCTGGAGCCGGCGGAACGCATCGCGCTGACAGTCCTCGCCGTCCGCGAAGGGGACACCAGTTTCTTCACTGATGTCTTCTTGAAAGAGCTCATACGTTCCCAGGACCCGGCAGCGCTGCCGGCCTTCCGGTACTGGGCCTCCCATCTGGAGCTGCAGGACCCGTTTCGGCAAAGCGCCGTGGGCTGCCACCTCCTAGGCATCGAAGGCTGCGCAACCCGCCTCGCTGCCCCTCCCCCGCTGCTGGCCGACCATGCGGGGAAGGACGCCGACGCCTGGCGCTGCTACGGCCAGATCCTGTTCTGGCTCAGTCGCCCCGGTCCCAGCGGAGAGGAGCGAACTCTGCGCTGCGCACCACTGTGGGACGGTCTCACCACCCGCCTGCTCGACGCCGCCGTGGACCCCTTCCACCAGTTCCCATACGCAGCCCAGTTTGCCCAGGACATCCGCACCAGCGCGCTGGGCCGCATCGTGGACGCCTTCCCTTCCCAGACCCGCACCGTCCTGCACCACGCGCTGACCAGCCCCGAGCGCCTCACCTCACTCTTCTCGCTCCCCCTCCGCCAGGAGCGCGGTACCTTCGTGATGCGCCTCCTCGCCCGCAGCGGAGACCACTCCTCGTTGCCCCTGCTGAGGACGTACCTCAATCATCCGCTTCACAGCGCCGCCGCAGCCGACACCATCCGGGACCTCAACAACCGCATCGCCGAAAATAGGTGATGGGCCTACGCACTGTCCCGGCTGTCCTCGACTTCACGCGGCTGGGAGCTGGCCGATCTGGAACGGGCACGGGTTGTCCAGCGCGCTTCCATGGCCGACTACCTTGCGCAGCGTCGCGTACTGGCGGGGGAAGCAGAGGTCCCGCCCGCGACCGTCATGTCGGTGGCCGAGAAGCACTTCGTGACCGACATGGCCGCCTTCCGGCAGGAAAACGACCGGGCCCGGATGACCGTCGATCCGCTCCTGCGCCGCTAGGAGTACAACCCACTGCGCGGCAGACCCCTGGTCAAGGGGCCACGGCGCAGGGCTGGGTCTGGGGCAAGGTGGTGAGCGCCACTTGAGAACGAGGAAGAGCAGGACGCGCTGCGGGAGTTCGGCGTGGACGGGGCATGACGCCCGCAACGCTACGAGAGCCAGGGGCGCCACAGGGCGGATTCCAGGGTCGCGTGCTGCCGGCGGACGCCGGGTGCCGGCGGGTAACGGCTAAGGTCTGTCGCGACGGTGCTCCGGTCAGCGGTCCAGTGCGGGGAGGTGGGCCAGGCCGTTGTCGAGCATGATGCGGTCGGTGGTCTCGTGCAGGGCGCTGTCGGCGCCGATCACGGTCTCGATGCCATCGGGCAGCAGATCGCGCGGCCGGTACCAGTCGCGCAGTTGCGTCTCGTTGACGTCATCGGCGATCGGCTTGGTGGCATGCCGGGTGAGGGTTTCATCGAACGGCACGTCCAGGTAGTAGCCGTGGGTCGGGCCGCGGTGGTCGGCGCGCAGCTGGGCGAGCATGTCGCCGTAGCGGTCGGCGTAGAGGATGCCTTCGACCACGACGTGATAGCCGGCGTCCAGGGCGTAGCGGGCGGTCAGGTCGATCAGGCCGATGTTCGCGGCGCCGGGCCGGTCCCGCTCGCGGAGCACGATGCGGCGGAGGTTGTCCTGGCCGACCAGGGCCAGCCCGCGGCCGAACCTCTCGCGGAGGCCGGCCGCGACGGACGACTTGCCCGAGGCGCTGTTGCCGCGCAGTACGACCAGCCGGGTCTCTTCGGTGCCCACCATCACGGATTTCACGCTACCGACGGCCGGTGACAGCGCGAGGATCGCTCCGAGCGCCGTCGCGCTGTTGCCGATCTTGTACGCGGCGCCAGGGAGGTTTCCAGCGCGTCGGTGCCCCGCTTGAGCGATGCCGAGAGTGAGGTGGGTGTGCAGTCGGTGTACTCCGGGCCGGCGCCTGGGGGTTGTTGCCGTCGGCGGGCTCAACGGATCACGTCCGTGTCACGGTGCGCAAGGAGCCTCTGGTGGGGTTCCGGGTGGGAGGTGTTCGCGTTCCTCCTCGGTAAAGTCGCGGCCTGCGTTCTTGCACAGGTGGGTGAACCAGCTGTCGGGGCGGAGGTCGTAGGCGGTGAGCCAGCCCCTGTTCTCCACGGTCAGCTCGGTGCCTCGGAGGGCCGAGGTGGGAGAGGAGCCGCCTGGGATCGTGCCGATGCGGGTCCCGTCGTTGGCGTCCCACAGTTCGTAGACCCCTTCGCTCCCCTTCTGCGTGATCACCGTCCCGCTGTCCGTCACGGCGTTGACGTTTTCGGTGATCTCCGTCGTGATGGGTGTGCCCACGGTCGTGCCCTTGGCGACGTCCCAGCGGTGCAGCTTGCCGTCGGCGTGCTCCACGACCAGGTACCGGCCGCTTGGGGAGAAGGCCAGATTGCTGGCGTCGCTGTGGTCGATGCGCGGGCTGATCTTGTCGCCTTCCAGCACCTCTGTCCGCTTGCGGGTTCGGACGTCCCAGATCTGGATCCTGCCCCTGTCCTCGTCGTTGCTCGTTACCACGGCGACCTGATGAGGGTGGCCTGGGCGGCCGTGGAGCTGGCCCAGCGGAGAGGAATCGAGAACTGGTGAGCGGTCGACGGGCAGCGGTTCTCCTGTCTGTACCCCGCGCTCCGGGTCCACTTGAAGCAGGTTGGCGCCGTTGGTCAGCACGGTGACGTCGCCGTCGGGCAGGGGTGCGACCGCGCTGATCAGCCCCGGTTCCTGTGGTGTCTTCGGGCCCGCGTCCAAGGGGACATCGACGGGGTCGGAGAGCGTGTCGGGGTCGTACACGTACAGGTGTGAACCGCCCTCCTGCCAGAGCAGGAGTTGCTTGCCCCCGGCCGTCCACGCGAGGCTCCAGTGTCGGTCGAAGGTGACCTGGTGCGGGGGTTCGACGGTGGTGGAGCCGCCGTGTAGCAGGTCCACGACCTGCACCTTGTGGTTCGTCATCCACGCGACCAGGCGGCCGTCCTTCGCCCAGGCGTACTCGTTGATGAGCCCGGGTACCTTCGCGGGTCGGGGGGCGGGCCGGGCGTAGGCCACCACCAGGGCGTTTCCGACGGGGGACAGTACCATCGGGCCGCCCTTGTCGCGCCGGGCGACGGCGAGCATCGGATCCGAGTAGCCTGGTTCGTCATCCACCGGCAGGCGTGTCACATACGTGTCGTCCGTGCCCCACCTGCCGAGTGCGACATCGACGTAGCGGTCGTCGTCGGAGTTCTTGGTTTCGTAGCCGTATGCGGCAGTGGCATCGGTGGACGTCCAGTCGTCGCCTTTGGCCCGGAGCTTTCGCAGCGTGTGTCCCGTGCGCAGGTCGAGCAGCGCAGCTTTGCTTGGCGTCTTGAGGTCATGGGACGGGCTCGTCGTGACCATCACGGTGTCGGGGTCCTTCCCGAAAGCCACCTCCTGGCCACGCGCGGCCGATACCACTGTGGCGGCCACCGGCAGAGGCTTGAGGTCCCCCAGGTGCCATACATCGACGAGGGTCCGGGGCTTTGTGAGCTCGACGTCCGGAGCGTGGGTGTTGAGTGTCCGCATCAGACGGCTGCCGTCCGCGCTGAATTCCAGATCGCCCTTGACCTTGTCGCGCCTGTCGGTGAGTTCTCGTCCGAGCCGGGTCGGTTCGCTGCCCTTCCCGTCCAGCCGCCAGAGCCGCACTGTGCCGTCCGGCGTCGCCACTGCGTAGTGCCGCCCGTCGGGGCTGATTTCCCCGGTCTGTTCGGATTCGGGTACGCCGGGGAGGGTGTAGTGGCGGGGTTTGCCCTCAAGTACGCCGGTCACCACCGACACCTGGTGCGGGTCGTTTCCCGCCGGCTTGGAACGCACCACGAGGGTGCGGCCGTCGGGGGTCGCGGCCAGCTCTTGTACGCGGCCGCGCCACAGGCCGCTGTGGGCGCCGCGCAGGTACTGCGCCCGGACATACTGGTTGAGCAGTTCCTCCCGGGCCTGCGGTGTCCTGTCGGTGTGCCATGCGGCGAGCGCGAACTGCAGTGCCGTCCCCGGCGCCTCGGCCTGCCGGCTGCCGGACTCCTTCGCCAGTGCGCGGGACGCGAGGGTGCGCAGCTGGGCCTTGAGGTCCTGGCTGGTGTTGAAGGCGATCGTGCCCAGCGTTCCCGCCGCGAGCAGTAGGGCCATGAGCACCGCGCCGACCGCCCGCAGTCTGCGGACCGTCCGCTGCTCGTACCGGTGGCCGGCTTCGATGTAGGCGCGCTCGTCTGCGGTCATATCTTCTGGCCGCAGCTGAAGCCACTCCGCCCCTTCGGCGAGGGTCTTGCCCCGTTGCAGGGCCTCTGGTTCCTTGTCCTTCCCCTCCCAGCGTGCCATGTCCGTGCGGAGTTGCTCTTGCCACACCCGGAACTTCCTGCTGTCGTCCAACCAGCGGCGCAGCCTGGGCCAAAGCCGCGTGAGGGCCTCATGCGTGAGTTCGGCGATCTCCGCACCCGTGGTCGTGTGGTCAATGACCACGAGCTTGCCCCGGGCGAGGCGGCGGGCAAGGGCCACCGCTGCGGGGTCGAGCTGGGTGAGCGGGGTGGCGCGGCGGGTGTAGCCGCCCCGGTCGTCAGGGCGGGCCAGTTGAAGGAACAGCCTGCGTGCCACGGTTTCTTCGGATTCAGGTACGTGCGTGCGGTAGGTGTGGTCCGCGTAGCCCGCCAGAGTTCCGGCGACGCCGCCGAGTTCGTCGTACGCCGTGTGGGTGAGCATGGAGCGTTCGCGCCGCTCCCACAGCCGGGTGAGCGTGAATTCCACCAGCGGCATCCGTCCGGGCTGGTCCGCCGCGTCCTCGACGATGCGGGTGGCCAGCCCGGGCTCCAGCCACAGCCCCGGTACGGCCGCGACCGGGCCGGTGATGGCACGGTGCAGGTCGTCGGCGTCGAGCGGGGCGAGGAGGAAGACGGCATCGCTGAGCGCGCCGGACGTCCTCGACGTCACCAGGTCGCCGAGGGATTCCTCGCGTGCGGTGGCTACGACCCGCAGGCCGCGTCCGCCCGCCGAACGCGGTGAGCCCGCCAGCTCGGCAAGGAGCCCGAGCAGGGTGCGCGCCGCGGTCGGCTCGGCGCCGGCGTACTCCTCCAGTTGATCGACGACGAGCAGGTGGCCGCCGGCGCCGGCCCGCTTTTGGAGCGAGTCCCGCAAGCCGGCTACGGCTTGCGGGACGCGGCTGGGAGGTGGTCGGGTGTATGTGCGGGCGGCGTCAACGGGCTCTGCCTCGCCCAGCGGGTCTTCGTCCCCAGGTTCTTCGCCGCTCGGCTCGCCTCCTGATCCGTCCCTGAGCAGCCGTGCCAGTGTCTCTGCCTTGCTCAGGCGGTCGATCTCCCCAGCGCCCGGCTCCAATGCGGGGACGAGCACATGAGCCAGCACTGTCTCTGGCCTGTCCCCAGGTACGGGGCGCAGTACGGACACGCCCATGCCGTCCGCCCGAAGCAGGGGCAGCAGACCGGAGCGGATCAGCGACGACTTGCCGCACCCGGAAGGTCCGACCACCACCGTCAGGGGGCGCTGGGCAATCGACTCGGCCAGCCGCCCGGCATCGTCCTCGCGTCCGTGGAAGAACTCGGAGTCCTCCTCCTCGAACACCTCAAGGCCGCGGAACGGGCACGTCGGGCGCAGTACCTCCTCGTCCACAAGCGAGGCGGACGGCACGAGGAACGCGGTCCCAGCCAGGGCCCCGTGCCCGGCCGCGACGGTCAGCCCGACGACTCCGCCCTGCTCGTCGTCCCACACCGCGGCCCCGCTGTAGCCATTGGTGATCGGACGGCTGCCGGGGGCGGCGTCCATTTGTACCCAGCCTGTGCCCTGGACGCTCCGCAACGTGCCGGTCGCCCACACCCCGTGGTCGCCACCGTCCGGGAAGCCATAGGCTCGGAAGGAGTGTCCCCACACGGACGCGCCGTCCACGAGCGCCACAGGGTGCGCGTTGGGTACCCGTCGGTCGAGGCGCAGCAGGGCTACGTCGCCGCTGTCGTCCCTCTGGAGGGGCTTCCAGGAGACGACCCGGGCCCGCACGGTGGGGACGTCTTGGTCGGCGTCGCGCAGCAGCGGGAACTCGACCGGTACGGCTGCGGAGGGGGCTGTATCGGTATCCCGCGGGAGCCCCAACGCGTCCGCGACCACGTGTGCGCAGGTGCATATGACTTCGGGTGTTACGAGGAAGCCTGCTCCCACGACCGCGTCGCCGTCCCGGATCCGGACGAGGCCTGACTCCAGTGCGCTTTCACCCCGTAACGCAGCCATGTCGAGCATCATCGCGGATCACGGGCGCCCCATTCCAGACGTACCGCGAAGTTGGCCTCACTGGCCGCCTTCGCCACCACGACGCCCGCTTCCGCAGATAGCTTGATCCCGAACTCCACGCTCACGGAGTTGGGTTGGCGTGCCAGGTCCCGGACGCTGTCAGCGACCGCCTCGACGGCTGGCCTGATGTGTGCGAGCGCCTCCTGGAGGGTCTGCGCGGAGCCGCGGACGACGCCGGATGCCGATCCGCGGCCCACTCGGTCGATCCCGCTGTCCTGCTGCCCGTCGATTTCGACTCGCACCGCGGTGCCATCGCTGAGCCGCATCTCCCCGATCCGCGCCATGTCATCTGTCTCTCTGTGAAGCCGCCACATACGTGTCCGGCCATCAATTCGCCTGGCCCATAGGGGCTTTTGAGCGATGTCGGCCGCATTCATATCGTGCCATCGTGGTAGGCCGTCCGTGTGCACGAAAGGTGGGGTATGCGGCGGGGGCGGTGCCTGGAATGGCCGGGCCGAAGCCGGGGTGTGCACCCTGTGGGGCCGTGTCCTGTGTGGTGGGGCGGTGTTGGCGCGGGCGCAGGAAGGGACAGTGGAGTTGGATCGTTCCGGGGGGGTGTGGGTCTGCCGTCTTGCCGGTCACCACAGGCTGCGGGGATGTATGCGAGGGGCTATCAGGGTGCCGGCCCGGTGCCACCAACGCGTCCTCGCCGACCTGATCGACGCCGACGGCGTCCTGCCCGACATCCCGCCCGGGGTGCTCTTCGACGGCGACGGCCTCGGCATATGGCTCCAGCGGCAGAAGGACCCAGCCACCTGGGCGCAGCTGTCCCCGAGCAGCAGGAACGGCTCTCCAGGTTGGGCGTACAGGCCGCTCAGAGGCCAGCTCTCACCCCGACGGCCAAGAGGCAGGGCAAGGCGCAGCAGGCGTTCCGGCGCGGCCTGGCAGCCCTCGCACAGTGGGTGGAGCGGGAAGGCCGGCGGCCGGTACCCCGCGGCCACAACGAACAGACCGCGGTCGATGGCGAGGAGGAGCCGGTGCTGGTGAAGCTGGGCGTGTGGGTCTCGAACACCAAATCGGGGCGGGACAAGCTCGCCCCCGAACAGCGCACCGCACTGCAGGAGCTGGGCATCGACTGGGTGTGAAGCATCAGTGGTTGTTCGGGGCCGGGAGCGTCAGGCTCTTGGCCGCACCTGGGCTCAGCAGGCCGGTGTGCCTACTTCGCGTTCAGGCTTCGGGCTACTGAGGTGATCACGCCCTTGTCGTCGAGTTGTCCTGTCAACGCGCCGAGGGCTGCACCCTGAACGACCGGTGTCCAGCGCGCCAGGGGCTACGCAGTGACTCCCGAAGCTGTCGACAGAGACAGCCGTGAGCTGGCATCAGCCAGCTCACGGCGGCGTCAATTGCTACTGCCGAGTTCCCGCAGTGTTCCGCCGCCGATCAGCGTCACCACTGCGGTGGCTGCGCCGGCAACTGTGGAGAAGCCGCCACCACTTGCCACACCCGCTCCAGCGACGGGTAGGTCAGCGCCAGTACTCCGCAGCCCACCGCGGTCGCGAACAGGGCCGCTGCCACTGCGCCCGCCGTACGCCAGGAGCGCCGCGTGAGTTGGAACAGGTCGGCTGGCTCATTCGCCTGCCTGTGGACTCACCGTCGGTGATGCGCGGCGGCGTCTCGGCTCAGCTCCTCGACGCTGCTGTCCTTGCACAGGCTCCCGGACGCTTGATCGTGCCCAAGCCGCCGACGGGGTTCTGCGTGTGGCGTCGTGCCGGGCACTCCGCGACCTATCGTCCCCTGGGCGCTTGGCAGCATTGGCGTTGGTCGTGCACCTCTCCCCGGCACCGCCAAGGGGGTCATCGAGGCGGACCGGCTGGGGCGCGTATGCGCGCTGACCCTCAGCTTTCTGGCGAGCACTCTCGATCGCCTGGTCGCTTCGGGAGCAGCGACGTCCTGGTCGTTCGATATGGGCGCTGGAGACATCACCTGGACTCTGTGCCTTTCCCTGACGAACAGGATTACCGAGGCAAGCTTCACGCACTCGTCTCCAGCGCTCGGCGCTGGAGCACACTCCCTGGCACATGCGACGGGCATGGACGGGTAGCCGGTCAGAATGGGGCACGGGATTGCGCTGGCGCAATCCTGTTCTTCATAGCCGAACCCATGGGCAGTGGCGCATACTTCTGCTCGCATTTCGACGCTGCCTGATACGGATGTCAAGGCAGAGCTGCACTCCGGTCTGTGAGTTCCTGCACCTCAGTGGAATACCCTGCACAGACAGCAGAAGGCGCAAGGCGACGGGCGCGCGGAAAGGGTGCAATAGCATCCTCAGCTCTGCGAAAGTGCTGCATCATGGATTGCTCGCGCGCCCGCCGACTCCGCATTCACTGGATCAGCGATCCCATCTATGTATAGCGGGTGTATTCGGGTACATCTGCCAACGCTCTCGGATCATCCATGGATCTCGCTTTGACGTCGGCCGGGGCCTTCACTCGCGACACGCTGATTCCGTGCAGGCATGCATTGCACCAGAGCAGAAAGTATCCGAGGCGCGTCTTCGGGTCGATGATGTACCTGTAATCCAGTTGCGCCTTGCCGCAGTGGGGACATGGAACATGTTCGCCTTCGGGGGCGGTAATGCTCGGGATGAGCGCAATCCACTTATCTCTTCGTTGCACTATCCGAGCCTCCCGTTGTAGTAGTTCCAGAATTGTCCCTCTGAAGCGTAGGCGGCTCTCTCCCAGGCGTGCTCCTGCTCAAGAGACGTAGCAGGCCCATAGGTGTCGATCTGCATGACATGCTGCCGCTCGTGCCCAATCGTCTTAGTGAGGTTCTCGGCTGACGAGAAGGCGTCTGGGTAAAGCGTGATGGTTCGATTCGGCGCAGTGTGTCCGTAGAGCATCCTTCCGACAAGATCCGCATCACGGTTGATTTTAACCTTCACACCGTCAAGGCCGACGCCTGCGCGCTGTGCGACTTTCTTAACTGTGCGCTTTTGCATGGGTATCGGCAGTTCTTGAAACGGCCCGATGTTCTTCCCTCTCCTGGCCAGCATCCCACCGACAGCAAGCTCACCAGTCTTGAAGAAGCCGGCACCGGGCACTGGCGTGAACGTGGCCCCCAGCCGTACGCCGTCGGAGAAGGCTGACGTTTCAAGACCGACTCCGCTTCCGGCCATTTCCTCGCGGATGGCGTCGCCCGCGCAATTGACAGAGCCGAAGATCTGAAAGACTTGACAGCCAACTGTGGCGGTGTCGACGATTCCGGTGAGGATTCCGCCCAACCAGTCCTTGTCGTCTCCGCGGGGGCCAGAGAGCCATCTCTTGTTGCAGCTGAAGCGATTGCAAGTGGAGCCCCAGTGCCCACTGTTGACGCTTCCAGCGCTGCTTGTGTATGCCGTACCGGATGAGCCTCCGCTATAGCAGCCAACAGAGCAGCCGGAGTGCCTTTCTCTCTCGGGATGATAGACAGATCCACTGCCTGGAACTCCGTTATTGCAGTGCTGCATGACACCGGTCATGCAGTCTGCGTTACCGAGCCCTGTTGGATCGGAGTTAGTGGTCGGGTTGTTGGAACTGTAGCTGTATCCGTTGAGGGTTTGAGGCTTATCGGTCTCGAGCAGGGGGTCGACGCTGAGGAAGGCGCCGGTGAGGGGGTCGTACTCACGGGCTCCGATGTGGGTAAGGCCTGTTCCGGTGTCGGCAGGCGCACCGAGGAAACTCTTGTCGTCGGGCCAGGCCGTGGGCGCGGTTCCGCGGGGCGCTCCGAACGGGGTGGTGTAACGCTTGGCGTAGCTGAAGGTGCCGGCGTCGATGGCCAGGCTTGAAGTGCCGTGGTGATCGGCGGCAAGGAAGGTCAGCTTCGTGCTGGCTCCACCGGTGGCGGTGCGCACCGCGATGTTCTTGCCGGCTGCGGTGTAGTAGCGGAGGCCTGAGAGTGCGCCCTTGGTGGTAAGACGTATTTCGGTGTCGCCGAAGTAGAGGGTAGTCACGCCGTCCGTGGCGGCGCGGCGAATGAGGAGGTCTCCGTTGGCGTCGTAGAGGTAGCCGGTGGTAGAGGGGGTGCCGGTGTTGTCAGGTTCCGTTGCGCTGGAGAGCTTGCCTTCGCTGTTCCAGTGAAGGGCTTGGTTGGCTTTGGAACCGGGGCGCTGGATGGTGTTACCGGTTTTGTCGTACGTGTACGTCTGGGTTTTGCCATTGGTTTCGGTGCTTGTCAGGGGGTGGGGCTGTTTGCTGGGTGTGCCGTAGCTGTAGGTGGTTATGGTGTCGCCTGATGTGGCGTGCTGCACCTGTTGTTTGCGTTGGCCTGCGGAGTTGTAGGTGTAGCTGGTCCAGTACGGTGCGGCACCAGTGAGGTTGGTGCTCGTGCGTCCGCCGGCGCTGCAGTCGTCGGTTTTCGGGGTCCAGGCCTCGCTGAGGCGACGGTACCCGTCATAGGCGAAGCACTGGTTGTCGATCTTCCCCGTGCCGCCGAGGGTGGTGGCGTCGGAGATGGAAGTGACGTTTCCTGCGTCGTCTTGACGGAAAACCAGGTCCTGGAGTCTGTACGGGTGCGTGTCGTCAGTGACGTAGGAGCGGGTCAGGCGGCGGGTGCCCGGTTCATAGTCGTAGCCGAGGTAGGTGTTCTTGGCTGAGGTGCCGGCGTTGGTGCCCAGGGTGAGGCGGCGTAGGTCTCCTGCGGGTGCGTAGTCTGCGCCTTGCAGGTAGCCGGTAGTGCCCTTGGCTGTGAGTTGCTTGCCTGTGGCGTTGTAGGTGTAGGAGACGGTCTCGGCAGGCAGGCCGGCTACTGCAGGTTGGGATGCCTGGCTGATTGTTCCGTCGAGGCGGTAACCGGTGGTGGTGGACAGGGTCTTGGGGACTCCTGCCTTGACGAGTGGATCGCTTTCCGGCAGGGAGAGCTGGCTTTCAGTGGCTTGGTAGAGGCTGTCGTAGCGGGTGACCTTTTGGATGTATGCCTTGCCGCCAGCACCCTCCTCGTAGCGGATGGAGGCATCAGGCTGGCCCTTGGCGAGTGCGTCGAACGTCCAAGCGGTGAGTTTGTTGGCATCAGTTTTGGACCCTTGCCATGTGCCGGTCTTTCGGCCCAGTTCGTCGTAGGCGTGAACCAGGGTTCTGTTCTCGGCGTCGGTAACGGTGGTGACCTGGTCAAGGTCGTCGTATGCCGTGCTGGTTGTGCCCTTGTCCGGGTCAGCTGTGGCGGTTTGACGGCCGAACAAGTCGTAGGTGTGAGACCAGGTCGGCTTAGTGGTGTCGGTCCCTGCAACGGGGCCGGTGACCGTTCTGGGCTGTCCGCCCGCGGTGTAGGTGTAGTTGGTCGCGACGTAGTCGGTGCCGGTTGGCGTGGGCCCGTCGTAGTCGAGGCGCTGAGTGGTCTGTCCGCGGGCGTCAGTGACGGTGGCGACGGCTTGGCCGCCGAGGGGCGCAGTGGTCGAGGTGGTGTCGCCGGTGTAGGTGGTTTGCGTGGTCCAGCGGGCTATGCCGTAGTTGCGGGTTACGGCCTTGATGGGGCGTTCGGCGCCGTCGTATGTGGTGTCGGTCTGGGTGGGTGCCTGGCTGCCCTCGGTCTGGACCGCGGTTCCGGAAGGATCGTTCTTCTCGTCCCAGATGTCCGACTGCGTGCTGGAGGCGAATCCGCGGGAGTCGTACAGGGTGAGGGCGATGAGACGTCCGCCGGTCGGTGACGGGGTTTGGACTTGGCGGATGCGCAGGAGGGAGTCGTAGATCTCGTAGGTGGTGTTGTAGCCGTTTCCGTCGCCGCGCAGAGTGCCGGTGGAGACCCAGGGCAGGTCGTTGCCGGCGAGGTGGTAGCCGTAGACGTAGTTGGGGGTCTTCTGGGCGAGGTGGGAGCGGTTGGGGAGCCAGACCTTGGTGACGCGGCCGAGGGAGTCGTATTCAGTTTCGGTGATCCGGCCGTTGGGGTCGGTCGCTTTGAGGGGAGAGCCTGTGGCCGGGTCAAGCGTGGTGGTGGTCTCGTAGCCCTTGGCATCGCCGGTGACTTTGGACAGTAGAGGCCCGCTGGTCGCCGGTGTGTAGGTCGTGGTGGTCTTGGTGTGGTCCCGGGCGTCCTTGACGAGGGTAGGGCGGCCGAGGGCGTCGTAGTCCGTGGTGGCGGTCTTCTGCCAGGTGGGGGTGTTGGCTGTGTCGTAGCTTTTGGCGCGGGCGGTCCACTGGGCGTCGCCCTTGGTGGGTTTCTGGTTGGCGGACCAGGTGGTGGTGTCGTAGGCGGTGGCGGTGTCGGAGATGACGTCGCCTGGCCTGCTGCTGTCTGCGGGCAGGTCGAGGTCTGTGTCTGATGTGGTGCAGGGCTTGGCGGTGGTGCGCGTGCGGGAGACCAGGGAGGTCAGGCCGTCATCGTTGCGTGCGTACCAGGTGCGGGTGCAGGTTTCGTCCCCGTTTTTGGCGTCGTCGCCGCGGTCTTCGGCGGTCTGCGGCATGCCCAGGTCGTCGTAGGTGGTGGCGGTGGTGCGGATCCGGTCGGTGGGGGTGATGCCGCTGGTGATGGCGGTGCGGGCGTGGGTGGCGCCGGTGCGGGTGAAGTAGGCCTCGGTGTCGGCGTAGGACTTGTGTTGGGTGGCGGTGCGCTTGGACCAGGGGTCGTTGACGGTGCCGGAGGTGTAGGCGGCGTTGTTGTAGGTCGCTGTTTCGCGGGTGAAGCCCGTGTACTGCTCGCTGTCGGTGATGTCGGTGGCTTTGATGCCGGTGACGGTGGCAGTGCGGCGCTTGTCGGGGTCGAGGGTCTTGCCGTCAGCGGCGAGGAGCCGGTCGCCGTTCATACCGCGCATGTAGACGGTGGTGGTCTTGGACTGTGTGCCGGAGGGGTCGCCGGTGAGGTGGGTGACCTGTTCGTAGCCGCGCCAGAGGGACCAGGTGCGTTCTTTGGCGGGGGTGAGGGGGTCGTCGTTGTAGTGCCAGGCACCGCCGCCTGAGTAGGTGTAGGTGTGCTGGACGGCGACGGACCCGCCGTGCGGGTCGGTGGTGGAGACGGAGGTGACTCGGTACTTCTGGAACCAGTCCAGTTGCGGGTCGGCGGAGCCTCCGTTGGGCTTCCAGTAGACGGGGTAGCAGCGTCGGGTGTTGTGGTCGGCCTTGGGCATGGTCTGGCCGGCAATGCAGTCGGCTTCGGCGTAGCTGACGATGGTCTGTGCGCCGGCTTCGGACGTGACGGTTTTCAGGCGGGGCTTTTCGAGGGAGAGGATGTTGTCGCTGGCACCGTCGACGCGGTTGGGCTTGAATTCGTGATCGAGCCGGACCGGGCCGAGGGCGATGTCGGTGCCGCGTTTGCCGGTGTGCTTGATCTCGTCCAGCCACAGGGACTGGTCGGAGGAGTCGCCGGTGTCGCCGGGATCGAGGTACTGCTGCTTGAGGTTCCAGGCGTCGATCGGCGCATAGCCGGGGGTGGTGGCGGTGGTGTCCCAGGCGTAGGTGGTGAGGCTGGTGAGGCGCTTGCGGGTGAAGAAGGTGGGGGCGACGTTGCCGGTGCATTTGTCGTCGTCCTTGCAGACGGCGTCGAAGGGTACGTCGGGCCAGTTGTCGCGGGTGTCCTTGGTCAGGGAGTCACAGCCGTCTCCTGTGGCGGTGCAGCGCTCGGTGTAGTTGAGGACGACCTTGTTGGAGGCGGCGGGGGTGGCGGAGAACAGGGAGCCGGCGCGCTGGCCGTAGCGGATTTCTTTGAGGTAGCCGCCGCGGGTGTAGGGGGTGGCGGTGTTGTCGTCGCCGAGCTTGTCGTAGTTGTTGGTTTCGGCCTGGTACCAGTAGGTCATGGCGTTGGCGTGGGTGTCCTGGACGAGGTCCAGGTTCCAGCGCCAGGCCTGTTTCTTGTCGCGTTTGGCGAACGTGGTGCCGTTGTCGTAGCCGGGCTCGTCCTTGTCGTCGCCGAAGACGGGGGCGGTCCATACCGAGTCGGTGCGGTCGTCGGCTCCGGCTCCTGGGAGCTTGTTCAGACCGAAGGTGTAGGTGGTGCCGTCTGCTGTGGTGACGGTCCAGTATTCGCCGTTGTCGTCACTGTTGTCGGCACCTGTGTGGTGGGTGACGAGGGAGGCGTCGTCGTTCTTCAGGTGCCAGTGGCCGGTGGTGTCGTCCTTGACGAGTTCGGTGGCCTTGCCGTTCAGCACGAGTGAGGCGTTGTCGTACTTCCAGCACTGGTCGAACTTGTCGTCCTGGCCGTCGTCGTCGCAGGAGCCGTACTTGCGCTCGATGTAGGAGGAGGTGAGGTCGAAGCCTTCGCCGATCGTGGTGCCCTGGTTGTTGGTGCTGGCGGTGCGGCCGTCGACGCTGCCGGAGTCGTAGGAGATGTTCAGGTCCGGAGTTGGTCCGGCTGCGGCCGGTGGAGTGCGCAGGGGGTAGGACCAGGTGAAGGAGCCGGAGGAACCGCCGGCTTCCCAGGTGGAGGAGGCTGCGAGCGGGGTGGCTTTGTAGTCGCCTGCCCCGGATTTGGTGCCGGCGGCCAGAGCGAGCACCATCTTCCGGCCGCCGGCACCTGCCTTGAATGTGAGGGGGGCGGTGATCTGCTGGCGGGCGCGCTGGTTGGTGAAGCGCTGGGGGCTCAGATGGCGGCATGCTGGCTTGTCTGGCGTGGTGAGTGCACAGGTCGGCAGGCTCATCAGGCGCAGTCGGCCGGCGTAGTCACCGCCGTAGGCGGAGGCGAAGGCCGCGTAGTTGATGCCGATCTGGGTGCTGCCCCCGCGGGCCGGCCCGGTGGCGGTGAGAACCACGCCCTTGAGGCCCAGGGCGTGTGAGGTGTCCTGCCCCAGGACTGCGACCTCGATCGTGTTGGCGCCGCGGGTGGTGCGTTTGGTGGGCTTGGTCAGGGTGATGGGCAGGTCACCGGGCTTGGCTTTGGCGTGAGCGACCGTGGTGGTGAGGCGGGCCGTTCCAGTGGTTGGCCAGGTGGTGGTGCGCTGTTGGTCGGTGCGAGCACGCTGTCGGTCGGCCGTGTCGGCTGCCGCTGCCTTGCGTAACTGGGCGGCGGTGCGGGGATCAGGTTTGGCAGTGAGAGGTTTGGTGCTGGCTGCGCGTGGTGCGGTGAGGCTGGGGCGGCCCAGGGGGTCAGGGGCGGCGGCGAAGGCGACGGGCGAGATCAGGCCTGGCAGAAGGGTGAAGCTCAGTGTGACGGCGATGCGCTGGGTCCAGCGGCGCCCTCTGGGGGGCGTGGAGCGCGGCAGGTCGGTGGTGTACATGTGGGTTCTCCTTGCGCCCGCTGTTGCGGGGCGCCGGTCATCAGCCCGGTGGTGCAAGCCGGGGCAGCGTGAGGTAGGTGGAGAGACTGCGTGTTGCGGCGGCAGTCGGGACGGCTGCGCGGCTGCCGTCCCGACTGCTGTTGCTCCGCTCAGGCGTCGTCAGGGGCTGCCAGCACCTGGGAGCGGACCTGATCTGCGGTCATTGCGCCGGTCCACACGCGCAGTTCGGCCAAGGCCCCGGGGAGGTAGTGGCTGGTGGTGCCGGCCAGGCGGGCGTTGCCTGCGGTGAGGTCTCCGCTGCCTTGCTGGGGGGTGGCGAAGCCTGCTTCACCTTCGGGTTGCTGTGGGAACTGGCCGATGTATAGATGGGTCATGCCCAGCTGCTGTTGGCCGTCGTCGTCGGTGAAGGTCTCGGCGGCGTCGAAGACTCCGGTGAGGTCCACCCAGCTGTTGAGTTCCTTGGGGCTGATGGGTTCTTGTGCGGTGACCAGGCCGGTGTCGGTTACTTTGCCGGTGGCGTCGACGGCGGTGCGGCCGAACTTCCACAGGTAGGTGTCGGCTGCTGGTTTCTCCACCCACAGGGCCCAGGAGGATTCCTTGCCTGCCGGTGCGGCCTGGGAGAAGACCGCGGCGCGGTAGCCGACGGGTTGTTTGGCGAGGCCGGCTGAGTCCAGGCGGACTCGGGCGGAGACTGTGAAGGATCCTGTCTCGTCGACGACGGGCCCGGTGGCGGTTGCGTAGCCGGTGGAGCCGTTGAGGACCAGGGACTGGTCCTGGCCGTCCTCGTCCTTCAAAGAGGCGCCCGTGGCGGAGAATTTCAGCGGACCGCGGCCGTAGGGGAAGCCGGTGCTGCTCGGGTCGTCGGGGTCTTCGGGGCTTTCGCGGACGCTTGCGCCCTGGGAGATGGCGGCGTCCCAGTGCCCGACGAGTTCATTGGCAGGGACGCCGTCCTGCTCAAGGGCAGCTTCCTGGTGCAGTTCGTCGGCGTTCAGCGGGCGCTGCCACAGGGCAACTTCGTCGATGCGGCCGCGCCAGTTCTCGCCGTAGAGGTCGGCGACCTTGCTGCGGCCGAACTGCAGTCCTTCGGAGGCCGTCCACGGCTTGTAGGTGCTGACGGTGCTTGCGGTGACGGGTTGGCCCTGGGGGCGTCCGTTGACGAAGAGCTGGATGGTGTCGTTCTTCGGGTCGGCGTCGTGCTGGGTGTCGAAGACGCCGGCCAGGTGGGTCCAGACTCGCGTTGTGGGATTGGGGCTGTCGGCCGGGGAGCGGATATAGGAGGCGGTCTTGCTGTCCTGGTCGGTGCGGTTGAACACCCACTTGCGGGTGGTGGCGGAGTAGTACAGCGTGAAGGCCGAGGCGTGTTCGCCCGGTTCGGTGAGCACCACGTGGTTCGCCGTGGTGTCGGTGAGGTAGACCCAGGCGGAGACGGTGAACGAATCTCCGGTGTTGAGGGCTGGTGTGCTGGTGGCCGCGTAGCCGTGTTGTTTGTTCGGGTCGGCGCTGTCCATCCACAGGGAGTAGTCGTGGGCGCCGCGGCGGGCGAGTGTGGACCAGCCGGCACCGGTGGTGTAGAGGGTGGCGTTGTGGCGGGTTCCCACGGTGGCTCTGTCGGCGGCGGTGGTGATGGCCGAGCCGGGAGGGGCGTCGTCGAAGTGCCAGCGGCCGGTGTTGCCTTCGGCGGGCGAGGCCTTGAAGACGTATTCGCTGGGTGGTCCGTAGCGGACGCGGCCGTCGGCGTCGAGGTCGGTGGCTTCGACGGAGAGGACCTGGGTACCGGGCAGTGACGGGGTGACGTCCTTGACGGCGGGGGTGGCTCCGCTGACGGTCTTTGCGCCCTTCTTCGACGTGGTCAGCAGGCGGTAGCGGTAGCCTTTGACGCCGGATTCGCCGCTGTGGGGCTTGAAGGTGAAGGCGCCGGCGATGCCGGGACCGCCCTTGGGTTCGCACAGGCTGGTGGTGCATTCGGTATACGGGCCGGTGCTGGTGATCTGTGGCGCCTTGGGGGCGCTGGTGTCGATCTTCAGGTAGCACCAGGAGGAGTAGGGGGAGAACAGGTCACCGGACTTGGATCCGTAGTACCAGTGGGACTGGGTGCGGGACTTGAAGCGGTAGAGGCCGCCGTCGGCGCGCTGGCTTGTGACGGCTTTTTCCAGGGTGCCGTCAGGGTCCCAGCCCTTGTCGGGTTTGTAGTCGCTCCAGACCTTGTCCCATGAGCTGCCGTTCTTGCGTTCCATCCAGAACTCGGCCTGCAGTGAGCCTTTTTCTTCGCCGTTCTTGGGCTGCACTTTCGTTTGGACGCGTGCCTGGACGGTGGGGGTGGCGGTGGTGACGGTCAGCGGGTCGGAGGAGGAGGTGCGGCAGTAGGCGGTGGTGCCCGTTGCGGGGATGGCGCCGACGGAGGTCGGCAGGCCTGGCCGGGGCACGTAGTTGACCTTGAGCTCGGCGTTGTCGTCGAAGCGCTTCCACGCCCGGGGTTCGCTCTCGTCCGTTGCGCGCAGCATCAGCGTCAGGCGGTGGATCTTGCCGTCGGCGAAAGAGCGGACGGTGGAGGCGAGGTTTTCGTCGCTCTCCTGGGGGTTGTCGTTGAACTCCACCCAGGTGTCCGGCTGCGCGGGTGAGCAGTTCTTGTCGCGTCCGGCGGAGATGTAGCGGTCGCCCATGTGGTCGAGCGTCTTGGGTCCGGGCCAGCGGGTGCCTTCGGAGATGTTGTCGGTGCGCTTGAGGTCGACCCAGTACGGGGTGCAGTTGAACGACCAGGTCTCGTGGGCCCGGAAGGTGGCGTCGATAACGTACTTGCCGCTGAGCTTGGTCGGGGCGAACTCGAAGTACATGCGGTCGGTGTAACCGGAGCCGCAGTAGTAGCCGTCGGCGTTGCCGCACTTGCCGACGCCCATGGGCTTGTCGAACTGCCAGAACTTGTCGCCGTCGGAGGAGAGTTTGGTGCGCTCGGACACTCCGAGGCCGACGGGCGGGTCGATGTAGACGGGGTAGACGGTGTCCTTGCCGCGCAGCAGGTCCAGGTCCGGTGCGACGGAGACAGCGCTTGCGGTGACGGTGACGGGCAGCTCGGCGCTGGCGGCCCCATCCCCCGGGTGCGTGGGGTCGCCCCCTTCGGTGCCTGGCTGCTCGGCGGCCGTCGGCTGTGAGGGTTTCCCGCCTCGCTGTTCGGCAGCTTTGGACTTGGGTGAGGGAGGCAGTGTGCCGCCTGCTGAGTCCCACATCTGACCAGCTGGTCCGGTGAAGACGGCGTTGCCGTCGGAGTCGACGGCGCGCAGGCCACCGCCGGCACCGGGGATGACGCTGAGGCCCTTGGCGGAGGCGGTGAGCTTGATGTTTTCCAGCTCGGGGCTGTGCGCAGCTTCGGCTGTTTTGACGACGAGAACCTCGCGGTATCCCTCGGCGGTTGCCGTGAGCTGCAGGTCAACGTCCTTGAGGACATGGGCGTACGTGGCGGTTGCCCCGTTCAGCGCCGGGGTGGGTAGCGTGCCCGGCCAGCCGAACTTCATGGACTGCTCGTCCGTGCCTAACTGCAGCATGCCTGCCCCGGGCCCGCCGCCGGAGAAGTCCAGGTTCACCACTGCGGACTTCGGGCCTACGGTCCCGTCGGTGCGGCGTACCAGTGTGGTGTCGATGTTCTGCCACGAGCCGTCAGGTGCCTTTGCTCGCTGGGGCGTCGTGGACTGTGTCAGTGTGAACGTTCCGTCAGGATTAGCGACGGTCTGCGAGTACTCGGTGCGCTCTGACGTGACCTCCACCGGCTCGCCGGTCGCCCCGGCTCGCTGCAGTGCGGACTGCGTCATGGTCGAGGTCTTGCCGGCTGCGGTGGCTTGCGGTGGCGCGAGCGCGAGCACCGGAAGCGACGTCAGGAGCGCCGCGGTGGTGACGCTGGCTATGCCGCGTCTGGTCATGCTTCTTCGTGCACCGTGAATCCGGTGCCCCCACCCCAAACTCACAGTCCCCACCCTGAGTTCATATTCATTCACAGAAACTTCACAGCTGCGCGAGTTAACCCCGCCCCCAGTTCCACCGTCAAGCGTGACCCCCGTCACGTGACCAATACGCGTCATCGCCGCCCGGGCCGCCTCGGCGGCGCCACCGCACCCCTGATCCGACGTTGCCGCCGACCCTGGTGTGCTTGGCCTGCAGCACAATGCGGCCTCGCTGCCGGCCGCCGCCGATGACGTCGGCGGCCTGGTCGCCCTGACGGCCGACTTTGCGGGCCGACCAGCCGTCGCGGGTGAGCAGATCACGCAGCGCGATGTCGGATTCCTGGTCGTTCATGGCGTCGACTTCGGCGAGCGTGATCCGCAGCAGCGCAAGCATGGCGGTGCGGGTTCGTTGTGTGCGTGTGGAGCGCAGAATGCGCCATAGTCCGTACCCGAGGCCGCCAGCTGTGAGGGCGCCCAAAGGGGCCATGCGCGGACCACTGCACGGCGCGCGGCGAAAGCCGTCTGCACCACCAAGGTCAGTGCCGCCACGGCAATGACAGCAGCCGCAATGTGCTCGCCAGTACCGCGCGGCTTCCGCAGCCGCGGCCGACGCCTGGCCATCACCGCGTGGCCGACGGAGATGCCGCAGGCCGCGGCGAGACCGGATGGCCGGCTGCTTCCTCGCCTCCGAAGCCGAAGACCTGCCCCCGAAGCCAGACCCTGCGATGAGTCCGGCGATCATCCAGCCGCTCGTCTTCTTCCCCGCGGGCGCGGGTTGCGCAGGAAGGGCTTCCGCCGGCCACCATCGGTCCCGCTGCAAGAGCGGGGCCTCATCCGTCGTGGAGCAGGCGGACTCACATGGCGAAAAAAGGAGCGTGTTCGAATGTGCTCAGGCCGGCAGACGCACCCGAGCAGCCAGGGCGGACTGTGGTGCCCCACAGGTGCGGGTCGCTTCGTGAGCGCGGCTCTATGACAGAAGTCGCGACAGCAGGTAGAGGACTGCCAAGGCTCCCAGGACTGTTGCGGCAATCTGCCAAGTCCGTTGCGGCGAGGGCAGGATGAAGACCTGGAGCGAGGTCGGGCCAGGGTAAACGTAGTAGACCCGATGCCGGTGTTCGGGCACAACCACCCGGGCCAGCGGCAGGTACCGCACGTCGGCCTCTCGTGCGATCTCACCGTCACGCGGCTTGAGGCGCGGCTTCAGCAGAGCCTTGAAATCGGCCTCGAGGCCGTCAGGGACAGAATCCTTGTGGGTGAGGAAGGTCTTGCGCCAGTCGCCGTACTCGCGTGCGTGCTGCCGCGCCACGTATGGCAGGCCCGACTCGGGCCACTTGATCTTCTCGGTCCGTGGCTGCCGGTTGATGATGCCTTCGGTCCACGTCACGGTGTGGCCGGTGCCCGCGCATCGCTTATGGGGCTCGGTTCCTGCGCCATCGCAGTTGGGACACTCTCGTGTCCCCCCGCCCCGGCAGGTCGAGCACATGGCGTGTCCGCGGCCTCGGCATGTGGCGCATGCAGCCTCGGCCGCCCCGCACTGTTTGCACGTGGCCCGCTCGTCCGCTGCCTGCCGGTGTTCTTCGGGAGCCTTCCGGATGCGGTGGCCCGTGCCGTCGCAGCGTAAGCACGCGTCGATGCCGCGGCAGTCGCTGCAGGAAGTGGTCGCCGCACAGGGCAGGTCCCCTCGGCCCTGGCAACGCGAGCAGGTCACTTTCCCGTTGCCGCAAGGGCAGGACTCCTCTTTTACCGACCCTCGTTGCACGAGCTTGTGTGTCGTCGCGACGGAGAGATCCTGCGGTGGGGCAAGGGGGTGACGCCTCAGCCTGTCGTACTGCGGGCGGCCCGAGAGGTCGAGTCGGCCGCGGTGAATACGCTCGTCCTCGGTACGGGTCTCCATGCACCGCACGACCGTTCCCTCAAGGAGCGAGTGCCAGGTGATCTCTCCTGAAACCGGCAAGCCCACCTTCGACGCTTCCCCACGCTCGGCGATGTGCTGTCGCACGGCTTGCAGGATGTCCGTCTCGCTCAGCATGAGCCCCCCCTGTTTCAGCCGCGGGTACTTTCCCAGAGACCGTGGTGGGCACCGTAGCCAAAACGCACCACGGGTCAGTGCCGAACCGGGCAATCCGTGCGGCCGGCCGGCGTGCCCCTTCGCTTGCGCGGGTGTCAGCGGGGTCTCCAGGTGCGGATCTCCAGGTGGGTGATGTGGGCGTCGGGGTGGATGCGGCCGGTCTCCAGGAGCCAGTGCTGGACGGCTGCGGTCACGTCGCCGCCTGCTGCGTCGACGCGTTGGGCGAAGTCGGTGGCGTCGAAGCCTCCGGTGGTGGCGGATCCGTAGGAGCGTTCTTCGGTGTGGTCGGCACGTTGGACGACGTCGCGGCGGATGCCGGGTGAGTCCGCGCGGCTGCCGGAGGCCAGGGTGAACCCGCTCTTCGGCATACGCACCGTGAAGGCGAGGCGCAGCCTTTGGCGGGCTGCTTCGGCGATCAGGGGGCGTAGGCGGGCTGCGCCGGAGGCGATGGCTTGGGCTCCGGCGCGGCCGGTTCCGGTGCCGGTGGGGGTGATGAGGACGGCTTTGGTGCGTACGCGGGCGCGGGTGCCGGCGGCGGTGGTGCGGCGGGTGATGTGGGGGGCTGCGAGAGCGGCGAGTTCGGCTGTGTCGGTGATGCCGGCGTGGACGGCGGCCAGGGCGTGGCGGAGGGCGGGGACGAAGGCGGCGCCCTTGTGGCGTGTGTAGAACTGGGAGACGAGGGAGGCGTCGCGGTTGATGATGTGGGCGATGTCCCGTTTGGTGTAGCCGGCGGCGCGGAGTTGGTCGGAGAGCTGGGCTGCTTCGTTCAACTCAGGGGTGCGGCGCTGGGGTGGCATCAGGCGTCACCGCCGGTGCGGGTGCGGTGGAGGGCGGTGCGTCCTGCGTCGCGCAGGGCGAGCAGTTCGTCCTCGGTGGTGGGGGCGGGGACGGGTCCGGTCAGGTGGCCTTTGTGGAGGTATTCGCCGGGCTGGCCGTGGTAGGGCCAGTTCTGGGGTGCGGTGAGGTAGACGGCGTCGGTGCGGAAGGCGACGACGGTGCCGGGGGGTGCGTGGAGGGCGCCGACGTGGGTGTTGTCGTCGCGCATGCGCATGGACAGCAGGGCGGCGCGGGCGCCGGACCAGATGGTGGCGGCCCATTCGGGGTGGGCGTTGGGGTCGCGGGAGAAGCCGGTGGGGCGTTGCCAGGTGACGTGGTCGTCGTCGAAGCCGATGATTTCGGCGTCGGCGGGGATGTCGCGCTCGGCGGTGCGGGGGGTGGTACCGGTGACGGTGCGGGGGCGTTGGGCGAAGGAGCCGATGCCGTACAGGAGCAGGGAGCGCACAGCGCGGGAGGCGAGGTGGGCGGCCTGGCGGTGGGTGGGGTCGCCGTGGAGGTCGGCTTGGGCTGAGAGAGAGGCCCAGGCTTCCTTGAGTTTCCTGGACCAGTCATCCAGGGGCTTGCCGTCTTCCCACAGCAGGCCGTCGAGGATTTCGACCTTCCACGAGGCCAGGGGGTTGGACAGGGCGGTGTAGACCTCGGGGCCGCCGGCCCAGGTGGTGAAGGTGGTGCCGGGGGTCCGGGGGTAGTGCCAGGCGCGTTCGCCGGGGGCGGGGGCCGGCAGGATGCCGACGTGGTTCCAGCCGTCGGGGACGGTCACGCGCACCTGCCAGTGGCCGCAGCCGAAGAGGGCCTTGGTCTGCTCCTTCTCGCTCCAGGAGGCGAAGGTGGCGGCGGTGATGCGGCGGGGGGTGCCGACGGGGGATTTCCAGGTGTGCTTGGCGTAGGCGAAGGTGCGGTCGTACTCGACGAGGGACGGCAGCTGGTCGGGGACGTCGGGTGGGGTGATCAGTTCGGTGCGGCCCTGGCCGGCGGTGGCGTGCAGGAGGCCGCGCAGTTCTTCGGACAGGACGGGGTAGCCGTCGGAGAACTGGCCTCGGGCGGGGATGGTGCGGGTCCACAGGTCGCGGCCGGTCTGGGAGGGGGAGCCCATGATGACGGCGTCGGGCCAGTGGGATCGTAGGGCCTTCCACAGCAGGACGAAGGCGTCGCGGATGGTGGTGGGGTCGGCTCCGTCGGGGTCGAACCACTCCCCCACCGACCGGATTTCGACGTGCTGGTCTGCGCTTTCGCGCTGGTAGCGGCCGACGGGGTGGCGGGCGTGGACGAAGTGCCCGGCCATGCGGTCCTTGCCGCGGCCGGTGTCGGTGCGCCACCCGGGGATGGGGGCGTTCAGCCAGGCGGCGACGGCGTCACGCAGGAACGGGTATCGCCCGGCCTCACGGTGCCAGGGGTCGCCCGCGGTGAGGTAGATCCGCTCCACGCCCTCGGGGATGGTGTGGAAGACGGCCTGCAGGATGTCGGCCGCCGACCGGCTGCCAAGATCGAGGCGCGTGGCCTGGTCTCGGTAGACCAGCATGCCGGTGGCGGTGTCGAGGAAAGCGGTGGAGCGGGCCTGCTGGGTGAAGTTCGGCCGGGTGGAGGCCAGATGGGCGGTGTGACCGACCCAGCGGTCGCCCTCAGGCCCCTCCGGCAGAGAAGGCAGCGGCCGCGGCACGCCGGCAGCAGCCAGTGAGGACGGCGTGCTTGCCGGAGGTGGCTGTGGGGCGGCCGCGGGCGCCTTCGCGGCCGGGGCGGCGTGGGCCGTGGCAGGAGGGGTCTCGACTGGGGCCGGCGTGGACGGGACTGCGTCGGCGGGCGCCGGTGTTCGGGGGCCGCGGGTCATGGGCGGAGCAGCTGCTCCCGGAGCCGGCTCAGGCGTCTGTGCGGCGCAAGGCTCCTCAACAGGTTGCGCGTGGACGTCAGAGTCGGGAGCAGCCGGCGCAGGCCGCGCGGGAGTGGTGAGACTGTCCGGTGCCAGGATGGGGGCGATGGCGACGACTTCCGCGAGGCTCATGCCGGCCGCTGGCGCGATCCGCTCGGCCTTGGCTTTCTCGTACCCGGCCAGCGCGGTAACGCGGCGGGCCCGTTCCGTCTCGAGCTTTGCCACCTCGGCCTGCTTCTTCTTGATCTCGTCACGCAGGGTGCGCAGTTCGGCGAGAGAGGCGGTGTAGGCCTTGCTGTCCATCGCAATCCCTTTTGGAGTGGGTTAGTTAACGGCGTTGCCTGCAGCGACATAGGCGATCGCCCCGCCGGAGTGAGAGGCAAGGCGGGTGCCCAGCAGCAGGTCTGCGACGGCGCGGTCCTGGGCTGCGGGAGCAGTCAGGTGTTTCGTGGGGCCGGTGAGGTCGGTGATGTAGCCGGCCAGGACAGCATCGGGAAAAGCGTGTCGGCCCTGCTCGTTCTTCTCCCAGCGGGATAGTCCGGTGAGGACGGCGACGACATACCCGGCAAGGGTCACCGGCAAGATTTTCCCAGCTGCGACGCTCGCCGCGTCGCACCGCCACCAGCCACGCAGCGCCTTGAGAAGGTCTTCAGGCGTGAGGGAGGCTGCGAAACCGATCCAGTCACGGTCCGGATCGTGGGCCCGTTGAGCGACGTCCACCCGCAAGACGGCGAGCTCCCGGACGTCCAGCTGCTCCAGGGGGGCACTGTGCCGTGCGCCGAGGGCTTGGACCATCCCGAGGGGGGCCATGACGCGTACGCCGCGGCGTGACAGTCCCGGCAGCAATTCGGCACGCACGAGACGGCGGAACGTGGTCACGGCACAGCCAAGTTCTTCAGCAGCCTGACCTGTTGTCAGCAGCACACGCACTCCAGCAGGCGGACTCAGATATCTGATTCGGCTATGACACTAGCCGGATGAGTAACCCGGGTCAAAGAAAGGCACATCGATAGCTGCGAGCCACGAGCGCGCTTCGCTCCCGCCGCGCGCGCCGAACGCGCCCGTCAGCGGCAGGTGCCCGGGCGCGGCGACGGCCAGCGCTGGAGCGCCGAAGACGCCCTGGGCGAGAGGGAGTTCGCCGCGTTGATGCGCACCCTGCACCGTGAGGCGGACGTTTCGGGCGGAGCACGGCCTGTTCCCGCTTGGCCGGCCCTGACCGAAGCCAGCAACAGATCGTCGCCGAGCGTGCCCTGTCGTTTTGTGTGCCGGTCGGACGCCGCGGACGAGGCCGGTGCCGACCTGATCACCGACGTCTGCCGGGTGGTCGAGGCCTGCGACCTCACCCTGCTCGATCGGGTGCCGGCCGCGCACTGGCTGCAGTGGCTGCCCGGTTTGTGGAAGGTGCCGGGCGGCTACGCGCTGCTGTCTTCGGCGCTCCAGCGGGCCGCCGCACACGACGAGGGCGCCACGACCGCGTTCCTCACGCGGACGATGACCTCGGACGTCACCGTCGTCGCCTTCCATCAACGGCATATGCGACTGCCGCAGCTCAGTGCGCAGGCGCTGGACTGCCTCAACGAGGGGCACCCCCGGCCCACGCCCTGGCCGCGCTTCTCGGCATCGCCGCCGCAGCGCTGCCCGCAGAGACGGCCGAGACGGCCCTCGGTCTGCTGCAACGCAGCGTTGCCGTCTGCGCGGACATCGGCACGGATGCCTCCGCTGACCGGGACACCGCGGTGGCGTCAGGTGCCTGCCTGGCGGCGTGCCAGATGACTGCACCCATGTTCGACGCCCTGATCAAGATTTTCGAGGACGACGTCCTGCCCGCGCGAGACATCATCGGCCAGGCCACACGAACGCGAACAACGCCTGGTCCGCTCTGGCCCTGTCGCAGCGCGGACGACTGTACCTGTGGGCGCACCGGGCACTTCCTCGACAGCTGACCGCCCCGGACGCCTCGTGCGCAGCAGCCCCGTCGACGAATTCGCCTCCACCATTGCGGGCCCGCTCATCTCGCAGCCGTCCCTGTCAACGCCGCCGTCCCGGCCGACCTCGCCGCGCAGACCGGCAGCGTGTGGCTGCAGGCGGACGCGGTGCAGATGCGGGATACCGTGCGAGCCCAGGCATGGCTGCCACTCACCGCCGCGGAAGTGCGAGAGGTTCTCACCTCACCGTCCCGCCGGATCACCGGGTCCCGGGAGCAGTTCACTGCCGTGGTCGCCGAGGCGCTGGGGGACATCGCTGACGACCTGCGTACCGACCGGGCGCTGCGCGCCCAGCTCTGGCATCGCCGGCGCCGGAACAACGACTGGGTCAGCTATGTGCCCGCCGAAGAGCGCGAGATGTCGACCTGGCTGGCCCGTGAGCTGGAGCGACGGCTGCGGGACCGGGCGGCCGTCTTGCGGGAGGTCGAGATCAACCCGCGCCTGGCGGAAACCGATGGCGATATCCCCGACCTGCTGGCCGTCGCCCACACCACCGGTGCCCAGGCGCTGTCCGTGCCTGGCGAGGTGAAGTGCAGTTGGCACAGACAGGTCGTCACTGCCATCCGGGACCAGCTCGGCCTGCGCTACCTGCAGGGCCCCCAGGGGACGACGGGTGTGTATGTGGCTGTCTACTTCGGCGGCAGCGCCTGGGACACCGGCGACAGCCGACGCACGCAGTCAGCCCGCCGTAGCCTGGACCGGCTCCGGCAAGAACTCCGTCAGCATGCAGCCGATCTGGCCGGGCACGGCATCACCGCCCATGTCTGTGTTCTGGATGCCTGGTTGGAAGCCGATGCCCTGTCCGACCAGAGCCCGGGATGAGCAGACCAGACCTGCGTGATCGCCCGGCCTGGGCTGTCGGCAGCCGCAAGCCGTCCGAGCGGCGGCGCCCGGACGGCCCAAAGACGCGACCACCATGGCCCGGTCCCTCCTCGGCTCGATCTGTCCGGGCTCGCAGCACGATGGTGACGATGATCGCCGCACGCAACTCACCCAACCATCGGCTCGACCGCAGAGAAGGGGCGCAGCCACAGCTCGCTCAGCGCGCCCTCGGCCGCCACTACCGGCGACTCCGCAACGCTGAGCAATCAACGCTCACAGTGAGCAGATCTCAGAAACTCGCAGGTCATATCGGCTCAGCCGACGCAACCTGCCAACTTTATCCATGAGTAACTTTCAGTGTGTCCCGCTCCCCAAGCTGAGCAATGCACAGGTCAGCCTTGAAGGGCTGCTCACTTTCAGGAAGGCCGCGACAACCGCCCTGGCCAGTGAACAACCAGCGCACCGCGACGGGGCGCCGGCGACCGGGCGGCCCGTCTCGCAGGCCGCCTCATCAAGAGCTGAATTCTTGAGGTTCATCCCATGGGAACAGCCCCTGACCGTTGCCGGTGAAAGGTCAAGCCCTGGCCGCCCGGCCTTACGGCCTGGCGGCGGGCGGCCGCGGTACACCGAGTCCGACCAGGCATTGGTGGTCTTGGGCTTGATGCCGGCGTAGACGGTCTGGCGCCGCTGAGCTTGGTCCCCGGGCCAACCGCCTGCTCGGCGCTGGTCGCCTCGATGCCCTTGGAACGAAGGACACCGACGGCAGCCCACGGGGAATCGTGCAGCTGATGCCCGGCTTGGCGGGCGGACACCAGGAATAGCCCGTCTGGGCTTCGGGCCGCCAGGCCTTCACCTGGCGGCCCGAAGCCTCTGCGCGGCCGTGGGCAGCGGTCACCGGCGCGCTCGGCCGGAGCGCGACGCTCCTCACCGTGCCGTGACAGTTGCGCGGCCGTGCAGTCGTTATCCGTCGGCTTCGCGAGCGGCGGCGGCGGCGGCGGCGGTGGCGGCTCGCTCGGGGTCGGTCCCACAGGCGGGTGGTCTGGTCGGCTGCAGTGGTGGCGAGGGTGTGTCCGTCCGGGCTGAACGCCACGAAGTGGACTTCGTTGGTGTGGAACTTGAGGACTGCTGTCGGGCGGTGTGTTCGGGTGTCCCAGAGGCGGATGCAACGGTCGGCCCCAACGGTGGCAACGGTTCGGCCGTCAGGGCTCAAAGCGATGCCGTTCACCGAGCCGGTGTGACTTGTCAGGGTGGCGAGGGACGTCCTCGAAGCGCTGTCCCACAGCCGTGCCGTGCCGTCGTGGGACGCTGTGCCGATGGTCCTGCCGTCGGGCTGAACGCGGCGTCCGGCAGCTCCCCGTGGTGTCCTTTCAAGATGCCGGAGGTGCGACGGGAGGCGACGTCCCGGAGCCGCGCGGTGTGTCGGCGCTGGCGCTGATCACGGTGCGTCCGTCCGAGCTGAAACGCACCGAGTCCACCGTCTCCTGGTGTCCTCGTAGCACGGCGAGCGGTTTTCGGGATGCCACGTCCCACAAGCGCACCGTGTGGTCCGCGCCACCGCTCGCCACCGTCCGGCCGTCGGGAGAGAACGCCACCGACATTGCTGATTGGCTGTGGCGGCCCAGCATCGCCTGCACGTGCCCGCCAGCCTAGAAGCCGGGTCACCAGGCACACAACGATCCGGGACGAAGCGCGTACGGGATCCGGATGGATACCTGCTGGTCCTGTCCACTCATTCCTGGGCTCGTGAGCTGATGTCGACGGCCGCGTAGTGCGGCTCAACTCAAGGTTTCCGTGACGCGGGTCATGAACCCGTCGCTGCCGCAGCTCGGGGTGCACCGCGGCTGGCGGCCACCTTGTCCTGGCGCCCCACGTTGAACCGAGGGCGATTGGCGCTCTCGTAGGGCAAGGACCTGCCCCCTCCCGCCCGTCAGCCAGGTCCTCGGCAGATGCTGCTGTTTTGCTTGTGTTGCTGACCGGAGGTCAAGCTCCCCGTTTCGGTGGGCGCAGTGCGATGTGGGGCGTCAGACCGCAGCCGACGCCCCACAGGTACACCACTAATGAACCCCAGAAGAGGGCAGCCCTACCGGAACGGTCCCTTAGAAGGCGATGTCCCGCAGAGCGAGGTAGATCTGGTACTGCACCTCACCGCCAGCGGCCTTGATGGCCCACTTGAGGGGGTTCCAGTTGGAGAGTCCGTTCACCCACTTGCGGTAGCCCTTCCAACTCTTGGCGATCTTCTTGATGGCGCCCTTGCCGTACTTGGCGGCGATCCGCTTGGCAATCTGCCAAGCAATGCCGCGACCCTTCTTCGCCTGGACGCCGCTCTTGGCGTCGATCGTGGCGACAGCGTCCGTCGACGCGGCGGCGGACCGCAGCGTTTCGATGCTGATGCTACGAACGGCGGCACTGTTCGCCGTCGTCTGCACCGAGGAGACAGCCGGAGCGCGGTTGGCTTCGGCAGCCGACGCCATCGGGGCGGCGACGCCCAGGGCGACGGCAGCCGTGACCGTCGCTGCTGCTACTCGGAGTTTGTTACGCATAGGTTCCCCCTGCTGTATGGAGTGAGGCCGCTGCCGTGCGGTGCACGAACGGCCTTTCCCCGCCTGGCGTTTCTAGGCGGGCAGAAGGAATCATCACGCTGTGCGCTGACTGTAGGCTATTGGCCCTTCGGGTATGGGCCGGATGGACGATGTCCCTGCGTCCGAGGTCTCACAGCGGAAAAGTGTCACTGTGGTTGAGCCAGCAAACGACCCCGAACACGGCGAGAATCCCAAAGATCACTGACGCTCCGTCGTTGATCTTCTTATTCCTGATGGCATGCCAGACAAGCATGCCAAGCGGCGGCACCCAACCCGCGAAGTAGGCGGCCCACGCGAATTTCCCCCACGCCTCCCCCTTCCCGAGCGTGAACCCGAGGAAGGACACGAAAAGGAAAGCCGCGAACGAAAACCAGATGTTGTCCGACACCATCTGGCCGCGCGTCTTCTTAACTGTCTGCATGATCCCCCTATCAAGCAACTGCAGCTTCCTGCATGACCGTTGCCATGCAGGAAGCCAACCATAACGAGGAACCATGCCGTCAGGACACCAGCCCGCCAAGGACCTGGTAAACAGGTCGGAGCGCTTGACCGTCTGGAACGCCTCGCCCAGTGGCGCATCGCGGACAGGAGGCAGGCACAGCCCTGACCAAGGACGCGGGCGGCCATGATGGAGCCGGTAGTCGCGTATCAGGAGTGCGACCCGCTTATCTCAAAGGCCGGTTGGCACGCCCTCTCGTACGGAGCGGACCGGAGTCAGTCGTCGGGTCGGTGGCCGGGGATTATGCAACAGCGGTTGCCATGGCCAAAAGGGATACGCCTCAAAGGCCAATACCGGCTGCCCGTTCGCCGTTCCTAGGGTTGAAATCAAACAGCCCCAACCCTTGGAAAGGAAACAGCAATGAGCAATGGTTCCGCACTCCGTCGGATCAGCACAGCAGCCGTCGCCGGCGCCGCCGCCGTCGCCGTCCTGGCCCCGGCCGCCTCCGCAATGGGCCCCAGCAGCGCGGCGCCAACCGCGGGCTCGTCAGCGTCCGCGCAGACGAACAAGCTCACCCCGCACACGTACGTGGCCTACCTGATCAAGCAGCGCACCCCCGAGGCCCGCGCCACCCTCAAGGCGTTCCGTGCGCTGCCGAAGTCCAAGCAGGTCAAGTTCCTCGGCTACCTGCAGTCCCGCACTGTCTACAAGGCTTTCGGTGGCCAGATGCGCGGGCACACCGGCGGCAACAAGACCGTGCGGGCGGTGACGAACTACAACAAGGACGTGAAGTTCGTCCGCGCCACGCAGAACAGCAAGACCAAGCAGGGTCGCAAGACCAAGCAGGGTCGCAAGGCCAGTGTCAGGGTCGCGTTCACGGTGACGGAGAAGGTCTTCAGCATCCCCGTGACGAGCGCGCAGGTGTGGGTGACGTACGAGTCGAAGCACGGGAAGGTCCGCAAGGTCATCGGCGGCGGCTCGAAGCTCACCAACGTCAACGCGGCGATCAACATCACGGGCGGCAAGGTCGAGCCGACCAACCTGGAGGGCCACAGCGGCTTCGCCGCGACCACCTGGAGGGCCACCGAGCGCGTGGACGGCTTCGGCAGCGACATCATCAAGCGGCAGCGCGTCCAGAGTGGCTGGGGCAACACCTTCCAGGCCAGTCTCACCAACGTCTGACCGTCTCACCAACGTCTGACCGACACCCGTACACACACCAGCGTCCCCCCTGCGCCAGGCGGATTCCAGGGATCGTGACCACACATGATCACCGACGTGTGGTAGCGGGCATTGCATGCAGACGCTCGGCTGGGGTTTCCCCGCCGAGCGTTTCGCGTGGTCGGCTGCTGAGCCTGTTCTTGGTCTACCAAGATCTTCCGGCTTGCCGATGGCTTTGAGAGTCTCGGGGCGTATGACGGTCTTGCCGACGTCGTAGCGGGGTGCCCGGCGTTCGTTCTTGGCGCCAGGTGGCCGCCGGGCCCGGCGCCACGGGGTTTGGGAACACGGTCGGGCAGGCGAGGTGAGCGCGGATGTTCCTGAACCCCCGACGGCCTCGGCCGGGGTGAGCCGGTCGGAGGTGGCGGGTTTCCCCCAGGGCCAGCGGAGGTCCGCGGCCAGCGGAGGTCCGCGGCCAGCGGAGGTCCGCGGCCAGCGGAGGTCCGCGGCCAGCGGAGGTCCGCGGCGAGCGGCCGGGCGAGCCGGAGCCGGGTGTGAGCGACGATCAGGATCCAGGCCCAGCGGTCCGCCGCCTCGGGAGTACGGAGTTTCGGAGTGGTCCAGCCCAGGTCTGCTTCGCGAAGCGGAAGGTGTGCTCCAGATCGAAGCGGCGGAGAAATGCCTGCCAGAAACGGTCCACGCCGTCCGGGGTTGCGCCGGTCTTGGAGGACCATAACCATCCGGCGGGGCATCCCGGTCCTTCGATAGACGCTCGGCCTTCCACCGCATCAACGTCCCCTCGGTCAACGGCAGTTCACCGTCATGGTCGAGCCAGGACGAGCTACGGGTGAGCCTTGGGTAGATCCGGTCCCATGCCTGGTCTCGGCCTTGCCGTCAGTGGTGGTATCCGTGACCGTGCTGATCGCGGGCTCGGGCCGTGTCTCCGGACCGGTGAAGCGGAATTCCGGGCCGTGTTGGGTGGCCGGCCGTTGACGCCGTGCATCCTCGGTGGCTCCGGCAGGCGCATGACGCGGTCGGAGCGGACCCGGCCGACCAGCTCGGCCGGCAGGTCGCGCAGCACCCAGGCCAGACGGGTGACGTCGCAGCCGGCGTCGCTGACGATCACGATATGCGGGTCCCCGTCCTGCCACGAGCCCGCGGCGAGAGCCGCTCGGCGACACCCCGCAGCTGATCGGCGGGATCGCGGTCGCGTCGTCCGCAGGGCCGAGCCGCACTGCGTCCAAAATCGCGGTCCAGGACGTGGCCCCGGCTCCAGCACGGCGACGAAAGAGTAGGCCGGCCCGGAATGAACTACGAGACCCTTTTCGCCCGGCCGTAGACGTGGCAGAAGAGCCAGTCAGCCGAGCACGGCGCGTCCGAGCGAAGCCACAGCGACACCTCGACCGCCAGGACCAGGCACCCGCCGTCGAAACGCGGCAGCGACAGCCCGGCCAGGACCGTCCGCAGCCGGCCGAAGTCAATCCGGCCGTGGTTCAAGCCGCCGTACATCGCTCCGTGCCCACGCCGACGCTCGGGCAACAGCGTCAAGTCCACCGCGGACTTCACCGCACCGTCCGCACAGCACCGCGTCCGCCGGCTCGAACAACTCGTCACGCCCAGAGGTCGACACTCGCAGAAGCCTCCCCGGAAGCCTGACGCTTCCGCGAACGCTTCCTCCGGACAGCTTCTGGCAGCAGACTCCCCTCACGCCTTCGTCGTGGTCACGTGCACCTTGGTCGCAGCACAGGATCAGACGAAGGCCGCCCCATGCCCCGAACTGCGAACTGCGAACTGCGAACTGCGAACTGCGAAAAGTGCCTCAAGTTCGAGGCCGGTTCGAAGCCGAGAGGCTGACCTCAGGATTCGCACGGTGGGAGATCTTACGCGGTCAGCAGGCCCCGAACGGCGCCGAGAGCGCTCTTCGGCGCATCGGTGAGCTGATCCACGATGACGCCGCAACCCATCCAGGTGGACCCACACTCCTCGACCATGCTCCGGACAGCTGCCGCCTGGCTTCCGGTCTCCACCCAGTCGTCCACCAACAACACGCGGTCTCCCGACCCCAGCGAGGAACGCTGGAGCCGCAGCGTGTGACGAAGGCACCGGCAATCGGGAGACGACTGACGGGCGACCTTGTCTCCCGGGAAGACGCCCTCGCCCTTCCGGACAGGAACAAACCCGACGCCGAACTCAACGGCCGCGGCACCACCCAGCAGGAACCCCCGCGACTCAATCCCACAGACCGCTGTGATCCGCTCGTCCCGGAACGGTTCAACGAGACCGGCGACGATCACGGCCAGTGCTTTGGCATCCCGAAAGACCGCCCACACATCCGCGTGACCACCGATCCATCGGAAGCGTTCCAGCGCCAGGTCCCGTGCAGTCATGGGCACGAGCGGAAGTCTTCCGACCGCGGAGCAACGCAGCAAACCCTTATCGGCCACTCAGGCGTCCTGAGCCTGCCGGCGCTCGACCTGAGCCCGAAGACAAGAACAAGTCGAGCGCCTGTTTCCCTTCCCGGGCCCGGTAACGAGCCGGGCCAAACCGCACTGGAGCACTACGGCACTACGGGTGGGCGGCGGCACGCTCCCGCAGGAAGACTCCGGCACGAGCGGCGGCCTCTTCCTACGTCGCGCACCAGGTGCCGGCCTCGGCGGCGCCACAAGCGCCCCTTCCCGGAAAAAGGGAGGGGCGCCGGCTCGATCACTACTGGCCGCTCTGCGTCAGGCGGCCGGTCGGCGGATGGCGTGATGGTGAACATAGGCGAAGATCGCGGCTTCGACGCGGGTGGAGACCCCGACCTTCACCATGAGGTTGGCGAGATGCGCCTTGACGGTACGTTCAGTGATGACCAGCTGCCGACTGATTGCCCGATTCGGTGCGGCTTGCCCGATGAGAATGAGGACTTGGCGCTCACGGGGCGTCAGGTGCGAGATGCCGCCGGGGTCTCCTGGCGCGAGGGGGCGCGCCGGGCCCTCGACACCCTGTACGGGTGCATCGTCGATGCCCGTGTGATTCCCGGACAAAGCTCGTACGGCTTCCGCTTTCTGTGCAGAGGCACGGCTTGGCATGGCTTCCCCCTTGGATGGTCCTGTTGCCTGCCGCTGGGCTCGCCCGGCGGGCTCGGTGTGCCACACCGGCGTGGCGGCAGGATGTGCGAGCAGGTCGGTTGACCCACTCCCCCGGGGTGGGTCAACCGGCCGACAACAGCAAGTCCACCCGCCGCAGAGTTGTTTGGCAGCCCCTCTGAACTGCAGCTAATCAATTCGCCCGGTGCCCCGCCGCGTCCGGGATGCCGTTGTGGACGTGGTGGCCTGGCCCATAGGCTGGAGGGACGCTTGCAGGGATTCGGGGGGAGCGGCGAGTGGGGCGTCCGGAGAATCCGATCGATCCGCAGGACGGTCCGGTCCCGCGCTTCGCCTACGAGTTACGCAAGCTGCGAGTGGAGGCGGGGACGCCGGCCTACCGGGCCATGGCACGGCGCGTCGGCTACTCAGCGGCGACACTGTCGCAAGCCGCCGCGGGCGAACGCCTGCCGACCCTGCCGGTACTGCTGGCCTATGTGCGCGCCTGCCACGGGGATACCGAGGAGTGGCAGCACCGCTGGGAACAGACCGACGCCGACCTCACCCGCCAGCCACGACCCCAAAACGACGACGCAGATCCGCCCTACCGCGGACTGGCCCGCTTCGAACCGGGCGACGCGGAACTGTTCTTCGGCCGCGACGAGTTGACGGCGCAGCTGGCCAAGGCAGTCCGTCGGCACCGTGTCAGCGCACTGGTAGGCGCCTCGGGCAGCGGCAAGTCCTCACTGCTCCGGGCCGGACTCATCCCCCGCCTGCGCGCCCCGGACGAGGCCGACGGCCAGACACCGGCCGCCGTACGGATCCTCACCCCGGGCCTACACCCCATGACGCACGGCGAACGCCTGCAGCCGGCTCCCGGACCCGGAGAGACCTGGCTACTGGTGGACCAGTTCGAAGAACTCTTCACCCTCTGCACCGACGACGCGGAACGCAGCGCTTTCCTCGATCATCTGCTGGCCGCACGGCACGAGGCCAGCCGACTGCGCGTGGTCCTTGCCGTGCGGGCCGACTTCTTCGGCCGCTGCGCCGACCACACAGCCCTCGCCGCTGCTCTACAAGACGCCACACTGCTGGTCGGCCCCATGGACACCCACCAGCTCAGGGCAGCCATCGTCCGACCGGCCGCAGCCCGCGGACTGATCGTCGAGCGGGACCTGACCGCCCGCATCATCGAAGAGATCAACGGCGAACCCGGCAGCCTCCCCCTCATGTCCCACGCCCTGATGGAAACCTGGCGCCACCGGCAAGGACGCACCCTGACCACCCAGATCTACGAAGCAACCGGCGGCCTGCACGGCGCCATCGCCCGCACCGCCGAAGACACCTACACCCAACTACCCCCCACCCAAGCCACCCTCGCCCGCCGCACCCTACTCCGCCTCATCACCCCAGGCGACGGCACCCAAGACACCCGCCACCCCATCAACCGCAACGAACTCAACACCAACAACCCCGCCGACACCACAGCAGTACTGGAACACCTGACCTCCGCCCGACTGATCACCCTCGACAACGACACCATCGACCTCACCCACGAAGCCCTCATCACCGCCTGGCCCAGACTCCGCCAATGGATCGAACAAGACCGCGAACGCCTACGCGTGCACCGACAACTCACCCACGACACTCTCCTATGGCACAAACTCGACCGCGACCCCAGCGCCCTCTACCGCGGAACCCGACTCACCCGCGCCCAAGAAACCTTCACAAGCCCAGAGCACAACACACTGAACCCCCTTGAAACCGCCTTCCTCAACGCGGCACTCGCCGCCCGCGACCACGAACGACACGCTGCCGCCCGCACCACCCGGCGCCTGCGCCAGTTCACCGGCACGCTGGCCGTCCTACTCGTCCTCGCCCTCACCGCGGGCGTGATCGCATGGGACCAGTACCGGACCAGCGAACAGCAACGGCACACGGCAGTGACCGCGCAGCAGATGTCGTTGTCGCGACAGCTCGCCGCGCAGTCGACTGCTCTGCTCGAGGACAGTCCTGACCTCGCCTCGCTCCTGGCAGTCCACGCCTACCGGACTGCCCGCACGAAGGAAGCGACCGCCGGCGTCCTTGCGGCCGCCGGCCTTCCGCTCCGGCAGCGGTTGGAGCACACCTACGATGCGCTGTCGGCCGCCTTCAGCCCCGACGGCCACACCCTGGCCACCGTTGACGGAGCCGGGGGAGTACGGCTTTGGAATGTGATCAGGGGAAAGATCCGCACCACGCTGACGGACAACAGCGGTGCGGAATCGGTGGCGTTCAGCCCCGACGGACGCACCCTGGCCACCGGGGAGGACAACGGTGGGGTGCGGCTGTGGGACGTGGCCACGGGCAAAGTCCGCGCCTCACTGACTTCGCCCCAGGCTGATTACGTGAAGTCGGTGGCGTTCAGCCCCGACGGACGCACGGTGGTCGGCAGCGGCGGCACGACCGCGAAGGTCCGGCTGTGGGACACATCCACGGGCAAAGCACGCACCACGCTGCTCTCGCACAGTGCCGATGTGAAGTCGGTGATGTTCAGCCCCGACGGACACACCCTGGCCACCGGCGAAGACAACGGCAGGGTACGGCTGTGGGACACAGCCACGGGCAAAACCCACACCACGCTGGCAGGCAGTAGTGACACCAGATCGGTGGCGTTCAGCCCCGACGGCCGAACCCTGGCCACCGGCGAGGACAACGGCAGGGTACGGCTGTGGGACACGGCCACAGGCAAAGTCCGCGCCTCACTGGCCTCGCCCCACGCTGACGGCGTGAAGTCGGTGGCGATCAGCCCCGACGGACACACCCTGGCCGGCGGTGGCGAAGACGGAACCGTATGGCTGTGGGACATCACAACTGGAAAGCCATATACCACCCTTATCGGCCACACCGGCGATGTGCGGGCAGTCATCTTCAGCCCTGACGGGCGGACACTGGCCAGCATCGGTGACGAAGATGGGTCGCTGCGGCTGTGGGACGTGGCAGGCGGGAGGAACCGTGCCACACTCACCGGACACACTGCTGCAGTGAAATCGCTGGCGTTCAGTCCCGGGGGAAGCACTCTGGCCAGCGGCAGTGACGACGGCACGGTGCGCCTGTGGGACACGACAAGCGGCACAGGCCGTACCGCAATGAGTCAACAAAACCGGGTGCAAGCGGTGGCGTTCGGCCCCGGTAGCCGTCCATGGGCCGGGGGCAGTGACAACAGAAGAAGCATGTGGCTGTGGAGTGCGGCGACCGGCAGAATCCGCAAGCCCGCCGCCTCTGGAGAAAGCAAGGGGTGGGTGGTATTCAGTCCCGATGGCCGCACATTTGCCGGCGACAACGGCCGTAACACGGTCCTGGCGTGGGACCTCGCCACAGGTAGAGCGCACACCACTTTGATGAAGGATTACGAACCCGCAGGACCTCTTGCGTTAAGTCCCCAAGGGCGCACCCTGGCCAGCAACACCAGCGTGGGCACGCTGCTCTTGTGGGATGCGAAGACAGGCGATGTACGTACCACCCTGCCTGGACACAGCGGCATTGGGGAGACGGTGGCGTTCAGCCCTGACGGGCGCACCCTGGCCAGTGGTGACGACACCGGCAGAGTGCGGCTATGGGATTTGACAGCCGCACAACACCACGTCGCCTTGACCGGCCCCCTCATCCCGGTGGCGTCGACAGCGTTCAGCCCTGATGGCCAAACTCTCGCCAGCGGCAGCGACGACGGGACACTGCGCCTCTGGGACGTGAAAACCGGCAGAGTACGTGCCACCTTGACCGGACACACCCACCGAGTCGGGGCGGTGGCGTTCAGCCCCGACGGGCGCACCCTCGCCAGTGGCGACGCCAGTGGGAAAGCACGGCTATGGGACGTGTACCTGCCCCACCCGGCTGAAGCTGTCACCAAGGTGTGTCATGCCGTAAACCGGGACCTGACACACCAGGAAGCCTCGCTGTACCTCCCGCACCGAAGCCTTCACCGTGTCTGTCGTTCCTGAGACGGAGGTCCACCTGACCGGGGCAAGACCTGGCCGCAGCCGGAGACAGCCGCGTCATCTGCCTGTGGAATGTGCCCCGCACCACAGCAATGCCCACCAACTACGCCCCCACAGTTGCCTCCCTCCGCTTCAGTCCCAACCGCAGGGTGGTAGGCAGAGCGCTCTTCGAGAGCCTGAAGCCGCACCGGCGCGTGGGCCTGACAGGTAGCAGCGTCGCTGTGTTCATGAAGAAGATGAACGCCCAAGGGCAGGAAGGCCGTCATGCCCCGGACGGAAGCCCCTTCACCCCGAGACCCGAAGACCTCTTCTGGCTGACCGTATCTGTACAGCGCGGGTGAGCTCCCCCATGAGGTCCAGCTTCTTCCACGCGAGCCAGGCGGTGACGAGCGCTTCGTACGGCGTGCGGTCCAGGGGGAGTTCTGCTTCGATCAGGCCGTGCGGGTCGTAGAGCACGGAGTGTGGGTGCCGCGCCGTGTCATCGGGGGCGCGGGCGTGGGCGTGGGCGTCCGGGGCGGTCTGCACGAGGAGTCGGGCGTAGCCGCGGCCTGCGATTCATCACCTATGGGAACTAGGTGACTTTGCCCGGATCGCGCCAACCGGCCGCTTCGAACGCGTAGCGCTTCCAGCCGGAAGGAGCCTCTCCGCTACCTCCGAGGTACCGGAAGCCGCGGACCGCACCACATCGGGAGTTGCTCACCCCTGGTAGCAGAACGCTGCCTGTCTAGTGCAACATCCGCCTTCCTCACCTACATAACTCCTCAGAGAAAGGGGTTCGGACCACACGGTCCAGGTCCCGCGCAAGTTCTCGCGAATCTGCGCGCGTGGTGCTGTCCGGTGCCTGCTGCGCAGCTCAAGGGGCGTGGTGGGGCATTTTCGCGAGGACGCGACACAAGCCCCTGCCTTGGCCGAGAGTCACGCCGTCCGAACGAGATCCACGGAATCGAGGAAGTGCTGATGTGCCATCACACCGTTCAGGGGCAATGCCGGAGCCGATTGGCGCTGGCGTGGTAGCGCCACCCCGGCCACGGGCTCACGGGCCCGAACGAGGGACGCGCTCCGGCCGAGCGCCGAGCCGACAGCCGACCGCGCGGCGACCACCCCCGCGGACGACAGCCACCGAGCTGTCCGAGTCCGCCGAGCTCACTCACGCGCTGAAAGGCACCCGCATGTCCCCCAGCACCGATCCCACTCCCCTGTCCATGCAGCCCCCCAGCCGCCGGGGCCGTCTGATACGGCGTCTGCGGGCCTTCGTGGCCTGGGTGCCGCGCGTCCTTCCTTTCCTCTTCATCGCTGCCGGCCTGACCATCGGCCTCACAGGACCGACCGCCTTGGGCGCAGCCCTCATCACGGCAGGGGCCATGGGCGGCAGCATCCAGATCACCGTCTACATCCGCCGGTGAGGGACTGACCAACTCGCGGGTCCGGTTCGCCGAAAGCGACCGGGCCCCAAGCCGCGGCTGCGGCCGCCGGCCTGTCACTGCATCTGGTACGAGCGGCTTCGGTGCGGGGCATGGGTGACGATCCCGCAGCGTTCCAGGGCCTGCAGGTGATAGGCGACCGTCGAGGCGGACAGGGCGACCGCGTCGGCGATCTCCCGTATCGACGGCGGGTAGCCGGCCTCGTCGGTCAGCTCCCGCAGGGCCCGAGCGATCCGGCGCTGGTTGTCGGTGAGGTAGGCAGTCATCGCTGGGCCTCTGCAGGGTCCGGGGCCCAGGTCTGCTGCTTGAGCGCCATCCGGGCGGCCGGGGCCCGGCCGGGGATGGTCGCCCAATACGAGTGCGTGGCGATCCGTACGGAAAGCCGCTGCAGGGTGCGGCGCAGGACGGTGGTCTGGGAGGGGTTCTCCTCCTGGGCGAGCTGGCGGTAGGCGGTGTACCAGGCGCGCTGGGCCTGCAGGAGGTCGTCGGGGAAGTCGTAGGAGGACGCCACCCCCAGATTGCATCACATGTTCGAATTGCGGCGCAGCACACGCACGAGTGAACCTAGCGCCGCACTGCCAGCGGGGCGGCCCTATGGGCGGCAGCCCCGGCACGTGTGCGCCCGTCGAGCAGGCCCGTGCCGAGGTGCGGCGCAGTACGGCTTCGAGGCGCGGGCTGCTCTCCGAGCATCGACGGCGCAGTAGCCATTCAGGCTCTTGCCTCCCGTGATGTGCTGCTACTGACGTGCGATACGGGGCAGCACACCCGCGGGCGGGCGGCCGGGCCGAAGGTGACGAAGGTGCCGGCGAAGGACCCTGGTCCCGAGCCGGACCGGGCAGCACAGGACAAGCCGGGCACCGGGACCCGAGCGAAGCGTCGCGAGTGGCAGGCCGCTCACGGCTAGCCGATGTTCGTCTTTGCCGCGCTCTCGGCGTGACGCTGCCCTCGCAGTTCTCCGCGACCCCACTACTGCCACCGAACTCGCCGAGGCGGCCCGCGCGGCAGTCGCTGCCGGAGTCACAGACATCCATCTTCACCCCAAGAGGCCTGACGGCTCCGATACTCTCGCCCCCGAAATCGTCGCCGAGGCCATCGAGGCGGTACGCGAGACGTTCCAGCTACCCCCATCGGTGTCACCACAGGAGCATGGACCGTACCTGACCCTGACCAGCGCGCTGCCCTTGTACGGTCATGGACCGTCCGGCCTGACCACGCCTCAGTCAATTGGCATAAAGACGGCGCTGACCTAGTCGCCCACGCTCTGCGAGAGAAGGGCATCGCTATCGAGGCCGGCATCTACTCCGGCACTGATGCCGCCTCACGCTTGCGCGCCTCACCCTTCGTCGACAAAATCTTGCGTGTACTCGCCGAAGTCGTCGACACCAATCCACACACTGCCTCAGCCACTACGGACCTTCTGCTGCGGGATATCGGCACCGCCTGTGCGGCACCAATTCTGCTACACGGCGAAGACGGTAGCGCCTGGCCTGTCCTGCGTGTGGCCAGACGGCTCGGTCTGGCGACCCGGATCGGATTCGAAGACGTATTACATACACCTGATGGCATCCCCGCCCCCGACAATGCGGCATTGGTGAAAGCTGCAGCCCTTCTGCGGTAACGATCTGCGCTACCGCCCGTGGCGTCTGGCTGGCTCCTCCCTCTCCGCCGCCAGCGTGTCAGGACGCCACGCGCAGGTAGGTCGGCCAGCCGATGCGGTCGAAGAGCCGGAACATCTTCTTGATGTCGGTCGGGTTCAGCTTCACGCAGCCGTTGGACTTGTAGTCGCCGGCGCCATCCCAGCGGCGGGGCTCGTTGCCGCCCTGGCTGCCGTCGCGGTTCATCTCGGAGTGGATGAACATCCCGGTACGCGTCAGGGTGCCCTTGGAGCACTTCATGTCCTGGAGGTAGACGGCGTAGCCCTTGATGAGCTTGCCGTTGTAGGTGCGGGACTTGAGCCTGATCTTCCAGTTGCCGTTCGGCATCCAGCCCTTGGCGCGCACGCAGTCGTTCTTGATGCCGAGGCCCGATCCGGCCCGGTAGGTGGCCCAGAGCTTCTCGCCCTGGTACACCGAGATCCGCGAGTCGGTGGGGTCGTCCTGGTTCTTGTCGAAGACCAGGGTGGTTGCCGCGGCCGCCGACGGCGCCGCGGCAGGCCCCTGTGCGGCGGCGGCCGGTGCCAGGGCCAGCGTGGTCGCCATGGCCCCGATCACGACGCCGCGCAGGTGACGTCCGTTGCTGCTCATGTGTTTCCCTCGTTCTTCCCGTACGGCTCGGTGCGCCCAGCCACACATGCGCGGCTGGGCGCGCCGAGCCGCGCATGTGTGGCGTGTGCTGTTCGTGACTGTGGGTGGGCGGCAAAAGCGCCCATGACCACTGCGGTTCAGGTGCGAGCGCACCCGGCCTTCGGCGGGAGCGAGGGCGGCTCGGTCCACGCCCGGTGCGCGGTCAGGCGATGGCCAGGCGGACCTGTGCCGACTTCGTCCCGGCGAAGGTGAAGGTGAACTGCTCCCTGACCCCGGAGCTGCACGCGGACTTCGTGTGGTAGGCACCGTTGCCGGCGTTGATGCGGACCACGGCGCACTTGCCGTCCATGCGGGTGTCCTGGAGCCAGCCGGCCACCGTCACCTTGTTGTCCGCGCAGTTCAGGCTCCAGCTGGCCGACGCCCCGTCGATCACCGGGGATGCGGAGGACGGACAGGTGGCCGCGCTCGCCGGGCCGGCGGCGCCGACAGCCAATCCACCGGCGAGGACGACGGCCGACACAAAGGACGTGATGGACTTGCGGACAGCGGACATGAGTGCCCCCTTCGGGCGACGTGATGACAGGAAGCGGACCGGACGAAGACCTGGACCTGTCGCCCGCCGATGAAGCGGGCTGTCCGGGAGCGCCGGCCGCAGAACCAGCATCGCCGGAAGACCCCGGCGGGAGAAGACGATCCCGGCTGCTTACCGAGGCACATCAATGCACCCTGCATGGCAGGGCTTTGACCTGGGACTATGGCCCGACGCATGAGGACTGCATCACTCGGACGGCGCGTGTGCCACCCTTCTCACCCGGACGCGGAGGGCAGTGGGCTAGCGGCCCTCTGGTAGTCCGGTGCTGCGACGGGAGGGAGCTGTTTCACCAGCAGAGCCAGCCAGGTGCCCGCATCCGCCCGGCCGGTCACGGACAGGCCATGAGTGCGCTGGAAGAACCTCACGTCCTCGGCGGTCTCCGCGGTGAACCTCCCCGACACCGCCGTGCCGCCCTGGCCCACGTTGTTCAGAAGTTCCTGCACGGCCCGCACCTCGAAGGTCCCGGATCCGGGCCCGACCTCTTTCACCAGCTCCGGCCAGGTGAGCCTGCCCACCTTGCCGTCGGCCGGCAGATGCCTCCTGCGCTGGAAGTCCATGACGGCGTCCCGGGTGTCATCCCTGAAGAAGCCGTCGGCCCGCACTTTGTAGCCCTGCGTGTTCAGCAGGTACTGCAGGGCGCGGGCACGGGTGAACTGGTCCTCCTCGCCCATGCGCAGCAACGGCCACTGGTACGGCGTCTGGCTCGCGGAAACGGCACCCCCCGCACCGTCGGCCGTGCGGTCCTTGACGGAGAACCATTCGTGGGTGATCACTCCGGCGGTGAATGCCAGAACCATGGCCGCCGCGACCAGGACGGGTCGCAGACACCGGGAGCGGAGCCGACCGGGTGTGCCGCGGCCATCCGTGCCGTGCGCGGCGGTGCCGGACGCGGCGGTGCCGGGCATGGCATCGGGTGCGGGGGTTTCGTCGGATCCGTCTGCGGCATCCGTTGGCGCGGTGTGTTCCCCTCCGCCGCCAGCGGCTCGTTGACGGCCGTTCTCCCGCAGCGCGGCCCGGCACAGCGCCCGTGCCTGTGCGAGTTCCGCCACCGGGGCGCGCAACTGGGCGTGCAAAGCCTCCACCACCCTCAAAGGAGCGGTCGACAAGTGCTTTGGATTCAGGTAACGCGACAGCGTCGTCTGGTCGACCCCCAGCCTCGCGGCCAGCGCCTGCTGCGTCGGCCGGATGCCGCCGGGCGGGCTCCCGGCCTCCTCCCACCAGCGGCGCAGCAGCCGCGCCAGCTGCACCCCCGCGCTCCCTTCTGGTTCCCGGTCGCCCCGCTCCTGCGCCATGTACGTGCCTCCCTGCCGTCATACGAAACAGCCGGGCCTCCGCATTGCCTGCATAGCGGCATAACAGCAGGTCAGGTCTGTGCATGATGTCAGGCATCGATGCATCGGCCTCAGCGTCGCTGATCGTAACGACGTGGTCACGACGTCCGGCACGGCCACTTGCGGGCCACCCATGCCCCCGACCCAGCTCCCGATGCTCCTTGGCCCTGCTACCAAGCCGCCTCCCCCCTCGGGAAACCCGGACCGGCAACCGCAGCACGGCCTACGTTCACCCAGACGAGTGCACCGGACGCCGCGGTAACCAAAGGGAAATGACTCACCCACAGGGACGACTGGCGGCATACGCAAACGAGCGGCCCAACTGGGCCGACGCCACAGACACATCACGAGAGAACGCCGACCAGCTGAAGCATCAACCCAGCCACGTCTCCGACAACCGCGCACGCCTTGCCGCCACGACCTACGACGACTACGCCAACCGACTCGCCCGAGCCACCGACACCGCACACCCCGGTCGCCGAAGCCAGGGGGAGACTACGGGCGGTCAGGCGGAGGGAGCGGCGGCCGGCTCGGCCGCCGTGGTCTCCAGCCGGGCAAGGCGTTCGTACAGGGCTCGTACGAGCCGGGCTCTGTTCTGGCAACAGGCGACGGTGCCCTGTGCCGACATCAACAGACGGCGCTGCCTGCCCTCCGAGCCGCCGGGCGCCGACGGCTGACTGCCTTCACTGCGCGGCGAGTCGGGCCTTCGTTGACCCGTACGACTCCATAAAGCCGACCCCCGGGGATGTCATGGTTGACCCCCTGAGGCCCGTGGTGTTGTGGGAAGGGCTACTGCATCAGCGCGGCGAGGGCCTGGTCGGCCATCTGTACACCCATCGTGGCCGCGATGGTGGTGCCTGCCTCCAGGAGCTTGTCCTTGAGCTGGGTGGCGAACTGGCGCAGGCGGCCCGGCTCAGGGTTCTCGGAGGTCGCCTCAGTGTGGAGGTCCTGGGCGACGCGCTCCAGCTCCGCTCGGTCCGCGTCGGACACGCCCAGGGTGGTGCTGACCTGGCCGATGTACCCGGCGAGCTGGGCGAACAGCGTCGGATCGACGCCGTCGGTGTTGTTCTGGGTGAAGTGCCGCTGCTCACCGATGATGACGCCCTTGGCGTTTGGCAGGTAGTTGTTGTACGTGGCGCCGGGACGGGGCTGGTTGACGTGGTCCTGCACGCTTCCTCCTGCCAGGGCGCAGCGGACGCCCTGGGGTGTGATGGCGATGGTGGCGGGGGCGGTGTCGATGTGCTCGATCAGCTTGTACTGGGTCAGATGGGCAAGTGCTTCCTGCAGCTCAGTTCCGGTGATCGCGGATCCGGCGAAGTAGGCGACGGGCGTGGCGAGGAACAGCACCGGGTAGAGGGGCTTCTGGTCGCCGACGGTGTCGAACAGCCACCGGTGGAAGGCGTCCATGGTGTAGCGGAGGTGGGCGGCGCGGTCTAGGCGCAACTTCTTCAGGCGGTGGATCGCGGCGCGGCCCGCGTCGGTGAGGTAGATGTCGGGTGCCTCACCGCCCCAGTTGCGCGAGACCTTGACGAAGTCGCGCTGTTCCAGCTCAAAGGCGAGTACGGTCGCGTCCTCGTCGTGCAGCTGCTGGTCCTCGATGAAACGGGCAACGTTGATGTAGTGCGAGGGGTTCTGTCGGGCCCGCTCGTCCAGCCACGTCAGGAGGCGGGCGAGAACCGGGTCGCCTTCGGTGGTGTCACGGCCGGGCACGGCGCCGCCTTCAGCAGATGCCTCCGTCTGGATCGGCACGCGGATCGGGTTCTGCTTGGCTGCGCGCTCGTAGTCCTTGGCGATCTGCCTGAAGTGCTTCTCGATCGCGCGTCGCTGGCTGCTGGAGCTGTCGGCCACGTTGCCCTCCTGTCTCAGGTACCTCAGCCAAGGGTCCGGAGGGGGTACGACACCGGCCGCTCAGTTGGGAGGGACCCTGTCGGCTGGACCGGACAGGCCCGCTTCGCGGATGGCCACGGCCCGGGCGGGTCAGTCGAGGTCGGGGTGCCGGAGGCCCGCGCGGGGCCGGTTGCGGGCCCACATCTTGAGGTTGCCGACGCGGTAAAGGAGTTCGGCACCGCGCTTGTCGACCGAGGCGGGGAAGTCCGGGTCGTTGGCGCGTGCCCAGCGCAGGGCGGCGAGCGTGAGCTCTGGCAGACGGTCCTGCTGGGCTTTGCGCAGTCCGACCACGGCGTCATCCGGGTCTTCCGTCGAGGCCGGGGCCGTCGCCGGCGGCGTCGCGGGGGGGCGGCGGCCGGGGCCGGCGGTGTGAGGCTCCAGGCGTCAGTGGGGAAGTCCCGGTCGGTGGCCGGTTCGGCGGCGGGCGCGGGCAGGAGAGCCTGGGCGCTGATGCTCCAGGCGTCGGTGCGGAGGTCGGCGGCAGGGGCAGCCGGCTTCTGCAGGGCCGGGTCGGTCGTGCCCCTCGCGTGGGCGCCGGACATCGCCCACGCGCGGGCCTCCGCGTTCGACAGGTTCAACACCTGCGTTTCGCAAGCCCGGCCGCGCAGGACGACTTGGACACGGCCGGGGTGCTCGGTCGGCATCGGGATCGGGCTGGCTTCGGAGACGAGCATGCGCTAGGCATTGAGGGTGTAGCGGACGAGGCTGCGGGTGGAGAAGTTCTCGCGCGTCTCCGGGCCGCCGATGGCGCGGGCGGGGGCGGACTGTGCCACCAGGAGAACGTGCAGGCGGACCTGACGGCCCATGAAAAGGATCTCAGCGAGCGCGTCGACGGCCGGGGACGTCTTCGGGTCGCCGCTCTCCCGGATCTTCGCCCAGTACCGCTTGAGCTGCGCCATGGTGGCGTTGGCCTCTTCGAGGAGGGTCACCAGCCTCGGTCCGACGCGCCATGGCTCCCTTTCGAGGACGTCATCGCCCAGCTGCTCCGCGAGGCGGTCCTGCGTCGTCCTTCCTGTGCGAGGTGGATGAGGGCGTCGTGGATCTCGGCGATGTCGCGGCAGTAGGTGACGCCGGGCACGCCGCGGGCCCAGGTGTGGGAGATCCGCTTGAAGTCCAGGACGTACACGAGCGCACGGTGGTGGATGAACTGGCAGCAGATGGTGCGCAGGATGGTCGACTTGCCGCCGCCGTTGCCTGCGGAGATCAGGACGTGCGGGGAGTCGGCGTCCAGGTCGACGGCCACCTTCTTCTTGCCGGCCCCGAGGCCGATCAGCGGGTGCGGACTCGGGCATGTGCGCCAAGATCTCGCGGAACCCGGGGTCGGACAGGCGCAGCGTCTTGGGCGGGGCCTGCCGCTTCTTGACGATGCCGTGTGTGTCCCTGCCCGGCGCGGCGCTCAGGCACCGGCTGCGACGGAATCGCGATCAGTGTGCCGGCTGCGTCGTGCTCGGCCCGCCGCTCGCCGCAGCGCCTCCGGGGACCCGGGCATGCCGTGCGGCAGATACCCGGACCGGGTGCCCAGCCCCACCCGCGCACTTGGACCGCGAGGGCAGCCAGAGCAAGGGCGCCGCCTCGATGACCTGCGCGACCGTCTGGCCAGCGCCGAGTGGTACGACGACGAGGAATTCGCCGCCTACGGCCTCTCGAAGACGCCATCACCGCCTTGAGAAGCTGGGCCCAGCAGTGGGCGGGCGACCTCGACGAGCGGCTGGCACGAGAAACAGGCGAGTACGAGGACTGACCTACTCGACTTTGCCGCAGAGGCAGTCGGCGGGCCGGGGGGAGCGCACTGCGAAGTCCGGTCCAGGAGAGGGTGGCGAGGGGGCTCAAACCATCGCTTCTACGATGCTCGTTCATCGTTCCGAAAAGAGTGAGAGGCCTGCCCGTGATGCCCCCGGAGTGCGTAGCCTGCGCAATGTCGGCAACCAGGAAGCGCAACCCCTCCGACAAGTGCTCCGTCGTGTACTTCCGCTCCACCGTCGACTACCCCGACGACTGGACCGGGCACCCCGAAAACGCCGAATGGTTCTGCACCGAACACCTACCCCTGACCGAGGGCCTCACCGACCTCTCAGCCCTCACGGCAATCGACCAGATCCGCACCCAGCTGACCCAGAGCACGGCCGCTGCCGACTGACTTCACCACCGAGGACGGCCGCCGGTCCTTCGCCGTCTTCGAGGTGATGGTCCGCGAGCCCTGGCGCGGCAAGGGAGAGGCCGCTCGCATCCACGAGCGGCTGTTGCGCGACCGGTCCGAGCAGCGCGCCACCCTGCTGGTCGACTGGTGCAGCGCGGCGAGCACGATGGCGGGGTGGGGGACGAGGAGCTCAGCACGCTGAGTGACCGTCACTCCGAATAGGGAACTCGGAGCTTGCCCCAGGACGTTGCTCCCGGCCAGCCGTCCGCGTCCGCGCCCTGGTACCCCAGCATCCGCTGCCACATGGCGTAGGAGTCGCGGTGGTATGTCGTCCAATGACGTCCACTAAGAGGATGCGCCGAGGGTGGGCCGGCCGGACCGAATTCTGTGCATCCCTCTGCGACCAGGCGCATTGCCATCATCTTGATGATCGGACTGTTCGGCTCACTCTTGAACCACTCGGAACCTGGGAAGGGAACGTAGCCGGATGTGTTCATGCTTGTAAGTTAGTCCTATCCACCATTACCTGCATGTTCACGCCCTTGCGGCTCGGTGAGTTCATGCGACTGGCGGATGTCTGAGGATCGTTATCGCTGTATCCTGCTCGGCTGCAGCGTGGAGGATCGATGGAGAGCCCAGAAGATCCGACCTGAGCCGGCCTGGCAAGCGACTGTGCTTGGCGCATCGCCCGTGAGGACCGCCAAACGCCCAGCCCACGTCGGGTCTTCTTTGTCGTCTCTCGGGCGACTTTCTTTGAAGACATCAAAGTTGCTGATCAAAAAACTAGAAACCGGAAACAAAAAATAGTTACTCGCTGCCTTGTTCAGGGATCTGCGGCAGCTCGGCCGTGGTGCGCCGATGGCGCCGGCGCCGCATCACCGTGGCAGCCTGGGCGACGGTCCAGATGGTCACCGCGACACCAAGACCGGCGACGTACTCAGGACAATCCTGTTCCGCCGGCAACAGGCGCCTGCGCTTGGCGAAAGCTCGGCGGTAGGCCGGCTTCTCCGCGACGGACTCCACCCGGGCATTGATCATCTTCGCGCAGACGTTTGGGGTCTTCGCCGAAGACAGCACCAGCCCCAGCACAGCTGCCGCTCCGCCTCGCCTGTCCCTGAGCACATTCGCGAGACCGGTCGAGCCGGCCGCCGTCACGACGGCTCCCCGGCCTTCGGGAGACGAGCGCTGATCGCCACGTCGAGTTCGGTCATCGTGCGGCGGAAGGCCGCCTCCAGATCAACGTCGTAGCGATGCGCCAGGATGAGAACTGACCACAGGCAGTCCGCGAGCTCATGCTCCAGCGCTGCACGCCCGCCCGGCACCTCCCGAGCGCCCTCCTCGGCCATCACCAGCTTGGCCAGATCGCCGACATCGCCCGTGAAGCCGAGCATGAACTCCTCCCGCGTCCACACCCAGCCACGCTCGTAGCGGTTCATCTCGTCGTACAGATCATGGATACGCACCGCCTGCTGGCGCAGTTCCTCAAGGTTCATCTCAAGCCCCTCCCGATCCGGACCGGACGTACATGATCCCCATCCGACGACGGGCCGGGTATCCCAGTCATCGTGGGGAACGATCACTCGGTGACTGGGGAAGGATCTTGAACACAGGTCGTCGAACCAGGTCAGACCCACTCGTGAACGCCCGTACGGACAACACGCTCGCGCGCCAGGTCGACCACAAGGCGACCGAATGCCTCCCGAGGCAGCAGAACCGGCTTTTCGGGCGCTATGAACGCGTCGGTCCGGATTCCCATGCGACCGGTTGTAACAGAGCAAATCCGCCCCGAGCCAGCGAGAATCGACTCCCCGGGGGCGGGCATCGCCCCCGGAACGGCCGAACACCCCACCCGCCCGGAACTCGAACAGCCCGGCTAACGCCACGGACGCGACGCCTTCCGCCTCGATGACCTGCGCGACCGTCTGGCCGGCGCCGAGTGGTGCGACGACGAGGAATTCGCCGCCTATGGCCTCACCGATGACGCCATCACCGCCTTGAGAAGCTGGGCCCAGCAGTGGGCGGGCGGCCTCGACGAGCGACGGGCACGAGAAACAGACGCGTACGAGGACTGACCCGCGCGGCGCCGGCCCGCCGAGGCAATGTCGCTCAGGGCACAAGTACGAGCCTGCGCAGGCGTCCGGCCGAGACCCCCTTCTGCTTCGTGGAGTAGTCCGCAATGCGGCCTGGCGCCGGCCGCCGGAGGCGAGGGCATGGAAGTCAAGCCGCCGATGCGGACCGTTTGGCACGGAGCCATCGCCTTCGGCATTGGTGATGCTTCATCCCCACTCCGGCCTGCTCCAGGGAGCAGATCCCTACCTCGGCTCGCTCGACAACCCGTCGGCAGGTTGGGGGACCATCCCCGCGGGTGCGGGGAGCAGCACGTGGCGGGTTCCCCGGCGCGAATGACCGCGGGACGATCCCCGCGCCAGCGGGGATGGTCCCGCGCCGACGGCCTCCACTACTACGGCACCACCGTCCGCCTGCCGGAGCCGTCCGACCTCAAGCTGGACACCAGCGGCCTCTGACTGCCCGGAGCGCCGAGGAGCAGGCCGACCGGGGCGTTCATATGTTCTCCTCGCCACGCCCTACCGGCCTCCGTGGCAGCCCCGGAACGATGGCGCCATGCCTGATCCGCACTGCTCCAGCTGCTGCCCCGTCGAACCGCCCAAGCCCGAGGCGCCCGTACCGTGGCCGATCGGTGCGTTGCTGTGTCTCGTTGTCGTGGGCGGCGCCGTAACCTGCCTGTACGCGCTCGTCATGTGGGCGGCGTCGAGCCTTTTCTGAGCGGGCCGTCATTGGCCCTCCGGACGACACCCGCGATTCCCTGTGACGCCCCGGCTTCGGTTGGGCCGCAGCCGCGTCCCGGTGTTCACCACCGCCCGCGCCTAGCAGGTGCTCGTCCGCCCGGCACCGCCGTCAGCCGGCCAGGGAGCCTCCGACGTCTAGCTGGGCACCAGCAGCCCCTGGCTGGCGCCGCACGGCGTCGGCTTCGTCCTCGTCCTCGTCCTCGTCCTCGTCCTCGCCTACGAGTACCTGCGCACCATCGTGGGTCTTCATCATCGGTCCCCTTCGGCGGGCTGTTCACCATCGTGAGGTGCCTTATGTCGTGAAGGTCGGAGTTGGTGAAAGTGGTTCATAATCCGGTCCTGCGCGGGTAACGATGCAGGTTAGGAAGCTGCTCCCCGTACGCGCGGGGATGGTCCGTTGCAGCGGAGCTACCCGGCTGGCCAGACTTCTGTCATGCGATTCCCGTCCCAAGCAAGCCGAGACGTCCAAGTCCGCTACGTCGCTCCCAGTTGTATGGGCGGCTTTGCCTGGTTCACGATCGACTTCGAACCTCTGGCGGAGGGCGGGCTTGGCTTCGAGTTCGTCAATCCGCTTGGCCCTGAGGAGATCGACCCTGAGTGTGCGCAAGCGCTCAGGGAAGGGATTCTGCTGTGGCTCATCGGAGCTGCACGCAGCGAACTCACGTTCAGCCGCCCATCGTTGCCGACCACCGCGGAACTTGAACGTGGGATGCCTGTCCGTCAGGAAGCCGGTCCCGGGCTCATCGCTCTTCGGGCTGTACTCCGGCATTCACGTGTGCACGAGGTCGACTCCCTGCCGTGGACTCACGTGCGTGCCGGCTGGCGTGCCGCAGACAAGGGACTGCTCGGTGCTGATGCAGCGGAAGACTCGCGGGACCGAGCTCCGCAGGCATCGGGATCCAACTCGGAGCCGGCACCTCAAGCCGACCGACGCCTTCTTCGGTGAGGAGGGGGCGCGGCAGGTCATGAAGTCGCGGACGGTGGCATGGTCGCTCGTGTTGGGCGAGTAGCCGACCTCGTACCATGCAAGGAGGCCTTGGCCGCAATCGGCCGTCGACGCCGTTGGACAGCGTGACCGAGCTGGCGGGCGCGCTGGCCGATCACCACCGGGTCATGTAACTGCGGGAGGAAGTACGGCTGTCCGGCGGTGCCTGGCGCGAGGCCCGCGCCGCGATCACCGCCCCACGGTCCGCGTTGGAGACGTTGACCTCGGCAGGCGAGAGGGAAAAGATCACGTCACACCGCGAGACTACGCGACCCCAGATGACCGGCTGCCGATAGGGTCATGTCCATTGTCGATAACGGGGGTTAGCCGATGCCAGTGAAGCAGCGTCGAATCAGCGGGGTGGCGGCAGCAGCTGCCTTCGGGATTCTGGCCCTGGCGGCCGGCTGCGGCAGCAAGCCCACCGCTGGAAAACACGAGGCCAAGCCGACAGGCTCCAGAGCGACAGCTCCCGGATCTCCCTCCTCCTCGGCTTCCCCTGCAGATCTCAAGCCCGTCAAGAGCCAGCAGTTGCGTCACTATCTGCTGACCGCTGACGACTTGGGACCGGGATACACGCAGACCGAGACCCCCGACGATGAGAAGGCAGCCGACCCTCACCGCTACGACGACATGGGTGTGAGCGGCTGCCCCGCCTTGCAGGAGCTGGGCAAACACAGCGACGAAGTGCAGTTCGCGGCGAAGACCTCCGCCGGCTTCACGTTCGGCGCGGATTCAACGCTGGGCGAGGAACTGCACAGCGATGCACCATCCAAACTGTCCGCAGGCATGCGCAGGCTCATGCATGCTCAGACGTCCTGCCCCACCTACACCATGACCTCTGGCAACACCCCTCTCACAGTGACCGTGCGCAAGGACGACGCACCCAGCCCTGGGCCAGATGCCTACGCCTACACGACCACGCTCACCGGCCCAGGAGGGTCGCAGGTGCTGAAGACGGCCGCCGTCCGCCGCAGCAACGTGCTGGTGATGCTCGTGGGCGCGCCCGCTCTGGTCGACCGGCATATCGAAGCGGCCATCGCCAAACTTCCGGCCAGCTGAGTCAGGGTTTCCCGAGCTCTGCCACCAGCCTTGTTGCGGCCTCATGCGCGGCGCGAAGCTCTGGTGATATCGCCGAAGACAGTTCGAGCATAGGCCCCTAACGCGAAGGGCCGGAGGCCCGTCGGCCCGCTTAAATCACTCGCGCCGGTGACAGTGCAACACCTGTTGCACTGGTCCTGCTCGTCGGGCGTTACCTGCCGGTGGCTGCAGGCGCCTTACCGCCCAGGGACGAGCAGATGCTCTGCCTCGAACAGCACGTGAAGGACCTCGTCGTCTCCCACGTCGCCCTTGACGGGTGGCAGATCCTGCACCGCTACGCGACCTGGCACCTGATTCGCCGGCTTCGCTGCCGAAGCCGCGGCAACGACAACAAGGTCGCCGGGGCCCGGGGCGGCTCCGCTGGATGGCAGCAGGCCCACCTCCTGGGCCACGCCGCCGGTCCAGCCCTCCGGGCCGGCCCGCCCCTGCAGCTGGCACACGACCGGTTCCGTTCCCAGGTAGAGCACCCGGCGGTCGGCCTGGGCGTGAACTCGACCTCAACGGCCACCAGACGGCCGTCGGGCAGCACCGCCATGAGGTCCGGCCAGTGCACGGCGTGGGCGCCGACCGGTATGGCGATCGGGCCCCCGTGCCGGGCCCCGATGGGCACATTGGGTACGCCGGGCTCCGCCAGGGGCTGGGCCGTCGACGGCTTCGGTCGCGTGCACCTCCCGTTCGGTGAGCGCCCTGCGCCCGGCCGCCTCCAGATTGACCCCGACGTCCGCGAGAGCCAGGCGGTGCAGCAGCCGCTCGCCCGGCCGGTTCGGCACCGACAGTCCGGTGCCGGCGATCTGCGCCTCGCTGAGTGGTGGACTCCCAATGGGCGAGTGATGCGCCCCAGTGTGATCCGTAGCCGGTGTACTGGTCAGCCGTCCGCTGACCAGCGAGACAGAACAGGCCCATGGTTCTGACCAGTTCACCCCAGGGGCCCGCCAGGAGCGGGATCGACCGCACCAGGGTCAGACGATGCGCCCTGTCACGTAGGCGTCCGTCGCGCCGCCCTGCGACCAGTGGAAGTCCTTGTGATTGCCCTTGCCGCACACCTTCATGTACCGGTAGCCGCCATGGTTGAAGTTCACCTCGACCATGGCGCAGTGGCCGTCCGCCTTGTCGTCCCAGATGGTGCCCCAGACCTGGACTCCCGAGGAGAGGTGGCACTCGCTGTAAATGATGTGCCCGCCGCTACCCATGTCGATGCGGTGGAAGGGGCAGCTCGCATGGCGCGCCGACGGGAGCCCGGCCGGTGCCTCGGCAGCGGCGACTGCGGGCATGGCCAGGCCCAGTCCCGTAGCGGCAACCAGGGTGGCGACGGCACGTTTGACTATGCAGTTCATCAGGACTCCTCTGGATAGGGGGCTGGCTGCCGTGAGCTGCCTACGGGCGCTGTGTTGCGCCTCTTTTTTGCCTTCATCCTGGTGCGGGTGGAAGGCCGTGAGCAGGGCGCATCAGTGGCATACGAAGCATCTGGGGCGTAGGTCCTCCCGCTCCGTGCGCAACGGAGGTTGCTCTCAAAGTCGGTTGTGCGCGTAAGGCGGCAAACGGAGCACGGGCGTGGTGCAAGCGATGAACGGGAGATCGTTGTTCCACGGAAAGTCGGTGTTGCGGTGAAAGGTGAGGCAACCGTGGCTGAGGAAAGGGAACAATTGGCGCAGGCGTGGCTCGGCAGACGCAGCTTCAATCGTCCCAGGACTGCCGCCTCGGTGAGATCTCTGAAGAGCACCTGAGCGAGCCGGGACTTGTCGTCATCGACATCACCGCGGCTGACGAAGCGACCGCCATCGAAGCGGCAGCAGCGCTCGGCGGACTGTGGCTCTCCAGTGGTCCGTCCGCCCCCTGGCGTACGCCCGGCGAAGCCGGCGTCACGGTCCGCGCCTATGCCGACCTCCGCCGTGCCCCCCTGCCGGCGCCAGCTGGCCCCGGCACCGGCTGAACGCTCCGCCTCCACCGGTGCCTCAGGAGCGGGCAGCTACCGCACCAACTCCGGCTCTGCGCAACTTGCGGGCGAAGTGCTCCACCTCGGGCAGCGTTCCTGAGCCGGCCAGCACCTGGCCCAGGACGACCTTGGCCTCCGTCAGGCGGATGCTGATGGGGATCAGCGATTTTCCCCGGTGTTACTCGGGTTCCCCAGTCGATTCAGCAGTCAACTGTGGTGCCACGGATGCGAGAGCTATGTCTGGCGAGGGCGAGGACTGCGGCGGTGCAGGAGAAGCCGATCAGTGCACCGAGGGTGTTGCTGGTGAGGTCGTTGATGTCGGCGCTGCGTCCTGATCGGGTCAGGTACTGGGTGACCTCGATCGTGAGGGAGCCGAGGAATCCGAAGAGGGTGGCCTGGTACCAGCGCACCGGGAGCAGGGCTAGCAGGAGGCCGACGGGGGCGAACATGAGCACGTTCAGCACGGCGTCCTTGATGTCCGCCGCATTGGTCAGGTCCAGCGCCTTCAGATTGAGAGCCTGGCCGCCGCCGGAGGGGGTCCCGAAGGTGAAGTAGACGACGCAGGCTGCCCAGAACCACAGCAGCCCGAGGGCGACCCGCTGCGACATCTGCCGAGGACTTCTGCGCCGGGTGGTCACCGCACAGAGGGCAACACCACCCAGAACGCCGATAAGGAAGGCGACCGGGAAGAACATGGCGAGAAGCTATCAGTCGATCATAAGAGACTTATTTACTCGACGAAGCGGCGGTCGGGGCCTCGACTGATGTCGCTCTTGCTGTGACCGCATACGTTCACCGGGTTGGTGATCCCTGACGTCAGGAGCTGAGCTTCTAGATCAACACGAGCCACCAGGTGTTCATGGCCCCTCCTACAGGCCGAACAAGCGAGTCGGGGCGGCCGTCACCAAAGTGCGAGTTGCCCCAGGGGGTGCTGCCGGGGGCCGTCGGCTCACTGATCCGGGGTGCTCAGCTGACCGGTCCCGTCATCGCGTGCGGCCCTACTGCCGGTTCGAGCAGCGACAACGTCCGCTGCTGCGCATCGAGGCCGGCGCGGATGCCGACCGGCATCGGCAGATTCGGGCCGGCATGCCCGAACTCGACGTTGCCCAGGACCGGGATGTCACGGTCGCCGAGGACGTCGAGGACGATCTCGGGCAGGGTAGGAGACGCGCCGGGCTCAAGTCCACTGATCTCGTGCGGAACGCCCACGACCATGCCGGAGATCCGATCGAGGATGCCGCAGTGTCGCATCACCTGCAGATAGCTCCACACGTACGATGCCGGGCCGCCCATCTCCTCCCAGAACAGCACCGCACCGTCGAACCATTCGAGCGGCAGCGCGAAACGCGTCGCCTGCGCCAGCACGATGCGATTGATCACCCCGCCGATCAGCCGGCCTTCGACACGACCAGGACGCCAGCACTCCCACGACGGGCTCGCAGGCAGCGCACCGATTGCCTCGGTACCGGTCAGCAACCGGGAGTAGAGCTTCGCGAGTTTCGCCTGGCGCGCCACGGGCGCAGACTGCCAAGTTCCGCCGAAGCCAGGGACGGCCATGTCGGCATGGAACCCGACCAGACCCGTGCGCGCATAGAGCACCAGATGCAGCAGCGAGATGTCGCTGTAGCCGAGGATCGGTTTGGGGTCGGCCCTGATCGCCTCGACGTCGATCAGGTCAAGGTAGCCGAGCGCCGACTGGCCGCCGTCACTCGCGACGATCGCGCGCACCTCAGGATCACGCAGAAGATCATTGAGTTCCCCGGCGATCTCCGCCGGCGTGGCCGCGCTCCACCAATGGCGGCGTCCTACTTCGAGTAGCGGAGCCCGACGCACGCGGAAGCCCATCCGCTCAAGCACAACCACCGTCTGCTCGACGTTGGTCTCGTAAGCGGCTGGCAGCGGACCGGACAGCGATGCGATGACAACGAGATCTCCGGGCCTCAGGGCACGCGGTCGAAGCAGTTGAGGCAGTGCAGAACCAGTCATGGCGTCAGTGTCGCCGGTGCCATTGGTAGGGTCACGCGACTTTCGCCGGTCGTCCGCCCCAGCGCAGGCGCCCTTCTCGCTGCGGATGCGGGCTCGCTCGCGGCGCCGGGCCGCGAGGGCATCTGGATGGCGGGCGTTGGTGTTGCGCCAGCGCAGGTAGGCGTGCAGGGCGCGAGTCTGGAGGGTGTGGTTGCGGTGGTGGGAGTTGGCGACGGTGAACTGCCGCAGTGGCCCGAAGTGGGCCTCGATCGGGTTGGCCCAGGACGCGTAAGTCGGGGTGAAGCACAGCTCGACCCGGTTCTTCCTCGCCCAGCGCCGGATCGTGTCGCCCTTGTGGGCGGATGGGTTGTCCAAGATGACGTAGATGGGGGCGCCGTCAGGGCGGGCCGCGCGGATCGACTTCAGCGCGGCCAGGGTGTTCGCGGCGCCCTTCTTCCGGCGGTTGACGCCCCACAGGGTGTCGTCGCCGACGGAGTAACAGCCGTGGAAGTACCGGACGCGGTGGGTGCGGTGGTAGGTCGCGGGGTGCCGCTCCGGGTGTCCTTGCTCGGCCCAGGACGACCCGGCAGTGGGGCGGATGCCGAGCGGGCCGAACTCGTCGAACGCGAAGACGCGGTCGGGGAATCGCTCCACCTGGCGGCCGAGTCCACCGGCCAGCAGCCGCACACACTCAACCCGCGCGGCTCGGCTTCAGCCCGGTCTTGACCGCACGCCGTCGACTGAACCGCCGCCCCTCGGCAATGGGCACCGGGTCCTGGGCCTCGATCAGCGAGGGCGTTCGCCGCGGCGAAGGTGCGCCTGGCCCGCCACTCCCGCTTGAAGCTCGGCTGCATGACTCCGCCGGCCTCACCTGACCGCACACGTCAGCCCCGGTCGGACCTGTTGGATCCAACGGGTCCGACCGGGGCTGACGTGCTTACGGTCCCGCGGCGTCACTCGGCGACGCATCCCTGGCCGAGGACGACGATCCGGCCTACGTCACGGCGTGACCTGCCTCAGAGCACTTGATGGGCGTGAGGTCCTTCTTGATCGTGCACGCCCTGTAGAGGGTGGGCACGTCCTCCTCCCAGTGGATCCTGTGCCTGACCATCGTGCCCTTGCCCTTGTTGTTGATCAGGAACCTGGGAGGGCAGGGCGGCTGACCCCAGCCGCAGGGCAGACCAACCTGCCAGAGGGCCGCGACGGCATACCCGTCCTTGCAGTCGTCCTGGACTTCGAAGTAGTCGCCTTTGCCGCGAAGAACGTCGTTGCGCACTTCGTATCGACGATCGGGCCTCTCGCTTGCAGATGCAGTCCTAGTGCCCATGAGGAGCGCTCTCATCGTGGCGATGCCCACGATGGCCCCTGCGGGGCAGGCTTCGGCGACCTGGGCGAATGGTGTAACGCAGAGAAGTTCCCCCTATCCTTCACTGACGCGCCTCACCAGAGTCGTTCCGTTCATCCGCGAACACGGCAACACTGGCCGATTGTCACCGGAACACCGGAAGTGGACAATCCGCGCGAGGCTCCGTTCGACGACCCATCTATCAGTTGCGTGGCACTGGACAATCGAACGCAGCATCGGCTGGCTTTGTGCGCCACTGGCGTCACATCCGCGACGGACGAAACCCATCCGCACCGCTCCGAAGCCACGATCCTCATACCTGGAGTTTCTCCAAATCCCTCCCCCACGCAGCTGCAACCTCATTAGACTGCCTCACATGGAGATGAGGCAGCCCCGACGCCGTTCACAGTATGTACGTCAATCCCTTGTTCGCTGGCTTTATGAGATCGATACAGGGGATGCAAGGTGGAATAGGGCGAGAGAGGACTGGCTCATGGAGGGGGGCAAGACGCTTGGCGGAATTCTCCGGTGGCGCAGGGAACTATTTGGAACCTTGGTATTTCATGGTGAGGAGATCACGGAAGGGGACCTCGAATACGCGTACGCCTTCCTGCATGAGAAGGGGCTAGCCGAACACATCCCCGGGCGGCCGGGCGACGGAATCCCCAATCCTCGACTCACGGCACTTGGCATAGACTGCGCAGAAAGCGATAAGACAATCGAAGAGTACACATCACCAGCGACGACGGGCACCGTTTATAACAACTATCTGTCAAACGTGAAGGGGGCAGTGATTGGCGAACAGACCAACTTCACGCAGAATAATTCAGAAGGTGTTGACACGGCTAAATTCATTCAGCTCGCCGCTCTTATCGGTGAGATTAGTGGGACCCTTCCAGTGGAAGGAAATGTTCGGGTCGACATGCAGCGCGATGCCCAAGAACTGAATGAAGAGGCTACGTCCAGTAACCCCGAACCTGGACGGCTGAGGGCTCTCACAAGTCGCATTGCAGGTTACCTGGACCAGTCCACTCGTACGGCTCTCAGTGAGGTTGCAGTGAAAATGACTCAGGAAGCCCTCGCTTCCTTGAGCTGAGGTTGCCCGTTGCGGAGCACGAGGATCGTGCTCCGCAGTGGAGTTGGAGGTCACCGCCGCGACCCGGCTGGGCAGTGACGAGGACGCGAAGTACTGCTGGAATGGATCGAGGAGGTGGGTCCGGACTCTGGCCTGACGGACAATGTGTTGGTCAACCGGCCGCATCACACGGGGTGTAGCTCCTGGGGCTCAACGAGGACGAGACTTTCCCGGGGCAATCGGCCGTGTCCATGGCCATCGTGGTCGCGGCGGACATGTTCGGCGCCCACCTTCGCTTCCAGGACGGCGACGTGGAAGGCGTCCGGGGGCCCTCGGCCGGGCCGAGATCGACTGGGCTACGGCTCACGGCGACTGCCACTTCGCCAACCTGACCGTGAGTGGGCCGACGTTGCTGGATTTCGAAGGGTTCGGGCTGGCGCCGGGGGGCTACGACCCAGCTTTGCTGTATGCCTACTCCCTCCTCGCCCCACAGACCGCCGCCCGCATCTGCGCCGAATTCCCGATCCTGGACAGTCCTGCCGGCCACACCGCACTGCTCGTCGTTGCAGCAGACCTCCTCCAGTCCACATCCCGCGGCGACCACCCCGAACTCACCGAACCGCTGCACGCCCTCATCACGTCCGTCACGAGGTAGCCAGGTGCGATCGGTCCGACGCCTCCTGACGACAGCGCATCGTGGGAGGCTGTAGACGCCGTATGGGCTCTGTCGGCCCGGGATATCCAGGGCCGAGCCAGCATGCGGTCAGTGGACGGCGAGCCGGAACTTCTCGTCAGGGAAGCAGCAGGAGGACGGCACCGCACGTGGTTCAGTCGTCTTGCAGTGACCGCAGAAGTCGGGCTCGCACGTCGGCTCTCCGGTCGTTTTCGGCTGTGTCGTCCGGCTCCGGGGCCGCGTGTGCCTTCTCGTCGGGTGTTGTGTCGGCGTTGGCCAGCAGTGCCTCGTCGATCATTTTCGAAGGTGCCGGGTCGGCTGCCGCGGTTCTCGCGGTCCGTCGGTCGTGCAGTCGTACCCTTCGGACATGCATTCCGAACTGTTCTTTGAGTGGGACGACCGGCCGGATGCGGACGAGCACGTGATCGGAGAAATGTACGCGGCGGCCGGCGAGCCCCCCTACACGGCGGACGACGAGCCCGAGCCAACCGGCGGCCAGGGCCGGCCCCGTACCATCGGCGCGGTCGCGGCCCGCCGCGACGGGGCGCTGCTGGGTTGGGCATGGGTATACGAGGACCCGGACCACGAGCGGGTTGCGCGAGTGCAGGCAATGTACGTGCCACGCGAGGTCCGCCGTCTCAAAACCGGCTACTACGACCTGCTCCCGCCGACCGCCGAGGAGTTCGAGATGGTCACGGGCCTGTACCGCCGGGCCGCGGACGAGGCCCGCGCCGCCGGCTACCGCACCCTGCGGTGGGTCGGTCGGGACACCGGGCCCGACGGCCAGGCGGCGACCGCGCTGAACGCGCACGGACACGGCGAATACGCCCGTTACTGGAGCACCGAGCCAGCCACATGGCAGCCCCCTGGTGGGCTGCCCGATGTGCAAGTCCACCAACTGCCCGCGCACCTCACGCTGGCGACTGCGGACGCAGAGGTCTCGGCCGTCATTGACGGGCACGCGGCCCACATCAATGCCGGGGAGTCGATCCGCCACGAGAACGCCGAGCCGTGCGCCCTCGCCGCGCTCATCGCGGAACTCGTCACACGCCTGCGGCGCGACCACCCCGAGGTCACCGAACTGACCATCTGGGAATTCGACGACGCCGCGGTACGCCAAGCACTGCCGCTGGCCGGACTGCGCATCACCGCACACACCATGGACTACGAGCTTCCGCTCACCCCTTCATGACCTCGGCGACAATCCCGCCAATACACCACCCATGGCACGGAGGCGAGTGCGGCATCAACCGCCTCAAGTGCAACCGGGCTGTTACTGCCAGATTCGACAAACGCGCAGTCCGCTAAGAGGCCACACTGACCGTCGCGGCCATCAACGAGTAGCTGTGACCAGCACATTCAAAACACGCCCTAGATGTGCTGACCGGACAGGTTGGTGACGCGGCTGGCTGGGGTGTGGCCACGGATTCCGGTGTGGGGTCGGTCGGGGAACGCGGCCTGTCGTTCGGCGTCTGAGGTGTAGGGGCGGTGGTAGGCCCATTCGTCGAGCAGGGTGCGGTGGAAGCGTTCGACTTTGCCGCTGGTCTGGGGGCGCCAGGGCCGGGTCCAGCGCGGTCGGATGCTCAAGTCGTGGCAGGTCTGGCGCCAGGTGTTCTTGCTGTAGGACCAGGCGTTGTCGCCGTGAGCAGGACGGCATAGCGGTCCAACTCCGAGCAGACGGCGGCCAGTTCCGTCAGCTCCGCGACGTCGCTCAGGGGCATGCCCAACAGCGGCAGCGCGACCCGGTGCAGAGAGCCGGGGAGGGCGGGATGCAGCGGCGGGTGGGCATCGCCCAGGTCGTCGGTGTTCACGGACGCACCGCGCCGGTGCGGCCACCGCACCGCGTCCAGGCTGATGCCCGGCATCGGCCGGTCGGGGTCGATGGCGTAGGCCCATCCGCAGCGCACCACCAAGGCATCCCCGGAATCCAGCCGCACGCTCTGGCGCGCCTCTGCCGATTCGAAGTCCTCCGAGGTGATGGGGCGCCGCGCCTCCTGTGCGACGCGAACAGACTGCTCCTGAGCGTCGGCTCAGCGGCGGACGAGCTCCCAGAGCGCGAGGCCCGCGAACAGACAGCCGAACGCGAGGATCGGCACGATCCTCCTCAGGCTTCTCCAGGCGATGTCGATCCGCGCGGTCTCCGGGGCGCCGGAAAGGTAGATCACCGAGGCCGGACCCCCCACGCGCAGGCCCGAGCGTCCCGTTCCCTGGACCCGCAACTCGCGGATATAGCCCTGGTCGTCGACGAATTCGACCACCGCGTGCTGGGTGGGGCCACTTCCTCCTGTGCCGGAACTCGACTCGTAGCGGGCCACCAGGCCCCTGGCGCGGATCCCGTGACGCCGCAACCTGTAGTGGAGCAGGGCCTCATATACGCCGTACCCCATGGCGCTCAGACCGATCACCAGGAACACCGCCAGACCCATCGGCGTCTCCCCTTTCAGTGCCTCGCCCGGCTCTTCGGGCATCTCCTGCCCCGGAAAGGGACGCTCCGCCGACCAGTGGTGGTTCCTGGTGCAAACGCCGGAGTGCGGCAAAACCCCTGCGGAGGCCATGTCACAGGGCGCGGTCAAGATCCGCTGGGTCACGGGTGCCCAGCGGACGGTGGGTGCGCGGGTTCGGGACGCAGGCGGAAACCCGTGTCCCGGCCCGTCGGTGTGGGCGGCCGGGGAGAGCCGAGGCCGTCCTCTCGGTGTTCGCGCCGTGAGGCGCCGCCCCTTGCTTTGAGAGGCCGCAGCGCTGCCTCCGGCCCAGACCGGAGGTTCTCGCACAGGCACTCACCTTTTTGATCCTTAACCTCGTTCGTCACGTTCGGTAATGCTCGCGGGGCGTTTGAGGGTCTTGCCGACGTCATAGCGGGTGGCGGGGTGTCGGTTCTGGGAGCTGGGCGGTCGTCCGGGGCCGGCCGGGGCGGCTGGGTTCGGTGCACGGGCGAGACTGTCAAGGTATGGGCGGATGTGTCGCGATCGGGCTGAACCTGCTGGAGGCGCGCCTGCGCGCCGGCGAGTTCCCGCTGATCGGCCGGCCGCCGGTCATCCTCGGCTGGGACATCAGCGGCGTGGTCGATCAGGCGCCGGGGGCGTGGCGGTTCAGGCCCGGCGCCGAGGTGTTCGGGATGCCGTGTGTATGGCCCGGTTCCTGATCCGCATGGACCGGGGGCCGCCTCATGCCCGGTGCCGGGGCCGGCGCGGCGCGCCCCGACAGCACGGGGTTTACGGTCGGGAACCGTGGCCGGGCCGGGTCTCGTCCCTTTCCAGGACCGTGGAAGGGACGCCCATGAGCATCGACCCACCCCGCCCGTCCAGGCGGTCGCCATACGGCGAGCCGCGGCCCGCGGGCGACCCGCCGCGGCCGTACACGCCGCTGTGGCGACGGCTGCGTGAGGACGAATGGCCGCCGCTGGATGAGGTGTTGAGAGGGCGGCGGGCGCAGGTCCCCCGGGGTGTTGCTGATGCTGCTCCTCCCGTGCCTGTGGTGGCTGACCGTGCCGCTGCTGGTCGGCTACCAACTGGCCCGTACGGCCCGCCGCATGGCACGCCGGGTCTTCCCCGTACGCCAGGCAAGGCAGGTCGAGGATCCCGAGGTCTTCTGGGTACAGCGGGTGCGGGCCTGGACGGCCCTCGTCATTTCGGGGGTGCTGCTGGCCGTGTTCGGTGGCTGGCAGGATGTGGCGGACGCGCAGAAGCAGTTCGTGGAACGGCTGTTGTTCGCGCCCTGGCTGGCGCTGTTGAGCGCGGCGGTGGTAGTGGCGCTGCTCTTCTGGGCGGCCAGGCCCGGGACACGGCGGACCATGCGGACGCAGCTGTGGCCGGCCGGCCGGTCGGCCCTGTGGTACTTCGGCGCCTGGACACTGGTGCCGCTGCTGTTCACGGCCGCGGGCAAGGGGATGGGACTGCTGCCCAGCAGCGCCAACGGGCTGTTCGGGCTGCTTCTCTGGGTGTCCGTGATGTTCATCTGCTGGGCAGCGTTCTGGTGGGTGATCTTCTTCCTCTGCTTCGCCTCCGGTCCGGCACTGCGCCACGCCTTCAACCTGTCCGCCCTGCACGCGGCGCTGCCCGCGCTGGTCACCACCGTCCTGGTCTGGGTGTTCGCCTTGCTCGGCCTGTCGGCGGGTGGCCTGCCTCCGGGCCCGGTGCCGCTCGCGGTCTGCGCGTTCCTCGGTGGCCCGGTGTCGGTGACGGCATTGGCCTGGTGGGAGATCCACCGGCTGCGGCGGTGGCACGGGGTGCGGTGGCGGGGTTAGGGCCTGTCCGGCGGATCTTTCCGGGCTCGGCGCTCCTGGCACGGCTGCGTTACTTGCCGGCACCAAGGTTGGCCGGACGGTCACGCGAGCGATGGCCACCGGTCGGCGGCCCACTCCAGCCATCCTGAGCACCCAGGAGGCGGACCTCCTACCTCATGTCCATCGAGTTCCGTGGCGTCGGGCTCCTCGAACAGCGTCCTCCAGTGCAAGAGGTCCGTCTCGCTCATCACGAAGGTCTGATCAGGGGTGGTCGACTGGCGATGGGCGATCCGAGCACGTTGGGTCTCATGGTCCACCGGCACGTACACGAGTTGACAGGACGCACCCACAGACATTGCCAACCAGCGGATCGCGGACCTCTCGTCACGAGACCAGCATCCGAAGTCCAGGACCACGTTCGTTCCCAGCTTCAGCGCCTCCAGACCCAGCCAAAGCAGCCGTCCTTCCAGCACATCGCGCTTCCCGGCCGGCTGCAGATCGCCGTACAGCGGGAGCATCCACTCATCCGGCGTCAGCCGCAGCGCGTTGTGCTCCTTGGCTAGCTGTCGAGCTCTCGTGGTCTTTCCGGCCCCGGGCAGGCCAACCGTCAGGAACAACGTCGTCACGCCCAGATCTTGTCACGAAGCCCAAGCGATCACGGCTTGAGCCAAAGGCGGATCGACGCCACGGTGACGGTGCCGTGGAAGACATAGGCGCGTTTGTCGAATCTCGTGGCCACGGCCCGGGAGTTCTTCAGCGCATTGATCGTTCGCTCCACTTCGTTCCTGCGCTTGTAGATCGTCTTGTCGAAGCCGACGGGCCGACCGCCCATGCTGCCGCGGCGGTAGCGGTTGGCCCGCTGGTTCTTCGGTTCGGGGATCGTGTGCTTGATCTGGCGTCGTCGCAGGTAGCGGCGGTTGCGGCGGGAGGAGTACGCCCTATCTTTGATTGCGTTGATTGCCACGTGGGCTCGGCCATCGGCGCGACAGCCGGATGGAGCCCCTGGCAGATGGGTTATCGCCAGGAGAACCGTCTTTACCAGAGGCCCCGCAGGCCCGCGGCTCTCGCGCGAGCTCCGCTGCTCGACGGCCCGGATCGAACCCTGACCCGCCCCGCGGGTGCGGGCCACGTCCCTCACCCGCGGGGCGATCGGGCCACGGGCCACCCGCAGCCCAGTGCGCTCACGGCTTCCGGGCGACGATGACTCCGTTGGCGGCCGGTGCGGCGAAGGAGCGTATCTCGACGTCGGTGAAGCCGGTCTCCAGCAGCCAGTCGCGGTACTCGGCCCCGGTGTAGTTGCGGCCGAAGGTCTCTACCAGCATGGACAAGCTCATCAGCGTGGCGTCGAGCGGGCCGTCCTTGGCGTCAGCAACCAGCAGCTCGCTGATCAGCAGGCGCCCGCCGGGAGCGAGTGCCTCGTAGCAGTTGCGCAGGATCCTCTTGCACTGATCGACGTCCCAGTCGTGCAGGATCATCGAGAGCAGCACGGCGTCCTGGTTGGTGGGCAGCGGGTCGGTGAAGAAGTCGCCGGCGGCGAAGGAGATGCGGTCGCCGAAGCCCGCCTGCTCGACCTTCTTACGCGTCAGGTCGCACACGAAGGGAAGGTCGAAGATCGTGGCGTGCAGGGACGGGTACGCCCGGCTCAGTTCGATCGCGTAGGCTCCGCCCCCTCCTCCCACGTCCAGTAGCGACAGGTCGCCCGACAGGTCGACCGCGTCCGCCAAAGCCCGCGCCGTGGGCCTGGAAATCGCGCTCATGCCCTCCCAGAACGACTCCACGACCACGGGGTTCTCATCGTCGAACAACGAGTCACGCTGTTCGCTGTCCCAGGCGGTCGGGCGGTTCGTGCGCAGCGCCTCGTCCAGCCGCAGCCAGCCGGGGTAGTCATGGCGCGAGACGATCTCCACCCAGCCGCCGACGTAGTCCTCACCTCCACGAAGCAGGTACCGGTGGGTCATCGGCGTGTTGCGGTACCCCTCGCCGTCACGCTCCAGCAGGCCCAGCCCCGCGCAGGCGGTGACCAGTTGCTCGACCGGGCGTTCCTCCAGGCCCATGTCGCCGGCCAGTTCGGCCGGCGTCATGCCCGGGCGCTTGGCGAAGCGCCCGAACACGTCGCGTTCGTGCGCGGTCACGAGCGTCTGGGACACCCACAGGCCGTAGACCATGTTCATGATCGGCATGACCGATACAGGTTCTTCCTGCATGGACGTCATCGTCACCTCTCAGTTCAGTACGGACCTCGTCGTGACCACCGACCGGTTTCGGAGCCGGATTACGTGCCGGAACGCATCGGTGGGCGGGAAGTGGTGAGTGGGCGGGAGCCGCCCACCGCCGGCGGGCCGACAGCCGGCCGGCCCGGGTGGGGCGGGCGGTCTCAGACGGTGCGCTCGGCCACGTCCAGGCTCCATCGCCGCGCCGTGTCGTTGGCAGCGGTGCGCGTCGCATCCGAGGGCACGATCGGGGTTGCCGCCTTACGGCCGAAGAGAACATTCATCGGCTCCTCGATGTCCCCGGCGTAGCCCATGGCGAAGCAGCCCTGCTGGTAGCCGATCATTTTGAGGACGTCCTCGGAGAAGGTGCGGGCCAGTTCCGGAGGGGCAACGAGGTACTGGTTCTCCTCCTGACGAACCCAGCCCGCGCAGTAACTGAGGATCAGTCCCTGCCGCACCTGGTCCGAGCGGTTGGTGCCGCCTCCGTGCACCACCTTCCCGTTGAAGATGAACACCGATCCCTTGCTCATCTCGACGGGGATGGTGTCCTCCTCCCTCACGTCGTCGGCGTCGATCGCATCAGTGCCGGGGGCCACGCGGGTGGCCCCGTTCTCCTTGGTGAAGTCGGTGAACGCCCAGAAGAACTGGCACATCACGTGGTGGTCCGACGCGAAGGGGAAGAAGTCCCAAACGAGTTCGTCCTTGTGGAGCTTCTGCGAGACGGAGCCCGGGTAGGCGCTGATGAGCTGGGTCTGCGAGAGCTGGAACTCGGTGGAGGACTTGAGTACCTGGCGTGCCACCCCCTTGCACAGCGGGTGCACGATCAGGTCCCGGGCGGCGGCCGAGCGCGCGACGAGACTTCCGGTCCGCTTGGTCCGCTGGCCCGCGAACGCGTCCGGCCCGAACGGTGTGGCCTCGATCCAGGGCTCCATCTCGCTCAGCAGGGCGTCCACCGTCTCATGCGGGAGCACGTTCTCGACGATGGCATAGCCGTTCTCGTCGAGGCTGTGCATCACCTCGTCGACAGGTGCGTCCTTGTCGAACCGGTCGTTGACCTTGGGCTTCATTGTTCTGATTCCTCCTTTTCGCAAGTTCACCAGCCCCGGTGCAAGGCCGGGGAGGGGGGAAATGGGTTTCTTAAAGCGCCGACTGTCACGTGCGCCGTCAATTCTGGAGCGGCTCCGACGCAGACCCTGCCAAGAAATAGCTTTACTCCGGATCCATCCTTGCCCACCGTCAGTACCGGGACAACAGCGGGAAGTTCGCCCTCTCATGCCCAAAGGACGCCCGCCGGAATGAGGTTGAAGGGTGTTCGGGCAGGTAGGGGCGGGTGGCCCACAGGAAAAGGAGACATCCCAAGTGCCCTTCGAGGCAATGGGATACGCCCCGAAGTCGGCCGGGAACGTCCATTCATCCGTATCGGTATGCCCCGAAGTACATTCCGGAATGACCCTGCGTCCATACCGAGCACGGATGTCCCACTGGTCGAATGGAATGGCGGCATCGGAGCCTGCCGGCCAGGTCTTCCAACTGGTGCCGCCCGTCACGCCCTCAGCCGGCCGAGTCGGCAGGCGTGACGCAGTCAGCCACCGGGCCGACCGACACAAGGAGACGTACGCCATGACCATCGACACCACAGCAGCCGTTGTCACGTTCGACGGGGAGACCCTTGGCATCGACGAGGTGCGGCGCATCGCGGAGGAGCACGCACCGTGCGCCGTGAGCTCCAGGGTGCTGACCAAGGCTGCGGACAGCCGCAAGCAGTTCGAGGACATCATCCAGCAGGGCGCCTCCGTATACGGGGTGACCACCGGCTACGGCGAGATGATCTACATGCAGGTGGAGCCCTCGAAGGAGGTGGAGCTCCAGACGAACCTCATCCGCAGCCACAGCGCGGGCGTCGGCCCGCTGTTCGCCGAGGACGAGGCCCGCGCCATCCTGGCCGCCCGGCTCAACGCCCTCTCACGCGGGTACTCCGCCGTGCGGCCCGAGGTACTGGAGCGCCTGGCGCTCTATCTGAACGAGGGCATCATTCCCGCGATCCCCGAGATCGGTTCACTCGGCGCCAGCGGTGACCTGGCGACCTTGTCCCACATCGCCATCACGGTGATCGGTGAGGGGTATGTACTGCGCGACGGCCGGCGCGTCCCGACCGGCGAGGTGCTGCGCGAACGGGGCATCCAGCCGCTTGAGATGCGGTTCAAGGAAGGGCTCGCGCTGATCAACGGCACGTCCGGGATGACGGGACTGGGGTCGCTCGTGGTCGGCCGCGCCCTCGACCAGCTCCGCCAGGCGGAGATCGTCTCCGCCCTGCTGCTGGAGGCCCTGCGCTGCTCCACAAGCCCCTTCCTCCCCGAAGGCCACGAACTGGCTCGCCCGCACCATGGTCAGATCGACTCGGCGGCCAACCTGCGAACGTTGCTCTCCGACAGCCGGCGGGCCGCTCCCCACTCCGAGATCCGTGAGGAGGTGGAGAAGAAGCGGTTGGGCGAGGACGTGACCCGCACCGACGTCTACCTCCAGAAGGCCTACACCCTGCGGGCCATCCCCCAGGTCCTCGGCGCCGTGCGTGACACCCTGCGGCACGCAGCGAACACGCTGAGCATCGAACTCAATTCCGCGACCGACAACCCGCTGTTCTTCCCGGGTAAGGAGGTCTTCCACGGCGGCAATTACCACGGCCAGCCCGTCGCGTTCGTCATGGACTTCACCACGATCGCCCTCACGCAGCTCGGCGTGCTTTCGGAGCGTCAGAGCAACCGTCTGCTCAACCGGCACCTCAGCTACGGGCTCCCGGAGTTCCTCGTCGCCGGGGAGCCGGGCCTCAACAGCGGCTTCGCCGGAGCGCAGTACCCGGCCACCGCCCTGGTCGCGGAGAACCGAACCATCGGCGCAGCCAGCACCCAGAGCGTCCCCTCCAACGGCGACAACCAGGACATCGTCAGCATGGGTCTGATCTCCGCGCGCAACGCACGCCGCGTACTCAGCAACAACACCAAGATCCTCGCGGTGGAGTTCCTCGCGGCGGCCCAGGCCGTGGACCTGAACGACTGCTACGGACAGCTCGGCACCGCGGGTCGGGCCACCTACGACACGGTGCGCTCTATGGTTCCGACGCTCAGCCACGACCGGTACATGGCCGACGACTTGGAGGTCGTGGCCGACGCGGTCGGACGCGGTGAGTTCTTGCATGCCGTCACCTCTGCGGGGATCACCCTGCGGTGACATGGTCCGCACCCGGCAGCACGATCCCACGCGGCAGATGGGAGGCAGAATGAAGACGGCGGAGGCGCTGGCAGTCCTGGACGCTGCCCTCGATACGGAAGTCGACCAGGACGAGTTGGTCCAGGCAGCGATGCAGTGGCACTTCTCCCCGGAGACCGGCACGCCGTTCTGGCTCGACCGGCTGGAGCAGCTGGACTTCAACCCACGCTCGGACGTCCGCACGGTGGACGACCTACGTATGTTCCCGCAGTTCGTCGACGACCTGCGGTACGCGCCGGTCGAAAGCCTGCTGCCCCGGGGCTACGGCGGAACCGCCGAGGTGATCGGGGTGTTCGAGAGCGGTGGCACCACCGGTGCGCCCAAGCGGGTGCTCTACCTCGCCGACTGGATGGAACGCGAAATGGCCGGCGCCATGCGCGCCATGGACGAGCGAGGCTATCCGCGGGGGGTGAACTGGTTGTCGCTGGGCCCCAGCGGGCCGCACGACTACGCCGAACTCACCGATCAGCACGCTCGCCGCAGGAACGGTGTGCGTTTCGCCGTCGACTTCGACCCCCGCTGGGTGCGCCGGTGTCTGCGGGAGGGGCGCGGCGAGGAGGCCGACAGGTACCTCGACCACGTACTCACCCAGGCGGCCCACGTGCTCGGCAGCCAGCGGATCGGGGCGATACAGGCGCCCCCGCCCTTGCTGGAGAGGCTGGCCCGGGACGAACGGCTGGTCGACCTGGTACGCGGCCAGGTCCAAGTGATCACCTGGTGCGGGACCAGCATGGATCCGGACACTCGGGACCTGCTGCGGAACGATGTCTTCCCCGGCATACCGGTGTACGGGCTCTACGGCAGCACGATGGCGTTGGGCGCCGCCTTCGAGCGGCCGGCCACCGAGAACGGCGACTCCGTGTTCGACTCGCCCTCGCCCCACGTCACGTACACGGTGGTCGACCCCGACAGCGACAAGCCGGTCGCCGTCGGGGAGCGGGGCCAAGTCGTCATGCACCACCTGAGCAAGTCGGCCCTGCTGCCCAACAACCGTGAACGCGACGTGGCACGGCGGGTGGCCGAACCACCCGGTGCGAAGGGCCACTCCGTCGCCGACGTGCGCCCGCTGGAGACCTTCACCGGGGTCCCTGTCATCACGGGGGCCTACTGATGAAGACGGCACCAACAACGGTCGGCACCTCCTGGCCGAGGGCCGGGGCCGTCCAGCCCGCGGTCATCGACGCTCTGGTCCCTGAGGGCACCTACCGCACCACCAGGCGCGAGACGGTCCGGGATGTCGCGGGGGCACCGCTGGTGGAACTGGCGCAAGTCCCCGGGCTGTACGTCACCCGGATGTTGGACCGGCTACGCGGGTCTCAGGCATCCTCGGCGGACCAGCCCCGGGCCCTACTCGCCGGCCGACTCCGCTCGGCGGGCTCGGCTTTCGCCTCGGACACACTCGGCGGGCTGACACCGCAGGAGCATCACCGGCTCGTGGCGCGGGCGACAGGCGTGCCCGTGTCGGTGGTCCGCACCGCGACGACGACCATCGCGGAGGCGCTGACCCATGCGGTCGACACCGCCGAACGGGCCCGCCCGCGGGCGGTGCTGCCGCGAGGCCGCCAGCATGCTTCGAACAGTGGCGCGGTCGTCTGGCGCCGTCGCGGGCGGCTGCTCGGTGTCAACGCCTCAGGGAACCATCCAGCCGTCCACTCACTGTGGCTGGAGGCATTGGCCCTGGGGTATCGCGTCGCGGTGCGGCCCTCGCGTCGCGACCCGTTCACCCCCTACCGGCTCATCCTGGCACTGCGTTCGGCCGGCTTCGCCGACGAAGACGTGCTCCTGTTGCCGTGCGACCACGGCGTCGCCGACGCCCTGATCCACGGCAGCGACCTCGCCATGGTCTTCGGCGGGGACGAGACGGTGGACCGGTACACCGGCGGATGGTCCCGGACGCCGGTCCTGCCGCAGGGGCCCGGACGGGTCAAGATTCTCCTCACGGGGCCGTGGGAGCCGCATCTGGACGCCGTCGTCGACTCGGTGGCAGGGCTGGGCGGGGTCTCCTGTCTGAACGCCACCGCGGTGCTGGTCGAACAGGATGTCCGGGGCTTCGCCGAGGCTTTGGCGGAACGGCTCTCAGCCTTGCGGGCCCGTCCACCCGAGCAGGAGGACGCCCAGCTCCCATGCCTGCCCATGGCCGAGGCCCGTGCGGTCGAGGACGCCCTGCGGCACGGCGCGGCGGGCTGTGAAACCGTGCTGGGCGACGTCGTGGCGCACGATCTGGGTGACGGCAGTGCCGCGCTGCAGCCGTCGGTGCATCTACTGGACGACCCCATGGCCGGACAACTGGGCCTGGAGCTGCCGTTCCCCTGCGTGTGGGTGGCTCCTTGGTCCATGGACCGGGGTGCCGCGCCGCTGCGCGGCTCGCTCGTCGTCGGAGTCTCCACGAAGGACCCGGCGCTGGTGGACGCGTTGCTGGCCGAGCCGTCCATCCGCAACGTCTACGGCCTGGACCGGCCGACCTGGTGGCTGCCTCCTGGAATGCCGCACGACGGATTCCTGGCGGAGTTCCTCATGCGCAGCACCGCGCTGGCCGGAACCTGAAGGGAGGCACGCCATGCTAGCTGTTGTCATCCACGCTCCCGGCGACGTACGCGTCCAGGAGATGCCCGAGCCACGCATCGAGGAGCCCACCGACGCACTGGTGCGCGTGGTGGCGGCCGGTGTCTGCGGTTCGGACCTGTCCGTACTGCGGGGCCTGTCGCCACTGCCGCGGCCGGTCCGCAGCGGTCACGAGTTCGTCGGTGTCGTCGAGGACGTGGGCGTGGGGGTGACCACGGTCCGCCCGGGGGACTTCGTCCTCGCTCCGTTCAGCACCTCGGACGGCGACTGCCCCCACTGTCGCCGAGGTGTGCCGATCGCCTGCGAAAAGGGCATGCTGTTCGGTGAGTTCGGGCCGGACGGGTCCGTACTGGACGGAGGCCAGGCCGAGTTCGTCCGGGTACCCCTGGCCGACACGACCCTGCTGACCGTCCCGGGGACGCCGCCCGAGGAACTGGTCCCGCCGCTTCTGACCCTGACCGACGTGATGTCCACCGGACACGAGGCCGCCCTGCACGCCGGGGTCGGGCCGGGGGCGACCGTGGTGATCGTCGGAGATGGTGCCGTCGGCCAGTGCGCTGTGCTGGCTTGCCGCAGGCTAAAGGCAGAACGGATCGTCATCATGTCGCGCCACTCGCGGCGTCAGCAGCTCGCCCGCGCGCACGGGGCCACCGATGTGGTCACCACTCGGGGCGAGGAGGGAACGGCGGAGGTGATCGACCTGCTCGGCGGCGGCAGCGGACACGTGATCGAGGCGGTCGGAACGCTCCAGGCGATGCGGCAGGCGATTGGCTGCACGCGACCCGGTGGCCAGGTCGGCTACGTGGGTCTGCCCTGGGACGTGACACTGCCGCTGTGGGAGCCGTTCGCCAAGAACCTCTCCCTCAGCGGCGGTGGGGCCAATGTGCGTGCCACGATGCCCGAGTTGCTCGATGACGTGCTCAAGGGCGTCTTGCAGCCAGGCGGCGTCTTCGACGCGGACCACGCTCTGGCCGACGCGCCGAGGGCGTTCGAGGACATGGACGCCCGTCGTTGCATCAAACCGATTCTGCGGCCCTGACGCCGTCCCGACACCGCGTGCCTGTTCCCGCTCGGCGGCGTCCACCGTCGCACCGAAGCCGATGCCTCGACAGGCTCACCGCCTGTCGGGGCCGGCCCGCGGGAAGGGGCTGGGTGAGGGGTAGAAGGTCAGCCATAGTCGGGCGGTGATCAGCTCCCGCATGGTGCAGCTGACCTGGATATTCAGAATGCCCCTACGTTGCGTCAAGAGGCGGTAGAGAGCGGTAGCGGCGGCTGGATCTGACCGTAAATCTCACGGGCGACGTAGCGTTTGAGACACCGGATTACCTCGTGCTTCGACAGGCCCTGTTTCGTGCGTCGTTCGAGGTAGAGACGTGTCCGGGTATCACGGTTCAGGCGAATCATGACGATGCGGTAGAGGGCGGCGCTGGCCTGAGCTCTCTCGCCTCGGCAGTCAGCTGCTGGATGCGCCGGGCCGGTAGTCGCAGCGTGAAGACGGCTGCGTCGTCGGCGTCGGGAAGGTCGGCGCACGTGGTGATCAGAGCGGTATTGCTGAGGTTGGTCAGGGTCTCGCGCAGCTCGGGCCCACGCGGCGGTCTTCTCCTCGTCGCGCTCGGTGGCCTCGCGGGCGGGGACCTGCACACTCCAGCCGATGCGGTGCGGCAGCAGATCCAGCCCGGCCAGGGTGTAGTCGACGCCGAAGCGGCGGTGCACGACTTCGCCGATCCTCGCCAGAGGTCCAGCACTGGTTACTCCAGCCGGAAGCGGCCGGACCGGCATCCAACACCGCTTCCAGCACACGCAGTTGGCCCGCGTCGAGCTTGCAGCGGGCACCGCCGGTCCTCTTGGACACCAGGGCTTGCCACCCGCCGGCAGCCAAGGCCCGCCGCAAGCGATTCGCCGACATCCGCGTCACCCTGAACCGCCGGGGCCACCTCCCGGTCACTGGCCCGGCCTCGATCAGATCAGCGGCCGCCAACCGGACCCGCTCACGCCGAGCCCGCTCCTCAGCCGCCGGCCCACTGCCATTGGATCCTCACGCATTCGACATAGCGCAGCCCACCCACCCCATCCGTCACCGGGCCTTGTAACTCACACCCTTAAAGATCTCTAGATGTAGCCCTTCCGCAGTGCGTAGGCCACAGCATGTGCTCGGTTGCGCAAATTCAGACGTGTGGTCAGCTTGTACATGATGTCTTTTATCGTGCGTTCGGAATAGCTTAATTTTACTGCGATGTCGACAGTGCCGAACCCCTCGGCGACCAGCCGCATCACATCCACTTCACGCGGTGTCAGCTCTTGGGCCGGATAACTGGAGCCGCCGACGGCCGTGTGGGGCGGCTTCGTTCCCATCTGGCGGATCAACCGGCCGAGCAGGTCGGCTGGGAGATCCCCATCACCGCGCGCGGCGGCCAGCACGGCCTGGGTCAGACGACTCGGTGTGGCCTCGTGGCGCCACACCACGGCACTGATTCCATGACTCACGACCTCGTGCAGATCTTCGTCCTGCAGCATCTCCACCACGAGAACCGCCTGCGCCCGGTCATCGCCCACTGCTCGGCGCAGCTGAGTCAGGGCGGGCCGCCCGAGTGTGTGGTCGACGTGCAGGACTACACCGCCCGGGCTCACTTTGTCGCATAACTCGATACGTGAGTCGTCTTTGAGTGCGCTGAGCACTCCTTCCCGAGAGATGGGATCTCGGGCATGGACCGCCACCGGCACCCGCGGTCCGAACGGTGCGAGTGAGTCGTAAAGGAAATCCTTCGGTGCCGCAAGATTCCCGGTGCCGAACGAAGTGGGCATATCTCCCCTTCACATCTCGGCATGCGATAGACGCACGCCATTCGGGCAAACGACGAGTAAAATGCGTATGAACGAAAACTGATGAGTGAGGTCCTTATCCCGAACTCACCTTTCGCACGGCCGACAGCACCCCGGGCAGGGCAGGCGCTTCGGCGCCCTCCTTGTCATGAGCGGCGCCGAGTTCGGACGGCATTCGGCAACCGGCCCCATGCACATCGGGAACACGGAGAGGGGGCGCCGCGGCAAGGCCGTCAGGGCGATGAGCGCGTCATACCCGGCACGGGTGGGCGCGGACCGCTCTTCGACTGGGCGGATTCCGTCCGCCGGGCGTGCGCCGCTGTTTGGTTCCGCACGACATGCGTCGCGGCGAAGCGGCACCCTCTCGCGCACAGTTCCAGCTGGCGGGCAGCCTCATCGAGGTGGCCGTTCATGAGCAATATGGCCCTGGCCTGGCGAGCGATGCGCGCTGGGGCGTCCTCCACCCGGCGGCCGGGAAAGGGCATGCTCTCGTCGGGGTTGGCGTACAGCGCGCGGGCGAGGGCGTTGCTCACGAGGGATGCGGCGACGACGACCGAGGACAAGCACTTCAGGCTGGAGCGGCCGTCGGTGACACCGGTGTGTGAACTTTCGTGAAGCGCGTTCAGACGCACGAGAACGACGGCGCTCAGATCCTGCGCCTGGTATAGGAGGGGGCCGATTCGCCGGAGAGCATCGACCCCAGGAGTGTAGGAGAGGTTACCTAGGCGAGCCCGAAGAACTTCGAACTCCTTTGCAAGGTAATTTAGTTGCCGTTTCTGTTCATGCAGGTCGAGCAGTGCCATGACGGCATGACTCCAAAGGATCGCGACGACGGCAAAGCCAAGGTAATACTAAATGAAGATGCAACGAGCATGCGTGCTCGTGGGTGCCAACGTTTTCAAACGCTCATGATTCTCGACACCCGGGAACGGTCGGCCTCGTCCGACGCTGATCACCTTCCGTATCGAATGAGCTGGGATGCCGGTGAAGTTTCGGCCACCGACCGGCATCATCACGCCGCTTCGGACGAGTGCCCCTGGGGAGTCGGCATGCCCTTTTGTTCGTTCGATGCACAACTGCGCCCGTTCCTGCCTCTCGGTGAGAATCCGACCTCACCGTCGCCAACACACCGTTGATCACTGGCGACGACGGCCGATCACCGATCCCAGCCGATGGGGACTCCGCACGACCTTGCCCGTATCGGCCATCGCACGTTCCGGTTCACGCCCGTTTCGCCTCGGTCGCGCTGTGTGAGGGAACGAGCTGCCTCACTTGACCAGAAACTGCATGTGCATCGCAGTTGCCAGGTCGTTCCGCAAGGCCAGCGTCCTCACCGAGGACAACAACGGGGTTCTTCATCAGGCTGGCATAGGCCGCCGTGCCCTTCGGGCCGAGCACTGTGCTGCGAAACCGCCACGCCGTCGCCTCGACCACCGGCTGGGACGTGGCGAAGAACGCTTTGGTCCTGGCCCGCATCGATCACGAGGAGCCCTGCTGGGCTGCGGACGCCGCCCGGGAACTGATCTCCGAGCACCTCACCGCGACTGGAGCGACACCCGCCCCCGTACTGCAGGAGTTGTTGGAGCACCTCGCCGGCGGTGACGGATGGGACACCGCGGTCGGCCGCGCGGTGGACGAGAAGTCGGTCACCGCCGCCACCAAGCCGCTCGTTGAAGCCGGGGGGAACCACACGGTCGACGGGCGCTTCATCCGCTGGGCGAACCCGTCCCAGGACGCGGGGGGGCAGTTCGACGTCTTCGCTGCTCAGCAGCCAGACAGCACCCTCGCCGCCTGGCCCCTCTGGGCTGGCCCCAGCATTGACCAGCCCACCTGGGCACTCCACGCCTCGTCCCGCGCACCAGCTTCAATGATCGCCAGCCTGGCCACAGAACTTGCACATGGCTCCGGCACCCGACGTCCGCTACATCCCGGCGCGCGTCGGCAGCCGCCCCAGCGCACCACGACACTTCCCGCCGCCGCGCCAACTGGCCCGCGACTCCCCGCTGGCCGACTCCGCTGCCCCACGGACACAAGTGTGGCTCCGCGGACGGTGACCGTCTTGCCCCGGGCCTGTCCGGTTCGTGAGGCGGGGCCCGGGGCGGGGCGGTCTGACGAACGGTGAAGTGGGCACGACTCGTACCGCATCTACCGAAGACCAGTCGCCAGGGCAGGCGGTTGAGCATCACCGGAACGCTGGTCGACCACTTGCTGTGCGGCATGACGGAGCGAATCGAGGGGCGGATGATGGGCACCAAGTGTGCCCAGGAACGGAGTTGCCGTGTGCTGCGCGAATGTGTCGGACCGAGTTATTTTCTGTTCACTCTGAAACCGTCCCGCGTTTGTTTCCGTCTATCTCTGCAACCCCTCCGTCCCACCGGGCCCACAACTCAGGGGGACGGATCCGAGGGGCGACCGATGCGTTACCCGTTGGAGGATTTGTGCGCAACCGAACCAGGAGCATGGTGGCAGGCGCTCTGGGCGCCGCTTTAGTCGCGGCCGCGGCCGGCGGCGCCATGGCAGCACCGACGGACGGCAACGGGCGGAACCAGGACCAGCCCTCCACGAATGCCGCCAAGCGGAGCAAGATCACCCAGGGCGACCTCGACGGCGACGGACACGCCGACCTCGGCGTGGGAGCGCCCGAAGGCACCGTCTCCGGGAAGTCCAAGGCGGGCTACGTGGGCGTGACCTATGGCGCCAAGGGTGGCGTCGACACCAAGCGGCACAGCACACTGACGCAGGCCAGCACGGGCGTGCCCGGCACCCCGGAGGCCAAGGACGGCTTCGGCTCGACCGTGGTGCGTGGCGACGTGGACGGGGACGGTTACACCGACCTGGTCGTCGCCGCGAACAACGAGGCCATCGGCAGCACTGCGCAGGCCGGTTCCGTCACGATCGTCTTCGGCTCCGAGAGTGGCCTGTCCGGCGACGCCATCGCCTTCCACGCGCCAAAGGTCGCCGCCAACGCGCACTTCGGCGACCAGATAGCCGTGGGCGACCACAACAAGGACGGCCTCAGCGACATCGCCATCTCCGACGGCGAGAAGGTACAGCTCGTCAAGGGCGCGAAGAACCTGCGGCAGACCGCAACCCCGAAGATGACCAGCGTCACCCCGCCCGGCGGCGGCGTCAGCGTCGAGCACCTGGCCTCCGGCGACATCAACGGGGACGGCTACACCGATCTCGTCACCGTCGCCTCCCAGGACTCCCCCTCCGACGAGGGCACGCTCGGCGTGCTTCCCGGCTCATCCGGGGGGCTGAAGAACACGCCGCTGGGCAAGGACATCCCACTGCCGTTCGCGCAGTACCGCCCCGTGGTCGGCGACATCAACGGCGACGGGAAGGAGGACGTCGTCACGGACACCGGCTTCTCGGACGGTCCGCAAGAGCAGAAGCTGCGCACCTACCCCGGCACCGCCGACGGGCTCGACTCCGACAAGCCGGTGGACTGGAAGGGCAAGGCGCAGGAGGGCGAGGCTATCCGGCTCGCCGACTTCGACGGCGACGGCCACGACGACCTGGTGGTCAGCAACACCGGCGCCGAGGCGCCCGGGGGCTATAACAACGCCGGTGCCATCAACGTGCTCAAGGGCACCGCGAACTGGCTGACCGACGAGGGGGCGCAGACCTTCTCGCTCGACACCGAGGGCGTCCCTGGCTCCATGGAGGGCAACGACAAGTTCGGTACGTCCGTCTCGCCGGCCGATTACAACGGTGACGGCAAGGCGGACCTGGCCGTGGGCATCCCGAACCGCACCGGGGGCGTCGGCGCGGCGGCCCTGCTGTACGCAGGCACCGGCGGACTGAGCGCCAAGGGCTCGTCACTCATCGACCCGAGTGACCTGGGTTCCCCGGCGACGAAGGGCCGCTTCGGCACGGAGCTGACGAACCCGGCGACGTAGGCCCGCACGCCGGGGCCTGTTCGGCAGATCACGTGCCTGTCGGCTGGTGGGCTCGTCGTTGCCGACATGGGGCGGGGTGATCTGACAGATGCCGAGTGGGAACGGCTGCGGCCGTTCCTGCCGGTCAGTAACCGGCGTTGTGGACTGTGCCGGGATCACCGGCAGGTGATCGACGGGATTCTCCACCGGGTGCGAACCGGTTGCAGTGGCGTGACCTGCCCGAACGGTTCGGCCCATGGAAGACGGTCTATGACTTGATCGCCCGGACAAGTCCTGGGAGCGCCTGTCCACGTCCGGGTGACTTCCACGATCGCGCCGAACTCCCGGGCGGTCTGCGGGCGTCTGTCTGGCCAAGAAAATCTCTGAAGGGCACCTGAGCGAGCCGGGGCCTGGTCGTCATCGACATCACCGCTGCCGACGAAGCAACCGCCACTCAGGCCGCAACAGCGCTCGGCAGGCTGTGGCTCTCCAGCGGGCCCTCCTCCCCCTGGCACACTCCCGGCCGGACCGGCGCGTCACCGTCCGTACCTACGCCGACCTGCGCCGCGCGCCTCTGGCCGGCGGCAGTGTTGGCCCCGGCACCTGCTGAACCCCCGCCGCCAGCAGTCCCTCACGGGCGAGTAGCTACCGCGTCGACTCCGGCCATACGCAGCTTGCGGGCGAGGTACTCCACCTGGGGCAATGTTCCTGAGTAGGCCCCTGCGAGCACCTGGTCCGCGACAGCCTTGGCCTCCGTCAGACCGACTCCGAGTTCAGCGCGCAGCACCCGCATGACGATGACACGCACCGCCGACGGTGCCGTCACGTGCAATGTGGTCGGCCCGTTGTCTGCGAGCAGCTGGTCCCGCAACCGGGCAGGGAGGTCCTGGCCGCAGGCGGCCGTCGCCTGCCCGCAGGCCGAGCACACGGACTCAATGTCCCACCGCAACGAGCCGCCGACCAGGCCGTGGACACCCCCGCACTCCAGCCGTGCCCCACAGTCCGCGCACCGAGCGCTGTACCTGACGCTTTCGACGACCAGCTCCTCCATGCCCACCTCTCAACCGCATGAGGCTATGTGCTGAGCGGCCTGGGTGGTGCAGGGGTCGGGCGTTCACGAGTGGGTCTGACCTGGTTCGACGACCTGTGTTCAAGATCCTTCCCCAGTCACCGAGTGATCGTTCCCCACGATGACTGGGATACCCAGCCCGTCGTCAGATGGGGATCATGTACGTCCGGTCCGGATCGGGAGGGGCTTGAGATGAACCTTGAGGAACTGCGCCAGCAGGCGGTGCATATCCATGATCTGTACGACGAGATGAACCGCTACGAGCGTGGCCGGGTGTGGACGCGGGAGGAGTTCATGCTCGGCTTCACGGGCGATGTCGGCGATCTGGCCAAACTGGTGATGGCCGAGGAGGGCGCTCGGGAGGTGCCGGGCGGGCGTGCAGCGCTGGAGCATGAACTCGCGAACTGCCAGTGCTTGCGCGTCCTGGTCCCCGACCCGGCCGAGGAGAAGACCGACGAGCCCACACCGTCCCAAGAGACCCCGGCCTCGCCTTGGAAAAGCGACCGGTTCGCCAACCGCATCCGGGCCTGGAACCCAACCGTCCACGCGATGCTGGAAGGATGCCGGCGGCCGGGGCCGGTCCGGGCGTACTTCGACACGAGCTCCTGCCGTTCCCACTGACCGCGCGACAGCGCCACGGTGGCGGCTGCGGTGCGGTGGCGGAGGTCGCCGTCGAGCGTGACGGTGTTCTACAGGTGCGGTGCGGGCTGCGTGCTTGTGAGCTGGTTGAGGGTCTCGGCCAACCGGATGCCCGCGGCCTTGCCCGGACGGTTGGCAAGGGTGAAGGAGCCGTTCTGCGCGGGCCAGTTGCGACCGCTCCTGACAGTCGACCGCCCCCCCTGCGCCTGCTCGCCGCCGGCTGCGAGAAACGTCGACGTGGAGTTCGAGCGGGATGGAGCAGCGTGAGCCCCGACGCGAGGCTCTTGTAGAGGTAACGCACCTCAGTGAACAGGACAGAGGGCGCACGAGTATCGGACATTCCACGTCTTAGTGTCTTAACAGATTGCATCAGCTTACTGAAGATATTACTGCCTATGTCATGCCCTTCTCCAAGGAGTGAGGATCATGCAATTTCGCCGAAAGGTTGCTGCGTACGCTATGGCTGCGGCGTCGGCAACCGTGGGGCTCACCGCCACGGCTCCAGTTGCCTCTGCCGCCAGCGCCAATACACCCGCCGCCGGCGGTACTGCACCCGCCTGCGTCAGCCGCGACGTCTGGGGCGCTGTAGGAGGCTTCGACGTTGCGATCCAGAACAACTGCACCAAGACCATGCGGGTGCAGGTCATCGTCTCGTTTGGCGCCGACAGTCCCTGCTACACACTGGCGCGGGGGCAGTTCGAGGCATTTGCTTACAGGGGTATCACCGGCCGGTACGAGCGCGTAGCTGTGTGTTGACGCTATATCAGCGATGTTGGCAGGGCCTGGCACACGGCTGCGGGCCAAGATGCAGCCCTGACCATTGCTGGCTACGGGCCGGGTCTCCAAGACCGATCACTGGAGATCCGTCTCATGGCCGACTTCGAACCCTCCGAGGACATCACCACCCTCATCTCCGACCGGACCCGCCGACGCCTTGGCCGGACCGCACCACCGTTCCAACAGCGCTTCGCGCTCCGCCGGCTTCGGGCCGGCGGACTGCCAGCCGACCGCCACCAGTCTCCGGTCCTTGAGAAAATGCAAACCGTGCCGGTTCAATCTGGAGCACACCTTCCGGATGATTAAGCAGACACTGGGCTGGACCCGCCCGAAGTTCCGTACTCCCGCGGCGGCGGACCGGCGGACCTGGCTGATCATCGCCGCCCACACCCAACTCCGCCTCGCCCGGCCCCAGCAGGTCGCTCGGCTCGAAGAACCGGCGCGCGGCCACCCGCTACGACAGCGGCAAGACCACCAGACGCCCCGAAAGCATCACCGAACGCGACCAGCTCAGACACTGATCACGCCTTCAGAACGGAACGACGAGCCCGGCTTCTCGCAATCCAAGCAATGCCCTGCCCATGCACTCGGCGGCCGAGGCCCCATCGGCCCTCATGCCACCATCCAGGGGCCCACCAGAGGCTGCGAATGTCCACTCCGGCTGACCGCAATGCATGCGCTCCGCATCGACCCGGATCATGGCACCTACACCCTGCTCGCCGAGCCATTCCAGGATGAGCAGCGTCGCGTCCTCGACGCCGCTGTCGAGGTCCACCTTGGGTCGCCGCCCCATTCCCTTGGCCATGGCCACAACCCTACTCAGCGTCTGGTCGGGCCTCGGCACACGCTTTCAAGGACCGCTCCAGCTGCTCTTCGCGGAAGCTCCAGCCGCCGGCGGCTGGGTCGAAACCCGCGATGCCGTCATCAACAACCCAGCCCTGTCCCCTGTCCTGCGGCGCACGCACCCGGACCGCAGCCACCGCGCTGATCCACTGCGGCGGTTTCTCGTGCGGGGAGACCCAGCACACCCGGAACTCTCGGATACGCCGCGATCTACCTCGAGGACGTCATCAACCACCACCGTGCCTTCATCGCCCGCCGCCGGTCTCTGCGGCCCAGCAGCGAGTACCGGGAGCCCACCGCGCAGGAGTGGCAGGACTTCCTGGCCCACTTCGAGCTGCGGAAGGTCGCCCTGGGCGTCTGCGCACGCGACTTCGGCACCCCGTGCGTCCACGAGCACGCCTGCTTCTGCTGCCCCGTCCTGCGGCCCGACCGCGCGCAGATACCCCGGCTAGAGGAGATCCACGCGAACCTGCTCGACCGGCTCCAGGAGGCCAAGGAAGAGGGCTGGCTCGGCGAGGTCGCCGCGATTGAGGCCGGCCTCGCCGCCGCTGAGCAGAAGCTCACCGTGATGCGTGACCTTGCCGCGCGACACACCACTGTCCATCCCGGCATGCCCGACTTCTGCAGCAGTGCCGGACGCCTTGATACCGAGTAGTGACGGCGGTGCCGCCTCGGATCAGTGCTGTCGGTCCAAAGCCTTTACGAGGCTGCGGAGTTCGCTCGACCGGCGGCGGGACATCGCCAGCATCACCGCTTCGAGGAACTCGCGGGCCTGCCATGGGTCACCGCAGCAGGCCCACTCCGTGCAGCCGCCCGTCTCGTACTCCCACAGCCGGATTCGGCTGGTAGGCGAAGCTCCGCCAGCGCGCCATCGCCGGGGAAGCGGTGCCGCCGCGGCGGACGGGCCGGAAGCAGCGGGTCTACCCGCTCCCACAGGTCATCAGGAACAAGATCGTCTAACACCCCGCAGAACCTGCCCGACGCCTCCCTCAACCACCAACCGCCACACCGAACTCATTCTGAAGTGATCAGTTGATGGAGGCCGCATCCCGGCTCGCGGTCTGGGCCGAGGGCCCAGGATGGCAGTCCGCGGCTGCTCGACGTTCCGCACACACCGGCCTTGCGTCGCTCGCACGCGGACCATCGCCTCGGCACCATCGCCCGTGACCATGGTCAACTCGCCGCCCGTGCCCGCTCCTTCGCTACCGGGGAGGAGAGCAACGGCGCGGTCTCCGGCAGACCGTTGCTACCGTCCGAGCAGCTGGCCCAGTAGTTTATCTTCACCGGCCAGGGACCACAGCGGCCCGGCATGTGCCAGGGCCTGCTGATGAGCGAACCGGTCTTTGCCGATGCCGTGGACGAGATGGAGCCGCTGATCCGCGCGGAAGCCGGCTTCTGACTGCGTGAGGTGATCGTCCACCCCGAGCGGTTGGTCGGGCTCGACCGCATCCAGCGCACTCTCTTCGGCGTCCAGGTGGCGCTCGCCGCCGTCTCCGGCGGAGCGATGGCCGCCGTGATGCTCAGCCCCGACCAGGTGCAGGCAGCCATCAATCGGGCCAGTGCGCAGGGCGGAAGGAATCTACCTTCCGCCCTGCTACGCGAGTTGGCGTTCTAGTAGAAGAGCCACGAAGGGTACAGGTCTCCCTGTATTACGAATACCACTTCCCCAGCTACTTGAGGTGGGTCCTGATTCGCCAACGCCGCCACCTGGTACGGGTCACCGGAATTCCCTGCCCACCGCCATTTCTTGGGTTCGTTGCGAGCCACGACTCGTCTCTTGTGGTCGGCTGCCTCCTCCAACGTGACGGCCCTGTCTGCAGGGAGTTCTTCGTAATCTTCGCTTCCCATGTTGGTCCTCCTCTCACACATCCGGCATCGAGTGATGTGGCTGGGCTAGCCCTCCGGCTGAACCTGAATTCGCCGACGACGCCACCATCCCCAGATGATGATGCGATTCAGTCCTTTTCGTCGTTGCGCGCAACTTCCGCATTCCCGAATGCGAGCCCGCCGAGTGAGGGCGGCGATGGCGTCGCCCAGGCCGAGTGCATGCGGGCGCGGGCGCGGGTCGGAGAGCTGGAGGACCTGCTGCTCCAAGGTCTCCCAACTCAGAGGGATTTCCGGTCGGATGCGCTCCATGTCGCCTCGGCTCAGCTCTCGCACATCTTCATGGGCGAGGAGCGCCGCCGCTGCGGTCCGTTCGAGAAGACCGACGTAAGCCGACTCGTTGTCGAGGACCACAACGGCACGGCCTACGCTGTATTTGGGTCTTACGGAACCGCGGCTCGCGGCCGGCTCAACCGGGACTTCCAGCCAGATGACCATTTGTCTCTCCCTGGAGGTTACTGATTGCAGCATCCGGCGGCCCACTTGCACCACCATGAGCAGTCACACGTCGCACATGCGGCGCACTTGACGATGCACCCGCCGCAGCGGCCCGCAAGACATGCGAGGAAGGCGATCCAGTTCACCTTCGGACACGAGATGGCCGCACCGAGGCATACAGATCCGCAGTCACGGCCAAGACACCCGGTCAGTGCATCCCACCAGCCGTCGACCACCCTCAGCGTGCCCCCCTGGACCGTCGTTTCGGTCACCGCCGTGTAGTTCTGGTTCGGGGCCTCCAGGGTGAGGGCGTAGATGTTCTCGTATTCGCCCCCGTTCGCCCGCACGATGACTGCCCCGACGGCGAGTTGATCCGTGCCCGCTGAGTACGCGTTGAACATCCAGTGGAAGTCCAGTTCATTGACGGAGCCTCGATGGTCGTCGACCCCTTCGGGCGGCGCCAGAGGACTGGTCAGACTGCTCGTCAGCGAGTAGCCGAAGGAGCCCTCGGAGGCCCTTGTGATGTCATCGGTGCCGAGCCGCTCCGGCAGGGCAGCGAAGAGAGTGGCTATGTCGCTGTTTGTGGATCGCAGTGATTCGAGTTCTCTCTCCACCTGTCGGGGAGGGAAGTACGTGATTGCTTCGTGGGCAATTGGAGGGAGGGTCGCTGACATGGAGTGCTCCTTTCGATTGAACCGCACAGGCGGGAGTGTTGAGAGTTCCGGTACAGATCCCACAAGCATCATGAACCCGGGATCGGTGCCACGCATCTTGGTGACGGTGTCTCCATTTCCCAAGTGAACGAATTTGCAACTAAACTGTTGATGCATCAATCTTTGATTTGTAAAAGGTAGTTGCCCCAACGATTGAACGCACCACCTCTGATGTTGCACACCACGCATTTTCAGGTAGCCTCCGGTAGCCGTCCCCAGAAGTAAATTAGAGGGCGGCTGCCGTATTTGATCGAAGGTGCCGTCCAAGCAGTGATCCCCTTGAAGGCTTTTGGTGAGGTCGCAACGCGCCCATAGGTCCTCGTTCGGCTCACCGCGTGATGGTGACCGCGGCACACCTGCAGGGTGAACGCCGTGGGTAGCACGCTGATTTGAACCCTTAGCCTCGATCTTTCGTGACGGGCCGTCGACGGAGTCGGGGGCCCATTTTGTTGTCGGTGGCCGAGGACGGGCAGGCTGAGAGCCCGGGTGTCGTCTCGGGTGGACACCGGGTTTCACTGCTTGCTGGATCCTCTTCTCGTAGATACAGGCGAGTCCGCTGGTCAGCCAGGGTTCGGCAGGAGTGCGAGCCGTTCAAGGCGCCTGTGTTCTCACGGTCCAGGGCCAGTGGCGGGCGAGGCGGAGGACGCGGCGTGGGCCGGTTGTGACGAGCTTCCGCGTGGTCAACGGCCGCCGACAGGTGACAGGGTCGGCCGATATGAACGTCATCAACCACAGCTATGGTGATTCCGGAATTCCCCGATGGGGCTACCGGATTGAAGTCTCTGCCTACCGTGGCTGGGGAGATGCTCTGAAGGCATCCATCAGCGGCAAGGCAACAAAGGACGGTGCTTACTAGGTCCACAAGTCGGCCTTTCCTTCCAGGAAATTGGCTCCGCTGAGTTCCTGGAAGCTGGGGGGAGGCTTTCTTCGACACCACGGCAACGCGCTCCGGCGCTATTGGCCGCTGCGCCACCACGTGGGCGCTGTCCGTCACAAATGGGACCTACGGCACATCGAAATCCTTCTTCAAGCTCAACGAGTTCCGCTGTGACAACGCAACGGCCGGTAGGGCCACGGTCGGTCACGGCCTCAGGGGAAGAGCTGTGACGAGTACCCCGTGGCCACGTCGAAGGAAGGCCTGTCCGCCGGGGGTCAGCGTCGTACCTTCCCTGGGTGCTCCATACCCACAGTGCCCTCACGCACGGAAGCTAAGGGGGCAAGCGCCCGCATGATCAGTGTTTCCGATCAGAACTACCGGGGCGGCATGAACAGCAGCTTCTACAAAGCCGAGCGGATGTTGGACGGAGATCCTTACCGGGTGTTGATCGGCGACTGACCGCTCATGGAGGGGGCGCTGCGGGATCTTCGTAGTGCCTCCTCCGTTCCTGCTCACGGGTAGCCTCGTACACGTGACCACATCGTCTGTCATGTTCGTCAACGAAGGCATCTTCGGCATCTCGGACGACGCCCAAGTGCCCATGGAAACGGTTCGATGGTCGAACGGCCTCGCCGCTCCGATGGACCACGGAGCGTGGATCCTCACCGGCATCAACACCGGCCATGTGCGCGTGAAGGCCCAGTGCCTCGATGCCGCACCGCCCGTTAAGGCGGCCGACTGGGAAGAGATCGTAGAGGTCAGCGTGCGGTCGGTCGCCGGCGATCTGCGCATCAACTCCGGTTACGACATCACGCCCGATGACCTTCCCGCGCTCAACCCCCAAGGACCGGGCTGGTATCGAATGCGCGTCCACGCATCGGGGCGCTCGACCAACCCGGACGGGGTCAGCGAAGAGCCTGTCGAGGACTACCTCATTGCCGTCTGGCCGCAAGAGCCGGCGGACTCCGTCGTCATCCGCTCCAGCAAGATGATCGACGAGGCACTGCTGGCCAACGCCGACACAACACCCGACCACATTTCACACGCGACCCCGGAGCCGGACGACGCAGCCGAAAGCGACCGGAGGGCCGACGTACGAGCACGACTTCTGCGGTCACTGCAAGACGACTGAACCACGAGTCCCGCTCCGTTCTCCTGCGGCTTCCCTGACGAGAATTCCTGGCTCGCTGTCCACCGACCGCATGCAATGTCGGCCCTGGACATCCCGGGCCGGCAGCAGCCCTTGCGCCGGGTCGGCAGGCACCTGCGTTCCTCCTTCAACGCAAGGACTGGCACAGCTCCACCGCCGCCCAGATCGCCGTCCCCCACGCAGGAGAGGGGGATCCACAACGCCTCGCCGCTCTCGCCGCCCAGTTGTGCCACCAGTCCCTGGCCTGGGACGCGCGCACTCGCCACCCGTTCCCGCGCGGGGCGTGTCCGTTACCGTCTTGGTCCTGCGATGGCGTACACCACGGTGCCGATCGCGAACAGGGCCCACGCGGTCCCGGTGGACGCCGTCGTGGCAGGGGAATAGATCATCCACATGACCACGTCTCCCGCGGTGCCGCCCGGAGGCGGTCCGAAGAGGGTGAACGCGAGCCAGCCGGTCGGCAGGGTCCATGCGAACTGTGCCCCGCACAGCGCCGCCCCGAGCGCGGCCAGGCCGACCAGGCCCGCGCTGTCCCGGACGACGACCTCGGCGGGGGCGAGCTTCACTCCCGCCGCCTGGACCGTCAGCAGCGCCGCACCGGCGCACGCGCCGGCCAGCAGCACGTGCGCCGCCCGGCGGGGCATCCACCGGATCGCGGCCGTCCTCTCCAGCACGACGTCCCACCCACCGAGCCCGACGGAAGCGGCCGCCACGTTCGCGGTGAGGAGCAGGACCGCCATCGCCTGATCCACCGGTCCTGGGCCGTGGAGGGCCCACACCGCCAGCGCGACGAGCGCGACCGCGGCGGCCGAGGCGGGCACCTGCCGTGAACGGGCGTGCAGGATCAGCCACCTCATCGCGTCGCCTTCCCCGCCAGCACCGCAAGCTGGTGGTCCGCCGCGCAGGAGAGGCCGGCGGTGTGCAGTTCGGCGATCCGCGAGCGCTGCTCGGCCGGTGACAGCGCCGTCAGCCTCTGCCAGGCGACGTCGGCCTCCGGCCAGATCGTGCGCAAGGACGCGTCGCTGCCCCTCTCCGCCAGCGGTTGGAGCCGGGAATCGTGCAGGGCCCAGCTCACGGCGACGCTCTGGACAGGGACGTTGCCTCGCCCCCCGCCCTCCCGGTCGTTGTTCCCGTAGCAGCTGGGTGCCAGACCCTGGGCGATCAGCGCGCGGGTCAGTTTCTCACCTGTCGCATCGGCGAGCAGCCGGTCGTCGAAGTCGACCAGCACCACGTCGCCGGAGGGTTCGCGTTTGTCGGCGATCGCGCGCAGCCTGGTGTCCTCCCGCACCGCGTTCGGCGCCTTGTCGCCCAGGACCTCGTGCAGCACGCGCAGCGCCTCCTTGCCGCGCCGTGCGAGCTCGGGCAGGCGTGAGCGGTTTGCCTGCGTCACGCACACCGGTCCGTCGCAGACCAGGGCGGCGGCGGCCTTGTCGACGACGTAGGTGTCGCGTGCAGCGGCCGGGAGGACCAGCAGGGCCAGGGCCGCACCGGCCAGGACGGGGATCACCGCGAGCAGCCGGGCCCGGCGGGTCACGGCCGACAGCAGTGCGAAGCCGGTGGCGAGCAGGCCGAGCAGCCAGAGCGTCTGACCGAGGTGCACGGAGCCGGACAGGGTCAGCAGCATCTCCCGCGGCTCCGCGGTCACCGGGAGCAGCTGGGCGAGCCGGTTCGGCGCGATGCTCGACGGCAGTGTCTCGTCACTGTTCTGCTGTAGAAGGGCCGTCAGCATGAGGAAGAACAAGACCAGGCCCGGCGGGGTGAGCACGGAGGGCAGGGCTCGCGCGACGCCCATGCCGAACACGGCCCCCGCGACGAGGGCCAGCGCCGCCACGAGTGAGATCGGCAGCCAATCGAGCGGCGTGTAGGTGGTCCGGCCGAGGGCTACCTGGACCCCGCCCACGAGGACCAGGAGGCCGAAGCCCGACGCCAGCGCGAGCGCCATCGCACCGGCCGGCAGCGCCGCACGGCGCCAGGCCGGCCGCGGCACGGTCGTCAGCAGTTCGGCCATCCGCGAGCGGGGTTCGCGCAGCCCGTACACCGCTCCCGTGCCCACCGCGAGCGGCCACAAAAAGGTCAGCAGGGACCGGGTCCACAGGGCCATGGAGGTCCACTGGGCCGTCCACCCCGCGGTGCCCCTCCACCAGAGCCCGTCGTACAGACAGAAGATCGCCAGGCTGCCGCCCAGGACGACGATGCCGGGCCACGGGGCGACGGAGCGCTTCAGCTCGATGCGCAGAACACGTCCGGTCACCAGGCGCCTCCCCGCTGCCCGGAGTTGCGGAGCAGCGCCGAGTAGCCGCGCTCCAGGGGGCTGTCGCCCGGGAAATCGGTGCTGCCCGCCGCGGCCAGGTCCTCCGGCGTGCCCTGGAAGACGAGGCGGCCGTCGGCGAAGAGCACCACGTCGGAGCAGGCGGCCGCGACGTCCTCGACCAGGTGGGTGGAGACGACCACACAGGTGTCGCGGCCCAGTTCCTGGAGCAGCTCGCGAAAGCGCAGTCGCTGCGCCGGGTCCAGGCCGGCCGTCGGCTCGTCCAGCAGCAGCACCGCGGGGTCGTTGACAATGGCCTGGGCGATGCCGGCCCGCCGCACCATGCCGCCGGACAGGGTCTTCATCCGATGGTCGGCGCGGTCCGCCAGGCCCACCCGTTCCACGGCCCGCTGGACGGCCGCGGGGACGTCCGCCTTCGGGACCTCCTTCAACCAGGCCATGTACTCGACGAACTCGCGCACCGTGAAGCGCTTGTAGTAGCCGAAGTCCTGCGGCAGGTAGCCGATCCGGCGACGCAGGGGCCGGTGGTCGACCATCCTGCCCAGGGAGGTGCCGAGCAGCTCCAGTTCGCCCTCGGTGGGGCGCAGCACGGTGGCCAGCGTCCGGATCAGGGTGGTCTTTCCCGCGCCGTTGGGCCCCAGGAGGCCGTGGGTGCCGATGCCCAGGGAGAGGTCGAGCCCGTCGACGGCCATCTTCTTCCGTCCGACGCGTACTCTCAGGCCACTGGCCCGGATCTGCCAGGCGTAGGTTTTCGGCGCGGTGTCGGCCGCGCTCGTGGTGGGCGTCATGCGGTAGTCCCTTGCGAGGGTCGACGATGGTTTCACAGCGTTGAGTACGCGTTTCTGCGGGCGATCACGGCGCCGATGCCGAGCGCCAAGAACAGCCCCCACGCGGGCAGTTGGTCCGGCTGTAGGACACGCTCCAGGTCCACGGGGCCGTGGTCGGTGGCCCACGCGAGTACCACGACGACGCCCCAGGCGCCCATCAGCCCGGTGGCGGCGCGGGTCACGCCGACCACGCTGCCCAGCGCCAGGGCGGTGGAGGTGAAGGCCAGGGAGGGCAGCAGCCACTGCGCGGCCGTCATCGTTCCGGTCAGCCATCCGTCCACCACGAGCGCGGGCAGGACCACCACGAGAACCGCCGCGGTGCGCCGGAGGAGCAGGGGCAGGCCGGCTCGGGCGGTCGAGGCCGTCAGTTCGTGCGCCGGGTCCAGGCCGCGCGACCACGATGCGGCGACACCGCACAGCGGCAGCACGGGTGCGATCGCCAACACGGGAGAGACGCCGCCGAGGAACATGGGCCGCGCCACTGCGTCCAGCAGCAGCGCCATCAGGGTGACGAGGACGGTCATGACCAACCACGGGGCCATGACCGGCGTCAGCCAGGCAGCGACCCACCTCGGGCGGTGTCGCCGCGAGGGCGCCCTGACGGCCGCGTCCAACTGCGGTTCCAGACCGGCCCGGACGGTGTCGACGAGCGCGGCGATGCCGGGCGCCTCGGTGGCCACACTGGCCGCCAGGTGGCTCCGGCACAACGCGCAGGTCTCCAGATGGGCCTCCAACGCCCATACCGTGTCCGCGGCCATCGTCGCGTCACCACGTGCGTAGTCGTCGATCAACTGCCTCGACGCGTGTTCCCAGCTCATGTCAGCGCCTCCCGCATCGCGATCCGGGCCCGGCGGGCGCGGGTCTTGACCGTGCCTTCGGGCAGTCTGAGCAGGACGGCGGTCTCCCGGATGGAGAGCCCGTCGAGCACCGTGGCCCGTAGCACTTCTCGGAGTTCCGGCGCCAGCCGCCGCAGGGCGTCGCCGACGTCGCCGCCGACGGTCCCGGCGAGTGCCTCTTCCTCCGCCGCGGGCACCACCGCCCGCTCGGCGGCGGCGACCGGCGGTTCGGCGTGGTGGGCACGGCGCCGGAACGCGTCGACGAGGCGACGCGCCGCGATCGTCCACAGCCACCCGACGGCCGTCCCGCCGACCGCACTCCCGGCGAACGCGCCGGCCGCGCGCCACACCGCCAGATAGGTCTCCTGCATGACCTCGGCGACGATCTGCTCGTCCGCGCAGCGGCGGCGCAACCGCACCGCCAGCCACGGCGAGGTGCGCCGGTACAACTCGTCGAACGCCCCGCGGTCACCTCTGGCCACCAGCCGGACAAGGCGTTCCTCGTCCAGTTCATCCAGTGCTCTCCTGCGTGATCTCACACCAGCCAGACGCCCGGTGCGGCGCACAGGTTCTGAATCTACTGTGAACTGAGTCACAGTTCTCGCGAGCCAAGGGGTACGACCTGGCTCGTCGCGGGGAGTTCCCATGCCGTGTGCTGCGCATCGGCCGTAGTGCACGTGTTGTTGCCGCGTCCCTGCTCCGCGTGCTCGAAAGCGGAGAGCCCGAGTACAACAGCGCCCGAGCCTGACACCGCGCCGTCATACCCCGCCGCGCGCAGAAGCCCCGCCGGAGCGGGCGGATTCCAGGGGTCGTTGCCACACGTGGTTGGTTGATCAGGCCGCGAGCAATTTATGCAGGCGCTCGGCTGGGGTTTCCCAGTCGAACGTTTTGCGTGGGCGGTTGTTGCGTTCGGCGGCAACGGCTCAGGCGCCGCCGAGGAGGAGGCCACTGCGCTTGAGGCAGCTGAGGTAGGAGTCCAGCATCGTGCTGTCCACCGGCGGGCACGAGGTGTGCCAGGACGGCCAGAGCTGGTCGGTGCGCGTGCGCCGCACTTCGGGGAAAACGGTGTCGAAGTACATCTCCTTGACGCTGAAGTCGGCCCGGTTGGCCGGAGTGAGGAAGAGCGGGGCGAACGGCGCGATGGGCGAGGTGGGGTGGGCGCGCACGTGGTCGACGAGCGCGTCGGTCCACTGCTGGTAGCTCACCTCGTCGATGCGGTGTCCGGCGGCGCGCATCCGGTCGACCATGTCGGCGAGGCACCCCGGCCGGGGGTTGGTCAGATGGACGACCCCGCCGAGGTGAGGGAGCTGGGTGGCGATGCCGACGATCGCGTCGGTGACGGCGTCCACGGGTACCAGGTCGAGCGGGAGCGGCACCGCGGGGGCCATGCCCATCCGCACGATGGCGTCGAAGACGGCGCAGATGGCGCTGGTGGTGTTCCAGGCGCCTGTCCGGCTGTGGCCGGTGATCTCGTACGGGCGGTGGATGGTGACCGGCAGCCCGGTGCCGGCGGCATGGCCGAGCATCCGCTCGGCCACCCACTTGGTCTCGGGGTACCCCATGCTGAGCAGTTCGGGGTGGCTGAGCGGGGTGGTCTCGTCGACGTGGCGTACGCCGCCGACGCCGCTGCCGGCGAGCACGGCGGTCGTGGACACATAGTGGAAGGGGATCCGGCGCGGCCCTGCCAGCCGGACGAGGGTACGGACGGCCTCCACATTCGCCTGCCGCAACTGGCTGTAGGGGTAGAGGAAGTTGACGTGTGCCGCGTTGTGCAGAACGAGGTCGACGGTATCGGCGAGCCGGCCGAAGGCGGCAGGGGTCAGACCCAGTTCGGGGCGGGCCAGGTCTGCGGGCAGGGCGTGGACGCGGTCGGGTTCGGTGAGCTGGAGGCCGTAGCGCTGCATCGCCTCGTCGACGCGGCGCATCGCCCCGGGCCGGTCAGCGGCGCGTACGGGGCAGTGGAGGGTGGCGTCGGTGTCTCTCAGCAGGCGTTCGAGGAGGAACGCCCCGACGAAGCCGGTGGCCCCGGTGAGCAGGATGTGGCGGGCCCGCGTGGGCTGGGGCGAGGGGGCCGGGGCGACGGGAGGGAGCGGCTCCAGGCGGGCGTCGGCCTCGAAGTCCGGCTGCGCCGCGCACTCCGGTTCCATGCCGTCGTGCTGGACGGCCGGTGCACTCCGGGTCGCGGAGCGGAAGGCGGCGAGGGTGGGGGTGGCCAGCAGGCTCTGCAGCAGCGGCGCGAAGCGGTCCGGCGCAAGCGCGAGGGCAGCGATGGTGCGGGTGACCGTGTGGGCCGCCAGCAGGGAGTTGCCTCCCTCGGCGAAGAAGCCGGTGCCGTCGGACACCTGTCTGCCGAGCACCTCGGCCCAGATGTCGGCGACGGCATCGCCGCTGTGGTGGACGGCGGCCTGCTCGGCCCCGCGCCGGATCACGGTGGAGGCGGCGGCGTTCCGCAGGGCCGCGTGGTCCGTCTTTCCGTTGGCGGTGAGGGGGAGGCGTTCCAGGACGGTAATGGGGGCGGGGAGAGCGTGAGCCGGCAGGTGGCCCGAGAGGTAGTGGTGGAGTGTGGCCTGGTCCGGGGAGCCGGCGGAGTTCGCCGGGGTGACGAAGGCGGCGAGCCCCTTGCCGATTCCGTCGTTGCCCTGGACGAGCACCGCGGCTTCGGCGACGTCGGGGTGCCCACGCAGCAGGGCTTCCACCGTGTCCAGTTCGATCCGGAAGCCGCGGACCTTCACCTGGCGATCGGTCCGGCCCCGGAATTCCAGCGTGCCGTCCGCACGCCGGAGCCCCAGATCGCCGCTGCGGTAGAGGCGGAGCGTATCTCCCGAGGGGGTGTGGTGGGTGACGAAGGCTCGGGCGGTCTCGTCCGGACGGTCGAGGTATTCCAGGGCGAGGCCCTCCCCGCCGATGTAAATCTCCGCTTCCTCCTCCACGCCGGCCGGGGTTCCGTCGGGGCGCAGCAGGTAGCAGCTGCTGCCGGCCACCGGCCGCCCGATCGGGATGGAGGAAGCGCTGGGCGGTACCCGGTCGACCTCGTACGCCGTGACCATGATGCCGCCCTCGGTGGGACCGTATCCGTTGATGAGGTGGCGGGGGCGCCCGGCCACGCACACGGTCGCGGCCAGGTCCGGGTCCATCGCCTCGCCCCCCATCAACACCATGTCCAGGGAGCCGAAGATCGCAGGGTGGGTGCGTACGGAGTGGTGGAACAGACTGGTGGTCAGGAAGGCATGGGTGATGCGTTCCGTGCGGATCAGTGACCGCAGCCGCCCGGTGTCCAACAGCACGTCCCGTTCGGCCACGACGAGGCAGCCCCCGTTGATCAGGGAGGTCCAGGTCTCGAAGAGCGAGGCGTCGAAGGAGAGGCCGAAGGTCTGGAGGACGCGGGTGCCCGGACCAGGGCACCAGGGGTTGTCCCCGGCGGCGAGCCGGGTCACGGCCCGATGGGGGAAGACCACGGGCTTGGGGCGTCCGGTGGTGCCGGAGGTGAAGAGGATGTACGCGCAGTCGTCGGGCCGGCGGTCCGCGGCTGCCGGGATGTCACGGCCGGGTCCGGGGTCGGTCGTCATCAGGTCGTCGAAGGCGACCCATGCAATCGGTCCGTGGTCCGCGGGCACCGCCAAGGTATGCCCGGGAAGGGCCACGACCAGCCGCGCACGGGCGTCCGTGAGCATTGCGGCGGTGCGGGCCGAGGGGTGGTGGATGTCCACCGGGACGCATACCGCCCCCGCCTTCAGAACGCCGACCATGGTGGCCGTAGCCTCCCACGAGCGGGCGCCCAGGATGGCGACGGCATCCCCTCCGCGTATGCCATGGGCGAGGAGTGCCCTTGCTATGGACTGCGACCAGTCGTCGAGTTCCCGGTACGAGAAGGTCCGGTCGCCGTCCTGCACGGCCGGGCTGTGGGGCGCACACGCCGTCCGATGGGCGAGCAGGGCGGGGAGTGCGGCACCTGGTGGGGCGGGGACCGGGGCGGGGTTCCAGGTGTCGGCGACGGGCGTGTTGGTGTTCATCAGGGCTCCACACGGAGGGGAAGGGCTCACGCGGACGGGGAGGCAGAACGCCGAGGAGCGGCCTTTTGTACGCGGGTGCTGTGAGGGCGGGCGGGTGAGTTCTGAGCGGCCGTGCAGTGATACCTCACCGGAGGCCGGATGCCGCGGCCCGGCTGTTGTCCGAGCCGCGCACGGGAGTCAACTCGCTCCCGGGCTGCACACTCGGCGCAGGGGCGGCGTTCGGGGCCGTTGGCGCACAGCGCCGCATTCGCAGGGACTGACCTGCCGGGTGAGCTGCGCGACAACACCGATGGGGGCTCGCTGAGCTGATCCCAGCAGCAGTGCCCACATCGGCATCACTTTAAGACAGGACCCTGGCCATGTAGGGCCGCGATAAGGATCACATTGGCAGGAGCCATGTGCTCTTCTCCCCAAGCGCCGGCGGCCCGTTCGGCGTGAGGGCACGCGTATACCCCGGCGGCGGGCCCCGTTGGCCATCCGGAAGCCGGGTGGCTGACAACGGGCCGCTCCCGGGGCATCACCGGAGGACCGGACAGACAAAGGTGTCGGAAGGCGGCCGTCACCGGGTCGGTGTGAACTGCACGGGCAGCGCGACGAGATGGCGGTACATCAGCGACGACGACCACTGTAGTTCGGTCTCGGGAACGGCCAGCCGGAGGTCGGGGACGCGGGCGAGCAGGGTGTCGACGGCCGTGTCGGCGATCGCGCGGCCGATGTGCCGGCCCGGGCACTCGTGCGGGCCGCTGCTGAACGCCAGATGGGAGCGGTTGCCGTGCACCGGCGCCGTCAGATCGGGACGGATCGCGGGGTCCACGTTCGCTGCCCGCAGGCCGAGCAGCAGCATGTCCCCCTTGGTGATGGGCTGTTCGCCCAGCTGTGTGTCGCTGGTCGCCCAGCGCCCGAGCAGCGTCATCATCGGCGGCTCGTCCCACATGACCTGCTCCAGTGCATCGGGCAGCGTCATGTGTCCGCCGGCGAGATGCGCACGGAACCGGGGGTCGGTGAGGACCGTCCGCAGCGTGTTCGCGATCAGGTTGACCGTGGTCTCGTTCGCCGCGGTGAGGATGAGCCGCAGATGTTCGCGGATCTCGTCGTCGCTGAGGCCCGCGGGGTGCTCGATCAGCTTGGACGGGAAGTCGTGGCCGGGGTGGGCACGCTTCCGGTCGACCAGTTGCTGGAGGGTCCGGGTGATGTACTGGTTGCTGGCCACCGCGGTCTGCGTGCCGTTGAGCACGTCCTCGACGGCGGTGGTCAGGCTCGGCCCGTTCTCCTCCGGCATACCGAACAGCTGGGTCATGACACGCAGCGGAAGCCGGGCGGCGAACTGACCCACCAGGTCGGCCTGCCCCGATCCGGCGAACTCGTCGACCAGTTGGTGGGTGAAGCGGGTGACGTGGCGGCGGATGCCACGTGACGCGAAACGGTCCAGGCTGTCGGTGACCGCGCCGCGGAGGCGTTGGTGCTCCTCCCCGTCGACGAAGACGCACAGCGGCTGCCAGGTCGTGATCGGCGCCAGCGGGTGGTCGGCCGGGACATGGCCCTGGGTCATGTCCCGCCAGTGACGTGAGTCGCGGGAGAAGACGCTCGGGGTGCGCAGGATCTCCAGGTTCTCGCGGTGCCCGAGGACCAGCCAGGCCGGCAGGTCGCCCTGGACGAGTACCGGAGCCACCGGGCCGTACTCGGCGCGCAGCTTCTCGTACACGCCCACGAGGTCGGCCTGGACCGCGGGGTCGTGCAGGCGGTACAGGCCCTCGGGGGCACGGACGTGTGCCGGGCAGCCTGGCGGCGGAGCCAGGTGGTAATCGGCGGGATGCTCGGGGGAGTTGGCGGTCACAGAGTCTCCGAGGTCTGGGCGGAGGAGTGCAGGTAGCGCATCAGCGTGATCAGGACGTCCCGGCTCGACGACCGCTGGCGGGCGTCGCACACCACGATCGGCACCTGCTCCGGCAGGTCCAGTGCGCTGCGCAACTCCTCGGCGAGGTAGGAGGTCGCGTCGGGGAAGGCGTTGACGGCGATCACAAACGGTACTTCGGCCTCTTCCAGGCGGCCGATCACATCGAAGCTGACTTCGAGCCGCCGGGTGTCGACCAGGACGACGGCGCCGAGCGCTCCTTCGAAGAGACCGTTCCACAGGAACCAGAACCGCTGCTGACCTGGCGTGCCGAACAGGTAGAGCACCAGCTCCTCGTTCAGGCTGATCCGGCCGAAGTCCATGGCGACGGTGGTCGCCGTCTTGCGCTCGATGCCGGAGACATCGTCGACGTCGGCGCCGGCCTCCGTCATGGTCTCCTCGGTCGTCAGCGGACGGATCTCGCTCACCGAGCGGACGAGGGTGGTCTTGCCGACGCCGAATCCACCGACGATGACGATCTTGACGGCGGTGGAGGCCGTCGACGGCAGCTGGTCCTCGCGCCGAGGCTCCGTGACGGGGTCAGAGCTTCTGGAGACCATCGATAACCGCCTCAATCAGTGCTATGTCGGGGAGTTTGGCGGCCGGTGCACGGGCCTCCACCCGCCCATCGGCCAAGAGATCGTTGAGGAGCACGCCGACCACGCTCGCCGGTAAAGCCAGATGTGCGGAGATCTCTGCGACGGAGAGCGGCGACCGGCAGATCCGGAGGATGGCGGCGAGCTCGGGCTGCATGCCCAGCTGCGACTCCTCCCGCGTGACGATCAACGTGACAAGGTCGAGTGCGGCCTGTTCGCCGCTCTGCGAGCGGCCCCCCGTGATCACATACAGCCGCTCGGGCCCGGCCGTGTCCCAGTCCTGGCCGGATGTGGTCACCGCATCTGTCCGTCGACCCGCGGCGGGCTGGTGAGGTGTGCGCCGATCCGGGCCACGAGGTCGCGCATGCACTGTCCGACGAGCCCCGCGTCCACGCCTTCGTCGGCGAGCACGGCGAGATGCGCGCCGGCGCCGGCGGCCATCAGGTACATGAAGCCACCGCTGACCTCGATGACGACCATCCGCATCCGGCCGTCGCTGTGCGGGAACTCGGCGGCAACCGCACCGGACAGGCTCTGGAGTCCGGAACCGATGGCGGCCAGGCGGTCGGCGGTGTCCTCGCTCGTGTCGTACCGGGCCATGCACAGGCCGTCCGACGACAGCACCACGATGTGACGGGTCTGGGGGACGCTCTCCGCGAGGTCCTTGAGCATCCAGTCCATGTCCGCACGCTGTTGCATCGACTACTCATCCTTGTCCGATATGTCATTACTGTTCCGAGCCGGCACTGACGTCGGCCGTTCGCCGGAGAGGCCACTGTGCAGCTCGGCCAACCAGACGCCGGGCGCCGGTTCTTCGTGCGCGGTCGCCGCCGGCCCCGGCAGGGAGGACGCCTTCTTACGGGCCGGGTTGGGTGAGCGCCGGCGCCGCTGCGGCAGTCCGCTGGCCGTCACCTTGGTCCCGACGGGCTCCTCCGCCGCGCGGCCTGGTTCAACCGCGTGGTGTGCGCCGGTGTCCTCCATCGCGGCCCGTGGCGCGGAGTGCTCGATCGGTGCATCGTCGGGAACGTCTACGGCAGGCGGATCGGAGCGGCGCGCCACCGGACGCGGGCCCGAGGCCGCGCCGATGCCGTGTGCCCTGCCCTGTGCGGGCGCGGTGGTAATCGATGCCTTCGGCACGCTCAGTACGGCGCGCACTCCCCCATAGGCCGAGGGCGGCAGCGACACCTGGAAGTCGTAGGCCCGCGCCAGGCGGCCGACCACCGCGAGTCCCAGACGCGGCGACTCACCGAGGTCTTTGAGGTCGATACCGGCCTGGGCCTCGGTCAGCATCCGTTCGGCCCGGCCGCGTGCCTCCTCACTGAGGCCGATTCCGCCGTCCTCGATCTCGATGGCGATGCCCATGTGCACCTCCACCGCGGTCAGATGGACGCGGGTGTTGGGCGGAGAGTAGCGAGTGGCGTTGTCCAGCAGCTCGGCCAGCGCGTGGATGAGCGGTTCGACGGCCGGCCCGACGATGGCGACATCCGCGACGGAGTGCAATTCCACACGCTGATAGTCCAGAATCCGGGACATGGCACCGCGCAGCACGCTGTAGAGCGGCACCGGCTTGCTCCATTGACGTCCCGGCCGGGCACCACTGAGGACGGCGATGCTGTCCGCCAGCCGCCCGATGAGTGCCGTGCCGTGGTCGAGCCGCAGCAGGTCGGCGAAGAACTCCGGCTCCTGGCCGTGCCGGTCCTCCATCGCGCGCAGGTCCGTTGCCTGCTGGTGCACGATGGCCTGGACCCGGCGGGCGACGTTGACCACACCGCGCTGCGCGGAGTCGCGCATGGTCTCCTCGGCCTGCACCGCCTCGACCACCGAGCGCAGCAGGGCCTCGTGCGCCGCCCGGAACTGCGGGCTGAGCCCGTTGTCCGCACCGGTGAGGGACTGGAGAACGTCCTCGGCGAACTCGCCCTCTTGGAGCCTGCTGACGGCCACCGGGAGCTGCTGCTCGGCGAGACGGATCGTCGCCGCTTCCTGCTGCCGCAAGTGCTGGAGGAGCTGCGTCTCCCGTTCGGCGGCCTCGGCGCGCACCGCGGACAGCGCCTGGCCCCGCCGCGCCGCCACCGCCGACACCAGGGCGATGCCCCCTGTGGCGATCACGCCACACCAGAGCACCGCGTCCGTGACCGCGGGCGGCACGAGCGCTGTGGCAACCGCGGTCGCCACCGCTGCGGGTGCCGACCAGGCCGCAACGGATCCGGAATGCGAGCCTCCGGGCGACGACGCAGTACGAACCATCAACATCCTCAATCGTGGGGGCCTATGAGGTACCTGGTGCACGGCGCGGCAGGGACAACAAGCTTCCCGCCCACCCCGCCCGTCCGAGGCGACAACAAATGATGACCCGAGGGCACCGGAACTGCTCAATCCGTGCACTCGACCGATAACACTGTAACCGGAATTGACCACTTCGCATACGCATGGTGGCACAGATGCGGCGACGTCTGACTAAGGCGACTTCACACAGTCGCAGCGCACGTGACGCTCCGTCAAACTAGCTGGTTTCGACGCCACTTCGACAGCGGGACCGATCGGCGGCCGGTGCGCATTCCGCCACCTGCGCAAACATGCGACGGACGCGCCACAGTCACGCTCCCCACCGCACGCCACGACGCCGCCACGACGGATGCACTCCGTAACTCCGTAACGCCGTCACATCCGGGCACATCGAGGGCTGTCCGTGGCATTGATACACGCCTCTAACGCCGGCCACCCACCCGGATCACTCAATGCGCCACGCCGCAGAAGTTGCTTCTTTCAATCAACTGACGTGCAAATAACTGTCGATCCAGCGGCGTCCATCGGGTGGAGGGTGACGCGGTAGCCGAGTTCGATCACCGGGACACGGCTCGATGCGCGGCACGGGAGCAGCCCTGAGGTCAGTTCGTCACCCACTCTGCTCTCCTGTACTGCCCTGCGGCTAATTTGTGTGCAGGAGAGGTACGCAGGCCCGTGGTGTCAGAGGTGCACGGGGGGACGGGAGGTCGAGAAGAGTGTCGCTGCGCGAAGGTGATCCAGCCGAGATCGGCGGTTATCCGCTTGAGGCGCGACTCGGCTCGGGTGGCATGGGCACGGTCTTTCTGGCCCGTACGAGTTCGGGGCGTCCCGTCGCGATCAAACTGATCCACCCGCAGTTCGCGGCGGGCGACGAGTTCCGCATCCGCTTCCGGCAGGAGGTGGCGGCGGCGAGGCAGGTGAGTGGCGCGTTCACCGCCGCCGTGGTCGACGCTGCCCCTGAGGCCGAGCAGCCGTGGATGGCGACGACCTATATCCAGGGGCCCACGCTCGCCCGGCGCATCGCCACGAAGGGCCCGCTGAGCGGAGCGGAGCTGAGGAGGCTCGCCATCGGGCTGGCGGAGGCACTGCGGGACATCCACCGGGTGGGGGTCGTCCACCGTGACCTGAAGCCCTCGAACGTCGTACTCTCGCCCGAGGGCCCACGCGTCATCGACTTCGGTATTTCGCGAGCCGTGGACCAGCAGACGCTGACGATCACAGGGCGGGTCATCGGTACGCCGCCCTTCATGTCGCCGGAGCAGTTGCAGGCGCCGCGCGATGTGGGGCCGCGGTCCGATGTCTTCTCGCTGGGGACGCTGCTGGCCTACTCAGCGACGGGCCACGGGCCCTTCGACGCGGAGAGCCCATACATCGCTGCGTATCAGGTGGTGCACAGGGAGCCGTCGCTGGAGGATGTGCCGGTGGCCTTGCGCACGGTCGTCGAGTCGTGCCTGGCCAAGGAGCCCAACGGGCGGCCCTCGGCGGACGAACTCCTCGTGCTGCTCCGGGACCTGCCGGCCGACCTCGGCCAGATCGACGCGAGGGGAGTTGGCGCGGGCCGCACCCGCGACATGGTCACCGAGCATCACTTCGCGACGCCGGCCACCCCGGCGCCGGCGACCCCGACCATCACCCCGGCCGCTCACGATACGCGGAGCGCCGACACCCCCATCGGCCGCCGACTGCGTCGCCGCTGGCGTCCCGTGTTCGCGGCCGCGGTCGCGGTCACGGTGGCAGCAATCGGTGGAGGAGTCGCCGCACTGACGGCGGGCGGCTTTGGGGGGAACGGCGGCGGGGACAAGCGCAACAGCCTTGCGGCGCAGGCTGCCGCACTTCCGCACGGCTTCAAGCCGTGGCACGAGACCGTGCCGGGCGGTCGCGAGGACATCCCCGACGAACTGCGTTGCATCGCGCACGGCGACGCGCTGTTCTGCGGCGGCGGCAGTGTCGTCGCGACCCGTATCAGGGCCAGGGACGGCTCGCGGGTGTGGACGGCGAAGAGCCCCGGCGTCCCCGTCAACGGCATGCACCTGGTGGGCGCAACCGACGACACGGTGCTCGGTTACCGCTTCGCCGCCCAGAACGCCCCGCAGGGCCCTCCCAGCGAGGTGGTGGCCCTCGACGCGAACACCGGACGGGAGCTGTGGTCCGTGCCGTCCGGCGCCCAGTCGACGGCCGTCACGGGTCGGACTCAGGACGCCATTGTGACCGGCTCCGTCGTCGTGACGGTCGACGCTTCCAACTCCCGCTTCGAGGCCCGCAACGCGCACAGCGGTCAGGTCACCTGGACATCGTCATTCCCAGCGGGTACGCAGTGCGCTCCCGTCCCGGTGGGGCCGCAGCTCGTCGCGATGTGCGCGACGAATGCGGAAGTGAATGCCTTTGCAGTGCGCCACCCCACCCTGTACCCGGTCGACCGCGCTTCGGGGGCACTGGGCAGGCCCATCGAGGTCAACGGCCCCGCCGTGCCGATAGGCGTCGCCAACGGCAGGCTCGTACTCCTGCAAGTACACATGGAGGGAACGGATCCGGCCGGCTACAACGGGGTGACGCGGGTCGACCCGGCCTCCCGGAAGGTCACGTACTCCCGATTGGCCAAGACATACGCGGGGACGCCCGGCATGGCGGACAGCACCGCCTACGTGAGCGGGCAGACCGGCCTCGTCACAGCACTCGACCCCGCGACCGGCCGGAAGAAGTGGTCGCGTCAGACTGGCGTGGAGGGCGCGGCGGGTCCTGTTGCGGGAGCCGGCGCACTGTATTTCAGCTCGGCCACCGGCCGGGTGGTCGCGCTGTCGCCGGACGATGGCAAACCCCTATGGACAACAGATCCGCAGGTCGATGGTTTGACGGGCCAGCAGGGCGCAAGCCCGCGGGTGACTCTTGCAGGGCGTGCGGTGATCGTGGCCGCGGCCAAGAACACTCTCTTCGCTTTCGACGCGCAGAAGCCGCCGAAGTTGGGCTGACACGGGTGGCTGGACGTCGGCTGCAACATTGCCAGGGAGTACCGCGAGAAGCTCCACCGCCGGCACCACACACCAAAATCCGAGCCAAGTGCGGACCAACCGGGCTTCGCATCGGGCATGTCCATCCGTCGCTGCAGGTCAGACTGATCGGCGACAGCCGCTTCGTCGCGCTGGCCGTGGGCACTATCGCCAAGGGCAGCCGGACGGTACGCGCACCGATCTCGTCGGCCACCTTCAGCGACTCGCGGTAGCACGAAGCGAGAAGCTCCGAGCGATCCTCGTCATGGATGAAACGTGGGCCAACGGTGTTGAGCGTTTACCCCATGCTCACGCGGCGAGTGTCGGTGCCGGGGAGTCGGGCCACCACCCTGGAACGTGGCGCGGCGGGTCGCGGGGGAACTGTCGGCGGTGGATGCCTTCGTCCAGGGCTTGCCGGTCAGGGGTTCTCGATCCAGTGGGGAGGGACGTCGCAGATCAGGTACGGGATACGGGCTTCGCACGCGTCGCAGGAGTGGGCGGTCCAGGAGTTCGTGGCGCCGTGTCCGTGCCACACCCGCATCTGTTTGGCGTCCTCCGCCTTGGGGCCGACGTAGACCATCTCGCTCATGCGCACGTAGTCGACGGACTTCCAGTCGAGGTGCATCGCGCCGATTCCGAGCAGGAGTTTCATGGCGGAGCACGGCCGGGTGACGCCCTGTATGTCTGCGCCCAGATCCACCTTCTCGCCGCGGACGGTCAGCCATCCCCTGTTGTTCGCGGGAATGGCGGGGTTCGCCAGCGTCCACTTCCCCGGGTGGTAGGTGATCCCGTCGAGGTGCTTGGGCTTGATCCATGGCTCTGCGGTGCGTCCGCTGGAGGCAAAGAGGTAGTACTCGCGCCCGCTGATCCTCGCTTCGAGTACGCCCATCATGAAGACGGCCGCCGGATCGCCGACCAGGCTCTTGTCCTGCATCAGGTTGTCTTTGATCTGTCCCACGACGCTGCGCAGCTTCGCGCTGTCGGTCAATTCCGGAATGCCGTGGAGCAGTTTCCCCTGGTTCTTCTTGTTCCTGACGTAGTGACACCTCGGGCAGGTGTCCGTGGCGTGGCCGCCATGCCGAAGATTGACATCTGCGTCCGGCTTGCGGGGCTTGGTCTTCGGCATGCTCGGCCTTCCGTCAACGATCCGTGGAGCGGGGAAACTAGCACCTGACAGCCTTGCCTGAAGACGCAGCGATCAGTTTGGGACGTCATCTGGTGACACCCCGTCGCGACGCCGTAACCCTGTGGAAGACGTCGCCCGGCCCACTTTTGTCCCTCCCGGAGCACGCGCCGCCAGCACATGATCGACTCTCGGGGAACAATCACAGCGGAACACCCTACATACCGGCAAACAGCCCAACAGCCGGAATCTGTTGCGGAAACCAACGAAAGCGCCGCGCGCTCTCCCCCGCCACCTGGCCTGATCACCGCCGCCACCGGTCCCCTCCGCTGTTAGCGTGCGCCGAAATCTCACGTCCACATACTCACGGCGGCCCGTGCCCGGCGCGGCCCACCGGTCAGGAGGGGATGCGTGGTGGCGGTGACCGCGATGACCGTCGGCGGACTCAGGGAATGGTTGAAGACCCTTTCATCTCCCACTCAGGAACTGCTGCTGCCCGACGGGCTCCCCGCCAATCTGGGCGACCAGGGCACCCTCAAGAACGCGGTGAACCCCGGCGCTCTTTCGGAGTGGTTCACCATGGGGACCACCCTCACCAGGATGGTTCCGGACCCGGACCACCTCTGCATCACCGGAATCATCGTCACGGAAACCCCGAACGTCTCCCTCTGGTTCTTCAGTGACGAGGAAGGGAACCCCGACGACGCCACCGTCACCGGCGTCCAGTTCGGTCTGTCGCTGAAGAGCCACCCCGTGATGTCCGTCTTCAGCGCCCTCGGGCTGCAGGACCTCCTCCTGCTCTACACGATTCACATCGTGGACGGTGCCGCCGTCCGCGAGCTCTCCGCGCGGGCGAAGCTCGCCGTCGATGGCGGGGATCCGCTCCTCGTCACCTGCGCCCTCGACTTCGAAGCCGGACGGACCAGCTACGAGTTCGTCGTGGAGCCGGAGGGCGGAAAGGAATGGCACGTCGCCGAGGCGCTCTTCGGGCTGTTCGGCGTGGCCCCGCCGCCCGTCCTGAAGGACATCGCCCTCAAGCGCCTCATGCTGGCCTACGATCACGGCCAGGGCTCCACCGGGTTCCGCATCGAGGTGGACGTCGACTTCCCGTTGGGCGGCCTCGACGCCGACCTCGCCGTCATGGTGTCCCTGACCAAGTCCGGCGGGAGCCAGACGTACGACCAGGAGTACGAGGCGCGGCTGGTCCTCGGTGTCCCCACGCAGGGGGGCGGGGACGACACCGTCCGCACCCTGACGTTCGACATCAAGGACGTCCAGCACGCCGAGTTCAGCGCGACCTGCGAGGACTCCAAGGGCGTGTCGTTCGCGGACCTCGCCGGACTGCTGGGCGTGGCGGGACCGCCGGCGTTCCTGGCCGATCTGGCCATCTCCGGCCTCACGGTCGGGTACGCGTCCGCCCGCAAGTCCATTGTGCTCGCCGCGAAGGAGAAGGGCGGCGGCTCGCTCGTCGTCGTCTCGGACCAGCCGAAGGGCGGCACCCGCACCTGGGCCGTGCGCGCCGGCGTCGGGCTGGACGCCAAGCTCTCGGACCTGCCGTTGCTCCAGGGGCAGATCCCCCAAGGCCAGGACCTCGGCGTGCGCGGGCTGGGCGTGTTGCTCACCTCCGACGAGCTGAGGACCGACCGGATCACCGAGCTCAACAAGGCCCTCGCGGCGAGCGACGGGACGCTGCCCCTGCTGCCCGCCGACGGCCTGGGCAAGGGGCTGGCCTTCACGGTCGACCTACAGCTGCCGGGGCACTCGGAGACCACTTCGGTCGTCGTCCGGGGCGACCGCAAGAAGACCAAGGCCCCCGTCGAGGCTCCCCCACGGCCACGGCTGATCACGCAGGACGCCACGCCCGTCGCCGAGAACGCCGCCGAGAACGTCAGCCAAAACGTCGCCGAGGACGCGCCGGCCACCCCCACCGGCCTCCCCCTGGTCGCCTGGCTCAAGGTCCAGCGCGACATCGGCCCCCTCAGCCTCAGCCGCGTCGGCGTGGGCTTCGCGGACGACACCGTGTGGGTGCTGTTCGACGCCTCCCTCGGTATGGCCGGGCTTACCGTCGGCGTCGACGGGCTGGGCATCGGCATCCATCTGTCCCACCCCGTGCCGCCGGACTTCCGGCTGGACGGGCTGAGCGTCGGCTACTCCCGTCCGCCGCTGGCAATCAAGGGCGCCCTGGTCAACCGGCCCCCGGACGACACGTACAGCACCCTGATCGAAGGCGCCCTGGCCGTCACGGCCGAGGAGTTCGGACTGACGGCGCTGGGCGCGTACGCGCGGACGAAGCAGCACCCCGACCAGCCGTCGTTGTTCCTCTTCGGCAAGGTCAACGGCGAGTTCGGCGGGCCGCCGCCCGTGCAGATCACCGGCATCATGGCCGGCTTCGGCCTCAACACGGACCTGCGGCTGCCCGAGGGCGACCACGTGCTGGACTTCCCGTTCCTCGCGGACATGTCCTCGCCCGAGACCGACCCGCTGGTGGTCCTGAACAACCTGATGGGGGGTCAGGACGCCTGGGTGCGCCCCGCCTCCGGACAGCTGTGGTTCGCGGCCGGCCTCGAATTCAAGGTCTTCGAGTTCGTCAGCGGTCAGGCGCTGCTGGTGCTGGAGGTCGGCGACGACTTCGCCGTCGCGGTGCTCGGCACGGCGGAGGCGCAGTTCCCCAAGGACCAGTCCCTGCCCGCGTACGCGAAGGTCCGGCTGGGCCTGTCCGCCAAGTACCGTGCCAGTGAGGGCGTGCTGAAGCTGACCGCGCAGCTCGCGCCCGGCTCGTTCCTGCTGTCCGAGGACTGTGTGCTGACCGGCGGCTTCGCGCTGTACACCTGGTTCGACGGCGCGCACGCCGGTGACTTCGTCCTCACCCTGGGCGGCTACTACCCCGGCTACCCGGTGCCCGGCCACTACCCGCAGGTGCCGCGGCTGGGCTTCAACTGGCCGGTCACCTCGGAGCTGACCATCAGCGGTGGCTCGTACTTCGCGCTCACCCCCGGCGCGGTCATGGCCGGTGGAGCGCTGGACGTGAACTTCCGCGCCGGCGACCTGCACGCCTGGCTGACCGCGCACGCCAACATCCTCATCGAGTGGGCGCCGTTCCACTTCGACGCCGGGATCGACGTGAGCATCGGCGTCAGCTTTGTGCTCGACCTGTGGCTGGTACGCGAGACGATCAGCGTCGAGGTCGGCGCGTCCTTGCAGCTCTGGGGCCCGCCGACGGCCGGCAAGGTCACCGTCCATCTCTGGTTCATCTCCTTCACCATCGGCTTCGGTGACGGCAGCGCGAGCGGCGACAAGGCCGCGCCCTGGTCCGACGTGGTCAAGCAGCTGCCCGCGGCGAAGGACGCCGTCCGGCTGGTGCCCATGGACGGGCTGACGCCGGTGGAGTCCAAGGACGAGCCGGGACTGTGGACGGTCAGCACCGGCGCCTTCTCCTTCGCGGTGCGCACGGCCGTCCCGGTCGGCAAGCTGTACTTCGGCGAAGAGCAGCAGAACGGGATCGGCACCACGGATGTCAACATCCGTCCCCTCCGCGACGGCGGCGAGCACCTCGACTCGAAGCTCACGGTCACACTCACCGGCAACGACGGTCCCCAGGACCTGAGCAAGTGGGCCACCACATCGAACGTGGCGAGCCTGCCCGCAGCGCTGTGGGGCAAGTACGACGGCAAGCTGACCACCGGCAGCGAGCAGCGCGTCGACGGCCAGCTGACGGGCGTCGATCTGCGCCTGCCGCAGCCCACGCCGGGCAGCACGCCCGGCCCCATCAAGGCGGGGACGATCGCGCACGACGACCGGACCCCGAACGGCAAGCTGCCGCTGACGCAGTCGGCCGTCGTACCGGCCGTCACCGCCGTGGAGGCCGCGCCGGCACGGGTCGAGGCCGTGCAGCCGGTCACCGTCGATCGCGTCGCCGAGGCCGCGCCGGTACCGGAGATTGGCGCGAGCGTGGCTGCCGTCACCGGCGGCCAGGCCGGCGCGCTGATCGACCAGTCCCGTGACCGGCTCTTCGCCGCGATGGACTATCTGGGCGTGAGCCCCGGCACCAACGAGCGGCTCGCCGCCACGGACGGACTGGTCGCGGGCGACATCAACGCGAAGCCCGCGCCCCCGGTCCCCGGCACCCCGACCGCGAGCGAGCGGCTGTACGTGCTGGGCGCGGGGGCTTCGGTGACGCCGGTCGACGCGCAGAGCCTGACGGCGTACGACCGCGTCCCGCTGGAGTTCGCCCAAGGGTCCTCCGCACCGCTTCACTTCGCCGTCAGCCCAGGCGGCCACCGGCTGTGCGCGGTCGACAACGACCAGAACATCGACGTGCGCGACGTCTCGGCGAATCCACCGGGAGAGACCACGTCCCTGTTCCACGACCGCATCTGGGGATACCAGCAGACGCGAGGAGCGGCGGTCTCGCCCGACAGTAAGTGGGCGTACGTCACCGCCACGCAGTCGCAGCAGTTGCTCGTGCTCAACCTGCAGCCGGATGTGCCTGCCAAGAAGTACGACTTCGGCCTCCAGGCGGTCCTCGGCGAGGTCGTGCCCGCCGCCCGGTGGGACGACGCCTCGCAGATCGTGTACGTCGCCAAGCCCGAGCTGAACACCGTCGCCCAGGTGAACGTCACCAACGGGAAGTACCCCACGACCAACCCGGGTGACAACCTCCCCACGGGCCCCTCCCCCACGCGCCTCGCCGTGGACCCCCAGGGCCGCTGGCTCTACGCGCTCAACCCGACAAAGTCGACGGTGACCGTCACCGACCTCGCCGCCAAGCAGATCGTCGCCACGCTGCGCACCGGCACCAGCCCGAGCGCCCTGGCCGCCTCCGCCGACAGCAAACGGCTGTACGTGGCGAACTACGTGACCGGCACGGTCTCCGTGTTCGACACCAGCGGTGGCTTGCCACGGGAAGCGGCCGAGCCCGTGTGGGTGGGGAAACGGCCGATCGCGCTCGCGGTGTCCGCCGCGGGTGACCGGCTGTACGTCGCCCGGGAGAAGGTCCAGCAGGTCCAGGTCGTGGACGTCGCGTCGGACCAGCCGGTCCTGCTCCCCGTCACCGTCCCCCTCAAGGACGACCCGGTGGCGCTCGCCGTCACCGTACCGCCGACCGTCACCGACACCCCGGCAACCCCCAGCGTCACCCGAACCACCGAAGGCGGTGCAGCATGAGCCACCCCGAGTACGCCCCGGACCCCGACCCGTCGCTGAACGTGCAGTTCGTCGACTCGCTGGTGCCCACGCTCACCGCCGGGCGGTACAAGCTCACCGCGCACCAGTCCCTCACCAAGGGCGGCGCCCGGGTCGACACGGACAACTACCTGGACACCCCGGTGACGCAGGACGTGGAGGTCCGTGCGCCGCGCTTCACCGTGCAGCCGGAGTGGATCCACGGCGCGTATCCGACGCCGGGCGCCAGCGGCCTGTACGACGACGTGCTGCCGCACGTCACGCTCGACCGGGCCACTCTGCCGTGGGAGCGCGAGGCGAAAGCGCAGAGCGGTACGCGCCTGCCGTGGCTGGCCCTCCTCATTTTCGGCGAGGGTGAGTTGCCCGACACCGACCCGCACTGCCTCGGGCAGACGGACGCCAAGACGGTGGCCGAGCTGATCGGCTCCGAGAGCGGCGTCGTCCTGCCCCCGTTCGACCGGGCCAAGGACCCCATCACCGAGGGCGACAAGCAGCAGGTGTGCCGCACCGTCCTGGTGCCCGCCGCTGTCTTTCACGCGCTGGCCCCGACCGAGGCTGAACTGCCGCTCCTGACCCATGTGCGCCGGGTCAACGAGGAGCACCAGCGCGTCGCGCTGGGCGACGACCTGATCCAGGTCGGTGACTACGCGGTCGTCGTCGGCAACCGCCTGCCCCGCGCGGCGGGCGGGCGCTATGTCGCCCACCTGGTCTCCTTGGAAGGCTGGCAGTCGCGTCTGCCCGACGGCGCCAAGGCGTACGACGGACCCGACGAGAAGCTGCGGCTGATCTCCCTGTGGTCGTGGGCGTTCGAGACGATCCCCGACCACGCCCCCGGATTCGCCGCGCTGACCGAGCACTTCGTCGACACCGAGGGCACGGACGGCTCCGCGCTGCTGCTGCGCGTGCCGCTGCCCGACCTGCCGCTGTCCGGGAAGGACCAGCAGGAGGTCGCCGACCGGCTCGGCCGGGGCTACCTGCCGATCTCGTGCCGCACCGAGTCCGGACGCGCCACCTTCGGCTGGTACAGGGGGCCGTTCACCGCCCGGTACGTCCCGCCGGAGACCGACCGCGAACGGCGCCGCTGTGCGACGGAGGCGCTGATCCAGCTGCAGCAGTACGGCGTCTTCGACGTGAGCCTCGCGACCGCGTTCACCGCGGGCCGGGGCGTCGCCCTCGCCGACCACCAGTTCGGCGCGGCGCTGCTGCGCCTGCGCGGCAAGGTGCGGCGAGCGGCGGAGAAGAGGAGCCGTGCGACGGCGACCACCGGGGCCCGGTCCCGTATCGAGCACCTGGCGGCGAACGGCCTCGCCGGCCACCTCCGCGAGGTCCTGACCACGCCGGCCCGCGCCCAGGCCGTCAGCGCTCCCGTGCAGCGCCCCGGCGTCACCCCCGTACCCGCCGCGACCGAGTTGCCCGCCACCGCAGGGCTCACCCCGGAGTGCCTGCGCGCCGACGCGGACCTGCACATGCGGCTCACGTCGGACGACACACCACTGGTGGACCCGCACGACGACGACCTCGCCCTCGTCCGGAACCGGCTGCTCGACCTGCGGAACCTGACGGGCGTGCCGTTCGCACACCTGGTGCCCGACACGCGGATGCTGCCCACGGAGAGCCTGCGCTTCTTCTACGTGGACGCCAACTGGACCGCCACGTTGCTCGACGGCGCCCTGAGCGTGGGTCTCGCCCACACCTTCGACCTCACCTCGGACGACCTGGTCTTCGGGCCCACGGGCGTGGCCCCGCTGCCGCCGCAGGCCACACCGGTCACGGGTCTGCTGCTGCGCTCGGAGCTCGTCAGCGGCTGGCCGGCGCTGGAGGTCCGCCCGTACAGGAACCCCCGGACCAGCGAAGGGGAAACGGCCCTGCGGGTACTGCGCCGCGAGGCACTCGCCGACGACATCCTGCTCGTGCTCGTCGAGGGCGTGCCGGGCCGGGTCGAGCTCGCCGAGCCGCAGCAGGGCGTGCACTTCGGCATCGACGAGCCGGAGGAAGGCGGCAGCGACGACCCGGTCGATGACGGCATCATCCGGCTGCGCCAGATCGACCCGAAGAGCCCCACGCCCCTCGGGCAGGAGACCGGCGCACAGTTCCCGGCGCAGCCGGGACTGCGTTCCTTCCTACGTACCGCGGGCACCGCTGGCCCCGACACCGTGCTGAACGTCGCGGCGCTCGCCGACGGGCTGAAAGGAGCGCTGAGCCTGAACCGTCCGCTGACACCCGGCGAGTTCGCCATCCAGATGATCAACGCCGCGCAGCGCCGTACCTTCACCACCGTTTCCACCGCGCACACCCCCTTCACGACAGGAGACCACCCCAATGGCTGACCGCGACGACACCCTCATCGTCCCGGTGAACGTGGACGCCCTGGTGGTCAACCAAGACCTGCGCCAGCGCGACGGCCAGGGCTTCCGGCGCTGGCGCCCCAACTTCAACCTGCTGCGCCACAGCCTCAGCCCCGAGGTGGCCCCGTTCACCAACGAGGACCCGTGGAACGCCACCCAGCAGGGCAAGCCGGACGACGAGTACAAGAAGTACGACGGCGTCTACGTGCGCTGGGAGCTGCCCGACGCGCTGCGCCAGGGCGCCGCGCGGGGCGAGGGCAGGCGTACGGAGTTCCCGCTCGTGCCCAACCGCTGGCTCGTCGTCCGGCAGGTGCAGGGCAGGGACGACCTGACCGCCGGCTGGGTGGTGGAGAGCGACTTCCTCGACCCGAAGGACGGCACGTCGCGTTTCATGCACCCGGTGCGGCCCGACGCCGGCGATCCGGCGACCACGCCGTACCGCTCGACGATCATCACGACGCAGATCGGCAAGAAGCAGAGCATCAGCGGCAGCAGCACGTGGAGCGAGCCCACGGACGCCTCGCGCAAGGAGCTGTTCCTCACCGCGGTCGGCCCCGGCATCATGACCTTCCACGTCTACCAGCCGTACCACGAGAACGTCTTCTCGCTGCACGACCCGCTGGACGGCGTCGACTCCGCGACCGTGAACTACCAGGTCGTGGGCTGGTATTCGGACCCGGCCCAGGAGGAGCTGCGCCGCCGCCTCGGCGGCGCGGGCGCGACGGTCACGTCCGTCCTGGCCCATCTCGGCTGGACGGTCGCCGACCTGCCGGGCACCTGGACACCCGACAGCACCACCTACTGCGGCCGCGCCCTCCAGGTGCAGTGGAACCGCAACGGCAGCGCTCCGGACTCGGACCGCCCGGAGAAGACGGACGTCCGTGACCGGATCGCCGTGGGCAGCAGCGCTGACGAGGCGCATGCCGCGCTGGTCGCCAAGGCCCGCGCGGCACTGCCCGACGGCCCCGGCAACGCCATCGACCCCGCCACCGACCCCGCCCTCCTGCACGTGCTCGGCAAGGGCCTGCTGAACACCCTCGACGAGCCCGACGGCGACGTCCTCACGGCCCAGGCCCTGCACAAGGGCTGGTTTCAGCAGGTGCCGGGCGGCTACGTGTGGCGCCTCGCCGACACCGCCGACAAGGGCCACGTCTCCGGCAACCCGAAGTCGGTCACGTGGTCCGGCGTCGCGCCCGAGCACGAGGCGTGGCTGGCGGAGCTCAACGGATACCAGAGCGCATACGACGCAGCGGAGCGCGAACTCACCGCACTGCAACAGCGGTTGTACGCGCTGTGGTGGATGCACAGCCTGCCGCTCATCCCGCCGCAGTACCGCCGCGAGCGACTTTACGCCGAGATCGACCCGGCGAACACGGACGGCCTGGCCGCCCGCGTGGCCGCCGCGCAGAACGACCTGAAGAACAAGAAACTGAAGGCCGTCACCGACTGCCTGGGCCGCCATCGGCTGCCCGAGGGTTACGAGCTGCGCAAGGAGACCTTGCCGCCCTTCTACCAGGTCACCGACCCGACGATGGTGCTGGCCGGCGCGAAGGGCCACACCGCGCACAAGCCGCTGACGGGCGGCGGGGCACTCATCTGCCGCATGCCGTCGCAGATCGTCAGCGACGGGCGCGCGAACCCCTTCACCTCGCTCCAGCTGAGCGGGCTGCCGCCGGTCGTGACGGCCCTGCTGATCGAGTTCGCGTGCGTGCTCGACCCGAAGGACGCGGGAAAGTACCCGCCCGACATCGCCCCGGCCCCCTGGCGGCAGCCGTGGAAGCCGCTGCTGTTCCAGTGGCGGATCGAGCACTGGCAGGTGCCCTACGGCACCCAAAACAGCCCCAACTGGACGTTCGACGGCAGCCACTACCAGTGGACGAACGGCTCCCCCACCGCCAACGCCATCCAGGTGACCGGCCGCCGCTTCCTCGTACCGCTGCCGCAGCACACAGCGAGCAGCGGGCTCGAACAGCACGCCGCCGACCACCCCGACGCGGCGACCGCCGAGGCACTCATGACAGCGGCGGCGCAGATCAAGGACCTGGACCTGCTCTCGCAGCGGCTGGACGGGCTCACCGACGCCTTCGCCCTGCGCGACCCCGCACCCGGTGTCAGCCCGCCCGGCAGGCTCGGCGAGCTCGTCGGTGACGCGTTCCGCCACCTGCCCAACCCGGGCATGCTGCCCGTGCCGTTCCAGGGCTGGCAGGACTCCGGATTCACCCAGATCCGGGCCGGGCAGTTCGCGGTGAACAGGCTGAGCATCGTCGACGAGTTCGGCCAGAGCCTCGACGTCCTGCTGCCCGGCGACGCGCCCACGTTCGTCCCCAAGGTGGGCGACAGCCTGCACACCCACGACAAGTTCGTCCAGCCCACGGACACAGGGCGGTTCGTCCAGCTGCCGCCGCGCCTGCTCCAGGCCGCCCGGCTGCGGTTCGACTTCGTCGCCGAGCACGACGACGCGCGGCTCGTCGACCTCACCGCGAACACGACGCCGGTGAGCGCGTGGATCGTCCCCAACTACGTCGACCGCTCGTTGCTGTGCTACGCGCCGACCGGCGAGCCGCTCGGCGAACTGCGCCTCGAACTCCGTGAGGGCGCGGGCGGCGACGTGACAGCCGTGGTCGGCTGGGGCCCCCTGCCGGATTCCCAAGTGGACACGATCGACGCGCTGCGGGAGGCCCACCCGCAGCTCTACGCGTTCGCCGGCGAGCTGGCCGCGAAGGGACCGGACGCCTTCGCCGACCTGCTGGCCACCGTCGACAACGCGCTCGCCGGGATCGACCCGGGCAACCCGTACGGCGACGAGGTGCTCGGCGCGCTGCTCGGGCGCCCGCTCGCGCTGGTCCGCGCCCGGCTCGGCTTCGAGCTGGACGGCCTCCCCGTCGCCGACGGGGGCTGGCAGCACGCGCTGGACTGGCAGACGCAGGAGGCGTGGGCCACGCGTCAGGGCGAGACGGCGCCGGCCGAAATGGCCCACCTCGACTACCAGTGGCCTGTCCGGCTCGGCAACGCCGGGCAGAAGGGCGACGGTCTGGTCGGCTACTTCTCCGAGGCCGACTACGGGAGGTTCTACTCGGTGGCCACGCCGGGCGACCACCCGCACACGGACTACGTGGCGCGAATCTCCGAGGCCAACTGGCCCAGGCTCCGGGCGGACTCGACGGACCAGACGCACCTCACGCTGCTGCTCGACCCACTGGCCACCGTCCACGCGACCACGGACATCCTTCCCGTGACGGGACTTCAGCTCCCGTCACGCTTTACCCGGACAGCCATGGCCGCGATGCAGGTGGCGCTGCGGCTCAGCCCGGTGCTGACCACGACGCGGAAGGTCCCGGCCAAGGACGTGGGCGTGGGCGACGCGGCGTCCGGCTTCGTCAGCGCCCTCGCCATGCCGCATCCCACGTCCCCGCAGGGCACGTGGGACTGGGCCGAGCTGGTCGTCCCGGACGCGCCCGCCGGCGCCGACCCCGCGCCGCAGTGGAACCACGAGTCGATCGTGCAGATCGACCAGACGGCCCGACTGGACGAGAACGGCCCGACCGTACGCACAGGCTTCCTGCGCCTGTCCGGCGGCTTCGAGACCAAGTGACTTCACAGCACCCGCACCCGATTGTGAAAGGAGCCGACTCCGTGAGCGAGCCGGACGCCCCCCTGCCCCTGCTGGACTACGCCATCATCAGCGAACCGTTCCCGCTGTACGCGACGACCGGTACCGACGACCCTGCCACGGTCCTGCACATCGTGGTGTCGAACGGCGGCGGCGAGACCGTCTACTGCCGGGAGATCGTCTTCCACCTGCCGAAGGGCGATCTCGCCCAGAGCCTGGTCAATGCCGACGCAGGTGACGGCCGGGCCAACGACTGGGACGTGGTACGCCTCCAGCCCGGCACGCAGACCGCCCTGCCGTCGGGTGACTACGCCCGCTTCCAGGCCACACCCAAGGGCGACGACAAGAAGAAGACGGGCGTACCCGTCGACGCCTCCGGCCTCGTCATCACCCTGGAGAACCTGAAGATCAGCGCCCTTCCCGGCACGGCCCGCATCGAGATCCGCGAATTCGCCACCACGAACACGGACCAGTGGCCGGAAAACCCGCGCTTCACCAAGCTGGCTCTCACGAAGTTCCCGGCGCCGAAGATTCCGGCCATGGCGGTCTCCGACTTCACGGCGGACAAGCTGGAGGTGACGGCCGGCACCTCGGTCCGCCTCACGTGGAACGGCCCGTCGACGCTCGATTACACGGTCTCGCACGGCGGCAGTGCGCACCCGGTCGGTAAGCAGCACGGGTACAGTACGACGATCGACCGCGACACGACGTTCCAGCTCTCGTACGTCACGGGCGAGACCACGCACTCCCTCACGACCACGGTCACAGTGACGAACCCGAAGCTGACGGGGCTGACGGTGGACGGCAACGTGGCGGTGGACGGCAACCTCACAGTCGCCAACGGCTCCACCGCTGTCGAGGGACTGACGGTGAGCAAGGACCTCACCGCGAACGGGAACGTCACCGCCGTCACCGGCGGGACGATCTTCCGTGTCCGAGAGCTGCGAGGACCGTCCGGAGAGAACCTCAACATCAACAGCACCATCAGCGTGCTGAAGGACAACTCCGTCAACATCGCGGGCGATATGACGGTGAACGGAAACGTCTCCGCCGTCACCAGTGGGACGGTCTTCCGCATCCGGGACCTGCGCGGACCGTACGGGGAGAACCTCGGCATCGACAGCACCGTCGAGGTCAAGTCCGGCAATGACATCACCCGCGCAGGCGGCAGCGTCATCACCGATGGCGACAGCATCGGCCTCCAGAACAACCAGAAGTCCGGCTGGCTCTATGCGCCCGTCATGGATTACGACGGCGACCGCGGCTACGTGTTCAGGTGGAAGCCGGGCAACCGCGTGGGTGGGGACAGCTGGAAGGTGGCACGCGATTAGCGGTCCACTGCTGGAGGCGGGGACTCAACAACTCAGCCGGGCCGGAATGTTCCGCGTAGTAGCCGTCGTGTTCCGGCAGAACGCATACCCCTCCCCCGGAGGCCGCCGATGATGTCCGGCAGCACGTCCGGGTAACGGGTGCACCGACCCGCCCCGCTTGTCCCCGCCGGGGCGTCCTTCACCGCCGCACGGATCTGGGACTCGGTCCGGGAGCCCCCCGGGCCCGTCCCAGTCGAGCGGGTCGATGGTCCAGGTGCACATGCGGTAGCCCAGCTCCGAGGCGACGCGGGTCTCGCGCTCGCCCAAGTCACCGTACGGCGGGCGCAGCAGCGTGCTGGGGATGCCCTCGGTGATCTCGGTGCGCATGTCCTGCTCGGAGAGCTGCGGCAGGTGCGGGTGGGACCAGGTGTGGTTGCCGACGTAGGGCCCTGTTTTCCGCAGGGTCTCGACGGTGCCGGGGTACCGGGAGGCGTACTCGTTGATGAGGAAGAACGCGGCCCGGGACAGCACCCACCCATGCTCCCAGCACAGCAGCCGCAGCGCGGGGGCGCGCGGAAGCGCATAGGGAACTCGCAGCGCTGGAGCCGTCTTTGTGCGCAGGGCGGGACACCCGCGCTCGCGCACGGGACACGGTCTCAGCCGGCCCCGGTCTCCTATCTCTCTGACCCGCCATCTTCGGAGACGAACGGTCCGACCTCGGCCGCCTCGCCGTGCGTCTCGGTCTCGACGATCCCGCGCCCGTCCTCGCGTCCTAGCCGACCGGCGGCGACATCCAACAGCCGAAGGCCGACTGCACCTGTACTGGCGCATCCACCTGCTCTCTGATGCCGCGCTGAGTACAGATCCGGTGGTACGAGGGAGGGCAGCCTCACGATTGAACGCCTCCCGGAGTTCCCCTCCCTCGGCCAGCGGGGCGTGGAAGGTGGCGGCGAAGACGCCCGCCAGGGTGCGGGACAGGCTCGTGCACAGCCGTCCAGGGGCGGTTGGCGCACACCCTGCCCTGGACCAGGCGGACGTGGCCGCTCAGGCCCCGCACCGCGCGGCGCTCGCGCCTGGAATCTCCCCGGGTGCCGGATGGCCGACGACTCAAGGCTTAGCCGTTCAGCTCGCGTCGGTCGACTCCAGCGCCGACTGGCCCAGCACACCGTAGGCACCCAACCAACGCGGCGCCGCTGCCTGCCGTTCGGGCTCGAAGCGAAGACCCCAGAAAGATCGCCCTGGTCTGCGATGGCCAGCCCGCCGCGCGGAGAAGCCCCGCCGGAGCATTCCGGAGGGGCTTCTCGTCTCACGCTGCCCCATGACGGAGGTCATGATGGTGAGGGCCTGACCAGGTTGAAGACCTCTCGGGCAACGTAGCGTTTGGCCGTCGCCACGAAGGACTTGCGGGCCACGTCGGCGAGGAACAACGGAACGTGGCGCGGGCCGAGGATCTCCAGTCGCTTGGTGCCGAGCACGGGCACGAGGGAGAGCCGTATGTGCGTCGCGTACTTACTCTGTACGTGCTGCGCTTCCGGTTGGGCTTGATCACGTTGTCAGATGTGCACGGGCTGCCGGAGGCCGTCGGGGGGATCGTCAAAGTGAGAGACCCAAGCTGCATGGCTCGTGTCGGTGTGGGGTGCTGGGTTACAGCCCGCAGGAGCCGCGGTCGAGGTGGAAGTACCGGGCGTTGGCCCAGCGGCACAACCGGATACCGACGATGACGCCGACGATGGTGATCAGGGCAGGTAGGTATCCGCTGGCGACCTGGATGATCGGAATTGCCGGGCACCCGCCTGAGATCGCCCAGCCCGTACCGAACAACACCGCGCCGGGGATCACGCCGGCGTGGATGCGTCCCGGGGTGCGGCGGACCCGCAGCAGAGCGAACGCGCACACGAGGATCGCCACAGCGCCCGCGAAGGAGAGGATCATGCGCAGGTCCTGGAAGGTGAACATGCGGTTCAGCTCAGCGAAGTCGCCGAAACCGATGTTGGTGACGGTGTAACCGAGAGCTAGTCCGGTGATGATGTTGGCCAGCAGAATCGCGCCCCGAGTACGCATCAGATCACCTTCCACAGCAGGAACGACACCGCGACGGCGGTGCCGAAGAACACGGCGGTCGCGACGAGGCTGACCGGCCGCAGCCGGCCGCAGCCGCTGAGTCCGTGGCCGGAGCTGCACCCACCGGCCAGCCGAGTGCCGAAGCCGACCAGAACACCGCCCACGAACAGCATGGCGACCATGGTGGTCGAATCGGCGGTGACCAGGTCCCGAAAACCGGGGCCCATGTCGTAGCGGAGGTGGAACCGCCCGGAGGCGACCGCGGCGATGAACCCACCAAGGAAGATCGACATCAGCAGGGCAGCCTGAGTGACCAGCGGGGCCGGGCGCAGGCTCGTGGCTGCCGGGCGCTCACTCGCTGCCGATTCGGCGTTGGCTTCGAGCGGCTGCGACTTCTCGTACGGTTCCTGCGGCACGGTGGACGCGCCGGTGCCGGTGCCGGTGCCGGTGCCGAAGTGCTCCGCTGTGGCTACGGCAAGCGCCTCGGCCAGAGCTTGATCGTCGGCGAACTCCTCGTCCATCCGTTCGAGCTCGCGTTCGCGACGCCAGTGCAGCACGCGATCCCACGCGGCCGACACCCCGAGAGACCGATCAGTGATGAGGGTGTGGTTGATGGTGACCAGAGCGAGCCCGATAGCGCCCGCCCACCAGGGCCAGTAGGTACTCATGCGGGTCCTCTCATCCAATCGGCAAAACGAGCCCACCAGCCGCGCTTCGGGGCGGGCGCGTGCCGCGATTGTCGAGCGAGGCTTTCTGAAGATCGGTCGACCTGTGGGGGCGGTGACGGCCGGTCATGCCAGACATCTGCTGGTGGAGGTGTGGCTCCGAACTGGGCCATGGCTTCCGGTGTCGCGGTTCCAGGCCCCGACTGTGACTGCTCATGTGGCTGGGTCGGTGCCGGCTGGGGCCAGGACGCGGGCTCCGGTGACCCCGGAGCGGGGCGTGGCGGCGGGGACTGTCGAGGGGCGGCCGCCGCGCTGGTGGCGCTGGCTCGGCCCGCCTCGGCCGGGGCTTCGAGGTGTCGCGCGCTGGCCCCGTTGGGCAGCAGACTGATCGGCACGCGCTCGCCGGTGAGTGACATCTGGTAGCGGGCACAGCCGAGCCATCGATCTGCGCTGTCGCAGTAGTACTCGCGCCACCCTTGCAGGCTCGCCCTGAGTAGAGGGAAAAGGGGGCATCCTGTGGCATGCGAGCAACTCATGTTGCTCCCTTCTGGCCGGCGCACCACTCGTTCGGGGAGAGTGGTTGCCGTTCTCGATTCCTGCCCTTGCTGTGCCCGGTCGAAGGTCTCAAAAGCAGTGCGGTGAGGGGCAATGACATAAGGCGCTGTGCCTCCCTTTCTCGACCGGGCGAGATGCAACCATTGTTTCAGTGTCCCGAGCAACTCTGGGAATTTTTCCAAACAGGTCACTTGGCACCACTCAGTGAGATACTCTCCGCGACGGACATGCGGCGCCTGCCTCTCATGTCCCGATTTTCATGACCGCCAGCGAGGTAACTTGGGTCATGATTCAGCTTCATGAGGGTGGCCCACGCCGGCACAAGGAAGCTGTTTCTGAAGGAGTTGTAAATTCTGGAGTTTCTTGTGGTGGTGGCGTGAATATCGTGGATCTCAAGCGAAGAACCAAGGGAGGCAATCGTGTGCCAACGTGCTATCTGTCCGTCGTGCCGGAAGTTGACCTTTGAGGGTTGCGGGAGGCATGTGGACCAAGTACTCATGGGCGTACCCAACACTCAGCGGTGCATGTGTGAGCCTGCGGAACGCAAGCGTGCGCGCCCAGTAAAGGCGGCGACTCGAACGGGATCGGCGCCAGCCCGACAAGGCGGGTGGTCGCGACGCACACGCGCTCCTGGTGCCCCGGGGAGTCCACCGGGCCGGTCGAGGGGCGGCTGGTGGGCTCGGCTCATCGATTGGGCGAAAAGCCCGGCCTGAGGTAATCATCCGAGTGTGCTTGCTTTCGGTCCCTTGAGCCCAAGGCGTGGATTGTTGGGCTCATGAGAACCTCGATTTCAGAACTCCGGGGTGCCGTGACGCCGAGCACGGAGCCAGCACCGACACTCGCGTCTCGCGACGAACGTCATAGGCGCTCTGCGTGACAGCATCCGCTTCTTCTGATGGCCTCATCCTCATCCACTTTCCGCGGACCCGCTGCACCGAAGAATGGCGGAGCGCGATGATGCTCCGGATGTAGAGATGATGCTCCGGATGGAAAACTGCCAGTCACGCGTCGCCGACGTGAATGCCGGGCAGACCGTCGTGGACGTGTGCGAGAGGGCGAATATCCTGGCCGCCGGTGCATCCGACGGCCTCTGAGGATTCGCTACTGACGGCAGCCCGGGTGCCACTGCCACGTGGGACGCCCGGGCTGGCGTATGTGAGCGGGAGCGGGCCGGCACGGGGGGGGAACCGGCCCGCTCCTGCGATCGGCGCCCGCGCACCTCTCCATGAGGGTGAGCGCCTCGACCCTCGTGATCGGGTCACTCCTTCCTGCGCGCCATGTCCCTGAAATGTCACTGATGGCTGGAGATGGCCACGAATCCAGCGCTCTTGTGAATGGAGCAACTTGAAGCCGTCACGACTCAGCCAAGAACCATGCACGCATCCCGCCCTCTGGCAGGGCTGCCCGTAGCAGCCGGGCTCTGCGCCGCCCGGAAAGACAAGGTTGCAGGGCCGGTAAGCCGGGGCCGCTGCGGCCCCCCGCACCTTGATCCGCGCCCCACGGCGAGCCACCGTTCTCAACGATGATCGCTTGACCGGGAAAGTCGAATGACCCCGCCTCTTGGCACTACTCACAGAATGAGCATGCCGTTTTTCGCGGGGGCAGCCGGTCGTGTGTCAGTGATCGTTGCTTCTGGTCGTGGCTTCGGTCAGCCGGAGCAGGAAGAGCAGGAGCAGCAGGACCCGCCCCTCACGTTGTCGATCACCGGACCGTAGGCGCCGCTGGCAGTGGTGCTGGCGAACGACAAGGTCGTGGAGGCGCCGGTGGCCACGAACGTCACCTGACGTCCCACGTAACCCATCCGGGCAAATGTCTTGCCAGTGGTGTCGAACGAGAAGTCCTGGAAGTTCTGTCCGTCGATGAGAACCTCACCTGTCTTCACGCCCTGATTGCCCGCCGGGTTGCCGGCCAGCGCGTAGGAGACCGTGTACGTGCTGCCAGCTGTCGTCCTGAAGGTCTGCGACACCTTGCCTGGGCCCTGGCCGTTGAGGTCGACGGACTGCGCCCCGTCAGCCGCCTGCCAGAAGCCGCTGCCGATCAGGTCCACCGAACCGCTGTCGACCGTCCAGGGACCGATGGACTGCCCCGCCTGCAGCGCGCTGAAGGAGTTCGCGGGCGCGGTCGGGTATTCGAAGCTGCCGTCATCGAGCGCGACCGGGGCCGCCAGCGCGGTACCGGGCATGAGAGCCAGCAGGCCGGCAGCGGCAATAGTTGTGACGGATGCGCGTAAGGCCACCATGAGTTCCTCCAGGTGAAAGGAGCGTTCGGGCGTACTGGTGGAGCACACGAAGTCTGTAGCGCGGGCCTTGCCAGGGACAGATCGCGAAGACGGCGCCCGGGGGTAACGGCCCTGGTGAGTTCGCCGTCGTGCGCCGTGCTTGCGCATGGGCGCGCCGATAAAATCAGCCAGGGTCGGGCGCGGGCGCATCACCGGCTGCGAGTGGCGGCTGACTGATCAGAGGCCATCGCCCTCGGGTCGGCCTCCCCGCCCGCCCGGGGCCAGCAGGACGACCGTGTCCCCCGGCCCCGGCAGCGGTGTGCTGCCTTCCATGACTGGGTCGAGGCGGCCGTCCGGCCGCACCAGGAACAGCAGTTCGCAGTCGGGGGGCAGCGAATCACCAGCGGGCTGTGCCAGGACGGCAGCCCCGTCCGCGTACTTACGGGCGAGTGCCGGCCAGGTCAGATCGGCACCGAAGAGGATCTCACCGCCGATGAACGGCGCCACCACGCCGTGACTGTCGGGCGGTGCGTTGAGGCGATGCACCGTCTCCTCCACGGTGCCACGCAGAATCACCGCCGCCAGTGCGTTGAAGTCGTCCTCAGCGGTGAGGAAGTACACCGCCGTGATGCCCTCCAACTCGGCAGCACCACCGGTGGCGGCTGCCAGCAGCTCCCCGGGCGCAAGCTCGATCCCTGCCTGCCGGATGTGTTCGCGCTGCTCCTCTTCCCCTGACCACATCAGCACCTCCAGCCCTGCCGACCTCAGAGCCACCCCCAGATCGACCACCCAGGGGTCGCCGCCGACCAGCAGCGGACGCGAGCGGGAGGGGCGCACGACGCCCAGGCGCCGAGCCGCGAGCGAGGCGGTCAGGCCATAGAGAGTCACGGTCGTGACGATGACCACGAACGTAGCCGGAAGGATCTCCGACGCACCGCCGATCCCCTTGGCCACCAAGGTGGCCGAGAAAGTCGACGCCGTTGCGGCCGCCACGATGCCACGCGGCGCCATCCAGCCGATGAAGCCCCGCTCGCCGCGCGTCAGGTCGGTGCCGAGAGTTGACACGGCCGCGACCAGCGGCCTGACGACCAGAACCAGGACGACGGCGAGCCCGAGCGCGGGCAGCCATACATGACGCAAAGAGTGCGGGGTGACGGTGGCCGAGATCGAGATGAAGAGCAGGCCCAGGATGAGGCTGGCCAGGGTCTCGAAGAACGGCCGACGCGCTGGGACGTCGATGCCGGGGAGGTTGGCCACCGCCAGGCCCATCACCACGGCGGCGATGAGTCCTGTGTCGCCGCGCAGGACGTCACAGAGCGCCGCCACACCGATCACTGCGGCGAGCTGCGCCGTGGTGCCCAGCACCTCGCCGAGCCGCAGCACCCGGAACAGCGCCCACAGCAGAGCCGCCCCGATCACTCCCCCGGCGGCTCCGAAGCCCACGCTGGCCAGGAAACCTCCCACCACGGTGCCGAAATGGTGGCCCGTGCTCGCCACGACCGCGTGGAAGACCAGTGCTCCCAGGATGCCGCCGATCGGGTCGATGAGTGAGCCTTCCCAGATCAGGATGCGCTGGAGCCGGTCCTTGGGCCGCACGAAGCTGAGCAGCGGTCCGACGACCGTCGGCCCCGAGACCACGAGGATCGCGCCGATCATGACGGCTGCCCGCTGGGACATGCCCAGCAGCGCCGCGGCGAGAAGCGTGCCGAGCAGCCAGGTGATCAGGACACCGATCCAGATCAGCCGGACGACGACACGGCGGGTGTGCCCCTTCAGCAGCGCCAGATCCAGCCCGAGACCCGCGTCGTAGAGGATCACTGCGACGGCCAGCGACACCAGCGGTGAGAACGCCGCCCCCAGCAACTGTTCGGGATTGACGTCGTCGATCAGCGCGCCGGCGGCGAAGCCGACCGGCAGGAGGACGATGAGGGCGGGGACGCGCAGGCGGCCGGCCAGGATCTGCGATCCGACGGCGAGGAGCAGGATCAGGCCCACGCCGATGAGCACCTGGTCCGTCGTCACGGGAGGCTCCTTTCGGTGCGTGGTGGGACGAGTCGGTGCTCTCACCGGCCCGTTGCGCGACGGGCGGGTCAGACCTCAGCGAAGCGCGATCTTGTCCCGCACGACCACGACCACGGCTGCGGCTGCGGGCTGCGGCGATTCCCAGGAGGCCCACGTCGCACAGTGGTCCTCGGCCCGATGAGGATCAGACCGGGGACCGTGACGGCGCCGTCACCCACCCCACGGCGCGATCCCCCACCGGACGGTGTGCTGCTCGCCGGGGCCGAGGCTGACGAGCCCGGTGCCACTGCGGAAGGCGTCCGGCGGGCAGGTCATCGGCTCGATGGCAAGCGCGCGCCGTCGAACCCCCGGTGCGAGGGTGTCGCCCGTGTAGAGCTGTACGTAGTGGGCGCCTTCACCGAGCCACACGTCCGTACCGAGAGCACCTGACGGGTGGGCCAGACGGACCACGGCCCGCCCGTCCGCGTCCCGGTGGAGGTCGCCGAAGGGCGTGTCCAGCCGGAGCGCTCCGACAGGCTGTGGCGTTCGCAGGTCGTACTGAGTCCCGGCGACCGGCTCGGCGGCCACCGGCAGGCCACGCTCATCGGTGCGCAGCCACGTCCGTGCGGGGACGGTCAACATCGCCTGGTCGACGACGGCGGTGCCCGCCATGACGTAAGGGTGCTGGCCGAAGCCGTAGGGTGCGGCGCTCGAGTCAAGGTTGCGTGCGGTGACGGCGACTTCGAGCCCGCCCTCACCCAGGGTGTACTCGGCGCGGACGTGCAGGTGAAACGGGTAGCCCGGCTGCGGCCACAGCGGGACCTCCAGGACGGCCCGGCTGTCACTCACTTCCTCGACCCGCCATGCGACCCACCGGAGCAGCCCGTGGATGGCGTTGCCGCCTCCAGGCTCGGTGAGCGGAAGCTGCCGGTCCTGCCCGTCCCAGTGATATTGGCCGTCCCGGATCCGGTTGGGCCACGGCACCAGGATCTGGCCGCACCCGCCCGTGATCTGGTCCTGTTCGGCGAATCCGTCGACCACGGGACGTTCACCGACCGCGTACGACCTGAGCGCCGCGCCCAGCTCGACGATGACGGCACTGTGCGCGCCGTGGCGGAGGGTCAGTTGCCGTCCGGTGCGGCTCTCCTGCACGCGTGGCCTCCTCGCTCCGCCGGGTGTCCGTGGACATGGGCGTGGTGGCCTGCGGCGTCGGGCCCCCTCGTCGGGAGGGTGCGGTCCCGCACCGGCCCGGTCAAGCGCGACACGTTCCTGCGGGCGGAATCACCCGGCACGTTCACCCTCTGGGGGCCGCAGAAAAGCAGCTGAACGGGGCGGCGGCCTCACCTGCCGCCCGAGACCCCGCTGCCCCGGCTGATGCGCCGCCAGACGGCCCGCTGGAATCTGAGCATCAGCACGCCCACCACGATCAGCAGCACGATGTTGAGCAGGAGTTGAATCAAGGAGCCGCGCGCCTCGCTCCAGCTGGAGAACGCGCAGGAGACGCCGATGTCGGCGGCGGCTGGGATGGTGGTGACCGAGATGAAGACGCCGAGCAACGCGCTCGTCCGGGCCTGGGTCAGGGACACGATCCCGACGATGCCGGCCAGCACCGCAACGACCACGGAGAAGACGTTGGGGGTGTTGATGAGCGAGGAGACCGGCCTGAGGCCCAGGTCGAATGCCTCAGGCTGGAGACCGAAGCCCCGGATCGCCCACGAGAACAGGAGGGTCGCCACGATGGCCAGCAGGAATCCCGCGGTCAGGGCGAACAAGCCCTGCCGGACCCTGGTGCCGTTGCCGCGGTCGATGCCCAGGGCGACGCTGGTGATGGCGCCGTACTCCGGTCCGACGACCATCGCCGCGACGATCAGGATCTGGGAGTTGGTGATGATGCCCACCGCCCCGATGACGCCTGCGATGACCAGGTAGACATAGAAGCTCGGCAGATAGGTGCCCTCGGCGCGGATGCGGGCTTCGACCTCCGCCCAGACCGGCGCGTGCGCGAGCGCCCCGAGCTGCTTCTGCTGCGCCTCGGCCGCTGTACCCAAGAAGGCCATCTCGACCGGTTCGATGACCATGGATCCGCGGCGGTCGATTCCCAGGTCGCGCAGCCCGCGCAGCACGGCGTTGGCCGCACCCGCCAGGATGTCGCACTCGATCGCGTCGCCGTCGGGGTTGCGCGCCTGTTCAGGAAGGATGACCAGGTTGAAGACATAGCGGTCGCCGGTCAGTAGCCCAACTGCTCGGGGAGTGAGATCAGGGGGACTCACCAGTCGGACGTGGATCATCTCCATGCACAACCTCCATCGCCGGCCTGGCGGGCACACCGCGGCGCTGCGGCGCCCGAGCACCGGAAACGGGAGACCTTCTGTGACCGATCGGCCCCAGCCAGTAACGCCCGAGGGGGAGGGGGGCGGCAAGCCGAGTGCGGTACTCGGCTCCGGCATCCGTGGTCACTTCGACGACCGGCGAAGGCCCTGGCTGCGGCGGGTCTGCGGCCGGCCGCCGTTGGCGCCGTAAGGGCGCCGGCCCGGCCGTGGGCGGGGCAGCGGGCGAGCGCCCGTCAACCACCGCGACGTGGCAAGGGCCACCCGAGTGGCGGATAGTTGGCCCCAGGGGCCATTCCGAGACGTCGGAGCAGCCATGGATCGCTACCCTCCCATCGCCGAGCACGGCCTGGTGGGCGACCTGCAGACCGCCGCACTCGTCTCGTCGCAGGGCGTCGTGGACTGGTTCGCCGCTCCCCGGTTCGACTCGCCCAGTATCTTCGCCGCGCTGCTCGATCACGACGGCGGCGGGTACCTTCGGCTGGCTCCCGAGCACCCCGAGGTGACCTGCAAGCAGCTCTACTACCCCGACACGGCCATTCTGGTGACCCGGTTCATGTCACCGGACGGCGTGGGCGAAGTGGTTGATCTCATGCCGCCGGACCGGACCCGCACCGCTAGCGACCGTCACACCCTGATACGCGTTGTGCGTGCCGTGCGGGGAACCGTCGACTTCATGCTTGAGTGCCGGCCGCGCTTCGACTACGGCCGGGTCGAGCACCGGCTGGAGCTCGGCGAGGACAGCGGCCTGTTCCGCGCCCCGGGGATGGACGCACACCTGCAGACCTCCTTCCCGCTGGAGCGGGACGGCCAGGATGTGTGCGGCAGGGTGACGCTGAGGGCCGGCGAGTCGGGCGGCGCCGTGTTCACGGTCTGCGCCTCCGGCGGCGAGGCGCCCCCACCTCTGACGGCCGACGGGCTCACCGCGCAGGTCGACGACACCGGCCTCTTCTGGCAGCGCTGGCTGCGCCAGTCCCGCTACCGGGGACGGTGGCCCGAGCTGGTGCACCGCTCGGCCATCACCCTCAAGCTCCTCACCTACGCCCCCACCGGCGCTCTGATCGCGGCTGCCACCATGGGCCTGCCCGAACAGGTCGGCGGAGAGCGGAACTGGGACTACCGGTTCACCTGGGTACGCGACGGCTCGCTGTCCGTGCGGGCCATGCTGGACCTCGGCTTCGTCGAGGAAGCCACCGCCTTCGTCCACTGGCTCGTGGACAGGCTGCACGACCGCGAAGGCAAGGAGGAAGAGCCGCTCCAGACGATGTACCGGATCGACGGCAATCCGGACCTGCCGGAGGAGACACTCGAACACTTCGAGGGCTACCGCGGCTCCTCCCCCGTCCGCATCGGCAACGGCGCCGCCGACCAGCTCCAGCTGGACATCTACGGCGAGGCCCTCTACGCGGTGTCCCAGGGCCACGAGATCGGGCAGCAGGCCACCTACCGCGGTTGGAAGGCGATGGCCAGGGCGCTGGACTGGTTCGCCGATGCCTGGGACCGGCCGGACGAGGGCATCTGGGAGACTCGCGGCGGCCGCCAGAACTTCACCTACAGCCGGGTGATGTCCTGGGTCGCCCTCGACCACGGGATGCGCCTGGCCGAGCACTTCCGCATGCCCGCCGACGTGGAGAAGTGGCGCAGCGCAAGGAACGCCATCCTTGAGCAGGTCATGGAAAACGGCTGGAGCGAGCAGGAGGGCGCCTTCGTCCAGCACTACGGCGGTGACGTCCTGGACGCTTCCCTGTTGCTCATGCCGAGGGTCGGCTTCATCGCCCCGAAGGACCCTGCGTGGCTCTCCACGCTCGACGCGATGGACCGCAAGCTCGTCTCCGACAGCCTCGTCTACCGCTACGACCCGGCGGCATCGCCGGACGGGCTGCGCGGCTCGGAGGGCACCTTCAGTCTGTGCACCTTCCTCTACGTCGACGCACTGGCCCGGGCGGGTCGGCTGACCCAGGCCCGCTACACCTTCGAGAAGATGCAGACCTACGCCAACCACGTCGGGCTCTTCGCCGAGGAGGTCGGTCCGACCGGGGAGCAACTGGGCAACTTCCCGCAGGCGTTCACCCACCTGTCGCTCATCATGGCGGCCACCACCCTCGACCAGGCGCTCGACGCGGAACAAGGGCGCTGACGCATGGTCACTCGTGCCCGTCCGGCGAAACCGCCCCGGCTGACCGCGGACGAGTTCGACGTCCTGTACCGGCGTCTGCTCTCCCGCACCGCCTGGGCCTCGGGGGACCGCGGTGCTCTGGAAGCGCTCACTCCCGCCCGGGTGCTGGCCGCCGCCCGGGAGGTGCGGACCGGCCGGACGGTGACGCTCGCCGCGCCGGTGGAGACGCTGCCCGGTCCGGACAATCCGGAGCCCGCGAGGCACCGGATGAGCGGGCAGCCGGAGGAAGACGTCTCGGTTGGGCTCCACTTCGCGAGGGACAGCTTCGCGATGAACGTGCACGGCGACGCCGACAGCCACATCGACGCCCTCTGTCACGTGATCTACAACGGCACACTGCACGGCGGCGTGGCCGCGAGCAGCGTTACGGCGGACGGGGCCACCACGCTCTCCATCAAGGCGGCTCGGGACGGGATCGTCGGACGCGGAGTGCTGCTGGACATCCCGCGGCTGCGTGGCGTGCGGTGGCTCGAACCGGGTGATCATGTGACCGCCGATGACCTGACCGCGGCCGAGACCGCCCAGCGCGTCCGCGTGACCGAGGGCGACCTTCTCTTCGTCCGGGTCGGCCACCGCCGACGCCGCACCGAACTGGGAGCCTGGCACGCGGCGGACGCGCGCGCCGGACTCCATCCGTCCGCGCTGGAGTTCCTGGCCGACCGGCGGGTCGCCGTGCTCGGGGGCGACGGCAACAACGACACCGCCCCCAGTTCCACCGACGGCGTCGACTTCCCCGTACATGTGCTGGCGATCCACGCCATGGGCCTTCACCTGCTGGACTACCTGCAGTTCGAGGACCTGGTGCCGCTCTGCGCGGCGGAGGGGCGCTGGTCGTTCCTCTGTGTGATCGCCCCGCTGAGGCTGCCGGATGCCACCGGCTCACCGGTCAACCCCATCGCCGTCCTCTGACCGCGATGCCCTCGGTCGTGGTGGTCATGGGCGTCTCGGGTTCAGGGAAGTCGACCGTGGGAGGACTCCTCGCGCAGCGGCTCAAGGTGCCCTTCCTGGAGGCGGACGACGTCCACCCGGCCGCGAACCGGGCCAAGATGGCCGCAGGCCGCCCACTCGACGACGAGGATCGCCGTCCGTGGCTGCTGTCCGTCGCCGGCTGGATCCGCAGGGCAACCGACGACGGCCAGGGCGGGGTGGTGGCGTGCTCGGCACTCAAGCACGAGTACCGGGATCTGCTCCGCCAGGCAGGCGCAGGCGTGTGGTTCCTGTATCTGGCGCTCGACCGGGCGACCGCCGACCGACGGGTCGCAGGCCGCGTGGACCATTTCATGCCCGCCCGGCTGCTGGACTCCCAGTACGGCGCCCTCGAACCGCTGCGGCCGGACGAGCCCGGTCTGACCGTCGATGCGGCGGCCGCCCCGGAGACGATCGTCGACGAGGCGCTACGCACCATGCGGGAGATCGGGTGACCACGCACCTGTCCGGCTCCCGGGTCGCCGCTACCCAACCCACCCCCTAGTTTGGAAATTGGCACTGCAATGTCCCGATTGTGCGCGTGTCCATCCGGAACAGCGCAGCGGTCCCCGGGCGGGCGCTACGGCCAGGACAGCCGACGACTCCTAGAACGGGGCCCTCGCATGACCGACGATCAGCACTACGACGTCATCGTGATCGGGACGGGAGCCGGCGGCGGTACGCTCGCACACCGGCTGGCCCCCACGGGGAAGCGGGTCCTGATCCTGGAACGCGGCGGCTACCTGCCGCGGGAACGGGACAACTGGGACTCCACTGCCGTCTTCGTCAAGGGCAAGTACCGGGCCCCCGAGTTCTGGTACGACAAGCAGGGCAAGCAGTTCCCCCCCCGGAGGTGAACTACTACGTCGGCGGCAACACCAAGTTCTACGGCGCCGCGCTCTTCCGGCTCCGGCCCGAGGACTTCGGCGAACTGCGCCACCACGACGGCATCTCTCCGGCCTGGCCAATCCGCTACGAGGACCTGGAGCCGTACTACACCCAGGCCGAACACCTCTACCTGGTGCACGGCCGGCACGGCGAGGACCCCACCGGAGGCCCGACCAGCGCGCAGTACGCATACCCGCCGGTCGAGCACGAGGCGCGCATCCAGCAGCTCAGCGACGATCTGGGGAAGGCCGGCCTGCACCCCTTCCACCTGCCCATCGGCGTGAACCTCACCCAGGACGAGCACGGCCGGGCCACCCATGACAGCGTCTGCATCCGGTGCGACCGGGTCGACGGCTTCCCCTGCCTGATGGGCGCGAAGTCCGACGCACAGGTGATCTGCGTCGACCCGGCGCTCTCGTACGGCAATGTCACGATGGTGACCAACGCCCATGTGCGGCGCTTGGAGACCGACGCGACCGGACGCACCGTCACCAGGGTCGTCGCCGAGCTCGCGAACGGAGCGACCGAGGGATTCAGCGCCGACATCGTGGTGGTCGCCTGCGGCGCGGTCAACTCCGCCGTCCTGCTGCTCCGTTCGGCCAACGACAAGCACCCCGGTGGCCTGGCCAACAGCTCGGACGTGGTGGGACGCCACTACATGCGTCACAACAACCTGGCTCTGATGGCGGTGTCGAAGGAACCGAATCCCACCACATTCCAGAAGACCCTGGCGCTGAACGACTGGTACCTGGGCGCGGATGACTGGGAGTATCCGCTCGGCGGCATTCAGATGCTCGGCAAGTCGGACTCCGACCAGATCCATGGCGAGGCGCCGCGCTGGGCCGGCGCGGTCTCGCCCGACATGCCCTTCGAGGTACTGGCGCACCACGCCGTCGACTTCTGGCTGTGCGGAGAGGATCTCCCGCTGCCCGGGAGCCGGGTCACCCTCGACAAGGACGACACCATCCACCTGGCCCTCGACGAGAAGAACAACATCGCCGCATTGAAGCGCCTCCAGCACAAGCTCCAGGGCATGCTCGGGCATCTGGGCATGCACGAGCACCACCTGCTGGATCACAGCATCTATCTGCACAAGGGCATGCCGATCGGCGCCACCGCGCACCAGGCCGGCACCGTGCGGTTCGGCGACGACCCGAGGAGTTCGGCCCTCGACGTCAACTGCAAGGCGCACGACCTCGACAACCTCTATGTCGTGGACACCAGCTTCTTCCCCAGCATCGGCGCCGTGAACCCGTCCCTGACCGCCATCGCCAACGCCCTGCGGGTCGGCGACCACATCGCCGCCCGGCTGCGCTGACGGGGCGTCGTACCCAGCGCCGCTACAGGTTGTCCCCAGGGACTCCGGCGGCCCGGGTGTCGGCGTCGGTGAGTTCGATCAGCCTCCGGTGGCGAAGCCTGGGAAGAGCGTCATTCCGCCGTCGACGAAGAGCGTGGTGCCGACGACGTAATCGAGCAGGTCGGACGCCATGGCGACGACGGCGTTGGCGATGTCGTCCGGGTCACCCACGCGGCGGTACGGAATCAGGCGCAGCAGGTCGGCCTCGGCCTCGGGGGTGGACCAGGCGTCGCGGTTGATCGGCGTGCGGATGGCGCCGGGTGCGACCGCGTTGACCCTGATCCGCTGGGGAGCCAGCTCCTGGGCGAGGGTCGTCATCAGCATGCCCACGCCGCCCTTGGAGGACGCGTAGTTCACGTGGCCCGACCACGGGATGATCTGGTGGACCGAGCTCATACAGATGATCTTTCCGGCCGAACGGGAGACCTCCTCCACCACGCCGCGCCGGATGAACTCCTTGGCGGCCTCCCGCGCGCACAGGAACTGGCCGGTCAGGTTGACGTCGATAACCTTCTGCCACTGGGCGAGCGTCATCTCCGTCACGACCGCGTCCCGCTGGAGGCCCGCGTTGGCCACCATGATGTCGATGGTGCCGAACTCCTCGACCATCCGCGCGACCATGGCGGTCACCTGGTCCTCATCGGACACGTCGGCTTCATGGGCGTAGGCGCGGACCCCGAAGCCCTCGATCTCCTTCACGACATTCTCTGCCTCGTGCGCGCCGACGACGTAGTTCACCACGACGTCCGCTCCGGCCCGGCCCAGGGCAACGGCGGTCGCCAGGCCGATGCCCGAGTTGGCGCCGGTCACCAGCGCCTTCTGGCCCCTGAGAAGCTGCGCGGACGTGGTACCGCGGTTCTCGACTTTTCCTGCCACCACGATCTCTCCTTCGGCGTTTCGGACGGCACGTCAGCCGAAAGCGAACGGGGTGCATGAGGAGGGTCTGGAGCCAGCCGCTCGCCAGGACAGACACAGGAGCCGTCGCATACCAGCCTCCAGACGAAAGCACCCTGCGCCTCGGGCGGGACGAACCGGCACGCACGCAGCCGCATTTCGACAGGGCAGGTCACACGGTCGGGCTAGGAGCCGCCCCGGGCCTTTGCCGGCTGGCATCATGCGGCCCATCAGGTGCCAGGATGACGCCAAGCCCGCTCGACGACGGCAACGGGGGCGACTGTCGTCCCCGCCGTTGATCCACCTGCGTTTCTCCGGATGCCTGGTGAGCGGGGAGAACCTGGCGTGCCGGTATGGAAGCGATGCGGGTGCCACCACAAGGGCGGTCAACGGTTTCCACGGCGTAGCGGTCGGCATGAGCGTTGCCGTGCCGCCTGCAGCTCATGGCGCCTGGCTACCAGGGGCCCGCTGTCATAACGTGCGTCACACGTGCGTCGAGGAGTGCCTGGGCGGTGGCGAGGGGGTCGCTGTCCCCTCTCAGGCGGTGTGACCAGCCTCCGTCATGGTTGGTTGTGCGTGTCCAGCAGGCCATCCAGGACGAAGGTGGTGGCGTTGGTAGATTCCTGTTCTGCCAGCCCTCGGATGCCGGGGTTACCAACGCCCGCATGTCGCTTTCCCGGCGTGCGGGCGGCGTATGTGCGGGATACGCTTTGACGACAAGGTCAGGTTCTCCGGGCGGTTTGGCAGACGCCCGGGCCGCATTCGCGATGCTCAGTTCTTTCTACGGAGACCTTTCTGCGGAGACCTTTGACATGCGTGGTGCCCCCCTTTCGTATGCGCAGGGGTGAGCAACAGCCGAACCCCCTCTTCGAAAGCGTGCCTCGCGCTTGGGGCGCCGTTTCCGTGCTGCCTCAGGGCCCGCAGCTTTGCAGTCCTGAAACGGAGTTCGGGATGAAAGTTGTCGTTGATCTTTCCCGGTGTCAGGGATATGCACAGTGCGCGTTCCTGGCTCCGGACGCTTTCCGGATGCACGGCGAGGAAGCGCTGATGTACAACCCGAAGCCCGACGACGCCCAGCGCGAACAGGTGCTGCGCGCCGCGGCGGCCTGCCCGATCCAGGCCATTCTGGTCGACCAGCTGGAGGGGCAGGACGCACCGGTGGAGACGTCGCCGTGATGGGCAGCGCCGACGCCTTGCAAGCGTTCAGGCGTGACGGCCGCATCGTGATCGTCGGGGCGTCACTGGCGGGACTGCGGGCCGCGGAGGCTCTGCGCGAGGAGGGCTTCACCGGATCACTGACCATGATCGGTGACGAGCTGGGCGAGCCCTACGACCGGCCCCCGCTGTCCAAGCAGGTACTGACCGGGTGGGTGGCGGCCGGGAACACCACGCTGCCGCGTCGCCGTGACATCGATGCGCAGTGGCTGCTGGGCGTGCCCGCCGACGGGCTGGACCTGGCGACCAATCACGTACATCTCGCTGACGGCCGCGAGGTTCCCTTCGACCGCGTGCTGATCTCCACCGGAGTGCGGGCCCGGCCCTGGTTCGTCGAGGCCGAGGCCGCCCTGGACGGCGTGTTCGTCGTCCGCACCCGCGAGCACGCCGAGAGCCTGCAGCGGGCGATGGCGGCCGGGCCCTCCCGCGTAGTGATCATCGGCGCGGGCTTCACCGGCTCCGAGATCGCCTCCATCTGCCGCGAGCGGGACATCCCGGTGACCGTCGCCGAACTCGCACCGGCCCCGCTGGTCGGCGCGCTCGGCGCCATGGTCGGTGATGTCGCGGCGGACATGCAGCGCACCCACGGTGTCGACCTGCGCTGCGGCGTCAAAGTCACCAAGCTGGAAGGCGACGCCCAGGGGCACTTCCGCCGCGCCCACTTCTCCGACGGCAGCACCATCGATGCCGACGTGGCGGTGGTAGCGCTCGGTGGCATCCGCAACACCGAGTGGCTGCGCGGCTCGGGACTGGCGGCAGGTCCATGGGGCATCGCCTGCGACACGGGCTGCCGCGCCCTCGACCTCAACGGCCTGATCACGGACGACATCTTCGTCGCCGGAGACGTGGCACGCTGCCCGAACCCGATCTACGAATACCGACTCATCTCACTGGAACACTGGGTCAACGCCGTGGAGCAAGCCAAAGTCGCGGCGCACAACATGCTCAGCGGCCAGGCGGACCGCTGGCCACACCTGTCCATCCCGACGTTCTGGTCGATCCAGTTCGGCGTCAACATCAAGTCCGTCGGTGTACCGACCTTCGCCGACGAGGTCGTCGTCACCCAGGGATCCGTGCCCGACCACCGCTTCGTCGCCGCATACGGCTATCAGGGCCGCGTCACCGCGGCAGTCAGCTTCAACAACGCCAAGTGGCTCGACCATTACCGGCAGTTGATCGAGACGGCCGCGCCCTTCCCTCCCCCCTGCCCCACACCCGACGAGCCCGCCGACGCAAAACCCGTGCCCGTCGACTTCCCCAGCCCCAAGCTGCTCGCCCAGGGCGCCACCGTGGTCGTCACCGGCCACGACCCAGGAGAGCGGCGTGTCACCGCCGCGTGGCAGCACCACCGGTAGGAAGGAAGCAGGAGGACACAGGAGGAAAAGCGACATGACCACGACCCACACGCCCGACACCCTGCACCGGATCCTCGACTTCTCCTCCCGCGCCGACCCCTATCCGCTCTACGCCGAACTGCGCAAGACACCGGTGGCCCTCCAGGAGGACGGCAGCTACGTCATCAGCACCTACCGCGAACTCACCGGCATCCTGCACGACCCACACCTGAGTTCCGACGTCCGCCACCTGTCACGGCCCATGCCCGCGGCCGAAGCACACACCACTCCCTCGTTCATCAACCTCGACCCGCCCGAGCACGACCGCCTGCGACGCCTGGCCATGCGGCACTTCGGCCCCCCGCACACCCCGGGCCTGGTGACCGGCATGGAACCCGACCTGACCGCCGTCGTCAACGGCCTGATCGACGACTTCGCGGGCAAGGAGCGGATCGACATCGTCGACGACTTCGCCTACCCGTTCCCCGTCACCGTGATCTGCCATCTGCTCGGCGTGCCACGCGAGGACGAACCACGGTTCCACGTGTGGGTGAACGGCATCGTCGACTCGCTCGACTACAACCCCAAGACCGACCCGAAGGAGAAACTCGACAAGGGCGTGCAGGCCAGGAATGACCTGACCCAATACCTCGGCGGACTGCTGGAACAACGCCACGGCCGGCCCGGCGACGACCTCCTGACACGGATGGCCAACGACGACGGACCCGACGGACGCATGACCGACGACGAAATCGTCAGCACCGCGAACCTGCTGCTCATCGCCGGCCACGAAACCACCGTCAACCTCATCACCAACGGCATGCTCACCCTGCTGCGCCACCCGCAGATACTGCAGCGGCTGCGCGACGAACCGGACCTGATCGTGCCGCTCGTCGAGGAACTGCTGCGCTATGAGCCCCCCGTGCACATCATTCCCTGGCGAGCGGCATACAGCGACATCACCGTCGCCGACACCGTCATCCCCAAGGGCTCGCAGATCATGCTCATGCTCGCCTCAGGCAGCCACGACCCGGCCCGCTTCACCGACCCCGACCGCTTCAACCCCGACCGACAGGACAACCAGCACCTGGGCTTCGGGAGCGGCATCCACCTGTGCTTCGGAGGTCCGATGGCCCGGCTGGAGACCCAAACCGCACTGAGCGCGCTCGTACGCCGCCTGGAACGCCCCACACTGGTCACCGACCCACCGCCCTACCGGCCCAGCCCTATCCTGCGAGGCCCCATCCACCTGCACATCGAACAGAGCTGACGCCGAACGCGGCAGCCGCGGGCATCCCCATCGCGTACCACCGCTTCCGTCGCGACTGCGACGACGGGACGTGGTGCAGCTCCCCCGCCAGGGCCGCACGCGTGGCATCCCGCAGCTCGCCGCTCCTGTGGCGGCTGGTCGGTAGTCGCTGCCTTCAGTGTTGGTTCGTCAGGAAAGGTCCACGCACGTTGCATGCGACCGGCGTGCCGTCGACGGCCGGGCCGTAGGCGGTGATCGCAGTAGCGTTTGAGGCACCGGACGATCTCGCGCCGAGTCTTGCCCTCCTTGATGCGGCGCTCAAATTAGTCACGTGTGCGCGGGTCGAAGCGCAGCCTGGTGTGCACGATCCGGGGCAGGGCGGCGTTGGCCTGCCGGTCACCGCCGCGGTTGAGGCGACGGTACTGCGGACTGCCCGAGGAGCGCTCGACCGGGCCGACCCCGCACAGCACGGCGAAGGACGCCTCACCGCCCAGGCGCTCCGGGTTGTCCCCCATCGTGATCAACAAGGTGACGGCGGTGTCCGGGCCGATGCCCACCGGGGCAAGCAGCTGCGGGAAGTGACGTTCCACGAGTCGCGCCAGGCGCTGTTCCAGTTCCCGGATCTCCCCGGTCAGCTGCGCGATGCGCTTTGAACATCCTCGCGATCTGCACCGGTCCGTCGCCGGACTTGGCCCGGGCACGTGCCCGCCCGCTCAGCACCGCCCGGGCCGCGTTCTGCGCATCGGCCGCCTCCGACTTCCCGCGCCGGCGGCGGTCCGACCGGTCGGGCCGGTTCACATCGAACACCTCGACCTGCTGGGCCAGCAGATATCGGCACAGGGCCGCGCTGAAGCTACCGGTCCTTCCGCCCCGGCCCGGCGCACCGTTCCCAATCCCCTGGCCCACGCCAGCAGTTCGCGAAAGCCCACCGCGGTGGCGGGGAAGCTTCCCGTCCCGATCACCTCCCCGGCGAGGAGAGCACTGCGGCGGCATGAACATCCCGGTGCCTGTCCACACCGAGGACGACCTCCTCACCAAGCGGACGCCGGCCGGTGCATGGGCTGGGCGTACGGGCCATGGACATGCGCCTCCCGACCACATGGCGGTCCCAAGTGGCCGACACCGGACCGCGCGGACGGTCAGAACCGTGACAACGCCTGATGGGTCGGCAGGCCCCTATCGGGACGCGCCCCCGAGGGGGCCGGTGGTTCCGATGGGTGTAGTAGAGCCCGAGCCCGGCGATCGCCCCGTCCCCTACGGCGGCGAGCATGGTCCGGAAGCCGGTGATGACGATGCCGTCGGCTGGCTGGCGGTTCGCACGGAGGGCAGCATGCCGTCCCAGCGTGATCTGCGACTCAAGATCATCGCCCGGCGCTGGGCGGTTATCCGCCAGCCGCGTGTGTGGAGGCGGTCCGGCAGGGCGCTCATGGCGGCAGTCTTGGTGTGCCTCGTTGGATGACTGGAGGTGAATGAATCCGTACGGGTCTGACTGTTGTATTGACTTGGACTTGGTCCATCGTAAGATCGGCTCCGGCGGCAGCCAAGGGACAGGACAACAGCAGGGACACGCCCGTGACGGTTCAGGAAACGGGTCCGCTCACCACCTCATCCGGTGCCCTGGTCGCGGACAGCCGGAAGAGTGAGCAGGTCGGCGTCGGCGGCACGCCGTCGGGCCGGGACCAGGTTCTGTTGGAGACCCCCGCCCGTGCCCGCCTCCGCCACCGCCCCCGCCGTGAGCGCCTCGCCGCGATGCGCCATGTCGACACCTGGCGGGCTGCCGACCGGATATCGAGGAGTGTTCGGCGTGGGCACGGCCGTCAGGGTTAGTGCCGTGGCCAGGCTGCCCATGCACTGTGTGTCGTGTATGCCGGGTGTGGCTCGCGCCGTGGGTGTGCCTCGTTCCGCCGAGCCGCGTAGGCCGTGCATGACTCCCCTGCCCCGACGAGACCGGCCCTCAGCGGGGCCCACGGCCCCGCCCCGGCAGGCCCCCTGCCCCGCCCTCGACCGCCCGCAGTTTCTGAGCAGTGTGATCCGCCCAGTACGGAAGGATTTCCATGTCTGAGAACCACGAAGCCATCGTCACCGACGCCAAGCCCGAGGAGGCCGGCGGCTGTCCGGTTGCGCACGGGCGTGCGCTCCACCCGACGCAGGGTGGCGGCAACCGGCAGTGGTGGCCGGAGCGGCTGAACCTCAAGATTCTTGCCAAGAACCCGGCCGTGGCGAACCCGCTCGGCGAGGAGTTCGACTATGCCGAGGCGTTCCGGGGGCTCGATCTTCCGGCCGTGAAGCGGGACATCGCCGAGGTGCTGACCACTTCCCAGGACTGGTGGCCGGCTGACTTCGGTCACTACGGGCCGTTCATGATCCGGATGGCCTGGCACAGTGCGGGCACCTACCGCATCAGCGACGGCCGTGGCGGCGCCGGAGCCGGACAGCAGCGGTTCGCGCCGCTCAACAGCTGGCCGGACAACGCCAACCTCGACAAGGCGCGGCGTCTGCTGTGGCCGGTGAAGAAGAAGTACGGGCAGAGCCTGTCGTGGGCCGATCTGCTGGTCCTGGCCGGCAATGTGGCGCTTGAGACGATGGGCTTCAAGACCTTTGGTTTCGGTGGCGGTCGTGAGGACGTCTGGGAGCCGGAGGAGGACGTCTACTGGGGCCCCGAGACCACCTGGCTCGATGACCAGCGCTACACGGGTGACCGGCAGCTGGAGAACCCTCTCGGTGCCGTCCAGATGGGTCTGATCTACGTCAACCCGGAGGGCCCGAACGGCACCCCCGACCCGCTCGCCGCGGCCCGCGACATCCGTGAGACGTTCCGCCGGATGGCGATGAACGACGAGGAGACGGTCGCGCTGGTCGCGGGCGGCCACACCTTCGGCAAGACCCATGGTGCGGGCCCCGCCGACCACGTCGGTCCCGACCCCGAGGCCGCCGCGCTGGAGGAGCAGGGTCTGGGCTGGCGGAACACCTACGGGACCGGCAAGGGCGGTGACGCGATCACCAGCGGTCTTGAGGGTACGTGGACGAACACCCCGACGGCCTGGGACAACAGCTTCTTCGAGATTCTCTTCGGCTATGAATGGGAGCTGTTCAAGAGCCCGGCCGGCGCGCATCAGTGGCGGCCCAAGGACGGCGCCGGGGCCGGTACCGTCCCCGATGCCCACGACCCTGCCCGGCATCACGCCCCCACGATGCTGACCACCGACCTCGCCCTGCGGTCCGACCCGGCGTACGAGCAGATCTCGCGTCGCTTCCTGGCGGACCCGGACGCATTCGCCGACGCCTTCGCCCGCGCCTGGTACAAGCTCACCCACCGCGACATGGGTCCGGCCGTCCGCTACCTCGGCCCCGAAGTTCCCGCCGAGACACTGCTGTGGCAGGACCCGCTGCCCGCGGTGGACCACCCCGTGGTCGGCAGCGAGGACATCGCCGCGCTCAAGAGCAAGATCCTGAGCTCCGACTTGTCGGTGTCGGAGCTGGTGTCCACCGCCTGGGCTTCGGCCTCGACCTTCCGCGGTAGTGACAAGCGCGGCGGCGCCAATGGTGCACGTATCCGCCTTCAGCCGCAGAACGGATGGGAGGCCAACGACCCCGACCGGCTGGCGACGGTCCTGCGCACCCTGGAAGACATCCAGCAGGCCTTCAACACCTCGCACTCCGGCGGCGCACAGATCTCCCTCGCGGACCTGATCGTGCTCGCCGGCGGCACCGCCGTGGAACACGCCGCAAGCAACGCGGGCATCGACATCGAGGTCCCCTTCACCCCGGGCCGCACCGACGCCTCCCAGGACGAGACCGATGTGGAATCCTTCACCGCCCTCGAACCGGCCGCCGACGGATTCCGCAACTACGTCGCCAAGGGCAACCGGCTGCCCGCCGAACATCTTCTGCTCGACAAGGCCAATCTGCTGACTCTCAGCGCGCCCGAGATGACCGTTCTCGTCGGCGGGCTGCGCGTCCTGGGCGCCAACTACCAGCAGTCCCGGCTCGGGGTCCTCACCAGCACCCCCGAAACCCTCACCAACGCCTTCTTCGTCAACCTCCTCGACCTCAACACGACGTGGCAGGCCAGCTCCGAGGACGCCCACACCTTCGAAGGCCGCGACGCCGCCACCGGCGAGGTCAAATGGACCGGTACCCGCGCCGACCTGGTCTTCGGATCCAACTCCGAACTGCGTGCCCTCGCCGAGGTGTACGCCAGCGATGACGCCAAGGAGAAATTCGTGCGCGACTTCGTGGCGGCATGGCACAAGGTGATGAACCTGGACCGGTTCGACCTCGTCTGAAGGTGACGGACGGCGTCCAGGCCGGTCGGCCCACGTGGGCCGAGTGGTGCCGGCCGGCCTGGACGCCCCCTTCCGAAGGACCGCAACAGCTCTACCGCCCCGGCCCGCCCACGCCCATCAGACCCTCGCTCGGCCCCCGGGGCGCCGACGGCACTGGGCAATGGCGGTGCGGCGTGGCACGATCTCGTGGGTGAGCAGCAAAGCCGCCCCGGCGCCCCATCTGCGCGATCTCGCGCTGCTGCGGCGCGTCCGCGACCGGATCGATCGCGAGTACGCGCAGCCGCTGGATGTCGAGGCCCTCGCACGCGGCGTGAACATGTCAGCCGGGCACCTCAGCCGCCAGTTCCGGCGTGCCTACGGTGAGAGTCCGTACGGCTACCTGATGACACGGCGTATCGAACGCGCGATGGCGCTGCTGCGGCGCGGTGACCTCAGCGTCACCGAGGTCTGCTTCACCGTCGGCTGCTCTTCGCTGGGCACCTTCAGCAGCCGCTTCACCGAGCTGGTCGGTATGCCGCCCAGTGTCTACCGGCGCCAGGCCGCACAGGCGACCGCGGGCATGCCGTCCTGCGTGGCGAAACAGATCACCAGACCGGTCAGGAATCGAGAAGCGCCGGCTCCGCCCCGCCTCTAGCGTGACTGCCATGGACATCGCCATTCACGCAAGCTTTCTGCCCCATAACGACCCCGAAGCCGCCCTCGCCTTCTACCGCGACACCCTCGGTTTCGAGGTCCGCAACGATGTCGGATACCAGGGGATGCGCTGGCTCACCGTCGGCCCCGTCGGCCAGCCCGGCACCTCCATCGTTCTGGCACCACCGGCCGCCGACCCCGGCATCACCGACGACGAACGCCGCACCATCACCGAGATGATGGCCAAGGGCACCTACGCCGCGATCCTCCTGGCCACCCCGGACCTCGACGACACCTTCACCCGACTGCAAGCCGGCGACACCGAGATCGTGCAGGAACCCACCCAGCAGCCCTACGGCATCCGCGACTGCGCCGTCCGCGATCCCGCAGGCAACCTCATCCGTATTCAGGAGCAGACGTCGGCCACGCCGCCGCGTCGGTCCTGAATCTCACAGACACCACCCCCACCCCCACCCCCACCCCCACACCCACACCCACACCCACATCCACGGACCTACGGCACGGGCGCGGGCGGGCGGCACCGACCGTCCCGCTCCCGCGCCCTCCGCCCCGGCCACCGACTCTGCAAGGCCGCGCAGGTCAGACCGAGCAGACCGAGCCCCACCGGCACGAACCACCAGCGCAGCCCCGCGTCACAGATGGAGACACGATGAGCATGGCCCCGAGGACTGACACACCGGCGCAGGCGCCCGCGGCCCACGTTGCCGACCGGCACGATCTGATCCGCGTGCACGGTGCGCGGGTGAACAACCTCAGGGACGTCAGTATCGAGATTCCGAAGCGGCGGCTGACGGTGTTCACCGGCGTCTCCGGTTCGGGCAAGAGCTCGCTGGTGTTCAACACGATCGCCGCGGAGTCGCAGCGGCTGATCAATGAGACCTACAGCGCCTTCGTACAGGGCTTTATGCCGACGCTGGCACGGCCCGAGGTCGATGTGCTGGAAGGGCTGACGACCGCGATCATCGTCGACCAGCAGCGGATGGGTGCCGACCCCCGTTCCACGGTCGGTACCGCCACCGACGCCAACGCCATGCTCCGCATCCTCTTCAGTCGGCTCGGAAAGCCGCACATCGGCCCGCCCAGCGCCTACGCCTTCAACGTTCCCTCGGTCCGGGCCAGCGGTGCGATCACGGTCGAGCGCGGCGCCAAGAAGACGGTGAAAGCGACCTTCTCGCGCACCGGTGGTATGTGTGCGCACTGCGAGGGGCGGGGCACGGTCTCCGACATCGATCTCACTCAGCTTTACGACGACTCCAAGTCGATCGCCGAGGGCGCGTTCACCATCCCCGGCTGGAAGTCGGACAGCTTCTGGACGGTGCGGGTGTACGCCGAGTCGGGGCTGCTCGACCCGCACAAGCCGATCCGTGAGTTCACCAAGAAGGAGATGCAGGACTTCCTCTACCGGGAGCCGACCAAGGTGAAGGTCGAGGGCGTGAACCTCACCTATGAGGGGTTGATCCCCAAGATCCAGAAGTCGATGCTGTCCAAGGACAAGGCGGCGTTGCAGCCGCACATCCGGGCGTTCGTGGAGCGGGCGGTCACCTTCACCACCTGCCCCGAGTGCGATGGCACCCGGCTCAGCGAGGGGGCCAGGTCGTCGAAGATCAAGCGGATCAGCATCGCGGACGCCTGCGCGATGGAGATCAGGGATCTGGCCACATGGGTCGGCGGGCTTGCCGAGCCGTCAGTGGCACCGCTGCTCACGGCGCTGCGGCAGACCCTTGAGTCGTTCGTCGAGATCGGTCTGGGCTATCTGTCGCTGGACCGGTCTGCGGGCACGCTGTCGGGCGGTGAGGCGCAGCGCGTCAAGATGATCCGCCACCTGGGCTCCTCGCTCACCGACACCACCTACGTCTTCGACGAGCCCACCGCGGGCCTGCACCCGCATGACATCCAGCGGATGAACGACCTGCTGCTGCGGCTGCGGGACAAGGGCAACACGGTGCTCGTCATCGAGCACAAGCCGCAGACGATCGCGATTGCCGACCATGTCGTCGACCTCGGCCCCGGCGCCGGTACTTCGGGCGGCACCGTCTGCTTTGAGGGCACCGTCGAGGAGCTACGGGCCGGCGGCACCATCACCGGCCGGCATCTCGACGACCGGGCCGCCCTGAAGGAAGCCGTGCGGACGCCCACCGGCACGCTGGAGATTCGCGGCGCGACGGCGCACAACCTGCGCAATATCGATGTCGATGTCCCGCTCGGGGTGCTCTGTGTGGTCACCGGCGTGGCGGGCTCCGGGAAGAGTTCGCTGCTGCATGGTTCCGTCCCGGAGTCGGCGGGTGTGGTGTCGGTGGACCAGACGCCGATTCGCGGCTCGCGGCGGAGCAACCCGGCGACGTACACCGGACTGCTCGAACCGGTCCGTAAGGCATTCGCGAAGGTCAACGGTGTGAAGCCGGGGCTGTTCAGTGCCAACTCCGAGGGCGCCTGCCCCACCTGCAACGGCGCCGGCGTCATCTACACCGACCTGGCGATGATGGCCGGGGTCGCCACCACCTGTGAGGACTGCGAGGGGAAGCGGTATCAGGCCGCGGTGCTGGAGTACCGTCTCGGCGGCCGCGACATCAGTGAGGTGCTGGCGATGTCGGTGGCCGAGGCCGAGGAGTTCTTCGGCGACGGCGAGGCGCGCACACCGGCGGCCCACCGGATCCTGCAGCGGCTCGCCGATGTCGGGCTCGGCTACCTCAGCCTCGGCCAGCCCCTCACCACACTGTCCGGCGGCGAGCGGCAGCGGCTCAAGCTGGCCACCCACATGGCCGAGAAGGGCGGCGTCTATGTGCTCGACGAGCCGACCGCCGGTCTCCATCTCGCCGATGTCGAGCAGCTGCTCGGCCTGCTCGACCGGCTCGTCGACTCCGGCAAGTCGGTCATCGTCATCGAACACCACCAGGCGGTCATGGCGCACGCCGACTGGATCATCGACCTCGGCCCCGGGGCCGGCCACGACGGCGGCCGTATCGTCTTCGAGGGCAGCCCCGCCGATCTCGTCGCTGCCCGCTCCACCCTCACCGGGGAGCACCTCGCGGCTTATGTCGGCAGCTGACGGACCGACGAGGGCGGCCGCGGCTCTCGGTCCGCCGCGAGCAAACACGGCGTCGCTGCTTCTGAGGCCCAGGCATGTGGCCTCAGTGCGCAGGTTTCATGATCATCAAGTGCTCGGGGTCAGGGACCGTGACGAAGCCGACCTTGGCGTAGACCTCATGGGCATCGAGGGTGGCCAGGAGCGTCCGCTTGAGGTTGTACGGGGCCAGGTGGTCGCGGACAGCGGCGGCCAGCCAGGTGCCGAGGCCCTTGCCGCGGTGCGTGGGGGCGACGTAGACATCGCAGAGCCAGGCGAAGGTCGCCAGGTCGGTGACGACACGTGCGTAAGCGACCTGGGCACCGCGGTCATCGTAGAGACCGAAATTGAGAGATCCGCGGATGGACTGCTGGACCGTTTCGCGGCTGCGGCCCAGTGCCCAGAACGCGTCGGTCGAGAGCCAGTGGTGCACCAGGTCGATGTCGAGGCGGTCCGGGTCGGTGGCGACCTCGTAGCCGTCTTCCCTGCGAGTGATCATGGCCAAGGATGGTAGGTCCGAGGGGTGCCGGGCAGCCAGCAGTTTTGTGGTCTGCCCAGGCACCTTGGCGCTTGTTCAGGGGCCGACGGCCTACAGGACCACCGACTCGACGAGCTTCGCCATGGCCTCGACGGCCGTCTGCTCATCGTCCCCCGTGGCCACGATGAGGATCTCCTTGCCGTGGCTCATCTCCAGCGTCTGCAGGCTGAACAGGCTCTTCGCGCTGGCTTCCTTGCCATCGACCTGGAACAGGATGTCCGAGGCGTAGCCCTTCGCTTCCTGAGCAATGCGCGAGGCCGGGCGCACCCGCACACCGCCCGGCGAAGCGATGGTTACGGTCGTCTCCGCCATGAATGACTCCTCCAGCCGACAGCTACGTGAGCCGACGGCGCGATCTGGTCATCCGCCGTCCGGGCGTACGCCACGTCCGGAGGATGCTCTCCCACCGGGCCCACCCTCGTACGAAGTCGACGGTAGGGCAACTGCGGTGTGGCTGTGGGGTGTTCCTCGCATTGCGATAAAGCGCTTCCTTGCTCCGCGTCAGCATTCTCTGCGTCGGCTGTCTCTGCGTCGGCTTCATCTGCATCGGTGTTCTCTTCGTGCGCGCGGTCAGTTCACGGCGAGGACCTCGCGGGCGGCTCGTTCGCCGGAGCGCACCGCGCCCTCCATCAGGCCGTGCATCAGGGTCGCCGATTCCGTGTTCGCCCAGTGGATGCGGCCCACGGGCTCGCGCAGTGCGCTGCCGTAGTTGGTGAGTGTGCCCGGCGGGAAATGGGCGACCATCCCGCCCAGTGACCATGGCTGTTCGGACCAGTCGGTCTCCAGGTACGCGGTGGGACGGCGGGCCTCCGGGCCGAATCGCTCGGCGAGCGCGTCCAGCCAGACCGCTTTCCGCTCCGTGGGGTCCAGGCGGCCGATCCGTACGGCCCCGTCCCCGAACGCGTAGCTGCTCAGCACACCCGGCTCTCCCGAGCGGGGAGTCTGATCGATGGTGATCGGGACGGGTGACTGGGGCGCGAGCGTCTGGCCGGACAGCTGCTGGCCCCGCCAGAACGGCTCGGAGTACTGCGTGTGCACCCGGATGATCGCGCCGGGCACCAGGCGTTGCCGCAGGTGGCTGTGGGCGGCGGGCAACGGCGGGTCGAAGAAGATGCGGCCGGCGAGCACGGGCGGCGTGGCGACGATGACGCGTCGTGCCCGTACGGCGAACGCGTCCGAGGTGACCTCTACGTCGGACGCGTTCTGGACGATCCGCCGGACCGGGCTGGACAGGTGCACCGCCGCGCCCAGGCGCGCGGCCATCCGCCGGGCCAGTTCGGGGGCTCCGCCGTCCACCAGGTGGGATTCCGTCTTCCGGGAGTCGGTGTAGTAGCCGAAGCCGGCGCCCCCGCCGCCGCGTGCCAGGACAAGTGCGCCCAGCAGGGACACCTCGGCCGGGTCGGCGCAGAACAGCAGATTCATCGTCGACTTGAGGAGGGTGTGGGCGGTGGCCGAGGGCACATTGAGCGGATGGGAGAGCCACTGTGCGAGCGTGCGGGCGTCCCAGGCCCGTGCGTGCCGGGCGTCCCAGGGGGCGTCCAGCGGAAGCCGCCGTGTCATCAGGTTCAGGCGCAGGAACGCCATCCCGAGTGTGGCGAGTGCCGCCGGGCCGGTCTTGGGAATGCCGCGGTGGCGGCGGTTGCGGCCGTCGAGGCACAGGAGGTGATCGCCCTCGTCGTACTGCGGGTAGACCTCAAGTCCCAGCTCGCGGCAGAGCTGGAACATCCGTTCCTGGCCCTTGCCCAGCCAGGTGCCGCCCGCGGAGACCACGGTGCCGTCGGGCAGTTCCCGGTTCCAGACCCGCCCGCCCACGCGGTCCCTGGCCTCCAGCACCACGACGTCACGCCCGGCCCCGGCCAGTTGCCGCGCGGCCGCCAGTCCGGCGAATCCGGCGCCCACGACGCAGACGTCCGCTGTCACCTGTTCCATGACCCACCTCCACAGAGCAGCGTCGCTCGCCGGGGCGCGCGGCGCCCGGTGGGTGACTCGGGCGGGCGGCTTCGGCGGCCAGTCGAGTGACCTGCCCGATCGGGAGGTGGAGTGGGCCCGGCGGGATCAGTGCTGGAGGAACGGGAGGAGGTGGTCGAGGAGGGCGTCGGGCTGCTCTTCGGGGACGTAGTGGCCGCAGTCGGGGAGGACGGCGCTGTCGAGCCGCTCGGTCACGGGGCCGAGGAGGGCGGCGAGGCGTTCGCCTTGTCCTTGGGCCCCGGCGACGCTGAGCACGGGCAGGGTGAGCGGGTGGCGCTTGCGCTGGTGGTTCTGGGCGATGTTGTCGTCGGTGGCCCGGTAGTAGTCGAAGCTGGCGCGCAGTGCTTCGGGGTCGCGGGCGAGGCTTTCGACGTAGAAGCCGACCGCTGAGTCCGGCAGGGCGCGGGCGGCTTTCTGGCGGAACTGGTCGCCGTAGTAGATGTCCTCCCGGCCGCGGACGAGCTGTTCGTTGACGGAGCGCTTGCGGTTGAAGGCGAAGTGCCAGAGCAGGTCGTTCTGTGCCTCGGGGCCGAAGAGGGGGATGTCGGGCGCGAGTCCGGGGAGCGTGGCGTCGAGCAGGGCGAGGTGTGTGAGCGCATCGCGGTGGTCGGCGGCGAGGGCATAGCCGATCCACATGCCGACGTCGTGTCCGGCCATGGCGAAGCGTTCGTGGCCCAACACCCGCATGAGGGCGACGAGTTCGGCCGCCACGGTGCCGGTGTCGTATCCCCCGTGGGGCTTGTCGGACGGTCCGACGCCGCGGGGGTCGACCGCGATGACGCGGAAGTGTTCCGCCAGGCGCGGCATGACCAAGCGCCACGCGTACCAGTTCTGCGGCCAGCCGCCGACGAGGAGGACGGGCTGCCCGGCACCGCCCTGGACGGTGTGCAGCGCCACCTCGCCTACGCGGACGAGGGTGCTGTCGAAGGTGTCGGTGAAGCCGTCGGGGAGGCAGGGCACGCCGGTCGTGGTGCCGAAACCGGTGAGTGGCCGGATGGGCCGGATGGGCCGGATGGGCCGGGTGGGCCGGATGGGCCGGTTGGTCGTCGTGGTCATGGGCGATCTCCTTGCGTGGGGGGGAGGGGTGGGCAGTCGCCCTGTCCGGAGCGTCGGCAGTCCGATCAGAGGGAACCCTTTTAACTGGTTCACATGAACCAGTTAAAAGGGTTCGCATTGCAAGCGTCAAGCGTTGGCTTCCGGGAGCTGAGCGGCTACGCTGAACCACCATGACCGGTTCATCTGCTGTCGGAAGCACTCCCCTCCCGGCCTCCGGGCGGCGCAGCGCGGAGGGATTCCGGCTCGGCAACGAGATCCTCGCGTTCCGTTTCGTCGCCACGCTCGGGGAGCGGCGTGCCGATCCCGTGGAACGGATCGCCACCCCCCAACAGCTGCGCGCCTGGCTGATCGCCAACGGGCTGATCACTGATGGACTGATCGCTGATGGCCTGGCCGCTGATGGACCGGCCACTGATGGACTGACCGCCGATGAGCTGGGTGCCGAGGGGCTGGGCGGTGCCGAGATGCCGGTCTCCGACGCGCTTCTACGGGACGCGCGCGCACTGCGCGAGGCCATCCACCGGGCCGGCACCGCCATCGCCTCCGGCGGCGTGCCGGATCCGGCCGACGAAGAGCTGCTCAACCGCTGGACCGTGCGTCACCGGGCGCGGCTCGTCCTCACCGGCGGACAGGCCAGGTGGCATCTCCCGGAGGCCGATCCCGCGCGCGCCGCGCTCGCCGTCGTCGCCGTGGACGCCGTCGCGACCCTCGGCGGCCACGTTGACGGTGTGATCAAGCGCTGCGAGCAACGCACCTGCGGGGGGCTCTTCGTGGACACCAGCCGCGGTCGGCGGCGGCGCTGGTGCTCCATGGCCACCTGCGGAAACAAGGTGAAGAAGGCCAATCTGAAGGCAGCGCGCGACGAGGCCGAGGCGGGCGAACCGGCCGGGTGAGCTGGCGAAGCTGCCGCCGCGTTCGACGGGGCCCACGTTCTCCTTATCGGCGACGCCGTCATAACTGGACAGCAGCCGCAGTGCCTTGGCGGTCGTCGGGTCCGTCGAACGCAGCTTTTTGAGATACGACAGGAATTGGCGGGCGACTCCCGACTTCTCGTCGTTCTGCAGTGCCAGGGTGCCGGCGAGGGAGGTACAGCCGCGCGGCCCTGTCCTGTTCGACGTAGGAGGCGCCCAGCGCCTCGCTGATACGGCCCAGACCGCGCCGCCGCCAGGTATCGATCTGGGTCGGCTCCAGCAGGGAACATTTGGCCCGGTGAACCTTCCGCGCCGGGCCCGCGTCTTCTTCCGCGACCGCCACCACGTGCCCAGGAGAACAGACCATGGCCGACAAGGACGTTGAGCAGACCGACGCGCGGGGTTACGCCCCGGGGCCGTGGTGGGCGGACCTCGGGACGTGGGGGGCTGTCGCACTGATCGTCTTCGGGGGCCTCGCGGCGGCATGGGTCTTTCTCCGGCTGCCCGGCACCCCAGACGAGCCGGCTTCCGGCTACTACGGGGCCTCCAAGGTCATAGCCATCGGCCTGGTGACTGTGGGATGCGCCTTGCTCGGCCGCCGTCGCACCCGGGCCGCCGCAGCCATCGAGGAGACGAATGAACGGGAACGCGCCTGACGCCGCCGACCGGTGAGCACCATCAGACGGCGACGACTTCCTGAATCCCGCACAAGCTCGCACATGCGAAAGAGCCCCGGGGCCGCCGCCATGGACCCATGGGTGTGGCGGCGGCCCCGGTTGGCGCCTCAGCTCAGCCGCGTCGTGGCGTACGCCTCGATGGCCTCGCGCTGATACGCGGCCAGGCCGGGCGCGATCGCCTCGTACGCCGCGCGCCACGCCTCGTTGTCCACGCAGGCACGGCCGATCGCGCGATACTCCTCGGCGGAGGCTGCCCGGAGTTCGGCCAGCGCCCGGTACTGGGCATCGATCTCGGCCTGCACCGGATCGGCGTCGGCCGGCGTGCCGGCGGCCATCAGCTCGGCCAGCCGGATCATCTGGGCCGTGCGCTCACGGTGCCCGGCCTCGATCTCCGCCTCGCTCATCGCCGAAGTGCGCCGCTCGATCTCCTCCGCCAGCTCCGGAAAAGCCCGCAGGCTCTCCTCGTACTGGGCGGGCTGTACCCCTTCGAAGAGGTTTTCCGGCCGGTTGACACTGGTCATGGGGCTCCCGTCCTTCCTGGACTGCTCCAGTTCGGTGATCGTGCGGGAGACGGTGCCGGCCAGGACGTCCAGCCGGTCGCGCTCGGCGATGAGCCGGCGATGGTGGCCGCGCAGGGCCTCCAGCTCGTCGATCTGCGCCGCCAGCACCCGACCGATCTCGGTCAGCCCCAGGCCCAGCGCCCGCAGGACGAGGATCTGCTGCAGGCGCAGCAGCTCGCGCTCCTCGTAGTAGCGGTGACCGTTGGTGCCGATCCTGGCCGGCGGCAGCAGGCCGATCTCGTCGTAATGCCGCAGCGTCCGGGCCGTCACACCCGACATCCGCGCGACCTCCGCAATCGGCCAGGCCATCGTCGCCTCCGCACGAACACTTCGCCGGGCCGGTCTCTCCGGCCCTGTTCAGGACGGTAGAAGCTGCCGCAGCGACAACTTCAAGTCCCCTGTCCGTCCCCGGCCACTCCGGGAGACCGAGGTCGCGGAGGAGCGGTGACCGGCGGCCTCCTCAGCGTACGGGCGCCGTCAGCTCCGCGTCCCGTCCGGCCGGGACCGCGGTCCCGGCGAGGCGGCTCATGCCCTGCTTGAGGCAGGACCGGGCGATGGAGTCGCCCTGGAGCAGGGTGCGGGAGTTGACGTGCGGGCGGGCGCCGATCGCGGTGACCCACTGGACCGACTCCACCGGAGGACCGTAGGAGAATCGGGCCGGGTGGGGGACGCCCCGGGCGTCGATGAGCTGGAAGGTCACATCCGTGACGTCCAGGCCGCCCGTCTCGTAGCCGGGGCCTGCCGCGTCGGGGATGAAGTGGGCGCGGCATCCGCCCGCGGAACGGAGCGACGCCAGCAGCGGGTCGGTGGCCCGGCGCACGTCGGTCGTCGGCAGGTGAGCCTCGACGAGTGCCGTCACACGAAGCGGCGGGCCCGGCACCTGGGGCGAGCCGACGAGGAAGGCGCCGGACTCCTCGTCCGCCGTCATCCTCATGCGCGGGCCGAGCAGCTGGACGACGCCCGCCTCGACCAGGGCGCGGAGCTCCCGGACGCGCGTGGCCGGCGGCCCGCTGGCGGCGTAGTTGTTCAAGCCGCTGAACCAGTGGTCGATGTGGTCCCGGTAGGAAGCACCGCTCAGGCCCCGGTGGGAGATGACCTGCCGCACCTCGTCGCGCAGGTCACGCATGACCGCGGCGGCAGCCTTGACGGCGCTGACGGCCGGGCCCAGATCCGAGTGCCGCAGATCCTCATCGAGGACGCCGAGGATCCACGCGCGGTAATCGGCGGAGTCGGTGAACTCCCTGCGGTCCGCCGGCCGGTCGAGTGCCTCCCAGTTCCAGCGCAGTTCCGGATCGGGCACCAGGTCGCTCAGGAGCGCCTCCATGCCGGGGGATCCCCAGGCGTGCCGCGGATACTCGGCCAGCAGCCGGGCGTGCCCGGTCGGGTCGTCGGTCTGCAACAGCACCTTGTAGTAGTTCCAGGCGACCTCCTTCGCCACGAGGGGGAACAGGTCGCGCAGGAAGTCGGTGCGACCGGTGCCCGCCGGGCTCCTCAGCCGGGCGATCTCGTCGGCGGACAGGAACGTCGCCCGGTAACGGGGCACGATCTCCTGACGGATCTCCGCCCGCGCGCGATATGGCACACCGCGCCCCGAACCGGCGTGCACCACCAATTCGTTGCCGCTCGGCAGATAGGTCAGCCGGCCGTCGGAACCGGGGACGAAACGCCCGCCCCTGCCCTCGGTGAGCAAGGCCATGTAGTCGTAGAAATTCAGCCCGAGTCCGCGCAGAGCGACGGGCTGACCCGCGCCGACCGGCGCCAGGTCCGCCTCCGCCGGGCTGCTCGGCGGGACGTAGTGCAGACCGTGGCGGGAGGCGAAACCGGCGAGTTCACGCTGCCTGTCCGTGGGCTCGACGGCTGGCTGCGCGACGGTGAGATCGACGCCTCCGTCGGCGGGACCTACCCGCTGGAGGAGGCGGCCCACGCCCACCGCGATCTCCAGCAGCGCCGCTCCACGGGCAAGCTCCTCCTCAGCCCTGAGGGCTCTTGAAGCTCCTGAGCGCGCCGTGCCGCAGGTGCAGATGGCTCTCAAGGGGGTATCGCGGCGGCGCCGCCGGCAGAGTCCGTGCGAACGTGTAGCCGCACTTCTCCGCGACACGGCACGAGGCGAGGTTGTCCACCTGGTGCAGAAGCTCGATGGCTTCCAGCCCCTCGGCGTGGAAGGTCTCGAAGGCCCAGGTGGTCAGCGCTTCCAGAGCGCGTGCGGCGACGCCCCGTCCACGTGCGTGTCCTGCTGTCCAGTAGCCGGCTTCGGCAGTCGGTTTGCCGGGAGCGACGTCCTTGAGGATCACATTGCCCACCAACCGTGGGGCAGCCTCATCGGGAGACTCTTCCAGGACGGCGAAGCCGAATCGGTCTCCCACGGACCAGCCTCGCTGCTGGTCCTGTATCCACTGCACCCCTTGCGCCTCGTTTTCCGGCCGTGACCTGGCCCAGCGTCCCAGCATGGGATCCCGGTACGCCGCCACCAGTGCGTCCACGTCCTCCAGGCACCAGGGGCGGAGAACGAGCGCGGGCAGGGCCGGTGTTGCGGGCGCGCGCAGGATCACGGAAGCGTTCACCGGGCAGGTGATGAGGTCGCCGCGGTCCCGCTCCTGGCCCAGAGTGAGCGGACATGGCCCAGGTGCTTGGCCATGCACTTCTCGGCTGCCTTCGCGTCGCCCGCCAGCATCAGATCGAGGAGTTCGTGGTGCTCCTCGGCCGACGGGATCAGCTCGCCCTGCTCGTCCAGGGCGGTGAGCCCGTACAGCCGCGAGCGTTTGCGCAGATCGCCGACGGTCTCGACGAGGCGGTCATTGCCGCTGAGGCCGAGCAGTTCGAGGTGGAACTGCCGGTCGGCCTCCAGGTAGCCGATGAGGTCGTGGTCGCGGGCGGCTCGTACGATCTCCTCGGCGACCGGCCGCAGCGCTTCCAGCTCCGCGCGGGCGGCGGTGCGGGTGATCCGGCCGACCATGGGGATCTCGATGAGCGCGCGGATTTCGGTGTACTGGTCGAGATCGCGTTCATTGACTTCGGTGACCCGGAAGCCCTTGTTGCGGACGGGCTCGACCAGGCCCTCGCGCGCCAGATCGAGCATCGCCTCGCGCACGGGCGTGGCCGAGATCCCGAAGTCCTCGGCCAGCACCGGCGCCGAGTACACCTCCCCCGGCCGCAGCTCACCGGAGATCAGGGCGGCGCGCAGGGCGTGGGCGACCTGGTCGCGCAACCGCTCCCGGGTGGCATTGAGATCGCGGTGCTTCAGGTGCCCCATAACGGTGGTGATCCCTTCATGCCGGAGCGGAATCACCAGCATACAATTTCACATTTTGTCAGTGGTCCAGAGGGGGGAGAGTCAGCCGGGGGACGGCCGGTGGTCACAGGAGGAAGCCCCCGGGAAACGGGTCGTCCGGGTCGAGGAAGTACTGGGCGGTGCCAGTGATCCAGGCGCGGCCGGTGACGGTCGGGACGACGGCGGGCCGTCCGCCGACCTCGGTCTCGGCGATCAGCCGGCCGGTGAAGCGGGTGCCGATGAAGGACTCGTTGACGAAGTCGCGGTCCAGGGGCAGTTCACCGCGGGCGTGCAGCTGCGCCATCCGCGCCGAGGTGCCGGTGCCGCAGGGTGAGCGGTCGAACCAGCCGGGATGGATCGCCATCGCATGCCGTGAGTGGTGGGCGTCCGAGCCGGGAGCGGCCAGGTAGACATGCTTGACCCCGGCGATCTCCGGCTGCTCGGGGTGGACCGGCCGGTCCGGTGAGGCGTTGATTGCCGCCATGACGGCCAGCCCGGCGGCCAGCAGGTCGTCCTTGCGGGCACGGTCGAACGGCAGCCCCAGCGCGTCGAGTTCGACGAAGGCGTAGAAGTTGCCGCCGAAGGCGAGGTCATAGGTCACCGTCCCGTATCCCGGGACCTCCACGGTGCGGTCCAACCCGGCGCAGAAGGCGGGCACATTGGTGAGGGTGACCGACTTCGCCACCCCGTCCGCCACCTGGACATCGACGGCGACCAGACCGGCCGGGGTGTCGAGCCGCACCGGGGTGACCGGCTCGGTCACCGGCACCATGCCCGACTCGACGAGGACGGTGGCGACGCCGATGGTGCCGTGCCCGCACATCGGCAGCAGGCCGGAGACCTCGATATAGAGCACGCCGTAGTCGGCGTCGGCGCGGGTGGGCGGCTGGAGGATGGCGCCGCTCATGGCGGAGTGCCCGCGCGGCTCGTACATCAGGAGCGTTCTGAGATGGTCGAGGTGCTCGATGAAGTGGAGCCTGCGCTCGGCCATGGTGGCGCCGGGGAGCACACCGACACCACCGGTGATCACGCGCGTGGGCATGCCCTCGGTGTGCGAATCGACGGCGTGGAAGACATGACGCGTACGCACGATGAGTCCTTTCGAAGCGGCACGGAAGCGGTCAGCTGATGCGGTCGACTGATGCGGTCAGCTGGTGCGGTGAAGTGATCCGGTCAAGTGATGCGGTCAGTGGTGTCCGGCGGCCACGGCCTTCTCGGTGGCGGCCCGTACTTCGGCCTCGGTCTCCCCCGTGAGCGGGGAGCGCGGCGGGCGGGCGGGGCCGCCGCGACGGCCGACGAGGTCCATGGACAGCTTGATGCACTGGACGAACTCGGTCTTCGAATCCCAGCGCAGCAGCGCGTGCAGGGACTTGTAGAGCGGCAGGGCGGTGTCCAGGTCACCGGCGACGGCGGCGTGGTACAGCGTGGCGCAGGTGGCGGGGAAGGCGTTGGGGTAGCCGGCGATCCAGCCGACCGCACCGGCCACGGCGAGTTCGAGCAGGACATCGTCCGCGCCGATCAACAGGTCCAGTTCCGGGGCGAGTTCGGCGATCTCGTAGGCGCGCCGCACATCGCCGGAGAACTCCTTGACCGCGACGATGCTGCCGTCCTGGTGGAGCCGGGCCAGCAGCCCGGGTGTCAGATCCACCTTGGTGTCGAGGGGGTTGTTGTACGCGACGACCGGTACGCCCGCCTTGGCGGCCTCGGCGTAATGGGCGCGGACGGCCGGTTCGTCGGCGCGGTAGGCGTTCGGGGGCAGCAGGAGGACCGAGCCGCAGCCCGCCTCGCCCGCCTGCTCCGCCCAGCGGCGGGACTCGGCGCTGCCGTACGCGGCCACACCGGGCATCACCCGCGCCCCGTCACCCGCCGCTTCGACCGCGGTCCGCACCACGCGGGCCCGCTCCTCGTCGGTGAGGGTCTGGTACTCGCCGAGCGAGCCGTTCGGTACGACGCCGTCGCAGCCCTGCTCGATCAGCCAGCGGACGTGCCGGGCGTAGGCGTCGTAATCGACGGACAGATCGTCGCGCAGGGGCAGCGCCGTGGCGACCATGATTCCGCGCCAGGGGCGGCTGCTGTTCCAGGTGATGGCGGTGGCGGAGGCGGTCATGCTGGTGAACCTTTCTCTCGCGTGTGACAGGTGTACGGCTCTCGTTGTGGGCTTTTTTGTTGGCTGGTGTGCAGCGGCCCCCGCAAGGGGCGGGGCCGGTGGATCAGTCGCCGTCGGCCGGGGCGGTGTCCGGCCGGCCTCCGGCGGGCTCGTCGGGTGAGGCGGCGAGCGCCGAGAGCGGAACGGGTACCGCGAGCGGGCGGCGTTCGGCGGGTGGTTCGACCGGGCGGTGCGCGGCGGGTGGTTCCGCGGCTCCTTCGCCCGCCGCGAGGCAGGCGGTGGCCGTACCGCACATCCGGCCCTGACACCAACCCATACCGGCCCGGGTGAGGAGTTTGACGGTGCGTGCGTCATGGGCGCCGAGGCCGCTGACGGCCGCGCGAATCGTTCCGGCAGTCACTTCCTCGCAGCGGCAGACCTCCGTGTCGTCGGTCAGCCAGTCGGTCCAGCCCGCCGCCGGTGCATGGCTGACGGCCATCGCCTCGGCGAAGGCGCGCATCCGGTCCCGCCGACGCCGCAGCGCCCGCAGGCGCCCTTCGTGGACGGGATGCCCGTGGAGCCTGGCGGCTGCCGCGAGTCCGGCCAATTCTCCTTCGGCGAGGGCGAGTTGGGTGCCCCCTACTCCCCCGGTCTCCCCCGCCGCCCACAGACCGCGTACCGAGGTCTCCTGAAGGGCGTCCAGGGTCAGGGCCAGGGTCCCATCGGTGGTGCGGCGGGTGGCGCAGCCGAGTGCGGTGGCCAGTTCGATCTGCGGGACCAGGCCGTGTCCCACCGCGAGCGCGTCGCAGTCGATCCGACGGCCCGTCCCCCGTACGGGCCGCCAGTCGCGGTCGAGCCGGGTGACGGTGACGGCCGCCACCCGTTCGGTGCCGTGCACCTCGGTGACCGCGCTGCGGGTACACAGCCGGACCCGGTGCCGCAGCAGCGCGGCCCCGTGGACCGCCGCCTCGACGAGCTTGTGCGGATGGGCCGCGAGCGCACGGGGATGGCGCGCGTATCCCAGATAACCGGACGCCTCGATCACGGCGGGGACCCGCGCACCGGCGACGGCCAGCGACGAGGCGACCGCGAGCAGCAGGGGGCCACTGCCCGCCACGACGATCCGCTTGCCGGGCAGCACCAGCCCGGATTTGAGCATGGCCTGCGCTCCCCCGGCTCCCACAACTCCCGGCACCGTCCAGCCGGGAAAGGGGAGTTGACGTTCATAGGCGCCGGTCGCGAGCAGCACCGTACGGGCCCGCACCCGCACCGACCGCTCGGCGGTGCCGTCGGCCCCGGTGACGGCGTGCACCGCCCACTGCTCACCGTCCTCCTGGGTGACGGCCCAGACATGGTGCCCCGGCAGATGACGGACATCGCTTCGCTCCAGGCGTCGGCGCAGTGCGGCGAAGGCCGCCCAGTCGTGGTGCAGCGCCTCGGGCCGGGCCGCGCCGATGGCCCGCGCGGGATGCCGGTAGAACTGTCCGCCGGTCTGCGGCGCGGCGTCCAACAGGGCCACGGACAGGCCGAGTCCGGCTGCCGTGACGGCGCCGGCGAGACCGGCGGAGCCCGCGCCGATCACCGCGAGGTCGTACGGGTCAGACGCCGATACGGGCATGGCCGTGTCCCTCCTGGGTGGTGATCGCGTCACCGGGGCGGGCGGGCACCAGACAGGCCCGGCGGTTGGGCTCCCCATTGATGGTGGCCAGGCAGTCGTAGCACTGTCCGATGCCGCAGAAGGCGCCGCGCGGGCGACCGGTGGTGCGGGTCGTCCGCCAGGCGAGGATGCCGGCGGACCACAGGGCCGCGGCGACGGACTGGCCGGGCAGGGCGGGGACCGGACGGCCGTCCATCGTGATCTCGAACGGTGCGCCGGAGTTCGCCCCTGCCAGTTCAGCGGGCGTACGGGCCACTGCTGGCCTCCTCTCGTCACGGACGGGTCAGTCGGCGGATGCGAAGCGGGCGGGGCTGAACGGGCTTGCTTCCAGGGGTGGTTGCTCACCGCTCAGGGCCTGCGCGATCAGGAGCCCGGTGGCCGGGGCGAGACCGATCCCCGCGCCCTCGTGACCGCAGGCGTGCAGCAGACCGGGCACCCGCGGATCGGGGCCGATGGCCGGCAGGTGGTCGGGCAGGTAGGGCCGGAACCCCACGTACGTCCGCAGCGCGCGGACCCCGGCGAGGGCCGGGAACAGTGCGGTGGCCTGGGCCGCCAGACGGTGCAGCACCTCGGTCGACACCGTCCGGTCGAAGCCGACCCGTTCCCGGCTGGCCCCGATCAGGACGGGTCCGGCCGCGGTCCCCTCGACCACCGCCGAGGTCTGCAGCGCCGCCGAGCCGCTGGCGACGTCGGCAACGTAGTCGGCCGCGTACACCTTGCGCCGTACCACCCGCGGCAGCGGCTCCGTGACGAGGACGAAACCGCGGCGCGGCAGCACCGGCAGCCCGACGCCCGCGAGCCGGGCGAACACACCGCCCCAGGTACCGGCCGCGTTGACCACGTACGGGGCCGACACCTCGCCGGCCGTCGTCCGCACCCCCCGCACCGCTCCGTCCGGTGTGGTCAGCAGGCCGGTGACCTCCTCGCCGAGCCGCACGCGCACCCGGTCACCGCCCGCGCGCAGCAGATGCGCGGCGGCCAGGGCCGGCATCACCTGGGCATCCTGCGGATAGTGAAACCCCCCTGCCAGACCGGGAGTCAGATGCGGTTCCAGCTCCGGCAGCCGGTCCGCGGGGATCTCCTCCGCCCTCACTCCGGCCTTGTCCTGTCCGGCCGCGAAGTCGCGCAGGGCGCCCATTCCGGCCTCATCGGAGGCGACCACCAGGCCGCCCTTGGCCTCGTACTCGATCTGCGGCGGGAGAAGTTCCGCCAGCTCCCGCCACAACCGGGTGGACAGCAGCGCGAGAGCGAGTTCGGGACCGGGTTCCTTGTCGGAGACCAGGAGATTGCCCTCGCCGGCACCCGTCGTGCCGCCCGCGACCGAGCCGCGGTCGAGCACGGTGACGGAGAGCCCGGCGCGGGCCGCGTAGTAGGCGCAGGCCGCGCCGACCACGCCCGCTCCGACGACGATGACATCCGAGACATCCGAGATTCTTCCCGAGAGCACATCAGTAATATTTCACATTGCACTGGCCCTGCCAAGGGTGGCGCGTGATCCGGCCGCAACTCCCCCGGAGCCGGGGCCCGTCGCCCGTTGCCCATTGCCCATTGCCCGCCATCGCGTCCGGATTCTTCACGAGTCCTCGGGCCGGGGTAAGTCACGGACGCGCCAACAGTCGTGACAGCGGCGCCCTTTCCGTCAGACGACCAGCTGGCTCGTGGTGCCGGTGGAGGGCGCGAAGCTGACATCGCCGTTGTAGTTGCCGGTGACCAAGTGGAGGCCCCTGGGAAGCGGGTTGAAGGTCGCGCTGGCCTGTCCGCCGACGAGAGGCACGGTCTGGGGGGTGCGTCCCGGGATGGCGAGGGTGACGGTCCCGGTGGGCGTACCCGTTCCGGGGGCGACGGGAACCACGGTCGCGGTGACCGTGACCCGGTCCCCCGTCCCCGAGGGGTTGGGTGTGGAGACCACGGTGGTGGAGGTCGCGGACCGGGTGACGGTCTGGGTGTCACTGCCGGTGGAGCCTGTGAAGCCGGCGTCCCCGCCATAGGTGGCCGTGACGGTGAACGGGCTTCCGGTGGTGGTCGTGTAGGCGTGGGTGACGGTCGCGACACCGCCGGAGAGGGTGCCGGTGGCGGTGCCGGTGCCGTCACCGAAGCTGAAGGTGACCGTACCGGTCGGCGTACCGGCCGGGGACGAGACGGTCGCCCGGATGGTCACCGTCCCACCGGACGCCGAGGGATCGGGAGTTGAGGTCACCGTAGTGGTGGACACGTTCTTGCTCAGCGTTTGGGTGTCGGTGCCGGTGGAGGCCGAGAAGGTGGCGTCCCCGTTGTAGGTGGCCGTGAGGGGGAACGGGCTGCCGGACCTGCTGGCGTAGGTGTGGGTGACGGTCGCGATGCCGCCGGAGAGCGTGGCGGTACCGGCGCTGGTGCCGTCACCGAAGCCGAAGGTGACCGTACCGGTGGGAGTACCGGCCCCCGGCACCGTCGAGGCAACCGTCGCGGTCAGCGTCACCGCCTGCCCGGCCACCGACGGATCCGGCGACGACACCAGCTCCGTGGTCGTCGCCACCTTCCCCACGGTCTGCGTGTCACTGCCACTCGACGCGGTGAAGTTGCCGTCCCCGTTGTAGATCGCCGTGACGGCGTACGGGCTGACGGAGGCGCCGTTGAACGTATGCGTCACGGTCGCGGTGCCGTTGGAGAGAGGTTTGGTGGCGGCGCTGGTGCCGTCACCGAAGCTGAAGGTGACCGTACCGGTGGGAGTACCCGCCCCCGGCGCCACCGCGGAAACCGTCGCGGTCAGCGTCACCGCCTGCCCGGCCACCGACGGATCCGGCGACGACACCAGCTCCGTGGTCGTCGCCGCCCTGCCCACCGTCTGGCTGTCACTGCCGCTCGACGCGGTGAAGCCGCTGTCCCCGTTGTAGGTGGCGGTGAGGTGGAAGGGGCTGCCGGACCTGGTGGCATAGGTGTGGGTGACGGTCGCGATGCCGTCGGTGAGCGTTGTGGTGGTGGAACCGGTGCCGTCGCCGAAGGTGAAGGTGACCGTGCCGGTGGGGACGGCGGCACCAGGCGTGGCGGAGGCGACGGAGGCCGTGAGGGTGGTGGGCTGACCGACGACCGTGGGATCGGGCGAGGAGGCCACCGCCGTGGTCGTCGCCGCCTTGCCGACGCTCTGGGTGTCGTGCCCGCTGGAGGAGGTGAAGTTGGCATCGCCGCCATACGTCCCGGTGATGACGAACGGACTGCCCGAGGTGCCGCTGTAGGCATGCGTGACGACTGCCCGACCATCACTCACCGGCGCCGTCAACGTCGGACTGCCATCACCGAAATCAAACGTCACCGTCCCCGACGGCGCCCCCGCCCCCGGCGCAATCGACGCCACCGAAGCCGTCACCGTCGTCAACTGCCCCACCACCGTGGGATCAGGAGAAGACACCACCCCCGTCGACGTCGCCGCCTTACCCACCGTCTGGGTATCGCCCCCGCTGGAGGAGGTGAAGTTGGCATCGCCGCCATACGTCCCGGTGATGACGAACGGACTGCCCGACGTACCGCCGTACGCATGGGTCACGACCGCCAGACCATCACTCACCGGCGCCGTCAACGTCGGACTGCCATCACCGAAATCAAACGTCACCGTCCCCGACGGCGCCCCCGCCCCCGGCGCAACCGACGCCACCGAAGCCGTCACCGTCGTCAACTGCCCCACCACCGTGGGATCAGGAGAAGACACCACCGCCGTCGACGTCGCCGCCCTACCCACCGTCTGGCTGTCGCCCCCGCTCGACGGCAGGAAGCCGGCGTCCCCGTCATAGTCCGCGGTCACCTGGTAGGGGCCGCCCGCGCTCGTGTAGGTGTGCGTGATCCTGGCGACGCCGTCGGAGAGCGAGGTCAGGGTGGGCGGTGTGCCGTCCCCGAAGGTGAAGGTGACCGCGCCGGTCGGCACCCCTGCTCCCGGTGCCGTCGGTGCCACGGTCGCGGTGAGGGTCACCGGCTGGCCGACCACCGACGGGTCCGGCGTGGCCGTCACCGTGGTCAGTGTCGACGCCGGAGCGACCGTCTGGCTGTCCGTGCCCGAGGAGGAGCTGAAGTTGGCGTCTCCGCTGTAGCCCGCGGTCACGGTGTACGGGCTGTCGGCCACGGTGTTGTAGACGTGGGTGACGCCGGCGATCCCCCCGGAGAGCGGTGCCGTGACGGCCGCCGTTCCATCGCCGAAGGTGAAGGTGACCGTGCCGGTGGGGACACCGGCGCCGGGCGGGGTCGGGGCCACGGTCGCGGTGAAGGACACCGGCTGGCCCGTCACCGCGGGGTCCGGGGCGGAGCTCACGGTCGTCGACGTGGTGGCGGCGCTGACCGCCACCGTGTGGACTCCGGTGGCGGTGGCGGAGGTGAAGTCGTCGTCACCGCTGTAGTCGGCGGTGACCGTGTAGGGGCTGCCCGACGTGCCCACGTAGGCGTGTGTCACGGTCGCCACCTCGGAGGTGACCGGTGCGGTGACGGGTGCGGTGCCGTCACCGAAATCGAAGGTGACGGTCCCGGTGGGGGCGCCCGCGCCCGGGGGGACTGCGGAGACCAGGGCGGTGAAGGTGACCTGCTGTCCGGCCACGGACGGATCCGGGGAGGAGAACAGGGAGATGGTGGAGGTTGCCTGGCCGACGGTCTGGCTCCGGGTGCCGGTGGAGGGGCTGAAGTCGGCGTCCCCGCCGTAGGCGGCCGTAATGGTGTACGGGCCGGGGGCGGTGCCGGTCCAGGTGTGCGAGACGGTTGCCACACCGGCGGTGACCGTGGCGGTGACGGAGGGGGTGCCGTCGCCGAAGTCGAAGGTGACCGTACCGGTCGGGGTACCGGCCCCCGGCGCGGCCGCGGAGACCGTCGCGGTGATGTCCACCGGCTGGCCCGTCACCGAGGGGTCCGGCGAGGAGGCCACTTCGGTGGTGGTCGCGGCCGGGGTGACGGTCTGGGTGCCGGTGCCGGTGGAGGGGCTGAAGTCGGCGTCCCCGCTGTAGGCGGCCGTGAGGGCGTAGGGGCTGCCGGAGGTGCTCGCCCAGGCGTGGGAGACGGTCGCGGTGCCGTCCGTCACGGGTGCGGTGACGGGCGCGGTGCCGTCGCCGAAGTCGAAGGTGACCGTACCGGTCGGGGTACCGGCCCCCGGCGCGGCCGCGGAGACCGTCGCGGTGATGTCCACCGGCTGGCCCGTCGCCGAGGGATCCGGCAGCGAGCTGACCGTCGTCGCCGACAACGACGGCTGCACACCGTGGTTTCGGGTCCCCACGGAGGCGGTGAAGCGGTCGTCGCCGTCGTAGGTGGCGCGGACCGTGTACGGGCTGCCCGTGGCACTCGTATAGGCGTGGACGGCGGTCGCCACACCACCGGCCGCGGCGACGGTGACCGGCGCGGTGCCGTCGCCGAAGTCGAAGGTCACCGTCCCGGTCGGCGCGCCGGCCTCCACGGCGTCGGATGTCACCCTCGCGAGGAACATCACCGGCTGGCCCGTGACCGAGGGGTCCGGCTGTCCGCTGACGGTGGTGCTGGTCGTGGCCGGGGCAACGGTGTGGGTGTCGGTTCCGGTGGAGGGGCTGAAGTCGGCGTCCCCGTTGTAGGCGGCCGTGACGGTGTAGGGGCTGCCGGAGGTGCCGGGCCAGGCGTGGGTGACGGTGGCGGTGCCGTCCGTCAGGGGTGCGGTGAGGGGCGGGGTGCCGTCGCCGAAGTCGAAGAGGACGGTGCCGGTGGGGGTGCCTGCTCCTGGTGCGATGGTGGAGACGGTCGCGGTGATGTCCACCGGCCGGCCCGTGATCGAGGGGTCCGGCAGCCCGGTGACAGTGGTGCTGGTCGCGGCCCGGGCGACGGTCTGCGTGCCGGTAGCGGTGGACGGGAGGAAGCCGCTGTCCCCGCTGTAGGCGGCCGTGACGCTGTAGGGACTGCCGGACGCGCCGGTCCAGGTGTGGGTCGTCGTGGCCACCCCGGAGGTGACCGGAACCGTGGTGGGTGACGTGCCGTCACCGAAGTCGAAGGTGACCGTGCCGGTCGGTGTGCCGTCGCCTGGCGCGGCGGCCGAGAGGGTCGCGGTGACGGTCACCGGCTGGCCGGACACCGCCGGTTCGGGCGACGAGGTGAGCAGCGTCGTGGACGCGGCCTGGCCGACGGCCTGTGTGGTGGTGCCGCTGGAGGCGGTGGAGTCGGTGTCCCCGCCGTAGGTGGCGGTGATGGTGTACGGGCTGCCTAACGGGCCGGTGTAGGCGTGCTCGGCGGTCGCCACCCCGTCGGTGACCGGCTGCGCGACCGGGTCCGTACCGTCGCCGAAGTCGAAGATCACCGTGCCGGTCGGCGCGCCGCTGCCCGGTTCCGCCGCGGTGACGGTCGCCGTGAAGGTGACCGGCTGACCGACGACGGACGGGTCCGGCGCGGAGCTCACCGTCGTGGTCGTCGCGTCCGGCAGGACCGACTGCGGGGACGTGGCCACCGAGTTGGTGAAGTCGTCGCTGCCGCTGTAGGTGGCGGTGATCGTGTACGGGCTGCTGAGGCTGCCGGTGTAGGCGTGGGTGACCGTGGCGGCCCCGCCGGCCAGGGGCACCGTGGCGGGAGTGGTGTCATCGCCGAAGTCGATGGTGACCGTACCGGTCGGGGTACCGGCACCCGGCGGGACGGGTGCGACGGTCGCGGTGATGGTCACCGGCTGTCCCACGACCGCGGGTTCGGGGCCGGAGGTCACCTCGGTGGTGGTCGCGGCCGGGTGCAGGGTCTGGGAGCCGGTGGCCGTGGCAGGGCTGAAGTCGTCGTCACCGCTGTAGGTGGCCGAGAAGGTGTACGGGCTGCCGACGGCGGTGGTGTAGGCATGGGTGACCGTCACCGTGCCGCCCACCGCGGTGGCGGTGACGGTCGGGGTGCCGTCGCCGAAGTCGAAGGTGATCGTCCCGGTCGGGGTGCCCGCCGCCGGGGCCTCCGCCGCGAGGTTCGCGGTGAGGGTCACCGGCTGGCCGACCGCGGAGGGGTCCTTCGACGAGAAGACGGTGAAGGTCACCGCCGCCGCGTTCACGGTCTGGGTGTCGGTGTCCGTCGACGGCAGGAAGCTCGCCTCGCCGTGGTAGGTGGCGGTGACCGGATACGGGCTGCCGGAGGTGTGCGGGTAGGCGTGGACGGCGATCGCCGTGCCGTCGCTGAGGGGCGCCCGGACGGCCGGGGTGCCGTCGCCGAAGTCGAAGGTGACCGACCCGGTCGGGGTGCCGGCATCCGCGTCCGTCGAGGTGACGGTAGCGGTGAAGGTGACGTCCTGGCCGGTCAGGGACGGGTCGGGAGCGGAGTCCACGGTTGTCGAGGTGGCGGCCTGCTCCACCGTATGGGTATCGAGACCGGCCGAGCCGGCGAAGTTCCCGTCACCGCTGTAGACCGCGGTGATGGTGTGGGGGGCGGCGGCCGCGGTGTAGGTGTGGGTGGCCGTGGCCGTAGCGCCCGTGAGCGGGGAGGTCACGGCCGGGGTGCCGTCGCCGAACTCGAAGGTCACCGTGCCGGTCGGGGTGCCCGCTGCGGGCGGAACCGCCACGACGGTCGCGCTGACGGTCACCGGCTCACCGACGACGGACGGGTCCGGCGCGGAGCTCACCGTTGTCGAGGTGGCCGAGACGCTGGCCTCCACGCCCTGGGCGGCCGTCCCGGTGGAGGCGCCGAAGTCGCCGTCACCGCTGTAGGCCGCGGTGACGGGGTAGGGACTGCCGGCGGTGCTGGTGTAGGTGTGCGCCACCATGGCCACGCCGTGCGAAACCGGTGCGGTCGCGGGCGCGCTGCCGTCGCCGAAGTCGAAGGTGACCGTCCCGGCCGGCGTACCGGCGCCCGGTGGCACCGGAACCACCCGCGCGATCAGCGTCACGCTCTCGCCCACCGCCGAGGGCACCCGCGAGGAGGTCACCGTGGTGGTGGTCTCGGCCGGGTCGACGGCGTGGACGATGGTGTCCTCGGACGCGGCGTAGTTGGCGTCACCGAGATAGACCGCAGTGATCGTGTAGGGGCTGCCGGACACGCTGGTGTAGGGGTGGGTGACCGTTACCGTGCCGTCCACGAGCTGGGCGGTGAGGACGGGGGTGCCGTCGCCGAAGTCGAAGCTGACCGCCCCGGTCGGGATACCCGAGGCGGGCGCGGTGGGGGCCACGGTGACGGTCACCGACTCGCCGGTCACGGACGGGTCGGGTGCGGCGGTGACCGTGGTGACGGTCGCGGCCTCCTCGACGCTGTGCGTACCGATGCCGACGGACGCGGTGAAGTTGATGTCCCCGCTGTAGGTGACGGTGACCGTGAACGGGCTGAGGGGCGCGGTGGTGTAGGCGTGGGCGAGCGCGGCGGTGCCGTCGGTGAGGGGTGCGGTGACGGGCGCGGTGCCGTCGCCGAAGTCGAAGGTGACCGACCCGGTCGGGGTGCCCGCGGCCGGTGAGCCTGCCGCGACGGTCGCGGTGAAGGTGACCGTCTCGCCGGTGACCGAGGGGGCCGGAGTGGACGTCACCGTCGTCGTGGGCACCGCTGGGGCGACCAGCTGACTGTCCGTCCCCGCCGAGGGGTTGAAGTTGTCATCGCCGCTGTAGGCGGCGGCGACCGTGTACGGGCTCTCCGCCACCTCCGGATTGGCGTGGGTGACCTTTGCCGTACCGCCCTCGACGGGTGCCGTGACGGGCGGGGTGCCGTCGCCGAACGCGAAGGTCACGGTGCCCGTGGGCGCTCCGGCCGCCGGGGCCTCGGGGGAGATCTGCGCCACGAAGGTCGTCAACTGCCCCACTGTGGAGGGGTCCGGTGCGGAGTTCACGCTGGTGGTGGTGTCGGCCGGCTGCACGGTCTGGGTGTCGGTGCCGAGGGAGGTCGTGAAGTCCGCGTCGCCGTTGTAGGTGGCGGTGACCGGGTACGGCAGTTCGGCCGCGTCGGTGTAGGTGTGGGTGATTTCGGCGGCGCCGTCGGTGAGGGACGCGGTGCCGGGTGGGGCGCCGTCGCCGAAGTCGAAGGTGACCGTACCGGTCGGGGTACCGGCACCGGGCGCGAGCGCGCTGACCGTCACGCCGAAGGTCACCGGCTCCCCCACCGTCGACGGATCCGGCGTGGACACCACGGCGAGCGCGGTGCCGGCCGGCTGGACGCTCTGGGTGTCGGTACCGGAGGAGGTGGTGAAGTCCGCGTCACCGTCGTAAGTGGCGGTGACCGTATAGGGGTTGTCCTCCGCGGCGGTGTAGACGTGGCCGGTGGTGGCGGTGCCGTCCGTGAGCGGTGCGGTGACGGGCGCGCTGCCGTCACCGAAGTCGAACGTGACCGTCCCGGTCGGCGTGCCCGCGCCGGGCGCGAGCGCGCTGACCGTCGCACCGAACGTCACCGGCTCCCCCACCGTCGACGGATCCGGCGCGGAGACCACCGTCGTCGTCGACCCGCTCGGTCCCACCGACTGGCTGCCGGTCCCCGTGGAGGGTTCGAGGTTTCCGTTGCCTTGATAGGTGGCGGTGACCGTATAGGGGCTGGCGGCCGTACCGGCGTAGGCATGGCTGATGGCAGCCGTGCCGTCGGTGAGCGGTACGTCGACGGGCGGGGTGCCGTCACCGAAGTCGAAGGTGACCGTGCCCGTCGGTACGGCCACTCCGGGCGGGACGGCGGCAACGGTCGCGGTCACGGTCACGGGCTGCCCGGCAACGGAGGGCTGGGGCGCCAGGTCCACCGCGGTGGTCGTCGCCGCCTGCTCCACGGTCTGGCTGTCCGTCCCCGTGGAAGCCGTGAAGTTGTCGTCGCCGCTGTAGGTGGCGGTGACCGGGTACGGCAGCTCGGCGGCGTCCGGATAGGCGTGGGTCACGGTCGCGGAGCCGCCCGCCATCGGCATGGTGACGGGTGCGGTGCCGTCGCCGAAGTCGAAGGTCACCGTGCCGGTCGGCGCACCGGCTCCCGGCGGGGTCGGCGCGACCCGCGCGACGAAGGTGACCGGCTGCCCCACCTGCGACGGATCGGGCCCGGACGTCACGGTGGTGGTGGTCGACGCCGCTTCGATGACCTGGGTGTCCGTCCCGGTGGCGGGCAGGAAGTAGGGGTCGCCGCCGTAGTTGACGGTGACGGCGTAGGGGGTGTCCGACGGGCCGGTGTAGGCGTGCTCGACGGTGGCCGTGCCGTCCGTGAGGGAGGCCGTCACCGGCGCCGTTCCGTCGCCGAAGTCGAAGAGGACGGTGCCGGACGGTGTACCCGTCGTGGACGGGACCCCCTCCAGGGTTGCGGTGAAGGTCACCGGCTGGCCGACGGGGGCCGGATCCGGCGCCGAGGTGACGGTCACCACCGAGGGCGCCTTGTAGTCGAAGCCCCCGGGGAGCGTCACACTGCCCCCGGGCGTGGTCAGCACGATATCGGCGGGACCGGGGACGCCCGGCGGCGTCACCACGACGAGCAGGCTGTCGGAGAACGCGCGGAAGGAACTGACGGGGACACCGCCGATGGTGACGCCGGTGACACGGGCGAGGCCACTGCCGGTCAGCACGAGAGTGGTGCCGCCCGCGATCGGCCCGGTGTCCGGGCTGACGCCGGTGACATGAGCCACCGTCGCATAGGTGTAGAGCAGTCGGTTGCTCACTCCGCCGAGGGTGGTGACGTAGACGGGGACGGTGCCGGGACCCGTGGTGGGCGGCACCGTGACACTGATCTCCCGGTCGGAGAGCACGGTCGGGAAGGCGACGGCGTCACCGAAATACACCCGCAGCGAGGTGGACAGGTTGGCGCCGGTGAGGATGACGGTGTTGCCACCGCCGATCGGGCCGGTGGCCGGGGCGATGCCCGCCAGGCTGGGCCAGGGGAGGTAGAAGAAGTAGCCGACCCTGGCGGATCCGCCAGGGGTGGTGACCGTGATCGGGACGGACCCCTGGCCGGAGGGCGTCACCGCGACGATGGTCCGGTCGTCGAGGACGGCGAAGCTCGCCGCCGGGCGCGGACCGAAGTTCACGGTTGTGGCGCGGGTGAAGTTGCGCCCGATGATGGTCACCAGGGTGCCGCCGCCGGAGGAGCCCTGGTCGGGGAAGACACCGGAGAACTGGTTGCGCTCCGCCAACAGCCCGGGACGGGCCGCCACGGTATCGAGCCGCCCCCAACTCGGCGTGGAGGCAAGCCGGTTCCGCACCCCCGCGAGGGCGCCCAGCAGAGTGGCTGCGCCGTCGACCACAGTGCGGACGACCGGCCCCCCGCCGACACCATCCCGTACCGGCAGCGGTGCCGGCGCGCCGAGTAGGGGGACGACCCGGTGGGACAGCGGGTCGACGAGGGCGATGCCGTTCCCCTGACAGTCGGTCAGGATGGCGAGCCCATACGGGCTTTCCGGAGTCAGCATGAGGGTGCCACCCCCGGCACCGTGTCGCCGCCGGCCGGGCCAACGGGCCGATCATTGCCCGGCAGTTGAGGGAGAGTGGCGTGCCTCTCCCCCGGAGCCATCCATCGGAGAGCGGTGACGGGTACGGGGCACGCATTCGCGGGGCGCACATTCACGGGGCACGCATTGCGGGCAGCAGGCATGACGGCTCCAGGCCAAACTTATGGGCCCGCCGCACCATGTGACGCCCGCGCACGCGCGCCGCCATGGCCCGTCCTGCACATCCTCCACAGAGGAGCAGCGCTCGCACGGCACCGTCATACACCGGTGCTCCGAGACAGGCAGGGCGCCTTCCGCTCCCCCGGAAAGGATGGGCGGCCCACCGGTATCGGACCGCTTCAGTAACCCATCCCGGTGAGGCGCAGACAACACGCCGTGCACCAGCTCACCCGAACGGACGAGCGGATCCCGGTCACCGATGAACCGCGGTGGATCGCCACCCGGCGCGGTGGCGATCCACGTCCGCCCGTCCGGCGCTCCCCCGCTCAGTCCGCGAAGGCGCGCACGAACTCGTTCGTCTTCTTCCCGAGGCTCGAACAGGTCGCTACCGCCTTGAGGTTCGCCCCTCCCGGGCAGGGCTTGTCGCGGGTGATCGACCACATCGACAGCCGGCCGAGCCGCTTCTCCTCGGCGAACTTCTTGAGTTCGGCCGCGTCGTCGGGCCGGAAGACCTCACCCTTGACGTCATTCACGCCGATCATCGGTGTGACCCCGACGCTCTTCCACGCCGTGGCCTCGTCCCGGATGCCCAGCACCCCCTTGACCTGCTTCTGGGTGGCGGTGGCGGCCGCGACGGCGTATTTGCCCATGTCCCCGTCGTAGTACGTGCCGTAGTCCATGGCCATGATGTTCACGGTGGAGATCCGGGCACCGTTCTTCCTGGTGTCCTTCAGCACCGCGAGGGAATTCCGGTTCAGGCCGGAGGGCATCACCGGGAGCGTGACGGAGACATCCAGCTTCCCGCGCTGCTGAAGCCGGGCGATCGCCTGGGCGCGGAGCCGGTTGGCCTTGGTGTCCGTGAGCGCGGGGCCCTCGATGTCGAAGTCGGCCTTCTTCAGGCCGTAGGCGTCGATGACCTTGCTGTACGCGGCCACCAGCTTGTCCACCGAGCCGCAGACCCTGGCCAGTTCGTTGCCGCTCTGCCCGCCGAAGGAGACCCGTACATCGCCGCCCTGTGCACGCAGTTGGTCCACCTGCCGCGCGACGGGGTTGGCGCCGAGCGCCTGCCGCCCGCCCCACTTGGGCACACAGCCGCCCCCCGGGGAGACGAACGCCAGGTTGTACTCCTTCACCCCGGTCTCCTCTGCTCCCTTGACGAGGTCGAAGGAGGGCGTGAGCGAAGTATCCACATACGGCGAGAAACCGCTGGTTTTCGGAGTGGGGGCGTGGCTGCTCTTGTGCGGGGAGGGCACCACCGGGTCCGGACGCTTGGGCGGCTTCGCCGCCGGCTCCTCGGACGAGCAGCCGGCGAGCAGCGACGCCGCGGTCACGGCCGTCACCACCGCGAGGGCGGTCGATATCCGCTTGCGGCTCCTCCGAGAAGCGTGCGCGTCTGCGGGGTGCGTCATCATCGAGCTGCCTCCAACGGTGGGGGGTGGGCAGTGCAGTCCGAACCTGCGGCCTCTCGGCGGCGCCGGCGGAAGACTCCGTCCGGCGCGGGCCGCGTCCGGGGACTTCGGGCGGCGGGTGCGGGAGAGAAGGACCCGGTGCGGCGGCCCACCCGGCACACGCGACATCAGCACGTCAGCAGGTAAGGTCGGCCCGTTTGTCATGTCCGCCATCGTGCCATCCGATGCGGTTCGGACGCAGCGGAGGGTGGAAACGGGGCAGGACCCGGCGACCTTCCGTATGGGGCAGCTCACACCACACGGCCGGAACTCGGGCTCCGGTCCGTCCGACTCCCTGAGCGGTACCGGCAGCGGGCCGGGCCACCTCACCCACGAGCCGGGAGCCCCCGCGTGCCCACTTCAGCGCAGCCGGCCGGCCGTGACCGTCCGCCCCTACTGTCCACCGTGACCGTAACGGGACATAAGCCCCAGATCACGCGTCCCGCATCTCCGACAGCCGGAAGGGCCCGGCCGCACCGGGACCGAACATCACCGGCAGGTTGCGGCCCAGAGGTACGACGACGAGCGGCTCGTCGCGGTACTCCCTGAGGAATTTCTCCAGGGGCTCCCAGATCAGGCTCCGGTACCCGGACTCGGTCCGCTGATGCTCAAAGGAGAGGGTGAGCGCGGAGTCCATCACGGTGACGCTCACGGCGTCGACCTCCAGCCACTCTCCACCGATCCAGGCCTCAAGCCTTACGTATGACATGGCGCAAGGGTGCCCCGCGCCACACCCGCCTCGCAAACCGCACCACGCCCCAGGCAACAAACGTCGCCCAGCCAACCCACACACCACACCGCCGCCCGCCTGCCCCTCCATCCTCGCAGGTCGGACCGGCCCCGAGCCGCGGCGTCCGCCATCAGACAATCCACGGAAACCGGCGAACCGGGACCGTTGCCCGGCCCGCGCCGGTTGCGCTTGCCGAGCCCGTTGCGAAGCTGCTTTCGGGAGATGCACCCCGAGGCGTCAGAGCGCAGCGCGCCGCGTACGCCCGGTGCATACGCTGCCGCGCTCCAACAGCAGGCGGTCCGGCGAGAAATGCCCTGAGGACGGCCCCGGGCTCGGACCATACTGATGACGTTTCATCAGGCCGCCCGGCGACTGGGTCGCGAACCGACCCCCGGCCGAGGCCACCCACCAGTCGCGGCTCTCCCGCCCCGACGCGATCCCTCTCAGCCGCTCCACAGCGGCGTGACCCTTCCCACCTCACCAAGCCACCCTCACCAAGAATGGGACCACTGCCATGCGCCGTCTCCACCGTCTCCACTCGCTCGCCATCGCCGCAGCCGCCCTGACCGCCGCCTTCACGATCGCCCCCACCGCCAACGCCACCCCCACCGCACCCACCGGCCTGGCCGCCTACAACTGCTCCTCCGGGTACTTCTGCATCTACAGCGACTGGAACGGCGGCGGAACCCGCTGCCAGTGGTCACAGGCCAGCAAGGCGAACACGGCCGACAACTGTTCCTTCATCCAGCGCGGACAGAATGTGCGCTCCGTATGGAACAACACCGGACATCGCGTCCAGTACTACACCCAGACCAACTACCACGCACGCGTCGGCTCCACGCCCTCCCACGCCGGCGGCAACCTACAGGGCAGCTACCAAATCCGCTCCTTCAAGCCCCAGTAGGAGACGACGGCCGCGCGGCGGGGCGAGCCTCCACTCGCATGCTCTAGAGGCGTCCGCCCGAGCCGGCACTCTCCGGAGGATCCGGGCCGGACACAGGCGGCGTAACATACCGGGACTTGCCCGCACGTTCGTTTGGTCGCCGATATGTCCGCTGAGGTTGCCGGTCCCGCCGCCGCCCCCGCTCCACTCCCGGACCGGGCGCCGCCCCGTCCGAGTCCGTTGTTCCGGCTTCCCCGGCTTCCGTCCTGGTGGCGACCGTGGGGCGTGATCGTGCTGGACGCTCTCATAGCCGTGGGCTGTGCGGTGCTCGACGTACAGTTCCGCTCCACCTTCCCCGAGGGGCAGCTGCACAGCGCACTCCCCCAGGACTGGGCGTCATGGCTCACGGTCGTGGCCGCGCTGACGCTGGTGCTGCGGCGCCGATTCCCCCTGGTGGTCGTCGCCGTGATCACCGGGGGCCTCCTCCTGGGCACCGGATCCGTCCTGGCCACATCGGTGGCGTACTACTCGCTGGCCCGGCACACACCACGGCTGCGTACGGTATTCATCGCCGCGCCAACGGGCCTGTTGCTCGTGCTGGGCGTCGCCGCATCGCATCTGCGGCAGTACGCCGCGTCCCCCGGGACGCCCGGCGACCAGCAGCCGGTGGTCTTCGTGCTCGCGGGACTGCTCGCCGTGGTGCTGCCCGTGCTGAGCGGCCTCTACCCGCGAACTCCGCGGCAGCCCTGGTGGTGGGAGAGCCGCAGCGCGATGCTGTTCGACAGTCTGCTGGTGCTGCTCTTCCCGCTGGCGAATCCGGTCTCCCTGGTCAGCGGTCTGAACAACCAGAACGACGATGCCCTGCTGTTGCCGGTGCCGGTGCTCATCGTGCTCGTGATGCTCCAGGCGCTGGGCCTGCTCTGGCGGCGGCGCTATCCGGACACGCTCGCCGCGGTCGCGGTGCTTCTCCTCCCCCTCGTCACGCCGCCCTTCAGTATCCTCCCCGTCAGTCTCTACGCGCTGGCGAAGTACGGGTCGTCGCGGCGCAATCTCCTCATCGGTTCCGGCGCGTCGGCCGTGCTCCTCATCGGGTGGGCCGTGTACGTCACGCGCTCCCAGACCGAGGCGCTCATACCCTTCTCGATCTTCCTCGTGGTGCCCTCCGTAGTGGTGCCGGTGCTGTTCGGCATGTACCGGGGGGCCAAGCGGAGTCTGATGGTGTCCCTCCAGGACCGGGCGGACCGGCTGGAACGCGAGCAGCATCTGCTGGCTTCGCAGGCCCGGATGGAGGAGCGCACCCGCATCGCCCGGGAAATGCACGATGTGGTCTCCCACCGGGTGAGCCTGATGGTGGTCCACGCCGGGGCGCTGGAGGCCGGGGCCGGCGGCACCGAGGTGTCCGCGGACACCGGCCGTCTGATCGGGGACATGGGCCGGCAGGCGCTGAACGAGCTGCGGCAGGTGCTCGGCGTGCTGCGGGTGGACGAGGGGGACCAACGGGTTCCGCTCTCCCCGCAGCCGACCCCGGACGACCTCGCGACCCTCGTGGAGGAGTCACGGGCCGCCGGGATGCAGGTCGCCTTCGACGTCATCGGCGAACCGTCGGCCGCGGACTCCACGGTCCAGCCCACCCTGTACCGGGTGATCCAGGAAGGGCTGACCAATGCGCACAAGCACGCGGGCAAGGCACCGGCCCGGGTGGAGGTGCGGTATCAGAAGGACGCGGTGCGGGTGATCGTGGAGAACGAGGCCCCCGACGGGCCGGTCACCAGCCTGCTGCCCAGTGGAGGCCATGGTCTGGTGGGGCTGGGCGAGCGGGTGACCGTACTCGGCGGCACCTTCGAGGCCGGGGCACTGGAGAACGGCGGCTTCCGGATCACCGCCACGGTTCCCCTTCGGTGAGCCCTGCGCCCCTCTATGTAAGGAACGCCATCTAGCACGTAAGCGATGTCTCCGCAGGAGAGAGCGGTCCGCCGCGTCCGCTTGGCCCAAGACCTGCCGCCCTCCACTCGGTGAATCCGGGGGATATCGGGCAAGCTTCCGGTATGGGTACTCAACATCCGGAACCGGATCCACGTAACGCGCCGGGCCTCGGGCCCGGTGGCGGGGTGCCGCCCGAGGAAACGCCCGCGGGCGAGGGCAGCACCGGGGCGGAAACCGGTCCCCGCGATACACAGACGCGCGGCTGGTCCACCGGCCCGATGATCGTCCTCGGCATCATCGTGGTGCTCTGCGCGGCATTCTTCATCGCGTACGCCGTGATCGTGGCGCTGTAACCCTCGGCGGGCCGTGACGCCGGTGCGCCACCCGCTACAGCAGACCGGCGATGCTCGGCGGGGCGAACACGTGGCGGGCACGGTGTTCCATGATGAGTACGGGCGGCATCCGACGACTCTCGTCCGTCGTGCACCTTTCGCAGGACGGGTCGATGGCGGGGACGTCCGACTCATGGTGGGTGGCGATATGCCGGGCCAGCCGGATCTGGGTGGACACCACCGTGTCGAGCGGGTCGTAGTCCACCCCGGGCTCGCCCTCCTCCCGTGCGGCATCGACCACCTCGGGGGCGTGCTTCATCGCCTTGTACAGCTCAATGCACTCCTGGCAGCTCCACATCCATGAGGGAGGCAGCGGCCACTCATCGGCGCCGGGCGCGTCACTGGAATCCATGCCCGTCACCGTAGCGACCCGCCGGCGCCGCAGGTGGCAGATCAGCCGAATCCCCCTACTGAGCAGCGGGCTTCGCCGCACCCCCGTTGCGCCAGTACTGCCGCCGCTTCTCGTCACGTACGACGACCCCGAGCGCGGCCAGCTCTTCGCGCAGCTCCCGGAGGTCCGTGGTGGACTTCTTCTTTTCGAGGAGCTGTGCGCGGGCCTTGAGCAGCGCATTGGCCCCGTGCGGCAGTCCCGGCATGTCCGGTACCCAGCGCCGGAAGTCGTCCTTGTACGGGTCCTCGTCCGCCCAGGTGTAGCCGTGCGCCCGGAAGGCGTCGGCGAGGCGCCGGGCTTCCAGGTCGGACGCTTCCCGGGCGAGTTCGCTCCCGTCGTCGCCCAGCAGGACCAGTTCTTTGCCGTCCAGGAATGCCTGGGTGATGCGGTCGCGCGCGATCGCCTGACCCTTGCCTTTCCGGGTGAGAGTGATCCGCTCGCCCGATACGGCGACGGAGAGCTCCTCATACCGGGCGATGAGGCCCACGACCAGCCCCAGGGCCGTTCCGGCGGAGAGCAGGCCGACCGTGAGCCAGGGCTCCGGAATCGAGTTCAGGAGCCGGGCCGCCCCTTGCATCGGTGCCCAGGGCAGCGTCACCAGCCACCCCGCCAGGATCTTGATCAGCCAGCCGGCACCGGCTCCCACCAGCATGAGGACGGCGTGCACGAGCGCCGACATCCAGGCCGGTTGAGCCAGCACCGTGGTTTTGTCCATGCGGTGGCGCCGTGCGGTCAGGTCATTCATCTGTGGTGTCCCCCTTGAAAGTCTGCGTCGCCACGGCCAACGGGAGCCGGAGCGGTGCAACGCGGTGCGGTCCTGTCCGGTGCAAGAACGGAAGCCAATCATAAACCGAGTGCGCGGTCTATTATTGGTCGACACAGCCCCGTCGGAGGGGGGAAGGGGCCGTCCGTCAGATGCAGCAGTCAGTCATAGGGTGATGCCATGAGGACGATCGATCCGGCGAAACACGCAGCGCGGCGTCAGCACATCGTGCACGCCGCGTCCGAGCTGTTTGCCACGCAGGGGTTCGAGCGCACCACTACGGCGCAGATCTGCAAGGCGGCCGGGATGAGTTCGGGGAACGTGTTCCACTACTTCCCCAACAAGCGCGCGATCTTCATCGCCCTCCTCCAGGACGACAAGGACGCCAAGACCGAGCGGCTGGCGCGGGCGGCGACCGAAGCCGACCCATGGACCGCCCTCCTGGACGTCGTGCAGTTCCTGGCCGCACCCGCCGCGGAACCTCTGGCCCCGCCGCTGGTGATGGAGGCCATGCTCCAGGCACACCGCGACCCGGAACTCGCGGAACTCCTGAGCCAGGACAGCACCGACGAGCACACCGTGATCGCGGAACTGCTCACCAAGGCCGCGGCGGCCGGGCAGATCGACCCCGGCCTCGATCCGGACAACACCGCCTCGTGGGTCATGGCCCTCATCGCCTCGATGTACACCAGCGCGGCCACCGAGGCATCCTTCGACCCGGCCGGGCAGCTGCCCACCCTGCTCCTCATCTTGCAACGGTTCCTGCGCGGCGAGCCACGTGAGCACCGGAGGAGCGCCGCCATGGAAGAGCAACGCACCGGCGGTAGCGCAGTGACCTGACTTCCCCCGCTTCCGGCCCCAACTCCCCCTCCCCCCACAGAAAGACGACCCCACCCGTGAAGAAGAGTGCGATAGCCGGCGGCTGCGTCCTCGGTCTCTTCGTGATCGCCTGCGCCTACAAGGGCAGCGCCACCACCACCGATCCGCTGAGCCTCGCCGAATACAGGAAGATCGAGGCCGGCAGCAGCGAGAAGACCCTGTTCGCCTACACCAATACGTGTCAGCAGAACAGCGAGTCGGAGCGCGCCGACGACTACCCGACCACGTGGACGTGTTACGGCGCCGAAGGGGGCAGCAGCGCCGTGTTCTTCTACTCCGAGGGCGTGATGTTCAGCAAGTCGCAGACCGGGCTGGCATGAGGGCAGTGCACCGGCTACGCGAGCGCCCCTTCTTCACCGTGCGCAACAGCCGTATTCCCTAAGGGAGTTGGGCAGCGGCGGAGCCGACGGACCGCCACGAGCGGCGCCATAAGCCGGCCTTTAGGGAACGCAAAGCACCGTTATGAGGGTAAATCGCGTCGTAAATCGGGTGTCAGGCGATGTCACACGACAGGTCCGGATGACCCGGGACGCGCCTCCGCGAGGTTACTACGCGTGGTAGTGGCCCTGAAATGCCGGAAAATCGCCCATGCATTCGGGAATGCGCACTCAGTGCGGCGAGCGTTTCCGGCCGCACGCGGGCCGGGAGCCGGTTGTGCGCGGCGGGCTTCGACCAGACGATTCAGGCTCCTGCGTGCCGGTCGGCCGTGCGTCGGCCGAGCGGCATGCCCGTAGGCGAGGAGGGCCTGATGAACGACCAGACTAGTCTCAGCCCGGATGCAGCACGGCAGCTCGCGACCACTACCAAGACCAGCCCCCAGATGCGCGGCATCACCCCGCGCTATCTGCTGCGGGCCCTGCCATGGGTGGATGTGGAATCCGGTGTCTTCCGCGTCAACCGCCGCCGGACCTACGTCCTCGGCGACGACCGCATCAGCGTCCACGCCGACGGCGGTTCGCCCCGTGTGATCCCGGGCGACCTGCGGGAGTTGCCGTATCTCCGGGATGCCGACGACGCCCTGCTCGCCGAACTCGCGGGCTCCTTCACGGAAGTCAGCTTCGAGGCCGGCCAGATGCTGGCGCAGGACGGCGATGCGCACGACAAGCTGTGGGTGATCGCCCAGGGCCGCGCCGAGAAGCGGGTGAGCGGCCGCTACGGCGAGGACGCGGTGCTCGAAGTGATCGGTGACGGCCAGTACTTCGACCTGGACGCATGGACCCGTTCCGAGCCGCTGCCCTACCGCGTCCGGGCGCTCACCCCCGGTGTGGCGCTGTGTGTCGAGCGCAGTGTGCTGGAGGGGCTGTGTGAACGCGAAACGGCGGTGCGGGGAGCGATGGACGCCTACCTCGCGGCGGACGGTGTGCTGCCGGGCGCCGAGGTGCCGGTCGATCTCAGCTCCGGGCACATCGGCGAACCCGACCTTCCCGCGACGTACGTCGACTACGAGGACACGCCCCGCGAGTACCACATGAGCCTCGCCCAGACCGTGTTGCGGGTGCACACCAGGGTCTCCGACCTCTACAACGGGCCCATCGACCAGATCCGGGCGCAGTCCAACCTCACCGCGCACGCACTGCGCGAGCGGCAGGAGGCCGCGCTGCTCAACCACCCGGAGTTCGGCCTCTTCAACAATGTGGCCCCCGGGCAGCGGGTCCAGGCCCGCACCGGTTCCCCGACCCCCGACGATCTGGACGAGCTGCTGACCCGGGTCTGGAAGCAGCCCGGCTACTTCCTCGCGCACCCCAGGGCCATCGCCGCGTTCGGCCGGGAGTGTACGCGTCGGGGGGTGCCCCCGGTCATCGACACCCGGTTCGGCAGCCCGCTGCTGAGCTGGCGCGGTGTCCCGCTGCTCCCGTCCGACAAGGTGCGGTTCTCCGGCAGTGCGGGCGTCGGCACCACCGAGATCCTGCTGATGCGGGTGGGCGAGGCCGAGCAGGGTGTGGTGGGTCTGCGTCCCGCGAAGGTCGAGGACGAGGTGGAGCCCGGTCTGTCGATGCGGAACATGGGCGTCGACCAGAAGGGCATCACGTCGTACCTGATGACGGCGTACTTCAATACGGCGGTACTGGTAGAGGACGCGGTCGCCGTGCTCCAGAACGTCGAGGTCTCCAACTACCATGACTACTCCTGACGTCGTCCGGGGTCTGTGGCCGGGGGCGCCGGCTCCGAACCTCCTCGGTGACGGTCTGCTGTCGCCCGATCCGGCCACGACCCCGGCCACGGAAGCGGACATTCCGGCCGCCCACCCCGCACAGTTCACCGGCCTCCCCGGCCAAACAGCCGCCTTCTCACCGGAGTTGGCGCGCCGCGATGTCCCGATCCTGCACCGGACGGTGAACGGGCACCCACTGGTCTGGCTGGACAACGGGGCCACCACACAGAAGCCACGCCAGGTGATCGAGGCACTGGCCGGCTTCTACGGATCCGCCAACTCCAATATCCACCGCGGTGCGCACACCATGGCCCGGGAGGCCACCGAGGCGTACGAGGCGGGCCGGTCGGCGGTCGCCCAGTTCCTGGGGGCGCCGTCACCGGACGACATCGTCTTCGTACGCGGCACGACCGAGGCCATCAACCTCGTCGCGCAGAGCTGGGGCCGGGCGAACCTCGGCCCCGGGGACGACATCCTGGTGCCGGTGCTGGAGCACCATTCGAATATCGTGCCGTGGCAGTTGATCGCCCAGCAGACCCGGGCCCGGGTGGTACCCGTACCACTGCAGCCCAACGGGCAGATCGACCTCACCGCGTACGACGATCTGCTCTCCATGCGCACCCAGCTCGTCGCGCTCAGCCAGGCGTCGAATGTGCTGGGAACCGTCCCGCCCGTACGCGAGATGACCGCCCTCGCCCACCGCTACGGGGCCAAGGTCCTGGTGGACGGGGCCCAGGCGGTGGCGCACTTCCCGGTCGATGTGCAGGACCTGGACGCCGACTTCTATGTGTTCTCCGGGCACAAGCTGTTCGCCCCCACGGGCATCGGCGCGCTGTACGCGAAGCCGGAGATCCTGCGGGACATGGCGCCGTGGCAGGGCGGCGGCAACATGATCGAGTCGGTCGACTTCTCCCGTACCACCTATGCCCCCGTCCCTCACCTCCTGGAGGCCGGTACCGGACATATCTCCGGCGTGGTCGGTCTGCTGGCCGCGCTGAACTGGCTGACCTCCTTCGACCGCGACGCCATCACCGCATACGAGACCTCACTGATGGCGTACGCACAGCAAGCCCTGGCCACGGTTCCGGGGTTGGAACTACTGGGCTCCGCGCCCGACCGCATCGCCGTACTGACCTTCACCCTCGCCGGCCATGACCCGTCGGAGATCGCCGCCTGGCTGGACCGTGACGGCATCGCCATCCGGGCCGGGCACCACTGCGCCCAGCCGGCGCTGGCCCACTACGGGCTGGCGAGCGCGGCCCGCGCCTCGCTCGCGCTCTACAACACATCCGAGGAGGTGGACAAGCTGGTGGCTTCCCTGCAGCAGCTGCAGCAGGCCGCCTGACGCTCCGTCCGTCCGATGTCGCCAACCGGGTCCGCACGGTCGGCGACATCGGCGTACGTGATGCCGTTCCGGGCGGCCTGTGGATAACCGCGGTCTGACCTCGTGCGCGGTTCATACTGAGAGACAGGCCGCGCAGGAGGGGGAACGGCAGGCATGACAGGGTCACCGGACGAGGTACAGCCACCGCATCGGATCGAGGATCTTTCGTCCGCCCGGTGGATCGAGGAGAGCCTCGGCGGGTTCGACAGTGGGGTCCATGCCCTGCTGCCGTCGGGGTTCGAGACCTATGTGCGGTTGCTGCATCCCAGCGAACCGTCGGACGGCCGGTTCGAGCGGTGGGCGGAGGTGGCGCAGCGGTCGGGCCGCGCTCTGCACCCGCTGGTGCGTTTCGAGGACGTGGCCGGCCCGGATGACGAACCGCCGTGGCGGGGTTCGCTGCCCGAGCCCGTGCTGGCGGCGCTGTATCCGGTGCTGGCAGCGGAAACCGGCACTCCGCGGCAGTGTCTCTTCGGCCTCTGGGAAGGGTGGGGCTGGTGCGATGACAACGGGCCGATAGTGCAGTTGAGCGGACGCGCCTACGTACTGTACGAGGGACCGGTCGAGGCGGCGATGGCCACCGGAGACCGGAGCGCGGGGGTCTTCTTTCCGCAGTCGCCGAATCTGTGGTGGCCACGGGACCGTGCCTGGTGCGTCGCCACGGATGTGGATCTCGACTCCACCTATATCGGTGGGTCAGCGCGGCTGGCGGAGCGACTGGCGGACGCGCCGGGCATCGAGGTGGTTCCGGCGGCACTCGACGACCGGCTCGGTTGAGTCGGTCGCCGGGCTTCCCTGCACGGGAATCAGCGCGCTACCGCTGGAAGAAATCCAGCACGCCCTGGGCACCGGCCGGAGAGAGCATGATCTCCATGATGTTCGCGCACTCCTGCGCCGCGGCGGCAGCGCGTACGAACATCGCGGACTCGTAGCCGCTGAGGGCGGCGGTCATGTCGTCGGGGCGGGCGACGAGAGCGAGGGCGAGTTCGGCGGCGTCGAGCAGGGCCATGTTGGCGCCGAGCCCGGTGGGCGGCATCAGATGGGCGGCATCGCCGAGGAGGGTGACGCCGGGGACGCCGGGCCAGGTCAGGCCGACGGGCAGCATGGTGGTCGGACGGGGCACGAAGGTGTCGCCGCAGGCCTGGATCAGGGCGGTGAACTGCGGGGCCCAGCCGCTGAAGAGATCCGTCAGGGCGGCGCGGGCCCGGTCGGGTTCCGTGAACGGGACACCGCAGGTGGTGAGCCAGTCCTCGGGGGTGCGGAAGGAGAGGTATATGCGGACGCTGCCGTCGCCGTTGCGCTGGGCCGCCAGGGCCTGGTTGTTGCCGAAGGCCCAGTAGTTGCCGCGTCCGACCATGGCGGCGAGGTCGGGGTGGGTCCGGTCGATATCGGGGATGGCGCATTCGATCGCGTTGACACCGATGTGGTGGGGCACGGCGTCGGTCACCAGCGGGCGGACCCGGGAGTGGGCACCGTCCGCGCCGATGAGCAGGTCGCAGTCGGCGGTGCTGCCGTCGGCGAAGAGGAGCCGGTGTCCGCCTTCGGGCAGGGCGGTGGCGTACCGCAAGGCGTGTCCCCATACGACGGTCTGCTCGGGGAGGGAGTCGAGCAGGATGTTCCGCAGGTCGGCGCGGTCGACCTCGGGGCGTTCCAGTGGGGCGTCGTCGGGGGTGTCCTCCTGGAGCAGCAGGGTGCCGGTGTGGTCGAGCAGGCGCATGTCCTGGCCTTCCGGGCGGGCGACGGCGTGGAACTCGTCCGCCAAACCGGCCTCGCGCAGGGCCCGTTGCCCGCTCTCCTTGTGCAGGTCGAGCATGCCGCCCTGGGTGCGCGCGGTGCGGGACGCCTCGGCTTCATGGACGACGGCGTCGATGCCGTGTCTGTGCAGGACACGGGCGAGGGCCAGGCCGCCGAGACCGGCTCCGACGATGGCGATGCGCGGGATGCTGCTCATGACTCTGCTTTCTCTGAGTGCGGCGGGAAGCGCTCCGGGGGCGGAAGGGCGCAGGGCATCCCTGACCGCCCACGCGATCGATACAGCGCATCATGACGATACACCGTATCGATCAGAGCGGCGTATCTTTTTGCGTATCGTTGGTCCCGCATGCGGAGACCTGCGGAAACGAGGCGTGATGGCAGCACAACGAGGGGCCGACGGCGGCGAGCCCGGACTCATCTGGGAACGGCCCGAGCCGCCGAGCCGGCCGACGCCCAGCCCGCTGAGCCGGGACCGGATCGTGGCGGCCGCGATCGAACTCGCCGACGCGGACGGGCTGGAGGCGGTGTCGCTGCGCAAGGTCGCCGCCGCGCTCGACGCGGGCCCGATGAGGCTGTACCGCTATCTGTCCACCAAGGAAGAGTTGCTGGACCTCATGGGGGACGCGGTGTACGGCGAGATTCCCGCGCCCGAGCCGGCCGACGGGGACTGGCGCGGCATGCTGTGGTCCCTCGCGCACGACACCAGGCAAGCGGTGCTGCGGCACAAGTGGTTCGCCGACCAGCTGGCCGGGCGGCCGCACCTCGGCCCGAACGCACTGACCCACCTCGAAGCCTCACTCACCGCGCTGTACGGCACTCCCGGACTGGACGACATCGACACGGTGATGTTGGTCATCGACGCGGTGAACGCCTACGTGGTCGGGGCGCTCAGGAAGGAGATCTCCGTGTTGCACGCCGAACGGATCACCGGCATGGACGAGGAGCAGTGGCAGCGGGCCACCGGTCCGTATATCAGCCGGAAGCTGGCCACCGGCCGCTACCCGACGCTGTCCAAGGTCGTCCAGGACGCGACCCACCCCAACGCGGACACCACCTTCGACACCGGCCTCGGCTTCCTTCTCGACGGCATCGCCGCACGGATCGCCCGCTGACCGGCTGCGGGCCGTTCCGTGCGGCGGCGCCCGTTCAGCACGGGACTTGTCGGTCCGCGGCGCGCGCGGTGACGATACCGAGGGCGCAGAGGACGGCGAAGCCGAACAGCAGCCATCGCGCCGAGCCGAGCATCGAGCCGCCGCCCAGGCCGACCAGGACCCCGGCGACCGCCGTACCGAACGCGGTGGACATCGTCGTCACGGTGGCGATCGCGGCGGCCGCCTGCCGTCCCTCCGCCGGGTCCGCGGCGGACGCCATCGCGGCCACGGACAGATGCGGGTAGGCGAGCCCGATGCCCGATCCGGCGAGGCACAGCACCGGGATCCAGATGATCGCCCACCCGATCGACGCGTTCTCACGCTGGAGCAGCCCCTGGACGAGGAAGCCGAGCGCGAGCAACCCCGGTCCGGTGGTGCGCAGCCGGCGCACGGTGTGCTCCCGGACCGCCGACGAGCTGCCGATCTGGGTCAGTGACCAGCCGAGGGAGACGGCCGCCCCGAAGAACCCGGCCGCGAGTGGGGGCAGCCCGGCCAGCCGCTGGCCGAACAGCGGGACGAATGACTCGACGGCGACGCCGAAGGACAGCAGCCCGAGCGTCAGATAGACCCACTTCAGCGCGGAACCCGCGCGGTACGTCGCGGCGGGGAAGACCCGTCGCGCGCCGCGCCGCTCATGGGCGAGGAATCCGGCGGCCAGCAGCAGTGCCACCGCGATGCCGGCGGCCCTCGCCATGGTGCCGGGCAGGATTCCCGCCACGCTGACGGCCGCGGTGGCGGCCATGGCCAGCGTCATCGACACCACCGGGACCGGCGCCACCGCCCCGCCGCGTTCCCCTCGGGGCAGCACACGGGGCACGGCCACACCACACCCCGCCGCGACCCCCGCCATCAGGACGAACGCCAGGCGCCACGAACCGAATTGGGCGAACAGGCCACCGAGCGCCGGACCGGCGAAGTTTCCGACGCCGTACATCGCCGACATCAGCGCATTGCCACGGGTCCAGAGCCGACGTGGCAGGGCCGAGCGGATGGCGGCGAAGCCGAGTCCGGACAGCAGTCCGGCGCCGAGTCCCTGAAGGCAGCGGCCCACCAGCAACACCGGCATCGTCGGACTCGCCGCACACGCCAGTGAGCCCACCAGGAACAGGGCGAACCCGATGAGATAGGCGCCGGCACTCCCCCACCGCGCGAGGCACCGGCTGACGAGCATCGTCGCGATCACCATGGCGACGAGGTAGAGCGTCATGTTCCACGCGTAGAAACTCTCCCCGCCGAGCTCGCCCACCGCGGTGGGCAACATGCTCGACGCCAGATAGATATTGACCGCGCCGACGAGCACTCCGGCCGCCAACACGACCGCTGCGCCACGATGTTCGGGTCCCAGCAACTCCCCCCAACGGGGCGGGACGGCAGGGCTCTGGTCAGGAAGTTCGCTGTTGTTCACAGGCATGACTTCCAGCGTTCCATTGAAGTCAGCCCGGAGACTTTGTGGCGTAACCGGCCGACCCTGCGGGGCCGAGGGGCGGACAACCCTCAAGTCGCGGGTGAATCCACGGCCCGCCGCGCCGCTAGGGGCGGTATATGCACGCCGCCAGCGGCGCGTACACCTTCCAGTCCAGCGTTTCGTACAGCGCACGCCCGTCGTCGGTCGCGCCCAGCACGCCGAGGGTCACGCCTTCGGCCACCGCATGATCGGCGAGGGTGCGCATCACGAACGCGCCCAGCCCGCGGCGACGATGGGCCGACTCGGTCGTGACGCGGTCGATGACCGTGGCCCGTCCGAGGGCCGCCATCTGCCCCCATGCGGCCAATTCCCCGTCCATGTCGCGCACTTGGACGTAGGTGACGGCGTCGCGGGTCTCCAGTGACGCGGTGTAGCCCTCGGGTGCACTCGGTGCGGTGGTCCGGAGGTCCGTAGCCATCAGATGGCCCGACTCCCCCTTGTCCACCACCCAGCCCTCCGGGAGCCAGCGCCCGACCTCGGCCGGTTCCATCGGCACCTTGAGCCAGGTGTGCGGCACGGTGACGGAGGAAGCCGCCTCGCGAACGGCCAACTCATGGGCGTCCGGGAGGACATGGCGCGCCACCTGGTCGGGCAGCCCCACCTCGACAAAGAGCCCCCAGGGCCTTTCGGCCGGCCTCGGCGTGTGTCGCGAGGTGGCCCAGCCTGCCACCCAAGTCCTGACCAGTTCCGGAACCATCAAGCCCTCCCGAAGCCCGAAGTAAGTGCCGCTGTTCGGGAGTGGACATTACATCAGCGTGTGATGCCACGGCATCGCCTTTTCGGCGCGCACACCTGCAGCCCGCGGGAGACGGGCTGCAGGCGGTCGGCGGGGTCAGATGCCGGGGGGCCCGACGCGGGTGTAGACCGCCGGCGCGCTGGTACCGCCGGGGGTGGTGACGGTGACATTGACCGGCCCGGCGGGGCCTGGCAGCACGTCGGCGACGAGATGGGTGTCGGAGACGACGGTGAAGGAGGTGGGCGCGCCGCCGAAGAGCACCGTGGTCGTCTGGGCGAAGTTGCTGCCGGTGAGGGTGACGGTGGTGCCACCGGAGGCGGGTCCCTGGGTCGGCACCAGAGTGGTGATGACGGGCGCCGCCAGGTAGGTGTACGAGACGGAGTTGCTCGTCCCGCCGACGGTGGTGACGGTGATGCCCACCAGGCCGGCGGCTCCCGCCGGGGCCACGGCCGTGATCTGGGTGTCCGATACCACGGTGAATGAGGTGGCGGGGGTGGCACCGAAGCGGACCGCGGTGGCCTCGATCAGGTGGGTGCCGGTGAGGGTGACCGTGTTCCCGCCGGAGAGCGGGCCCGAGAGCGGGGCGACACCGGCGAGCACCGGGGCGCTGACGTAGAAGTACGCCTTCGGGAGGGTGCTGCTGCCGCCGGGGGTGGTGACGGTGACATCGACCGGTCCTGCGGTGGACGCCGGGACCACGGCGGTGATCTGGGTCGCGGAGAGGACCGTCACGGAGGTCGCCGGGGTGCCGCCGAAGGTGACCGAAGTGGCTCCGGTGAGCTGGGTGCCGGTGAGGGTGACCGTGTTTCCGCCCGCGGTGCTCCCCTGGTTAGGAGTGATCCCGCTGAGTGTGGGAGCGCCGGAGTAGCTGTAGGAGAGACCGTTGCTGATGCCCCCTGGGGTCGTGACGGTGACCTGAACGGTGCCGGTGCCGGGAGGGGCGACGGCGGTCACGTGGGTGTCGGAGACGACGGTGAAGGAGGTGGCCGGGGTGCCGCCGAACTGGACGGCGGTGGTGGAGGCCAGGCCGGTTCCGGTGAGGGTGACGGTCGTTCCGCCCGCGGTCGGACCGGAGCTGGGAGCCAGCGCGGTCAGAACCGGCACAGGCGAGGAGACATAGGTGAACGGCACACCGTTGCTCGTCCCGCCAGAAGTCGTGACCGTCACCTGAACGGTACCCGTCCCCGCAGGAGCCGTCGCCGTGATCTGCGAACTCGAATTCACCGTGAACGAAGCCGACACACCACCAAACCGCACCGCCGTCACACCCGAGAAACCCGAGCCCGACAACGTCACCACCGTCCCACCCGCCGCCGGACCCGAGTTGGGACTCACCGACGTCACCACCGGCACCGGCACAGAGACATACGTGAACGGCACACCATTACTCGTCCCACCAGGCGTCGTCACCGTCACCTGAACGGTACCCGTCCCCGCAGGAGCCGTCGCCGTGATCTGCGAACTCGAATTCACCGTGAACGAAGCCGACACACCACCAAACCGCACCGCCGTCACACCCGAGAAACCCGAGCCCGACAACGTCACCACCGTCCCACCCGCCGCCGGACCCGAGTTGGGACTCACCGACGTCACCACCGGCACCGGCACAGAGACATACGTGAACGGCACACCATTACTCGTCCCACCAGGCGTCGTCACCGTCACCTGAACAGAACCCGACCCCGCAGGAGCCGTCGCCGTGATCTGCGAACTCGAATTCACCGTGAACGAAGCCGACACACCACCAAACCGCACCGCCGTCACACCCGAGAAACCCGAGCCCGACAACGTCACCACCGTCCCACCCGCCGCCGGACCCGAGTTGGGACTCACCGACGTGAGGGTCGGTACGGGTGCGGCGACATAGCTGAAGGTGACGAACTGGTTGCTGGTGCCGCTGGGGGTGGTCACCGTCACCTGCACCACTCCGGATCCGACCGGGCTGGTGGCGGTGATCTGGGTGTCGGAGTTGACGCTGAAGGACGCCGCGTGTGTGGCGCCGAAGCGGACGGCGGTGGCGCCGGTGAAGCCGGTGCCGGTCACCGTCACCACGGTGCCGCCCGCGGTGGAACCCGAGGGCGGAGAGACGGAGGTGACGGAGGGCGTGGCCGCCAGGGACGGCGCGTCGGACGAGGTGGGCGGGTCTGCGGAGCGATTCACGACCATGGTCCTTCGTGGGCATGAGCCCCGGGGCGGCCCTGAGATGGCACCGGACGGGGCTCGTCATGGGAAGGGAGGGAGCGCCCGGACAGGGGAAGGTACCCCCTGTCCGGGCAGGTTGTCCGCCCGCCTGATCGCACGACCAGGCCCTTGGCGGCTCGGGGGCCGGTCAGATGCCGGGACCGGCGAGGTAGGTGAAGTCACCGGTCGCCACGCCACCGCTGGTGGTCACGGTGACAGTGGCGGCCCCGGGGGCCCCGTCGGGCGTGGGCGGGCTGACGACGGAGAGGCTGGTGTCATTGATGACGGTGAACGGCGCGGGCGTGGCACCGAAGGTGACCGACTGCGTGGTGCTGAGGTTGGTGCCGGTGATGGTCACCACGGTACCGCCGGACGCCGGGCCCGAGTTGGGGTTCAGCGAGATGACGGTGGGCGCGTCGACGTAGGTGTACGAGAAGCCGTTGTTGGTGCCGCCCGCGGTGGTGACGGAGACACTCACCGGTCCGGCCGCCGCACCCGCCGGCACGGTGACGGTGATCTGGCCGTCGTTCACCACGGTCGGGGTCGCGGTGACCCCGCCGAAGCTGACCGAGGTGGCGGTGCTCAGACCCGTGCCGTTGATGGTGACGGTGTTGCCGCCCGCGGTCACCCCGGTCACCGGGGAGAGGCTGGACTTGAACGGCGCCCCGACGTAGAAGAACTGGAGCGGGTTGCTGGTCCCGCCGGGGGTGGTCACCGTCACCGGTACGGCGCCGCTGCCGGAGGGCGAGATCACCGTGACCGAGGTGGGGGTGTTGCCGGTGATGGTGGCTGTCTTGCTGCCGAACCGCACGGCGGTGGCGCCGCCGAGGTTGGTACCGGTGATGGTGACGATCGTCCCGCCCCCGGATGATCCCTGACTGGGAGAGATGGGCATGACGGTGCTCCTTTGATGAGGTGTGTGCGAGGGAGTGCTCAACCGGGACCGGATGGCGGCGTGCGCCGTCGACGGTTGAGGTGTTGCCTGGTGGAGCGTTCGGCCGGGAGTCCGGCCGGACCGTCAGGTGCAGCCCATGACGCTGCCTGACGGGGCACAGTTGTCCGGGGTGTTGCTGCGCACCACCGTGCCCAGCAACGACACCCCACCGGAGTTGACGTAGATGCCGCCTCCGCTGGAGGACGCCTGGTTGCCGGTGACGGAGCTGGTGGACAGCGTGATGCTGCCGTTGTCGTTGTAGAGGCCGCCCCCGGCGACCGCGGTGTTGCCGGTGACGGAACTGGAGAGCAGCGAGACCGTGCCGCCCAGATTCGACAGACCGCCTCCCGGATAGGGAGACACCGCACTGCCACCGCGGATGGTGATCCCCACCGCGTTCAACTGACCGTTGGTGCCCGGCACGTTCGCGGCGCCCTCCACCTGCATGATCCGGAAGGCCGGTGCGTTCGCGGCGCGGGTGATGGTGGCACCCAGCCCGACCATGGTGATCGGGGTGGTGATCGGCGGCAGCCCCACCGGCCCGTGGGGCGAGGTGCCGTGCGCGCTGGTCAGCTGGTAGGTGCAGAACGGAACGAGTGCCAGGGTGTCCCCGCCGGCCGCATTGGCCGCGTTGATCGCGTTCACCAGCGAGGACTCGCTGCACAGCACCGGGATCTGCGCGTGCGCCTTGGTCGGGGCCGCGGCCATTGCCACGGTCAGTCCCAGGGTCAGCGCACAGATCCCGAGGAGGGATCGCAACGTACGGACAGTTCGCATGACGCCCCCAGAAGAGGTGACGTGAGCTACCGCACCAGCCGGTGGCCGGGATCGGGCACCGGGTGGTGAATGCACTTCCTCAAGCGTGGGAGGGCGCCTGCCGCGGATGCCAGGGGCTGCATCGCTGCCTGCACTCTCAATCGGACACAAAGGCAGGCCAGTTGACACTCCCCCGAGAGGAATGGGCAGCCCACCGGATTGGAATGTGACCAGTTATCCATTGGGGTGAGCGCGCCTGCAAGAACCCTGACACCCCCCTCACCCGATTGGCAGAGCGCACATCGGCGGCACGCAAAACACCGGCGCGACCGGTCGGCTCCCGGGTCCGCTCCTGATGCGCCGAGCGCGGCGGCCACGCACCGGTCCTCAGATGGAACTCGGCCAACTGCCGCTGAACGACCCGTTCTTGATCGGCTCCAGCGCTACGGTGAGCGGATGACCACTACCTGGAACGCCACCGACGCCGGGGTCCTCAGGCTTCCTTCCGGCCGCCTGATCCGGGGCCGGGGGCTTCGGCGACCGCTGCCGGCCGGTCCGGCGCCGGCCTTCGCCGTCTATCTCCTCGGCAAGCAGCCGCCCGAGGTCCCCTGGGAGTCCCGGTGGCTGCGCTGGCCCGACTTCCGGCTGCCCAGCAGCCATACCGAGGCCCGGACCGTATTGCGTACGGCATGGGCGCGGGCCGACGCCGACCGCGTCGAGATCGCCTGCGCCGGTGGCCGGGGCCGGACCGGGACGGCGCTGGCCTGTCTCGCTGTCCTGGACGGCGTACCGGCCGCCGAGGCAGTGGACTTCGTACGCCGCAACTACGACCCCCGGGCCGTCGAAACCCCCTGGCAGAAGCGCTACGTCCGCCGCTTCGCCGACTGACGGCGGACTTCACCGGCGGACGGCGACCGGCCCGTCCCACCCCGCCCCGCCTCGCCCGCTCTCAGCGGCCGAGGCGCCCCCGGACCATGCCGACCATCGCGCGGAGTTCCGCCACCCGCATCCAGTGCGCGAGCAGCACGAAGACGCCGAGCAGCACGCTCCCGCCGGCCAGCAGCGTGACGAGTGAACCCAGGGCGTCGCTGCCGACGGCCTGGGTGACCGCGTAGGCCACGCCGCCGCCGGCGAGTGCCGCGGGGAGCGCCGCCGCAACGAGCCGGGCGTAGGTACGCAGGACGCGTGAGCCGTCCAGATCGCCGCCGAGTCGCTTGCGCAGGCGGCGCCAGGCGGTTCCGACGCCGACCGCGTAGCCCAGACCGTACGAGGCGGCCATTCCGGCGACGGCCCAGCGGGGCGGGAGGAGGGCGAAACACGCCCCGGACGCGGCGGCGTTCACCGCGGCGACGATGACGGTGTTGTAGAAGGGCGTCCGGGTGTCCTCGTAGGCGTAGAAGCCGCGCAGCACCACGTATTGCACCGAGTAGGGAATGAGCCCCAGGCCGAAGGCCATGAGGACGTGGCCGATGCCCTGGGCGCCCTCGGCGCCGGAGCCGGCGTAGAGCAGCGTGGCCATCGGCACACCCAGCGCCAGGAAGGCGAACGCGCAGGGCACGATGGCGACGGCGGAGGTCCGCAGGCCGTGGGAGATGTCCTCGCGGATCGCGGTCACATCGTCGTCCTGAACCGCGCGGGACATCCGTGGCAGCACCGCGGTCATCACCGACACGGTGATGATGGCCTGCGGCATCTGCCACAGCAGGATGGCGTAGTTGTAGGCGGTGATCCCGGAGCCGGTGTACCCGGCCCGGTCGGCGAGCGAGCCGGCCTTGGTGGCCAGTTGCGTGACGACGGTCAGGCTGGCCTGGTTGGCGAGGACGAAGAGCACCGTCCATTTGGCCAGGCCCATGGCCTTGCCGAGACCGTGCCCCCGGAAGTCGAAACGCGGCCGGAGCCTGAAGCGGGCGTCGCGCAGGTACGGCAGCATCGCCAGCGCTTGTACGGCGAGGCCCAGGAGGGTGCCGAGGCCCAGCAGCCGTACGCCTTCGGGGGTGACGGTGGAGGGGCTGACGCGGGAGTCGGTGAAGCCGCCGAAGGCCCAGATGAAGCTCCCGAACGCCGCGATGATCAGGATGTTGTTGAGGACCGGGGTCCACATCATCGCGCCGAAGCGGCCCCGGGCGTTGAGGATCTGTCCGAGCACCACATGGGCGCCCATGAAGAACATGGTGGGCAGGCAGTACCGGGCGAAGGTGACGGTGACGGCCATCCGCTGCGGGTCGGCGGCGATATCCGGCGACATCAGGTGCACCAGCAGCGGAGCCGCCAGGACGCAGATGGCGGTGACACCGGCCAGCACCACCATGACCAGGGTGATCAGACGGTTGGCGTAGGCCTCGCCACCGTCGTCGTCCTTCTTCATGGCGCGGACGAGCTGCGGTACGAAGACGGCGTTCAGTGCGCCGCCGCCGACCAGGATGTAGATCATCGTGGGCAGGACATTGGCGACCTGGTACGAGTCGTTGAGGGGGCCGACGCCGATGGCCGCGGCCATCACGAGCGTGCGGAGGAATCCGGTGATGCGGGAGACGATGGTGCCCGCCGCCATGACGGCGCTGGACTTCAGCAGACCCGAGGCGCCACTCCCCGGCGCCTTCGGCTCGGGTATCGGCTCACCGGCGGTCCGGGGGACCGTGTCCTCGGGCAGGACGTGGCCCCCCTCGTCCCGACCGCCGTGCTGCTGCCCCTGCGCGTTCATGCCCGCCCCGCCTTGTCCGCCCCCGGCCCGTCAGCGGGCCCCGTCATCGCTCAACGGGACACTCTTTCACCTGTTGGCTGACGTCCCGACAGGTGGCCTGGGCAATGGCGGTGCCGGGCCTCCGGGGACCGCATGACGACGAGCGGTCCCCGGCATGCCCCGATCACTCCGGCTGCATCAGCCGAGCTGCGCTCCGGTCTTCTGGAGGGCCTCGCGCACGGGCTGGTAGTAGGTCACCCCGCCCGCGGAACACTCACCCCTGCCGCCCGAGGTCAGGCCGAGCGCGGTGTCCCCCTCGAAGAGCGAGCCGCCGCTGTCCCCGGCCTCCGCGCAGAGGGTGGCCTGGATCAGACCGTCGACCGCGCCCTCCTGGTAGTTGGCTGTCACCTCGACCGCGGTGACATCACCCTCGTGCACATGCGTGGAGCCGCCGCTGCGCCGCACCTTCTGGCCCACGATGGGATCGCCCGCCCGGGTGATGGCCTGCGTGCTGCCGTTGTAGAGATCCACCGCGCTGGGGTGCACGACGTCTTCGTCGGTGTACTTCACGATCCCGAAGTCGTCACCGGGGAAGGTCCCGGCCTCCGTCACCGCGAACTCCTCGCCCCCCTGTGTCGCGGACCAGTTCCGTACGGCGTTGGTGCAGTGCCCCGCGGTCAGGAAGTACGGCTGTCCGCCCCTGGTGACGTTGAAGCCGAGCGAGCAGCGTGCCCGGGTGCCCCAGATGGCGTCACCGCCGGCGATCAGCGGCCGGAGGGTGCCCGCCGACTGCCGGACGACGGCCCGGTCACCGAGCGCGGCGGCGACCCGCTTGAGCTGCGCCAGCTTGGTGCCCCGGACCGTGCGGTCGGCGGTGATGACGACCCTGTTGGTCCTGGGGTCCATGCCCCAGGAGGTGCCGGGGATGGTGGCCTGCTTCTTGAGGGTCGCGCGGGCGGCGTCCAGCGAGGCGAGCGAGTGCTTGACCACCCTGGCATCGGCACCGGCCGCCCGCGCCTTGGCAGCGGCGGCCTCGGTGGTCACGTTGATGATGAGTTTGTGGTGCGCGGCGTCGTAGTAGGCGCCTGCCCCGTCGGCGCCGAGGGTGGAGCTGATGCCCTTGGCGCGCTGTCCGGCGGCGCTGGCCGTCGGCGGGTCGGGGGCCTTGGCGGGGGCGGCATCGGCGGTCTGCAGAGTGAGTGTGGCGGCGGTCAGGGCCACCACCAGACCGGCACCGGTGAGGACGGTGCGGGGCGTCGGTACGCGGGTGTGCTTCAACTCGGAACCTCTGCTGGGGGTTGGACCGGGCGGGTGGGGTGTCGGGCCCGGATGCGGTTGCGTCGTTGCCTGCCCCACCGTCGAGGGGCTGCCGGCACCGCCTGCGGCCCGAGGGCGTGACATCGCGGCGCGGACGTATCTTTTCCTGGCACCGGCGCGCACCACACCTGCCCGGCCACAGGTCCGCAGGAATCACCTGTACGGCGGTGGCCCGGTGCGGGCGATCCTGCCGCGTCATGCCCGGCCGGCGCCTTCACCACATGCTGGACCGTACGAGTGAAATCGGGTCACCGCCCTATGCACGGGGCGTGCCGCGGTGGGTCAATCGTGCTATCCGCGCGACGGGCCGCCCATTCCTCCGCACGGGCAAGGACCAGTCCTTCCATCCGTTCCCGGGCGACCCACCGGCGCAGCCATCCGTCAATGGTCATTGAGTGGTGCCACGGGCCCGGGAATTCCCCCGCAGGAGGCCCTTCGTGCACCCTCTTTCCGGTCCGTCGTTCGAGTCAACCGCCATGGCGGGCAGCCCCCTTGCCGGTCAGGGGGAGGCGAAGAAACCGCCGGACGCGGACAGCGGATCCGCTGTCCCCAGACGGCTGGATTCGCTGACGGGTCTGCGCTTCGCCGCCGCGGTCGCAGTCCTCTATGCGCACTGCCGGCTGATGATCGACCCGCATCTCGCCGAGACCCTCGGGCCCGAAGTATGGCTGGGCGGAAGCTCGGTATCGCTTTTCTTCATTCTGAGCGGCTATGTGCTCACCCACTCCGCACGCCCGGACGACACCGCCCGCGCGTTCTGGCGGCGACGGGCCGCCAAAATTTTTCCCAATCACGTCCTGACGTGGTGTGTGGTGGTCATTGCCCTGGCGGGTGCCGGTACGGCGGCCGTCACCACGGGTACCGGGATCGTGGCCACTGTCGCCGACCTTTTCCTGGTGCAGACCTGGGTCCCCAGCCACATGTTCGTCTCCGCGGGAAATCCCGTTTCCTGGTCCCTCGCCGCCGAAGTGTTCTTCTACCTTCTTTTCCCCGTACTGCTGCCCTGGGTCAAGCGGCTGTCGCCCCGCGGGCTGCTGATCGGCTCGGCAACGGCGATCGCGGTCGTCTGGTCGTGGCCGGTGTTCTCCGCACTCGTGGTCAACCCTGAGGGCGCCTTCTTCCCCGATTACTGGTTTCTGTACATGCTGCCGGTCACCCGGCTTCCCGAATTCATCCTCGGCATGATGGCGGCGCGTATCGCCTCGTCGGGCCTCCGGATTCCGCGGATAGGAGTGATTCCGGCCGCGCTGGGAGTCATCAGTGCGGTCGTCATGAACCCCGAGTTTCTGCCGCAGCGCTTTCTGTACGCGGCGTCGACCGTGGCCCCGCTCGTCGTACTGGTCTATGCGACCGCCGAGCTGGATCTGCGCGACCGGAAATCGCTGCTGCGCACCCGGCCTTTGGTGTTCCTCGGTGAAATCTCGTATGCCGTGTATCTCGTCCATCTCCTGCTGCTGGGGCTGCTGTACCTGGCGCTGAGGAACCACGGCTGGAGCAATCTCGGTGTAGTGCTGGTCGGCCTTCCCGTCGTACTGCTGGCCTCATGGCTTATGCACGCAGGGGTGGAGCGCCCCTGCGTGCGCCGCTTCTCCACACCGCGAGCCCGTGCCCGCACCCGTACGGGAGCTGCCTCATGAGCGCCGGACGGTGCCCTGGCCGGCCGCCGCTCCCCCGTCCGGCCTTCCCGCCGCGGTGCGCGTTCGGGCCGACGCACCGGCAGCCGGCCGCCCGCGCCGACCGGCCCGTCCGGCTGGGTCCGCGGACCGTACTGCCGAGGAATACCAACCTCGTCTATCGCGCCCACCGTCAACACCGACGGCCACGCCCACGCCACCAGGACCACAGCTGAAAGGGGCTCCCCGTGACGAACAAGCGAAGCGAGCAGATCGCCGCCCACAGACCCCGCTACCAGGACGAACTGGCGTATGGGCTGGAGCGGTTCTTCGATCCGGAGCGCGCCACCTGCCCCTGGTGCGCCTCCGCCCGTCTGAGCCGGCGGCTGCGCACCACCAACCATCCCCAGCGCAAACCGGGGAACTTCGTCCTCGACCAGTGCCGCAACTGCGGGCATGTCTTCCAGAACCCCCGGCTGAGCGCGGACGGGCTGGATTTCTACTACCGCGACTGCTACGACGGCCTGGGCGAGGCCACGATGGCGCGGATGGCCGCCTCGCCGCTGGCGGTCAAGCTCTACCGGGCCCGCGCACGAGCGCAGCTCCCGTTCGGCCGCCCCGCACGCTGGCTGGACGTGGGTACCGGCCACGGCCACTTCTGCGCCGAGGCCCAGCGCATCCACCCGCGTACCGAATTCCACGGTCTCGATTGGGGCGAGGGCGTCGAGATCGGCGTACGCAACGGCCGCATCGCCCGCGCCTACCGGGGGTCCTTCGCCGGGCTGGCGGGCCAACTCACGTCCCAGTACGACGTGGTGAGCATGTACCACTACCTGGAACACACGCTGGCGCCGCGGCAGGAGCTGGCCGCCGCGCATACGGCGCTGCGGCGCGGCGGGCACCTGCTGATCGAAGTGCCCGACCCGCAGTCCGCCGCTGCCCGGTTGCTCGGCCGCTGGTGGGGACCGTGGCTCCAGCCACAGCACCTGCACCTCATCCCGCTGGACAACCTCTGCGGGGCACTGGCCGAGCAGGGTTTCACCGTCGTGGCCACCAACCGGCGGGAGCCGCATATCCCCACCGATCTGACCTCCGCCGCGGTGAATGTGCTCAACTCCGTGCTGCCGGGCGAGGATCTGCCCTGGCTGCCCAGGAAACCGGGCCCGGTCAGCCGCTTGGTCCGCGGGCTTTCACTGCTGGCCGCCGCGCCCGCCCTGCTCGTCCTCTTCGGGATCGACATCCTGCTGGCACCTCTCACCCGGCGCACGCCGCTCTCCAACGCCTACCGGGTGATCGCCCGCCGGGACTGACCGCCGCCGTCTGCACAACCGTGCAGAAAATCAAGCGCTTTCGGCGCTACGGGGCCACGGCGGGCTAGCCCACCCGGGTGAAGCGGTACGCGGTCCGGAATCGCCGGAACTCAGGGAACGGAACACTGCCGACTATGCACATCCTCATCGCTACCGCAGGTTCACACGGGGACGTGGCCCCCTACACCGGGCTCGGTGCCCGGCTGCGGCAAGCCGGGCACCGGGTGGTGGTGGCCACCCATGCGCGCTCGACCGAGGCGGTCCGCCGCAGCGGCCTCGGCTTCCGCCCGCTTCCGCTCGACCGGTACGCCGCCACCGGAGCGGGTTCCCCCCAGGGGCACGCGGCAGGGAAGAGCGGCTCCGGGGCCGACCTCTCCAAGGTCGAACAGATAAAGCTGGCAAGGGAATTGGCGCCGGAGATGGCCGATGCGGTGGCGGACGCGTGTGCGTCGGGGGCCGAAGTCGTGCTGCTGTCGAGCAGTTTGGCGCCCCTGGGGCTCGTGGCGGCGGAGGGTCTGGGACTGCCGAGCCTCGGCGTCTTCCTGCAACCCCTCGCCCCCACCCGGGAGTTCCCGCCGGTCATCTTTGACATGCCGTCGATGGGACCGTTCACCAACCGGGCCGCGGCACGCTGCGCCGAGTCCTTGCTGACCCGGGCCTTCGCCCCTGGCGTGCGCCATCTGCAGCGCCGGCTGGGCGTGCCGCCGGCCGCCCTCGAACGGCGGCGCGCCACCTGGCCCGTCCAGCACGGTTTCAGCCCGGTGGTGGTTCCCCGGCCGGCCGACTGGCGGCCGGGGATGGAGGTGGCGGGCTACTGGTGGCCGTCGGAGGACCGTGACTGGACGCCGGAGCCCCTGCTCGCGGACTTTCTGTCCGCCGGCCCGCCACCGGTGTATGTGGGCTTCGGCAGTATGCGGCCCGCCGATCCGGAGCAGCTGGGGCGTCTGGTGGCCCGCGCCCTGAAGCTCGCCGGGGTACGCGGTGTCGTCCAGGCGAGCTGGGCCGGTCTGTCGGTGGCCGGGGACGAGGTGCTGACCGTGGGCGAGGTGCCGCACGCCTGGCTGTTTCCGCGGATGGCGGCCGTCGTCCATCACGCGGGGGCCGGCACCACGGCGGCCGGTCTGCGCGCGGGGGTACCGGCGGTCCCGGTGCCGATGATGCTGGACCAGCCGTTCTGGGCGTCGCGTCTCACGGCACTCAGGGTCAGCCCGGGAAGGGTGCCGTTCCGGCGGCTGTCCGCGGAGAACCTGGCGGAAGCGGTACGGAAGGCCGTACACGACCCGCGCTACCGCCATCGCGCCCGCCAGGTCTCGTCGTTGATCGGCGCCGAGGACGGCGCCGGACGGGTCCTGACGGCCGTGGAGCGGCTGGCGGGGCGGTGAGGGCCGGGACCGGCTCTCCTGGACGGGCAGCTGAACGCTCGCCGCGCTGTGGGCTCCGGGGGACCACGAACGGTCGAGGCACGGGCAGTTGACGACTGCCCGACGCTTCCGACACGCCGCGTCCCTCCCGCCGTCGCCAGGTGCGCCACCGCCCGCGGTGGCCTCGGGCGGCGCATCGTACGCTTCGCGGGAGCCAATCCCGATACGGAGAGCAGGGGGGAACCAGGAAGTGCGGGGTTGCCGCTGTGCGCTGCGGCCTGCTGGGACCACGCGGAGACGGTGCACGCACTGCTCGCACACGGCGCGGACCCCAACCTGAGGGAGGACGACGGCACTTCCTTCACTCCCCTGATGTGGGCGGCCGCCAATGGCCATCACCGAACCGCCCGGCTCCTGCTGGAAGGGCGGGCCGATCCGGACGCGGGCCACGGCGGCCGGACCCCGCTGATGGCGGCGGCCGAGCGGGGGTCGATAGCCGTCGTGCGTGCCTTGTTGCGCCACGGCGCCGCCCCGCGGCTCACCGACGCACAGGGCCGGACGGCGTGCGATATGGCCCGTGAGTTGAGCGGCAAGGACGTCGAGGGGGAGCTGCGCCGGAAGGCGGGCGCGTCCCCGGACGCCCCGGGCGAGATCCTCCGCAGCCCCCGCCCCGAGGGCACGGAGCTGGTCCAGCTCCTGATCCGCGCACCGGGCGGAATCCATACGGCCGAGTACCAGCAGGAAACCGGGCACGCCGCGATCGTGGCACTCCTGGAGGAGAACGCGCCGGATTGAGCCCGGCCGGTACGGGGGCGCATGAAGGTGTATGTCACGCCCCGGGTGAGGTTTTCGGGATCGGCCCGCATTCTGCGATTTCCCGCACACCAACCACATTAATAAGACTTCTGCTTTTTCTGAGCTTCTGTCTGCATTGCGTAAAACCATGGGTATTGGCGGGATAGCGAGGGCGTCACGGGTGCATGGTCATTCCTGCCCGGCCATCGGCGGGGCAGCCACCATCACGGCAATGCAGAAAGGCATGATCCGCAATGATTGACGGGTTCAAGCGCGCCCTCGCTCTCGGCGCCGCCACCGTGGCCCTCGCCGGAGGCGCGGTCTTCACCTCGGTGGGGATCGCCTCGGCCACGCCCACGCACCACGGGGACCACTCCCCCACGCAGCACGTCGACCGGGGCCGCTGTCACATGGTTCACGGACACTGGGTCCGTGTCTGGCACCCGGCCTGGCGCGACCGGCACGGCCACCGCCACCCGGGCCACTGGACCCGGATCTGGCACCGCGGCCACCTCGTGTGTCACAGACACTGATCACGGCGCCCCCAGCAGTTCCCGGGCCCCCGAGCCGCACACCGGCTCGGGGGCCCTCTGCTAGGACACGGGAGAGGCCGCGGCGGCGTTCAATGCACGCCATGGGGCCGGAACTGGATGCTGATCCGCGGCCCGGTCGCCCGGCTGCTCTTGGGGATCGCATGCTCCCAGGTCCGCTGGCAGGAGCCGCCCATGACGAGCAGATCGCCGTGCCCGAGCGGGTGCCGCAGGGAGCCGCCGCCGCGCCGCGGGCGCAGCAGCAGATCGCGCGGCGCACCCACGGACAGGATCGCGACCATTGTGTCCTCCCGTCTGCCGCGGCCGATCCGGTCGCCGTGCCAGGCCACGCTGTCGTGACCATCGCGGTAGTAGCAGAGGCCGGCTGTGGTGAAGGGTTCGCCGAGCTCGGTGGCGTAGTGGGCGGAGAGCGCGTTCCTCGCCTCGTCCAGGACGGGGTGCGGCAGCGCGCCGTCGGCCTGGTAGAAGGCGAGCAGTCGCGGTACGTCCACCACCTGCTCGTACATCCGCCGGCGCTCGGCCTGCCAGGGAACCTCCGCGGCGAGCCGCTCGAACAGCGCGTCCGCCCCGCTCAGCCACCCGGGCAGCAGATCGATCCAGGCACCGTCACCGAGCTCGGACCGGCGCATCGCGCCCAGCGGCCCCAGCCGGACTTCGTCGGTCTGGTCGAAGAGCGAGCCCTGGAGATGCGTGGCCATGCCAGTCAGGGTACGCCTCGAATCGAATGTGTGTTCTGGCGGGCGCGCCCGGGGTGGGCGGCGCCCGCTCACCCTCGGCGGTGGCGTCGCGGGAATCCGTCTCCCCGCGCTGGAGCCGTGCGCCCGCACGGGACGACACAACCGGCACCTAGGATGCCGATCGTGACTGACCCGTCCACGACATTCGTCGAGATCAACGGCCGTGCCACCGAGGCCGATCCCTTGCTGTTCGAGATGCTGAGCGGCGAGGGGCATTTCACGGCCATGCAGGTCAGGGGAGGCCGCGTACGCGGACTGGGGTTCCATCTGAACCGGCTGGACGCGGCCTCGCGTGAGCTGTTCGGTGTGGAGCTGGACGGCGAGCTGGTCCGCGGCAGGATCCGCCATGCCCTGCGGGGCGGGAGCCAGGACGCCGCCGTCCGGGTCTACGTCTACGATCCCGAGCCCGGCGACGGACCGGTCACGGTGGTGACCGTCCGGCCCCCGGTCCCCGAGCCCGAGGCCGCCCGGCGTCTGCGCAGTGTGGCCTACCAGCGACCCGCGGCCCATCTGAAGCATCTCGGCGGATTCGGGCAGGGGTATCACCTGCGCCGGGTGCGGCAGGAGGGGTTCGACGAGGCGCTTCTGGTGGCACCGGATGGCGCGGTGGCCGAGGGCGCGGTCACCAACATCGGCTTCGTCGAGGGCGGCACGGTCGTCTGGCCCGATGCGCCCGCCCTCCAGGGCACCACGATGCTGGTGCTCCGGCAGGAACTGGACCGGACCGGGATCCCCTGGACACAACGGCCGGTCCACACCGACGACTTGCCCTCCTTCGACGGTGCTTTCGTCGCCAACTCCCAAGGGGTTGCCGCCGTCTCGGCGATCGACGACACACCGTATCCGGCGGATGCGGAGCTGGTGCGTACGGTTCGCGGCCTCTACCGGGATGCCCCCTGGGACGAGATCTGACCGCTGCCCCTCAGGGGTCGTTTCGATCCCCTCGCTTGCACTGCGTACTCCGGCGCACACCGGCCGCAGGCAAGGGCCGTCCGCAACGAGAGGGCCCTTGCCCGGGTGGGACGCCAGGAGCAGGCTGAATGTATGGGCAACGCAGAGGGCCCCACCCTCATCACCTCCGTCCAGCGAGCGTTCCGACTGATGGAGGCGGTCGGCGCGCACGAGGGCGGTGCGCCGGCGAAGCAGCTGGCACGGGAGACGGGGCTGCCCCTGGCCACCACGTACCACCTCCTGCGCACGCTGGCGCACGACGGGTACATCCGGAAACTGGACGACGGCGGCTTCGTCCTGGGCGAGAAGCTGACCACGCTGCATACGGGCGGACGGGGCCAGGCGCTGCTGAGCCGGGTCCGCCCCGCACTCGCGGCGCTGCGGGACGAGCTCTCGGCCGCCGCCTACCTGACCTTCTACGAGGACGGCGAGATCCGCGTCGCCGAGATCGTCGACGGCCCGCGGACGCCGCGGGTGGACCTCTGGGTGGGCTTCGAGGACGCCGGGCACGCCACGGCGCTGGGCAAGTGCGTACTGCGCGAGCTGGACGACGACGCCCGCGACGACTACCTCGCACGGCATCCCCTCGCCGATCTCACACCGCGCACCATCACCGGCCGCGCCGAGCTGCTCCGACGGCTCGGCACGACACCGCTGGCGCCGGCGGTGACGGACATGGAGGAGTACGCCCTGGGGACCTTCTGCGTCGCGGTACCGGTGTACAGCGGCGAGATACTCGGCTCCCTGGGTGTGTCACTCCGGGTGGACCGGGCCTCCCGTATCGACGAGATCCGGAACCGGCTGATTCCGACAGCCGACCGTGTGACCAGGGGGCTTTCGCTCACTATCTGAAATTCCGGTCCTTGCGGCCGCCACTCTGCGCCCGTTTCCTAGATGAAACGGACATTTAGGCACGTAAGTGCCGTGAGCAGGGAAGCGAGCCGCGGACGAGGACATGCGCCCAGCCCGAATCCACCAGCACGACCACCGGCCGCAGTGGCAGCTTGCACATCCGCTCTCCGCTCTTCGGATGACTGCCCGGCGCTCCGCCCCGCCCCGGAGCGATGCGCCGTCCGGCGGCGCGGGCATCCGCCGGCACTTCGCCTCCGTAGTACCGGTGCTGATCATCGCGGCCGTCGCGGTCCTCGCCCTGGCGGGCGGCACCGGGATGAGCTGGCTGCCGCTGCTCGCCGTCGGCCCCGCGCTGGCCGCCGCCACCAGCGGGCCGTGGGGCGTGCTCCGCATCGGCGCGCTGGCCGTGGGGCTGGGCGCGGCCGTCGGCGTCCATGCCGGTACGCCGGACCGGGAGCTGGCCATCGTGCTGTCCGCGCTGTCCGCGCTGTCCGCCGTGACCTTGGCCAGCAGTCTGGCCGGTGCCCTGCGCAGGCGTCGTGAACAGGTATTGGCCCAGGTCCGCTCGGTCGCCGAGGCCGCGCAGCACGCCTTCCTCAAGCCGGTGCCCGCCACCGTGGGGCACTTCCAGGCGGCGGTCCGGTACAGCGCCGCCGCGGCCGAGGCACGGATCGGCGGTGACCTGTACGCCCTGGTGCCCACGCCGTTCGGTATCCGGCTCATCGTCGGCGACGTACGCGGGAAGGGGCTGCCGGCGGTCGGGGTCGCCGCCCTGGTCCTGGGCGTCTTCCGGGAGGCGGCCTACGACGAGCCGGATCTCCTGGATGTCGTCCACCGCATCGAGCGGAGCCTGGCGCGCAATCTCGGCCCGGATGACTTCGTCACCGCGGTGATCGCCGGCTACCCCGACGCCGACCGGATGGAGCTGGTCAACTGCGGGCATGCCGCCCCGCTGCTGGTCCAGGACTCGCGCGTGCTGCCCGTGGAGCCCGCCCGGCCCGCCCCGCCGCTCGGCCTGCGGGCACTTGCCGACGAGGCCCCGAGCCTCCAGGAAGTGGCCCTGGCCGACGGGAACCAGCTGCTGTTCTACACCGACGGTGTGACCGAGGCCCGCGACCACGAGCGGGAGTTCTACCCGCTCAGCGAGCGGCTGGCGGTGCACCTCTCGGAGGATCCGTCCCGCACGCTCGCCGCGCTCCATGAAGACCTGCTCACGCACGTGGGCGGAGAACTGCATGATGACGCCGCGCTGCTGCTGCTCCGGAGGCCGTGCGTCGGCCCGGCGGGAGCGGGTCGGGGCGCAGCAGCGGACGAGGTCGCGGCAGCGGACGGGGTCGGCGAGGCGGTAATTGGGTGATTGGCTGAACGTCCCGGGAACGAACCCGAACTCGGTCGCCCCGGTCAGCAGGAAGGCGGCGGGAGCATCTGCCTACAGTCGTTCCTGTTGCTGCTGTCGTTGCTGTTGCTTCTTTCGTTGCTGTTGCTTCTGTCGTTCATGTTGATCATGCCGCACGCCCCGACCGGTCGGCGGCACCGTAGTGGAGGGCGCTCAGATGTCGAAACCACCGCTTCCCGATGCGGCCGTCACCATGTTGGGCAAGGCCAACCCGGCGGTCATCACGACGCTGCGCCCGGACGGGCAGCCGGTCTCCACGGCCACCTGGTACCTGTGGGACAACGGCCGGGTGCTGGTCAACATGGACGAAGGACGCAAACGGCTGGCGCACCTCCGCAACGACCCCCGGGTCACCCTCACCGTGCTGGACGAGGGCAACTGGTACACGCATCTCAGCCTCATCGGCCATATCGCGGAAATCCGTACCGATGACTCTCTCACCGATATCGACCGGCTGGCGCAGCACTACAACGGCACGCCATACCCACAGCGGGACCGCGGCCGGGTCAGCGCCTGGATCGAAATCGACCGCTGGCACGGCTGGGGCACGTTGAAGGACAGCAACCAGGCCGGGGGGTGACGAGGGGGGCTGGGGCGGTGCAGTGGGGGGGCGGGCTTGGTCGGGTGCGACTTGAGGGCCCTTCCACTGGACGGTCAACTGGCCGCGTTGGGCTTGCCGTTGGAGATCTGCGGAGTCACTCGGTCCGCCGCTGCACCGCTCGCTGACGTACCGGCGGCGGGTGCGCCAAATTTCTCTTGATTCTGCGGCGGCGTCGTGACAGCATTCTTAATGCAACTTGAGTAGCGCTAGCGGATTGGCGATCGGCCGGCCCACTCCGCCAGTGCTGCTCTCACGCGTACGGCCGCTCCCCACCCGCGACCGCCGCCCCGCACTCCGCCGAAAGGACCACCCCCGCCGATGACCCAACGCACCACCGCGTTCCAGCAGATCCGCGTCTCCGACACGGACGCGGGTCCGTACGCCCTCACCTCCGGACCCGATGGCGCGCTGTGGTGCACCTTGGTCCACACAGGGCAGATCGTTCGCCTGACCCCGGACGGTCAACTCGACCGCTACGCACTGGACTCCGCATCTTGCGGACCGTCCGTCATCACCTCAGGGCCCGACGGCGCATTGTGGTTCACCCGAAGCCAGGACCATCGCATCGGACGGATCACCGTGACCGGCGAGGCGACCTCGTTCCCCCTCCCCACTCCGGGCAGCGGCCCCTTCGGCATAGCGTCCGCCCCGGATGGAGCGCTGTGGTTCACACAGCTGCACGGGGACCGGATCGGCCGCATCACCACGGACGGCAGGGTGACGGAATTCCCGCTGCCGCTCAGCGGCGCTTTCCCCTCGGCTCTCACCGTCGGACCCGATGACGCTCTGTGGTTCACCCTCAATCAAGCGCATGCGATCGGTCGCATCAGCCTCGATGGTGAGATCACCCTCCACCCTCTCCCCACCGCGGGCGCCGCACCCGTCGGCATCACCTGCGGCAGGGACGGCGCACTCTGGTTCGTGGAGATAGGTGCCGGCCAGATAGGCCGGATCACCACCGAGGGGCGGATCGATGAATTCTCCCTGCCGGACCCCGCGTCCCGGCCGCATGCGATCGTCGCCGGACCGGGCGGTGACTGCTGGTTCACCGAATGGGGAGCCAACCGCATCGGGTCCATCTCCCCTGACGGCCAAATCGAGGAGTACGACCTGCCGATCGCCTCGTCCGAACCGCACGGACTGGCCTTCGGGCCGGACGGAGCCCTCTACGTGGCCCTGGAGGTCGGAGCGATCGCCCGGCTGGCGCCCTAGGCACAGCGCGCGGCCCCCCGCTGCCTGCCGTAACGCCAGCCGCCAGCGGGCGGCGGTATCGCGGAACGGGAGCCCCGCCCGGTCTGGCGGAAGCCACGCATCGGCTCCGGTCGCTCAGCGCGCATGGTCCGCGACCCGGAGGTGTCGCTCCGGTGCCGGATCGCGGTGTCGCTGTGGGCGAGCTGTGTCCGGGTGTCACCATCGAGAGCACAGGCATCGCTCCGGCCGCAGGCGCAGCCGAGGATGCCGTGAAGGGACAGCGCACGGGGCCGAGGGTCGGTGGGCCGACGCCCCAGGAAGGGTGCCGCCATGAGCAGTCCTGCCGCCCGGGGGCGGATGCTGGGTGACCTTATTGCCGCGAGCCACGTGGTCACCCTGGACCAGATCCCGGACCTGGTCGCCAAGCACGCGGCCAAGGTCGGCTGGCTGGATGTGCAGATCTACCTCGCCGATCTGCAGCAGGTCATTCTGTGCCGGCTCAGCGGCCAGGCGGCCGCTTCCGGGGAAGGGAGCGAGCCGGCGGCGGATGTGCTGCGGGTGGAAGGCACGCTCGCCGGCCGGGCGTTCCAGACCGGGGGCATCGTCGCGGGTACCACCTCCGAGGCGGGCCAGTGGTGGGTGCCGGTGCTCGACGGCACCGAACGGCTGGGCGTGCTGCGCGCCACCGCCGCCCCGGATATGGAGATGGATGCCCAGGCCGCCCAGGACCTGCGCAATCTCGGCGGGCTGGTCGCGTTGATGATCGTCAGCAAGCGGGGCGCGAGCGACACGTACGCCCGGCTGGTGCGGCGCCGGAGGATGAATGTGGCCGCGGAGATGGAGTGGCGCGTCATGCCGCCCCGGACCTTCGCCACCGACCGGGTGCTGATCAGCGCGGTGATGGAGCCCGCCTATGAGGTCAGCGGCGATGTGTTCGACTACGCCATCGCCGAGGAGACCGTGCATCTGGCGCTCTTCGACGCCATGGGACACGACACGGCTGCCGGACTGACCGCGAACGTCGCCCTCGCCGCCAGCCGTAACCAACGCCGTCGGCACTGCGGAATCCTCCAGATCGCCGAGGCCGTGGAAGAGGCCCTGGTGGAGCAGTTCGACTCGAACCGCTTCGCCACCGGCATCCTGGCCGAGCTGAACGCCGCCACCGGAGTGCTGACCTGGACCAGCCTCGGACACCCACTGCCGGTGATCATCCGCAAGGGGCGCACGGCCCTGCCCCTGTCCTGCTCGCCCAGCCCTCCCATGGGCACCGACCTGGGGGTGCCGCCCACGCTCTGCCGGGACCAGCTGGAGCCCGGCGACCGTCTGCTGCTCCATACCGACGGCATCACCGAGGCACGTGATCACAGGGGACAGGAATTCGGCCTGGAGGGTTTTACCGATTTCCTTCTTCAGCACCATGCCGACGGACTGCCGGTGCCCGAGACGCTGCGGCGGCTGATCCGGCGTCATCTCGCGTACCACAACGAGCAGCTCGAAGACGACGCCACCGTGATGCTGCTGGAGTGGAGCGGTCCCACCCCGTACCGCCCCGCCCGCGTAGAAGCCCTCGCGGGTCTCCCCGAGCACACCACCCCCGCCACCGCCCTGCCCACCCCTTGGACCACCCGCGGCACAGACGCCCGGTGACGCCGTCCGCGGCAGGGCGGCGGGCCCGGTGGTTTCCGCTCCGCGGCCAGGGGCAAACGGAGTGCACCCTCGACGGCGAGGGAAACCCTGACAGCACCGCGCCGCGCGGACGCCCCATCCCCGCGACGCCACTCCCCCACTTCCTTCCCCCCGACAGGAGTTCACCCCGCATGACCGAGACTCATCACCACGCCCGGCAGGTGCGAGACTCCCGGACGGTACGAGCGGCGTTCCGTGCGGCGGCCTTCGTGCGGAACGGGCGGTGGCACCTTGAGATCGCCAGCCTGGACCGGGAGCCCGAGACCGGCGACACCGAGGCGCTGCTGGTCACCCTGTGGCCCGTCGAGGACACCCCGGACGGCAGCGGCTTCCCTGCCGGTCCGCTCCGCGAGCAACTGAACGAGAACGGCTTCGCGCTCGCCGACCCCGACCACGGCACCGGCGGCTGGACACCCACCGGCGACCGGGGCCACTACAGCGCGGAGTGCTACCCGACGGGCGAGACGACAACCTGACCCGGCGCGCCCGCCCAACTCGCCCGCCCAGCTGGCCCGCCCGGCAAGCCCGCCCACGTACACAGGAGGTGCCGGAAGGGCAAAGGGCACACCATGTGCCCCGCTGCCCTTCCGGCGCCGTCAGCTCAGCCGGTCTGCAGAGCCGCGTCGTCGAGGACGAAGCTGGTCTGGAGGCTGGTGTCTTCGGTGGCGGTGAAGGTCAGGGTGATCTGTTGTCCGACGTAGCGGCTCAGGTCCACCGTGCGCTGGGTGTAGCCACTGGAGGCGTCGGTGTTGGAGAGGGTCGCCAGGGTGGTGCTGCCCACCTTGACCTTGAAGGTGTCGTAGGCGACCCGATCGGTCTCATCGGTGTCGATGTGCAGCCAGTAGGTCAAGGTGGCCTTGCCGCATCCGGCGGGCACGGTCACCGACTGGCTGAGGGAATCGGTGGCGGAGCGGCCGTAGCCGCCGAGCCAGGCGAATCTGCTGCCGCCGTGGGCGGACTGACCGGAGTGCGCGCCGATCGCCCCGGTGTCCCCCGTCCAGGGCGTGGTGCCGCTTTCGAATCCGCCGTTGGTGAGGAGCTGTTGGCCCGTGCAGCCGCCGGTTCCCTTGACGGTGAGGGTGTAGGTCGTGGTGTGGGTGACGGACCCGGTCCCGGTGATGGTGAGGGGGTAGGTGCCGGGGGCGGTGCCCGCGGCGGTGGCGACGGTCATGGCCGAGCTGCTGCCGGAGGTCACCGAGGCGGGGTTGAAGGAGACGGTCACCCCGGCCGGAGCGCCCGACGCGGACAGCTTCACCGTCTGGGCGGATCCGCTGGTGGTGGCGGTGGAAATGGTGCTGGTGGCCGAGGCGCCCGGGTCGACGCTGCCGGTGGCCGGGGCGGCGGTCAGGGAGAAGTCGTTCGCCGGGGTGGAGTTGGTGACGGCGAGGTTCCACAGGGTGTAGGCGATGCCGTCGACGCTGCGGTTGAGTCCGGTGGCGTTGATGTTGCCGGTGGTGTCACAGGACTGGTGGTAGCAGGGGTCGTAGGCACGGCTGGCGGTGCCGCCCCATTTGGCCGCCTGCGCCGAGGTCTTGCGCGCACTGGCACCCATCGCGTACCCGGAGGTCGGGATGCCGGCCCGCTCGAAGGAGTAGTCGTCGGAGCGGCCGGCGCCCTCGGTGTTCTCCTCCGGTTGGAGGCCGAGGGAATCCCAGTACGCCTTCATCGGCTGGGCGGCGGCGGAGCTGACGTGGTTGATGAAGTAGCCGCCGTTGGTTGAGGCGATCATGTCGAAGTTGTAGTACGCCTTGATCTTCGACCGTTCGGCGGCGGCGAGGGAACTGACGTAGAAGTCGGAGCCGTTGAGGCCCTGCTCCTCGTCGGTCCACCAGGCGAAGCGGACCCGGGACGTCATGGCCGGGTGCTGTTCGGCGAGGGTGAGTGCCGTCTCCAGCAGCGCGGCCGAGCCGGAGCCGTTGTCGTTGATGCCCGGTCCCGCGCCGACGCTGTCGAGGTGGGAGCCGAACATATAGACCTTGGCGGCGTCGCCCTGCGGCCATTCGGCGATCAGGTTGGGTCCGGCTCCGGTGGCGCAGCCGGAGGTGCAGGGCTGTTCGGTGACGGTGTAGCCGGCTGCCTGGAGCTTGTTCTTGACGTAGGCGACGGAGTCCCGGTAGCCCTGTCCGCTGGATTTGCGGGTGCCGCCGTTGCGGGTGGCGATGTTGTTCAGCTCGGTGAGATGCGCCTGGACCTTGGCCACATCGACGTCCGGGGCATCGGCGGCGCGAGCGCTGCCGGCGTACTGGCCGGTGGATATCGCGGAGAGGGGCGGGTGGGTCCGGGGGGTCGCCGCGGCCGTGGGGGCTACGGCGAGCGCGGCCGCTCCGATGGTGGTCGCGAGGGTTACCCCGGCCACCGCGAATCTTCGAAACACCATGACTCCTTGAGGGGGTAGGGAGTGCTACCGACGGAGGTTCTGGTGGAGCGCCGGGCCGTGGCGGCGCCTGTCGTCCGGCCGGCTCCGACGAGGTGGGGCCCGTACGCGGCGGAAGAAGGCATGTCCATGACCCAAGCCGCCGTACCATCACACCGCGGCACCCATGGCGTCAACGGATGTTCCCGCGTGGAGCGGTGTTTGTCGAAAAACGGCAGATGGCGCCCGATATCCGGGCACTTACCGGTGCTGGTGACCGCTGCCGGACCGGGACGGCGAGCCCTCGGCGCCCTCGACAACACGGCGAACCCCCGCCCCGGCTCGGAAGCAGGGCGGGGGCAGAGGCCGGGGGAAGGGGCGGCGGCGCCGATTCCGTTCGCGCGTTTGACGTGCCGTCAAGTCACCTTGGCCTAGAGGAAGCTGACGTTCTGGGCGAGGGCGAGCCGGCTGGAGTAGTTGATGGTGTTGGTGGCGGAGCGCATGTAGGCGCGCCAGGCGTCGGAGCCGGACTCCCGGCCGCCACCGGTCTCCTTCTCGCCACCGAAGGCGCCGCCGATCTCGGCCCCGGAGGTGCCGATGTTGACATTGGCGATACCGCAGTCGGAGCCCTCCGCCGACAGGAAGAGTTCGGCCTCCTGCTGGTCACGGGTGAAGATGCTGGACGAGAGGCCCTGCGGGACATCGTTGTGCAGGGCGATGGCCTCTTCCAGCGTCTCGTAGGTCTGGACGTACAGGATGGGGGCGAAGGTCTCCTGGCGGACGACATCGGTCTGTGCGTCGACGCGGACGATGACCGGTTCGACGTAACTGGCGCGGGGTGCGGCATCGGCGAGGCACCGGCTGCCGCCGGCCAGGATCTTCCCGCCCTCCGCCTGGGCGCGGGTGAGGGCGTCCTGCATGGTGTCCAGGGCCTGCGGGGTGATGAGGGGGCCGACCAGCGTGCTCTCGTCGAAGGGGTCGCCGATGGGGAGCTTGCGGTAGGCGGCGGTCAGCCGGGCGATGAGGGTGTCGGCGATGTCCCGGTGGACGATGAGACGGCGCAGGGTGGTGCAGCGCTGCCCCGCGGTGCCGGCCGCGGCGAAGACGATGCCCTGGACGGCGAGGTCGAGATCGGCGGAGGGCGCGACGACGGCGGCGTTGTTCCCGCCGAGTTCCAGCAGGGTTCGGCCGAAGCGGGCGGCGACGCGGGGGCCGACCTCGCGGCCCATACGGGTCGATCCGGTGGCACTGACCAGCGCGACCCGGGGGTCGTCCACGAGCTTCTCGCCGACGGTGCGGTCGCCCAGCAGCAGACGGTGCACCTCGCGCGGCGCACCGACCTCTTCGGCGGCCCGGTCCAGCAGCCGGTCGCAGGCGAGCGAGATCAGCGGGGTGAGCTCGGAGGGCTTCCAGATCACGGTGTCGCCGCAGGCCAGGGCGACGGCGGTGTTCCACGACCAGACGGCGGCGGGGAAGTTGAACGCCGAGATCACTCCGACCACACCGAGCGGGTGCCAGGTTTCGGCGAGGCGGTGTCCGGGGCGCTCGGAGGCGATCGTACGGCCGTAGAGCTGGCGGGACAGGCCGACGGCGAAGTCGCAGATGTCGATCATTTCCTGGACCTCGCCGAGCGCCTCGGAGCGGATCTTGCCCGCTTCGATGGTGATGAGGTCGGCCAGGTCGCTCTTGTGGTCCCGGAGCAACTCCCCGAGGCGGCGGACGAGTTCGCCGCGGCGGGGCGCCGGGGTGGTGCGCCAGGTGAGGAACGCTTCGCGGGAGGCGGCGAGGGCGTCCTCGGTGTCGGCGGCGGTGGCGGCGCGCAGACCGAAGAGGTCTTCTCCGGTGATGGGGCTGCGGGCGTGGAAGTCGTCGCCTTCCTCGACGGTGACGCCGACGCGGGTGAGGGCGGCGCGGGCGCGGGTGCGCAGGTCCTCGGTGGTGGGGAGGGCGGTGGCGGTCATGGTGCTGCTCCTTGGGTGTGGAGGGGTCAGGTGACGGGCCGGCCGGGTCAGCCGGGCAGGCCGTCCAGGGCGAGTTCTCGGGCGACCTTCGCCAGGGAGCGGTCCTGCTGCTCCTCGTAGAGGTCGAAGGGGTCGAGGACGTCACGTCCGATCGCGCCGGAGAGCCAGGCGCTGTCGTAGGCGATGCCGGTGCGGTCGTTGTTCCTGGCGCCTTCGTCGCTGAGGTTGGACTGGAAGATGCCGGCCGCGGAGCGCGGCAGGAAGTCCTCGTAGACGAGGGGTTCGGCGCGGACCCAGCCCTGCGCCAGCAGCTCATCGAGGGCGGTGGGCGGGCGGCTGCCGTCCGCCGCCCGGCCGGGCACCGCGTGATAGGTGAAGTGCCCCAGGCCCTGGGCGGCGAGCGCGTGCTCGGTGTCGGGGAATTCCGACGCCCACAGGGCGCGGGCGACATCGGCCCGGTCGGCCTGCGGGTCGCGGGCGGCCAGTTCGTCGACGCGGGCGAGCAAGGCGTCGTAACGGGCCCGGCCCTGGCGGGTGAGGGCGATCCCGCGGGCTTCGACCTCGCCGAAGCGCACCCGCAGGGCTCCGCTGATCACCTTGCCGTCCGGGGTGCGCAGGGCGCGGGGTTCGGCGAGGGCACGGAAGGAGGTCTGGCGCAGCAGGACATCGGGGCCGTTCCACCGGGGCGGCCCCTGGATGGTGTCGATCATCTCGATGCCGCGCTCGGTCATCCGGTGGTAGAGCGCGTCGATGTCGAGGACGCGGGGGGTGAGGTGGTTGATATGGGTGCTGCGCACGCCTCCGATGTCCGCGGCGACGGCGGAGACCTGTTCCAGGGTTTCGTACCAGGCCTTGTCGACGGGCTCCGGAGAGAGTTCGAAGGCTTCGACGGCGAGGTGCAGGAACCGTTCGGCGTCCGTGTCGGACAGTTCTCCGGCGGCTTCCGCGCGGTCGGCGAGGGTCAGCAGTTCCGGCGGGAACAGCTGACGTCCGGCGAGGAAGGTTTCCAGCCGGGCGCGCAGCTCGGGGTCGAAGAACCGCGGGTCCGCCGGGGTGAGCATGGAGGTGAAAACGCGGAACGGATTCCGGGCCAGCTCTTCGCCGTCGACGGGGCGGAAGGCGGTCGAGACGACGGGGACCGCGCTGGCGGCGGCCTCCCGCAGGTCGTAGAAGCCGACCGGGTGCATGCCCAGGGCGCCGAAGATCCGGGCGACCTGTTCGAGTTCCGCGGGGGTGCCGACCCGGATGGCGCCGTGCCGTTCCTCGGTCACCCGGCCGATGGAGCCGAGGCGCTCGGCGTCGGCGCCCTGCTCGCGCAGCACGTCCTCGTTGACCTCGCGGGAGACATCCACGAGCGTGGTGTAGGCGGGGACTTCCCGCCCGTACATATCGGAGAGCCGCCGGGCGAAGGCGGCGCGCAGTTGCCACTGGCTGAACATCGGCAGGTCTGCCTTTCGGTCGGGGGAACTCACACCACGTGTGCTTCGGGGCGGGTTTCGGCACCGCTGGTGAACCGGTCGGCGCTGAGCGGGGTGACGTCCACGAACGGTGTGCGGTCGAGGTGGAGGTCGCGCATGATCTCGCCGACCGCGGGGGCCTGCAGGAAGCCGTGGCCGGAGAAGCCGGTGGCGTACAGGAAGTTGGGCAGCGTGGCGGAGCGTCCGATCAGGGCGTTGTGGTCGGGGGTGACCTCATACAGGCCGGCCCAGCCGCTGTTGGTCTCCATGTCGGCGAGGGCCGGGGCGCGGCGCCGTGCGGCGACGCGGAAGAGCTGGAGCCAGTCCGGGGTCCAGGTGGTGTCGAAGCCGTCGGCCTGTCCGGGGTCGGCGAGGCCGAAGAGCAGTCCGTCGTCGCTGTTGTGGAAGTAGGCCGTGGAGGCGAAGTCGATGGTGAAGGGGATACGCGGGGCGGGCGGGGCGAGCGGCGCGGTGAAGGCGAGCTGGCGACGCACCGGGCGCACGGGGAGGTGGACGCCCGCCATCGCACCGATCCGGGCGGACCAGGCGCCCGCGGCGCAGATGACCGTGGAGCAGGAGATCCGGCCGTGCTCGGTGTGCACGGCGGTGACCCGGTCGCCGGTGGTGTCGAGGCCGGTGACGGCGGTGTGCGGGGCGAAGACGACGCCCGCCCCCGCGGCGGCGCGCGCATAGCCCTGGACCGCCAGTCCGGGCCGGGCGTGGCCGTCGGTCGGGGAGTAGGCGGCGGCCACCAGCCCGTCGGTGCTGACGTAGGGGCACAGCTGCCGTGCCTCGCGGGGGCCGATCATGCGGCTGGGGACGCCGAAGCTGTTCTGGATGTCGACGCCGGACGCGAAGTCCGCGGCCTGCTCGTCGCTGGTGAGCAGGAAGAGATAGCCGACGCTGTCCAGCCGGATATCGGCGCCGGGCCGCCGCGGGAAGTCCTGCCAGGCGCGCAGACTCCGGCTGCCCAGTGCGATGTTGAGCGGGTCGGAGAACTGTGCCCGCACACCGCCGATCGGCTTGCCCGAGCTGCCGCTGCCCAGCTCGCCCCGTTCGACGACCACGATGTTCTGGACGCCGGCCTCGGCCAGATGGAACGCGATGCTGGTACCGATCACGCCGCCGCCGACGATCACCACATCGGCGGTGGGCGGGAGGGTGCGGGAGGTGGATGACTTGGACAAGAGGCCGATCCCTTCCGAAGGCCCGGACCTGTGCCGGTGGGCGTCCGTCCGGCACATCGGCTGGGCTGTCAGTGCATGGCGAGAAGTGCTGATCAGCTAGCTGTCCGTCATCGTGCAGCACCCCAACCGTTGACGTCTACGAACAGTTACTGCGTCTGATCTATTAGGATCTCTATATGGATTGGACGAGTGCCCAGCTGCGGTCGCTGGTGGAGCTGACCCGGCGCGGCACGATCACCGCGGCGGCTCAGGCCCTGGGATACACGCCCGGCGGGGTCTCGCAGCAGATCGCCGCGCTGGAGAAGGCCGCGGGAATGGAGCTGCTGCGGCGGGTCGGGCGGCGGGTGGAGCTGACCGACGCCGGCCGGACGCTGTCCCGCCACGCGGAGCGGATCCTCTCCACGGAGGCGGAAGCCGTGGAGGCCCTGGAGCGCACCCGGCACGAGATCTCCGGCGTTCTGCAGGTGGGGCTGTTCGCCACGGCGGCCGCCGAACTGCTGCCGCCGGCGCTGCAGGAGGCCCGGCGGGCCCATCCCGCGCTGACGGTGCAGAGCCGCGATATGGACGTGGACGAGGTGCATGACGCGGTGGCGTCCGGCGCGGTGGATCTGGCGCTCGGTCTGGACTATCCGGATGTGCCGATTCCGCGTGAGCCCGCCTTGCGGGTCCGGCGGCTGTACCGCGAGCGGTTCGCGCTGGCGGTACCGGCCGGGTCGATGGCCGGACGCGAGGTGATCGGCCTGGCGGAGACCCAGGATCTGGGCTGGATCCTGCCGTCGGCCGACAGCTACTACGGGCGCGCGGTGCGCACCGCCTGCCGGCGGGCGGGTGTCGAACCGCGGGTTCTGCACGAGGTGACCGATACCGCGGCCACGCTGGCGCTCGTCGAGGCGGGGATCGGGGTGAGCACGGTGACGGATCTGATGCTCGGCCTGCGGGCGTCACGGCTGGATGTGGTGCGGCTGCGGGAGCGGATCGAGCGGCACATCGTGGTGATGTTCCGTTCCTCCGTCGAGCACCGGCCCACGGTGACGGCCCTGGTCGATGTCCTGCGGGCGGTGGCCGGGGCCCGCCAGGACTCCTTCGGCTAGGGCGCGCGCCGCACACAACTCCTGTGCGTACGAGCTGAGTTGGCCTTCCCCACGGAACAATGTGCTACGTACACGAGAGTTCGATCCCCTCGCCCTGCGAGGCGGCTGCACCAGTTTCCCTTGCCCTGAGCACCGCAAGTTGTCGCGCTACGGTCCCTTTTGCCGGGGAGCCCCGTGAGTGATGGTTTCAGGCCAGTGGTGACCCACGCCACGACGGTGGCCCGTCGTGCCGCCGCTGCCTGACAGGGAGCGATCGATGTCCCCTCATGACACCCCGAAATCTGCACTCCCGGCCCTGCTGGGACGAGGCCCCAAGGGGGTCTTCCGGCGCACACTGCCCCATGAACAGCCTGACGGTGCGCGGATGGTGCGCACGCTGGGCCTGACCCAGCTGACGATGATCGGCATCGGCGCGATCATCGGGGCCGGCATCTTCAGTCTGGCCGCGGCCGTCGCCCGGGATGTCGCCGGTCCGGCTGTCCTGATCTCGTTCCTCGTGGCCGGGGCCGCCTCGCTCTGCGCGGCCTTCGCCTACGCCGAGTTCGCGGGCATGGTGCCGAAGGCCGGCTCGTCCTACACCTACTGCGCCGCGGTGCTCGGGGAGCTCGTGGGCTGGATCGTCGGCTGGGACCTGCTGCTGGAGTACACCGCCATCGTCGCCGTCGTCGCGATCGGGATGTCCGGCTACCTGGGATTCCTGCTGGAGGCCGTCGGCATCCATCTGCCGACCTGGGCCCTGGGTGCGCCCGGCACCGGAGCCGGCCACCGGGTCGATCTGCTCGCGGTGGCGATCTGCCTCGGGGTGGCCTGGCTGCTGACCCGTGGCACCCGCACCTCGGCCCGGGTGGAGACGGTGCTGACCATCGTCAAGATCGCGATCGTGCTGCTGGTGATCGTGGTCGGCTTCACCAAGGTCGACAGCGGCAATCTGCAGCCCTTCGCGCCGTTCGGTCTCGGCGGGGCGTTCACCGGGGCGGCGACGGTCTTCTTCGCCGTCTTCGGCTATGACGCGCTGAGCACCGCCGCGGAGGAGTCACTGGAGGCCCGGCGCAAGCTGCCGAAGGCGATGATGCTGTCGCTGGCGGTCTCCATGGTGCTGTATGTGCTGGTCTGCGTGGTGCTCACCGGGATGCAGCACTACAGCGAGATCAATCCGAAGAGCGGTATCTCCAGCGCCTTCCAGAGCGTGGGGCTGAGCGGACTGGCCAATGTGATCGCCGTCGGCGCGGTCATCGGCATTGTCACCGTGACCTTCTCCTTCATGATGGGCGCCTCGCGGCTCTGGTACGCCCTCAGCCGCGACGGGCTGATGCCCGCGTGGTTCGGCGCCATCCACCCCAAGCGCAAGGTTCCGCACCGCGCCACCTGGCTGATCGGTGCGGTGTCCGCCGTGCTGGCGGGGGTGCTGCCCATCAACGCCGTCGCCGAACTCACCAATATCGGCGTGCTGCTGGCGTTTGTGGTGGTCTCCGCCTCCGTGCTGCTGCTGCGCTACAAGAAGCCGCACCTCAAGCGGGGTTTCCGCTGTCCCGGCATGCCGGTGGTGCCCGTCCTCGGGATCGCCTTCTCGATCTGGCTGATGTCGTTCCTCCAGTGGCAGACCTGGGCGCGGCTCGGCTGCTGGCTGGTCGTCGGCCTGGTCATCTACGCCGCCTACGGCTACCGGCGGACCCGCGAGGTCATGCCGGGCGGCTCGGTGGATCTCGACGCCCTGGACGACATGTCCGAATCCGATGAGGCCGATCCCGCGCCCGTTCCGTGACGGGCCATCGGCCGTCCCTGACCGGCGCTCCGTCCCTCCTCCCTCCCCGGGAGGGACGGAGCGCGCGGCCGCCCGGCCCGTCAGCCGTCGTCCGCCGGATGCAGATGCGGCTCGCCGGACGGCACCGCACGGCGCAGACAGCTGAGCACGGTGGGCAGCAGCGGATTGCTGTTCTCACTGCGGTGCAGCGCCATCACCTGGCGGTGGGCGGAGCGCTGGGTGAGCCGGGTGGCTTCGACGTCCGCACTGGGCAGATGCCCGAGCGCCGGGACCACGGCCACACCGAGGCCGGCGGAGACCAGCTCGCGCACCACGGCGTAGTTGTTGCTGCGGAAGGCGACGGCGGCCTCGAAGCCCGCGGCCGCGCACAGCCGGACGAACGACCGTGCGCCGGCGGTGTCCTCCCGGCTGGTGATCCAGCGGGCCCCGGACAGCTGGGACAGCTGGGCGCTCAGCCCGCTCCCCCGGGCCCTGAGCAGCAGGAGATCCTCCCGCAGCAGGTGATGGCGGGTCAGGCCGGCCGGCCACTGCCGGGGGCTGAGCCCGTACTCGTAGACCAGCGCGACGTCCAGGTCACCGTGGCTGAGCGCGGTGATCAGCTCTTCGGGTTCGGCCTCCTCCAGCTGGATCTGCGCGCGCGGATGGGTCTCGACGAGGGCGGACAGCGCCGAGGGCACCAGCCGGACGTCGGCCGTGGGGAAGCTGCCCAGCCGCAGCCGGCCGGTGGCGCCGGTGGCGAGCTCCTGCACCTGGTGGTCCAGATCGTCCATGGCGGCCAGTACATGGGTGCTGAGATCGACCAGCCGGTGGGCGGCGGCGGTGGGGCGGATGCCGTGTGCCTCCCGCTCGAACAGCACCAGTCCGGTCTCCTTCTCCAGGGAGGAGATCTGCTGCGAGATGGCGGACGCGGTGTAGCCGAGATCGCGGGCCGCGAGGGCGAAGGACTCGCTGCGGACGACGGCCTTCAGCGTGAGCAGATGCAGTGGCTTCAGCAAGGCGAGCTCCCGGGGACGCAGGAGTTGAGCATAAGCATTCATTGCCCTCATGAGTCAATTCTTTCGTCCTGCTGGGTCTTGTCCGCTGCCTCGCCCGGCCCACATCGTGGTTCCACCAGGCCGAACGTGACCGGTGAGCACAAAGGAGCAAGCACGGTGACCACAACAGCGCAGGGTCTCGGCAGCCTCGACGCGGCAGCTGTGGCCGAAGCGCTCGGCGCGGGGGACTGCGGCGAGGTCGCCGGCGACGCCGGCCGCCGGGCACAGTACGCGTCCGATGCCTCCAACTACCGTCAGATCCCGCTGGCGGTCGTCTTCCCCGCCGAGCGGCGGCACATCCAGAACGCGCTCGCCGTCTGCCGCCGTCTGGGCGTGCCGGTCACCGCTCGCGGCGCGGGCACCAGCACCTCAGGGCAGGCCGTCGGGCCGGGCGTGGTGCTCGACTTCTCCCGGCACTTCCACCGGTTGCTGGCGCTGGACCCCAAGGCCCGCACCGCGACCGTCGAGCCCGGCATCGTGCTGGACGAGCTGCAGCAGGCCGCCGCACCGCACGGCTTGCTGTTCGGCGCCGATCCGTCCACCCACAGCCGCTGCACACTGGGCGGCATGATCGGCAACAATGCGTGCGGCTCGCACTCCCTCGCCTGGGGCCGCACCGCGGACAACATCGTGGAACTCGATGTGGTCACCTACCGCGGCACGGTCATCCGGCTCGGCGAGATGACCGCGGAGGAGATCGACGAGGCCATCGCCGCCGGAGACGACCGCGGCGAGCTGATCGCCGCCCTGCACCGTCTCACCCAGCGCCATCTGGCGACGCTGCGCACCGAGTTGGGACGGTTCCCGCGCCAGGTGTCGGGCTACGCCCTGGAACAGCTGCTGCCCGAGCGGCGCTTCAACCTCGCCAGGGCGCTGGTCGGCAGCGAGGGCACACTGGCCGTCATTCTCTCCGCGACCGTCCGTCTCGTCTCCCCTCCCCCGGCGCGGGCCCTGGTTGTCCTCGGCTTCTCGGACGCCTGTGCCGCGGCCGACGCGGTTCCCGCGCTGCTGGCGCATCAGCCGCTGGCGCTGGAAGGGCTCGACCACGCGCTGACCGATATCGTCACCCGGCCCGCGACCCGGGCCGCCATCGACACCCTGCCGGACGCGCGGGCCTGGCTGTTCGCCGAACTCGGCGGCAGCGCCGAGGCGTTGCCCCGGCAGGCCGAGGCGCTGACCGAGGCCGCGCACCGGGCCGCGGGATGCACCGGCAGTGAGGTCATCACCGATCCCGTGCGGGCCCGCACCCTGTGGCGGATCCGGGAGGACGGTGCGGGGCTGGCCACCCGTATGCCCGACGGCTCCGAGGCCTGGCCCGGCTGGGAGGACGCGGCCGTCCCGCCCGAGCAACTGGGCTCCTATCTCCGCAAGTTCACCGAACTGCTGGAGCAGCACGGGCTGCAGGGCGCCGTCTACGGACACTTCGGCGAAGGCTGTCTGCACGTCCGTATCAACTTCGACTTCGGCACCGAGCAGGGCACCGCCGTCTTCCGCGCCTTCGTCACCGACGCCGCCCGGCTGATCACCGCCCACGGTGGCTCGCTGTCCGGTGAGCACGGCGACGGGCAGGCCCGCTCCGAGCTGCTGCCGCTGATGTACGGCCCCGAGGTCATCGCCCTGTTCGAGGAGTTCAAGGGCATCTGGGACCCCGACAACGGCCTCAACCCCGGGATGATCGTCCAGCCGCTGCCGGTCGACGGGAATCTGCGCGTCAGCCCGCACCGCACCCCGCTGCCGCTGGCCACCGTCTTCCCCTTCCACGCCGACGACGGGGACTTCGCCAAGGCCACCCGCCGGTGCGTCGGCGTCGGCAAATGCCGCTCGGCGGATCAGCGCGGCGATGTGATGTGCCCCAGCTACCGGGTCACCCGGGACGAGAAGGACTCCACCCGCGGCCGCGCCCGTCTGCTGTACGAGATGACGCAGGGCGAAGTGATCACCGACGGCTGGCGCTCCACCGAGGTGCGCGACGCCCTCGATCTGTGTCTGTCCTGCAAGGGGTGCAGCACCGACTGCCCCGTCGGAGTGGACATGGCCACCTACAAGTCGGAGTTCCTGCACCACCACTACAAGGGACGGCTGCGGCCGGCCTCGCACTACACCATGGGCTGGCTGCCGCTGCTGTCCCGGCTGGCCTCCCGGGCCCCCGGCCTGGTCAACGCGGTCACCTCCTCCCGGCTGGCCCCGGCCGTCAAACGGCTCGGCGGGATCGCCGCCCAGCGGGAACTCCCCCGCTTCGCCGAGCAGACCTTCCTGACCTGGTTCCGCCGCCGTACGCCGCAAGGAGACGGCCTGCGCGGCCCGGTCGTGCTGTGGGTCGACTCCTTCAACAACCACTTCAGCCCCGAGGTCCTCAAGGCCGGAGTGGCGGTGCTGGAAGACGCCGGATTCCGGGTCCAGGTCCCGGACGGCACCCAGTGCTGCGGGCTCACCTGGATCACCACCGGACAGCTCGGCACCGCCCGCCGTATCGCCCGGCGCACCGCCGCCGCACTGGCCCCCGCCGTCACCGCCGGTCTCCCCGTCGTCGGACTGGAGCCGAGCTGTACGGCGGCCCTCAAGAGCGACCTCCCCGAACTCCTCGACGGCGACCAGGACGCCCGCGCCCTCTCCCGCGCCACGCTCACCCTCGCCGAACTCCTCGTCCACCACGCCCCCGGGTGGCAGCCCCCGCGGATCGACGCCCGCTCGCTCAGCCAGACCCACTGCCATCAGCACGCCACCTCCGGCTTCGGCGCCGACAGCGCGCTGCTGGAGCGGATGGGCGTCGACAACACCGCGCTCGATTCCGGCTGCTGCGGCCTGGCCGGCAACTTCGGCTTCGAACGCGGCCATTACGAGGTCTCGGTCGCCGCGGGCGAACAGGTGCTGCTCCCCGCGGTGCGCTCGGCCCCCGCCGACACCCGGATCCTGGCCGACGGCTTCAGCTGCCGCACCCAGATCGCCCAGCAGACCTCGCGCGGCGGCACCCATCTCGCCCAGCTGATCGCCCAGGCACTGCCCCCGGCCGACCCTCCGCCCGATCCGGCTTCGCTTCGCTTCCTACCGAGAAGGAACACACCCGTGACTGACGCACTCTCCCTCATCGACGAGTGGGGCCCCGAAAAGACCGTCGTGGTCTCGCACCGGCGCACCGGTATGAAGGGCGTCCTGGTGATCGACAACACCGCCCGCGGCATCGGCAAGGGCGGAACCCGGATGAGCCCCGGCGTGACCGTGGAGGAAGTCTCCCGGCTGGCCCGGGTGATGACCTGGAAGTGGGCCGCTGTCGATCTCTTCTACGGGGGCGCCAAGGCCGGCATCGTCGCCGACCCGGCATCCCGCGACAAGGAAGCGGTGCTGCGTGCGTTCGCCCGTGCGCTGTCCAACGAGGTGCCCCGCGAGTATGTGATGGGGCTCGATATGGGCCTGACGGAGAGTGATGCCGCCATTATCCAGGACGAGCTGGGCGACCGCGGGGCCGCCGTCGGCACTCCCGAGCATCTCGGCGGCGTGGCCTACGACAAGCTCGGCGTCACCGGCTACGGCGTGGCGGAGGCGGCCGAGGCCGCGGCGCAGCACCAAGGGCTGCCGCTGGCCGGCTCCCGGGTCGCCCTGCAGGGCTTCGGCGCGGTCGGCAGCGCGGCCGCCACCCGGTTCGCGGAGCTGGGCGCCACAATCGTGGCGGTGTCCACCGCCCACGGGGTGCTGCACGACCCCAGCGGTCTCGATGTGGGCGCCCTGCTGTCGGCGCGTGACGAGCACGGCGACCACTTCGTCACCCGCCACCCGGCCGGTATCGCGCTCCCGTCAGGCGCCGAACTCACCGTGGACTGCGACATCTTGGTGCCCGCCGCGCTCCAGGACGTCATCACCGGCGACACCGCGCACCAGATCAAGGCAAAGCTCATCGTGGAAGGCGCGAACCTGCCGACCTCGGCGGATGCCCGGACCATTCTCGCCGGGCGCGGGATCACCGTGCTCCCCGACTTCGTGGCCAACGCGGGCGGCGTGGTCGCGGCCGCCTTCGCGATGGATGCCCGCTACTCCGGCTTCCGGCCCGGCACAGCGAGCATCTTCGAATCGGTCTCGGCCAGGCTGCGGGCCAACGCGGTGACGGTCCTGGACGAGGCCCGCCAGCAGGACATCACCCCGCACGCCGCGGGCCGCCGCCTCGCCGAGGACCGCGTCCGCGCCGCGATGCGGAGCAAGGGCCGTATCCCGCTCGGCTGACCCACCCGGCTGATCCGCTCGGCTGATCGACGCGGCGCTGCGGGCGCGCCGGGTGTCAGGGCCGGGTGTCAGGGCCGGGTGTCAGACCGGACACGCCTCATGGGTCTTGACGACGATGAGCGTGGCATGGCGGTCCTGGAGGGGCGTGCCCGCCTCCGGGCTCTGCGAGCAGACCTTCCAGCTCGCCGGCCACAGCACATGGCGCCCCGCACCGCGCCCGTCCCTGAGCTGGACGGACGTATCGAAGTTCAGGGCCCGGTAGGCGGAGACCAGGCCCTGGCCGGCCACCTGAGGCATCCGCTCGGGGCCGTCGGCGTACGCCGGAGCGGCGGGGAGCAGGCAGGACAGGGCAAGGAGCGAGGCGGTGACGATGCGTTTCATCACCTGAGAACGATCACGGCGGGTATCGGTTACCTGGCGGTGGCAGTCGGCGGTGTTCCTTCGCCACGTCGCGGGCGGCCCCAACGATACGCGGGAGCCGCCCACACCCATGGCCGGTCGACTCAGTCTTCCTCTCGGGTCAGCTTTTCTCTCGGGTCAGGGGGCGGCAGAGCAGCGCGTCGGGGCGGCCCGAGTGTCCGACACGGCTGGTGTAGGCGATCCCCGCCGCATAGGAGGTGGCGGGGCACTGCCCCTTGTAGTGGCCATGGGCGAAGTCGCCGCCGGGGTCGCCGGGCGGACGGTTGTCGCCGCGGTCGAACCAGAGGGTGTTCCCCGCCATGCCGAGAGCGCTGCGGGCCGGTGTGCACAGCGCGGCGGAGACCTTCTCTCCCCGTAGGCTGTAGCCGGTCAGGAAGTGCCCGTCGGGGCACTGGAGTTTGCTGTAGCCGGGCGCCCAGTCCCCGTCGGCGGGGACATATCGCTCGTCCCGCACCACGATGGGGACACTGCCGGGTGCGCGCGGATCGCGGGCCGTGGGGGCGTCGGTGCACAGCCCGCGGCCTCGGGTGTGGCTCAGGCCGATGAGCCGTTCGCCGTCGGGGCAGGCCGCTTTGCGGGCGCCGTTGTCCCAGTCGCCCAGGGACCGGGCGCTCAGGGACTGGACGAAGTCGCGGTGATCGGTGGTGAGTTGATGCCACGTGGGCGTCAATGGCACCGGTCCCGTCTTCTGTGGCGCGGTCATGAGCCGGTTCCAGGCGGTCGCCCGCCAGTCGCCGCCGTCGAGAACTCCGGTACGGCGCCCGGCGTTGTCGTATCGCAGCATGGCCCAGTTGTCCCCGGCCGGCCGCCCCTGGCCGTCGGTGCTCCAGCCGACGAGCGGCCAGTAGGCGAAGTCCGTGTCGGTTTCGGCGAGGTAGTCCGTGAGGTTGCCGAACCAGGCGCGGGCGGCCGCGCCCGATTCCTCGGAGCCGATGCCGAATTCGCTGATCCACAGGGGTGCGGTGAAGTGCTGGCCGCTCTCTGCGGAGACGTAGAACGCCTGGTCGTGCAGTACGTCCCGGAGCTGATCGCGGGTCAGGTCCTGATAGCGGGGGTCGTGGGTCTCCCCCATCCCCGTGGCGCCGCTGTGATGCGGGCCCGTGTAGCTGTAGAAGTGGGCCGAGTAGACGAGCTTCCCGGAGGTGACGAGGGTGTGCGAGAGCTGACGGACCGGGGCGAGGGTGGGGCGGCCGTGCGGCAGGCCGTCCACCGGCACGCCGGTCCAGTTGATTCCCTCGATGACGATGAGGAGCCGGGGGTTGGCCTCGGTGAGGATCCGGTCCGCCGCCTCCTGCGCGGCGGCCTGCCAGTCGTGGCTGTCGCCCAGGCCCCAGTTGGGGTCGTCCAGGACGTCACGGCGCACCTCGTTGTAGAGGTCCGCCCCCACCACGCGGCCGTTGTGCTGGTAGCGGCGGGCCATGGAGACCCAGTCGTCGGCCCATTGCCGAGTGGACTGGCGGCTGTTCCACCGCTCATTGCCGTCGAGACCACAGCACCAACGGGTGGTGTTGGTGTGGTTGTTGAGGATGACTGCGAAGCCGCCCTCGGTCAGGGCCGCGACCACGGCATCGTAGATCTGCAGCGGTGTCTTGCCGCGTAGCTGCGGATTGGCGGCGACCGCGGCATCCGGCACGGGGGCCGTGGAACGGATCATCTCGTTGGAGAACGGCAGCCGGATGCTGTTGAGCCCCAGTCCGCGGAAGTCGTCCAGCAGGGTGGAGATCCGTACGCGGTCGAGGCCGAGCGGTATGCCGTGCGAGTCCTGTCCGCTGTGATGAGTCCCCGGGTCGCCGATGTCCCCCGACCCGTTCCAGGAGCCCTGCGCCCCGTCCCAGTTGGCGGACTTCAGCCGAAACCGCTTGCCGTCGGCGTCGACGATATAGCGGCCCCGGGTGGAGAGCGGAGCCGTCCATGCCTCGACGGCTTTCCCGCCGGCCTTTCCGTCGCCTCTACCGTCTGCTTTCCCAGCGGCCTTCCCGGCGGCCTTCCCGGCGGCCGATGGTCCGGACCCGGGAGCGTCCGGCGGGGCGGGGGCCGCGATGGCGTGGGGGACGGCAAGCCCCGTCACTACGAGGCACATCGCCAGGGCACGGCACATGGAGCGTAAGCGCGGCTGCACGTCTTCCGCCTGTTTCGTCGGAGGGGCTCGCCGGCTTCCTCCGACAAGCGGCCGCCCGGCAGGCACACCACCGACGGACCAGGAACAAGTTACCGATGGGTGCGCGACAGGACCAGAGCTGGGGTGCTCCGCTTTCACCTCACCCCGCCGACAGGAACTCCCGGGCTCCGCGCAGCCGGGTTTGGAGGTGCCGCTGGGTGGCGCCGCTGTCGAGGCGGACATCGAGCGCCCCGGGGATAGGGGTGTCGGCTCGGCGTCCGGCAGGGAGTTGGGCGGCGTCGAGTCCGTCGCGTCGGGCGAGGAGAACGCCGAGTTCATGACGGCTGAGGGCGTCCGCTCCGGCGAGGTGGAACATCCCGGCCCGGTCGGACACGGCGAGTTCCCGCAGGCCGGAGGCCAGATCTTCGACATGCACCGGGCGGCGGATGTCGTCGGTGAACAGCACACCGTCGCGTGTGCCGTCGGCCAGGTCGTGGACCATGCGCTCGTGTACGGAGCCGCCGTTTCCGATGATCAATGAGGTGCGTACGACCGCGGCGGCCGGGGTCAGAAGCCGCACAGCGGTCTCGGCGGCGCCCTTTGCCGCGCCGTAGGGGGTGACCGGGTCGGGCAGACAGGTCTCGTCGTAGTGAATCCGGGAACCGGAGAACACCGCGTCGCTGGAGACATGGACCAGGCGGCAGCCCCCTTTCGCCACGGCCATCGCCACGCGGACCGAGCCGTCGGCGGTCACCGCCCAGTCGCTCTCCCCGCTCGTTGCGTTGATGACGGCATCGGGCGCGGTCGCGGCCAGTACCTCATCGACATGCCCGGCGGCGCGAAGGTCGAGGCGATGCCACGAGACTCCGGGCACGCTGCTGGGGCGGGAACAGTACGTCGCGGCCGTCTCCCAGCCGGCGGCCGTCGCCTGGCGCACAAGTTCCGTACCCAGGAATCCGCTGCCGCCGATGATCAGAATCTTCATGGCGCCCTACGGTAGGGCAGCCAAACTCCGCCCGGGAAGCGGCAGTTCAGGGGTCAGAGGCTCGGTTCGGCCGGGGATGACGCGGGGACGACAGGCGCGCCCAGGAGGGTCAGATAGGTGGCGTTGGCGTGCTGGTAGGCCATCTGGCCGAAGAAGTTGGCGGCGAACGGACCCGGGGACGGGGCGATGGTGCCCCGGACGGCACGGCGAACTGGTTCGAGGAGCCGGAGTTCCGGGCCATATACACGACGCTCCTGGTCCAGCCATCGGACGGGTCGGCCGCCCGCCATCGTCCGCGCTCCCACACCGACGACGGGCAGGCGCCGCCACTTCACCCATTGGGCACTTAAAGTGACGACGTGATTACGGAACGGGTGTGGGGTGCAAAGGTCATCGACCGGGAGCCGGCGGCCTTCTCCCCCGCGCCCGCTCCAGCACTCGGTCGCACCGGAGAAAGGGATACAGATGCGCGCTCGCCCACTCGCCACAGCTGCCGTTCTGGCACTCACCACCGCTCTTCTCGCCGCCGCCCCGGCCCCGGCACAGCCCGCCGCCACCGCCCCGCCGCCCGACGGCCGGCCCACCCCGGCCCGCCCGGCCGGTCACACCGAGGTCCCTGTCCAGGGCGGCTCGGCCCGCTTCGCCATGCCTCCCGCCCTCCTCGCCGCTCTCAAGGCGAACGGTGTGGCGATCGCGCGCGTCGATGCCCGGGGCACCGTCACACCGCACGAGGGCTCCGACGGCATCAGCCTGGCCATCAAGGGCGGCGCGGTCACCAACAGCGGTGGCAAGGTCGGCGGTGAGCTGCGGTTGGCCGATGCGGGAATCGCCCTGTTCAACCGCACGACCAGGAAGGTCGTCAAGGTCCTCGGCTTCACCATCGACCTCGGCCAGGGCACCCTCCGCGCCCAGCTGAACCACGGCCCGAAGATGACCCTGGGCACCTTCACCCGGCCTGCCATCGCCGCCGCCATCGACAAACACGCCGCGGCGTTGCGGATGAACACCGGCATCACGGTCACCGCGGCGGCCGCCGCCGAGTTCAATGCGGCGCTCGGCACCCACGGCTTCACCGGCGGCGGCCCCCTGCTCCAGGCCCGCATCGACGCCGCCCTCGACCCGTCCGTCGACCTCGGTACCGCCCTCAACCTGGGCCATCGCCCGACCCCGGCCAAGGAAGGACGCCGCGCAGCCGGGGCCTGGGGCGGAGAAGAGACGTTGGAGTGGTGAAAAGGCAGCCGGGATCGGGGGCCGGAGACGGCGACCGGGAAGCAGGGACCGGTCACTCCCCCCTCGGAGCCCGAGCCCAGGGCAGCGGCAGCCCGTCGCCATGGCGGCGCGGGACCAGATGGACATGGGCGTGGAAGACCGTTTGTGTCGCCGCCGGACCCGCCGCGGTGATGAGGTTCAGGTCCCCCTTGACTTCCCCGCCGAGCTCCGCCGCGCGCTGCATGACCGCGGCGGTCACGGCGGGGTCCGTCGTCGCGTCCCGGACATGGCGGCGCGGGATGACCAGGAGGTGTCCGGGGGTGACCGGGCGGCGGGGCACGATCGCGAAGGCTTCCGGCCAGTCACGGACGAGCGGGGTGGGATCCGTACCGGCCGCCATCCGGCAGAAGGCACATGCCTCCAGTTGCCTGACGGGTTCGCTGTGGATCAACGGGCGGGCCATATCGCGGTGTTCGACATCGGCGGCGGTCCCGCGCTCGGCGAGCCAGTCGGCGACGGCACGGGCGACGGCCGGAGCCCGGTGGCGGCCGTACCAGCAGGCGACGTACAGATGCACCGCCTCGCCGGTGGCGGCCCGGTGCAGGGCGAGCAGCTGACGGCCGGTGCGTTCGACGGTCTGCCGGGCGTCCGGGGCGGACAGGACGTAGTCGCGGACCTCGGGGTCCAGGCCGGTCAGTGCGACGAGTGGCGCGGTGATCGCGGTGTCGGCCGGGTCCCACATCCGGTCGCGGACGTCCAGCACGAGTGCGCCGGTGTCATGCCGGGGCGGGGCGCCCCAGCGGGCGCCGTAGGACGTGATCCGGATGGGGGCGACGCTGCCGGTCATGGACTCTCCTGCCGTAGGGAACTGGGGGCGGTGCGGAGCGGGAGACCGGTTTCCGCGTCGCCGTTGCCGTCGGCGGGCGGGAGGTTTCCCCCTCGTTTGCCTCCGACAGATGTACCGGACATCGCGTGGCCATGCGCGGCTTACGGCCGGGGCGTGACCGGGGAGCGGGCGGCGGTCGTAAGCGACAGGCAATGGGTGTACCGCGTTCCGGGTTCGTTCAGCTATCGGTCACGCCTGCCGCCGAAGCTCTGAATGAGACATTCCGCTTGGTGACACCGCTCTGGCCGGACATGCCGGCCACGGCACGGAGGGCCGCATGGCCGGTATGACCCACATCCCCACCAACCGTCGTCAGTTTCTCCTCACTTCCGGTGCCGCCGTCGCCGCAACCGGTGCCGCGTGGGCGCTGCCGGGCCAGCGCAGCAGCAGCGCGGCTTCCGGCGCCCGACAGGCGCAGACTCTCCCCCGCGCCGCGTCGGCCCGCCCGGCCGTACGGCGAGCGGCACCGTACGGAGCCACCACGCTGGAGACCGCGGCGCAACTCGTCGGCAGCAGCGGCTACCGCCGCCTCACCTCCGGCCCGGGCTGGCCGCTGGTCGTCCGGGGTGAACTCGCCTCCGCGGCGGCCGGGCGCCAGGACCGGCGCACCCCGCTGGCGTGCTTCGTCCAGTTCACCGACCTCCATGTGGTCGACGTGCAGAGCCCACTGCGCACCGAGTTCCTGCGCGCGGGCTCGCCGGGGTCGTGGCGGGCGCAGGAGGCGCTGTCGGTGGCCGGTTCGGTCTCGCTGGTGGAGCAGGCCAACGCGCTCGGCGTCGGACCGCACACGGGCCGTCCGCCGGCGTTCGTCATGTCCACCGGGGACAACATCGACAACCACTCCATGGTGGAGCTGGAGTGGTTCCTCACCCTGATGAGCGGCGGCCGCATCACCCCCAACACGGGAGACCCGACGTCCTTCGAAGGCGTCCAGAACTCCGGCCTCGCGCTGTACTGGCACCCGGATGACGGTCTGCGCGACCAGGACAAGAAGCGGGGTCTGCCGGAGATACCGGGCTATCTCGACGCCGCGATGCGCCCGGTCGTCAGTCCCGGTCTGCGGATGCCCTGGTACTCGACGCCCGGCAACCACGACGACCTGCCCGGCGGCTGTCTGGCCCCGCAGGATCCGATGCTGACGGAGTACATCACCGGGTCGCGCAAGGTGTTCTCCGTACCGGCGGCCGATGTGGCCGCGTTCGCCAAGGTGCTGGACAGCGGCGACGACCCCAAGAGCACCGTGCTCAAGGACATCCTCCGGCGCAATGCGGCCGGAGCGCGGAGCGTGACCCCCGACGAGCGCCGCCGCATGGCCACACCGCACGAATATCTGCGGGCTCATCTGAACCCGGCCTTCGCCGGTGCGGGACCCGTCGGACACGGCTACACCGACAACCACCTCGACGGCGACCGGATGTACTACTCCTTTCCCGTCGCGGAGGGCGTCATCGGCATCAGCATCGACACCACCTACCGCAGCGGGCACTACGAAGGGTCGCTGGGCACCGAGCAACTCCAGTGGCTGGAGCGGACGTTGGCCGCGCACAGCTCCCGTCATTACGACACGGACGGGCGGCTGGTGCGCAATACGAGCGCCGATGACGCCCACATCCTGGTGTTCAGCCACCATCACAGCCCGAGTATGACCCGGCGCCCGGACGCGGCGCGCGCCGAGGAGCGGCGGCACGACGGCGACGAGGTCATCGCCCTGCTGAGCCGGTTCCCCAACGTCGTCGCGTGGATCAACGGCCACAGCCACATCAATCGCATCACCCCGCACGCCCACCCGACGGCCGCCCGCTCCTTCTGGGAGGTCAACACCGCCTCGCATGTGGACTATCCGCAACATGCCCGGGTCATCGAACTCGTCGACAACCACGACGGGACACTCTCCCTGTTCACCACCCTCATCGAGTCCGCCGCACCGCACCGCACGGACTTCGACGACCTGTCGGCCGTCGGCCTCGCCTCCCTCTACCGCGAGCTGTCCTATAACGCCCCCGGCCTCGCCGCCGGCATGACAGGCACGGTCGACGAAGGACGGGCGGGCACGGCAGCGGACCGCAACACCGAACTCCTCGTCCGGCGGGTCTGACCGTCCCGGTCGGGGCCGTCCGGACCGCGGCGCTGGGGCGTCCGGGGGACCCCGTCCGACGCGCCGCGGCCCGGCCGTGGTGGCGAGCAGTACCGTCACCAGGGAGCGCATATCTACCGATATGCAGCAGAACCACACCATTGGTGGAGTCTGTATGACCCCCTCCGTCACACCGCGGCCGGCCCGGCGGCGCAGAGCCGTCGTCCTGGGCGTGCTGCTGTCCGTCGGCGTCGTCATCACCGGCCTCGTCCAGGCGGCGCCGTCCGCCGCGCCGCGCGAGCTGGATCCGCGGATCGCCGCGATCATGCGGAAGCCGGACTACCGCCATGCCCAGTGGGGGCTGTTCCAGCAGAACCCGCGGACCGGCAGGGTGTCCTACTCCCGCTTCGCGGACCAGTTCTTCCTCCCCGGTTCGGTGGCCAAACTGTTCAGCGTCAGCGGGACCTGGCACACCCTGGGCGGCGACCACCGTTTCGTCACGCCGGTGTACGCCGTCGGAAGGCGCCGGAACGCGACGCTCAAGGGCAACCTGGACCTGGTCGCGCAGGGCGATCTGACCCTCGGCGGCAGAACGCGCAGGGACGGGACGGTCGCGTTCACGTCCATCGACCACACCTACGCCAACGATGTCCCGGGAGCCACCCTCACCCCCGAGGACCCGCTGGCCGGCATCGACCAGCTGGCCCGGCAGGTACGTCGGGCGGGAATCCGCCGGGTCGACGGCGATGTGGTCATCGACGCGCGCCTGTTCCACCGGGATCCCGCCCTCGATCCGGTCCCCACCCCGCTGATCATCAATGACAACGTCATCGATCTGCTCACCTCCCCCGGCGCCAAGGCAGGCACCCCCGCCGGGCTGGACTGGCGCCCGAAGGTCGCGCCCTACCACGTCACCTCCTCCGTCCGCACGGTCGCGGCGGGCACACCGTCCGACATCAACGTCAGCAGTTCCCCCGACGGCACCCGCATCCAGCTGTCCGGCACCATCGCCGCCGGCTCGGCCCCGGTCCTCCGGGTGTCCGCCATCAAAGACCCGAACGCCTTCGGCCGCACCGCCCTGATCGAGGCACTGAAGCGGGCCGGCGTCCAGGTCCGCGCGAACCCCGTCGGCCCCAACCCCGCCCGCCAGCTGCCGCGCACCTACCAGGGCGCCCCCACCGTGGCCCGCTACACCTCCCCCACGTATGCCCAGTACGCCAAGCTCATCCTCAAGGTGAGCCACAATCTCGGGGCGAACCTGGGGATGTGCCTGATGGCGACCCGTACGGGAAGCAACCGGTGCGAGGACGGGTTCCCCGTATTGGCCAGGTTCCTGGAGCGCGCCCAGGTGGACCGCAAGGCCGTACAACTCGCCGACGGCCGCGGCGGCAACCCGGCCGACCGCACCACCCCACGCGCCCTGGCACAGATCCTGACGTACTGGCAGCGCACCCCCGAGGCGGCGCGCTTTCGCACCGCACTACCGATCCTGGGCGTCGACGGAACCCTGGCGACCTCCTGCCGCGCCTGCCCCTCACGCGGCAAGGTCTTCGCCAAGACCGGCACCGCGGCCGGCGGCGACCTCCTCAACGACCGACTGGCCGTAGGCGCCGAAACCACGGCCGGCTACCTGGAGACTCGCAAAGGCCACTACGACGTCTTCTTCGCCGGAGTGAACGGCGCCGCCACCCCCACCGCCGACATCACCGGCGTCCTGACCATCGCCGACGATGTGGCCGACGTCGCCGCCTACCTCCAACAACAGGCCGCCGGCCGGCACCACTGAGGTTGTCCCCACGAAGTCGTCATTCGAGCGGGGCTGGCTGACCCCTCCCTATCCTGGCCGCATGACTGAGACTGAGACGCACACCTACGACGTGGTGATCGAGTGGACCGGCAACCTCGGCTCAGGAACGGACAGTTACCGCTCCTTCAGCCGTGCCCATGAAGTCCTGGCGACCGGAAAGCCCCCCATCGCCGCCTCCTCCGACCCGGCCTTTCGCGGCGACCCGGCCGGCTGGAACCCCGAGGAACTGCTGGTGGCCTCCGTCGCCCAGTGCCACATGCTCTGGTACCTCCATCTGTGCGCGGTCGGCGGGGTAACCGTTGTCGACTACGAAGACCGGGCGCACGGAGTCATGACCATGGACGCGACCGGCGGCGGAGGCCAGATAACCGAGGTCATACTTCGTCCCGAGGTGACCGTCGCCGACGCATCGATGACGGACCGGGCCCGCGCCCTGCACAACGAAGTCCACTCGGTGTGCTTCATCGCTCGCTCGGTGAACTTCCCCATCCGTCATGAGCCCCTGATCCGCGTCGAGTAGGGGGCGAGCTTCAGCTTCTCGCTCTCGCGCGCCGCCTCGCCTGACCCCCTGATTTTAATTGGCATCTTGAATGCCACTTCTATAGAGTACCCCTGTGCGACTGACCAAAAGCACCGACATCGCCCTCCGTATCGCCATGCGCCTGGCGGTGCTCGGGGATGCGGGCGACGCGCCCACCACCCGGGAGGTGGCGAGTGCCGTGCAGGTGCCGTACACCCATGCCGCCAAGGTGGTGAGCAAGCTTCAGCATCTCGGGGCCGTCGAAGCGCGGCGCGGGCGTGGTGGCGGGCTGGCCCTCACGACTGCGGGGCGCACGGGGTCGCTCGGGCGGCTGGTGCGTGAGCTGGAGGGGGCCGATGATGTCGTCGGGTGCGAGGATGATCCGCCGTGTCCGCTGCATGGCGGCTGCCGGCTGCGCGGTGCGCTGCGGGCGGCACAGGAAGCGTTCTACGCCTCGCTCGATCCACTCTCCGTTGCCGATCTGATCGAAGCGCCGACCGGACCGCTGCTGCTGAGTCTGACGTCGGCGCCAACCACGCCACCTACGGGCTGAGAGCACCTCAGAGCAACCCGCACGGCCCTTTTTCGCGGTCATAAATACGCATCTCAGATGCCATTTCACTTCTCCCCGCCCTTCGAGAGTCCGGAGTTGCTGATGCTGTCGCCGAAGTCCGCCGAGACCGTACGTGCCACCCTCCCCGCCGTGAGCGGAGCCATCGGCGAGATCACTACGCGCTTCTACGAGAGGCTCTTCGCCGCTCATCCCGAGCTGCTGCGCGATCTCTTCAACCGGGGCAACCAGGCCAACGGCAGTCAGCGGCAGGCCCTCGCCGGGTCCATCGCCGCCTTCGCACGCCATCTCCTGGAGCACCCGGACAGTCGACCGGACGGCATGCTCGGGCGGATCGCGCACAAGCACGCCTCCCTCGGGGTGCGGGAGGACCAGTACCCGATCGTGCGGGAGCACCTCTTCGCGGCCCTTGCCGAGGTGTTGGGCGAGGCGGTCACCGACGACGTGCTGCGGGCCTGGAACGAGGTGTACTGGCTGATGGCCCATGCCCTGATCGCGGCCGAGAAGCGGCTCCTGAGGGAGGCGGGCATGCGGGACGGCGCGGTGTGGCGTCCGTATCGGGTGGCCGGCCGAGTCGAGGAGACCGACGAGGTGGCGACCTTCCTTCTGCGGCCGGCCGATGGCGAGCCCGCCCCGGTGTCCCGGCCCGGCCAGTACGTGTCCGTACAGGTCCAACTCCCGGATGGCGCACGGCAGATACGTCAGTACAGCCTGTCCGGGCAGCTGGACGGCGGGGTGCAGATCTCCGTGAAGCGGGTGGCGGCAGGCGACCGGCCCGACGCTCCTGCGGGCGAGGTGTCCGGGTATCTGCACGCACATGTGCACGGCGGGGAGACCCTGTATGTGAGCCCGCCGTTCGGCGATGTGGTGCTGTCCGACGACGGCGACGGGCCGCTGCTCTTCGCCTCGGCGGGCATCGGCTGCACCCCGATGATCGGCATGCTCTCGCACTTGGCCGCCACCGGCTCCCGCCGCCGGATCATCACCGCGCACGCCGACCGCTCGCCCGCCACTCACCCGTTCCGTACGGATCTCCGCCGCCTCACCGGCAAGCTCGCCGACGCGACGGCGGAGGTCTGGTACGAGGAGGGAGGCGCGGGGCGGGAGACCGAGGGTGCGGTGACCTCGGTGACCGTGCGCTCCGGGCTGATGGATCTGACGCAGCTCGCCGTTCCGGTCGGCACCACCGCGTATCTGTGCGGGCCGATGCCGTTCATGAAGGCCGTACGGGCCCAACTGCTCGACTCCGGCGTGCCGTCCGCAGCGATTCACTATGAGGTGTTCGGCCCGGACCTGGGGCTGCTGTAGGCGCCACGCCGCAGGTGTAGGGCCGGGCCCATGACGTAGGAACAGCGTTGCCAACGGCCGACGGAGACAGCAGGATGCGACGAATGACAGCGAATCTGAACCTGCCTTCCGCTTCGCCTGCCGTGGTCCGGCTGACGCGGTTCACAAAGACGGAACTGAGCGAAATCGTCGGGGACGGTGAGGACCCCTTCGGAGTCGCCTGGGCCGGGCTGACCTGGAGGGCCAAAGAGGAGCACTTCGGCGTCAGACGGGACGGCCGGCTCGTGGCGCACACCGGCCTGGTGACGGTTCCCCTGGCGGTCGGCTCCGTGGAGACCCGGGCGGTCGGCGTAGGCGGCGTGGTTGTCGCACCCGGCCTGCGCGGACAGGGACTTGCGCGGATCGTCATGACCGCCGCCCTGGAGCACGCCCGCACGAAGGGACCGCGGTACGGACTCCTCTTCTGCATGCCGCATCTCCTCCCCCTGTACCAGCGGCTCGGCTGGCAGGAGCTCCATGAGGAGGTGGAGGTCGAGCAGCCCGCGGACACCACCGCGGTGATGCCACTGCGGAGCATGTGGACGCCATTGCGGGAGGGGGCGCGGTGGCCGGTGGGACCGGTGCGGCTGCGGTCACTGCCCATGTGAGCGGCTGTCGGCGTGGGGGCGGTTGTGCACGCGGGGGCGGTTGTGCACGCGGGGGCGGTTGTCCATGAGGGCTGGACGCGGCGCGCCGCCCACGCCCTCACCATCGGCCCGGGACTGCCACGGGAGTTCGTATCCGTCCTTCGTCCGCGTGGACGCCCGGCGCGTCGTTTGGACAGCTCACGGGCCTCCGACACCGTGAAGGCGTGCGCCCTCTCCTCCTTCGCCTCGTCACAGCGACGGCCGTCCTCCTGGCCGTCGGCGGCTGTATGTCCCTTCCCTCCGACGGCTCCCCGCCCGACCCCGGGCCCGCAGCGGGCGGACGCACGGTCGCCCCGGCCCGGCCCTCGCCCTTGCTGCTGCCCACTCAGGGGGCGTCGCGTGAACGGCTGGTGGACGTGGCGTCCGCACGGCGAAAGGCGAAGCGGCACGCGGCGTCGCAGAAGGGGCGGGCCGTGCCCCGGCACGCCGCGCCGGGGAACCGAGCGGAACGGCGGCCCGTGGGGCGGCCGGTGCCGCAGCCCGCTCGCTCCGCTCCGTCGCAGCCGCATCTGGTGCCGGCGCCTGTGCGTACGGTGCCGAGGCAACGGCATCATGTGGCGGCGGCGCCGCCGCGCACACACCGGCGGCCGCCGCGGCCCCGCTCGACGATCGACCCCGGCGTGGTGTGCCGGATGGCCGCCGGCCGCGTCCGGGCGGGCCTGCTGCGGCTGTGTCATCGGACGTACGGACGCTGAGGCGTGCGGCGGGCGCCTTCTGAACGACGCGTTCTGGCGGGGTGATCCGGCCGCCGACGTGAGCCCCGGCGACCAAGGGGAGCCAACGGGAACGGAGTTCGGCCGCACAACAGCCAGGGGCAAGGACCTGGAAAGAGGCGCCAGCCCCGCAGCCGCCGCCCCCACCGCACCACTCCAACTCCCGCCACCTCACTCCAACGCGATCTCCGCCCCGACCGACCGCTCGCGGGCGGCCGCGACGACCAGGGCCGCGGCCGCGGCGTCCTGTACCGCCACCCCGACGGATTTGTAGAGGGTGATCTGCTGGTCCGAGGAGCGGCCCGGTTTGCTGCCGGTGAGGAGTTCGCCCAGCTCGGTGTGCACATGGGCGTCCGTGATGATGCCGTCGCGGAGAGGCTGCAGCAGATCGTTGCTGCCCGCGGGGAAAGGGGCCAGAGCGGCCTGCCGCGACTCGACGCACACCAGCGCTTCGGCGACCGTGGCGTCGTCGATCTCCCGGCCCTCCGGGTTGAAGCCCACCGAGGTCACATGCACTCCCGGTGTCAGCCAGGAGCGGCGGATCACGGGCTCGACGGAGTGGGTGGCCGCGGCGGCGATATCGGCCCCGTCGAGGGCCTCGGCGTAGGTGGCGGCGGCCTCGGCGGGTACCTGGAGCGCGGCGGACAGCTCGTCTGCCAGGGCGGCCGCCTTCGTCCGGTCGCGGCCGGCCACGCGGATCTGCCGGATCGGGCGCACCCGGCACATCGCTTCCGCGTGCGACCGGGCCTGTGCTCCGGTGCCCAGAACGGCCAGCACCGAGGCTTCCTCACGGGCCAGCAGGCGCGCGGAGAGCGCCGAGCCGGCGGCGGTCCGCGCCGCGGTGATCGCCGTACCGTCCAACAACGCGGTGGGTGCTCCGGTCTCCGGATCGAAGACGGCGATCAGTGCCTGGTGGGTCGGCACGGGGGTGCCGCCGTTCTGCGGGAAGACGGAGACGAGCTTGCTGGTGAGCGCCCCGGACGACGGAACGTAGCCCGGCATGGCCGCCAGGAAGGCGTCCCGTTCCGGCACGGTCACGGCGACGCGGTCCGGGGCCGCCGCACGGCCCGCACTGAGATCCGCCATCGCCGACGCCAGCGCATCGATCAGCGCATCCATATCGAGCAACGCCTCGACCTGCGAACGCCCCAGCACCAGCATCCGGTCCACCTCCTGATCACAACTGCCCGGCCGACCAGCGCCGCCGACCGAGAAGTCGACCGTAATACCCGCCGGGCGGTCCCGTCTTCCCGATGCCCGCCGGGCCTTCCCGTCTTCCCGCAGGCACCCGAAACGTTCACGGGGATTGGTACGGTCGGCATCCTGACGCTTCCCTTCGCCTTGCCCGGTTCGCGTCATGGCCGCGCGATCACGCCACTCCCTTTGCCGGGCTCGATCCGGATGCGCGATGGATCCACCGTGGATTCGTCATGGATCCACCGTGGATTCGCGATGGCGCGGAGTCACCACCCGCCACCCAAAGCAAACATCCCACTCCCTCCCGACCTGAGGTAAATTTTATTTATGCCGCTTTTATGTGAGCCCACTGCGTGGCTCGTCGCGGCGCTGTCGGGGAGTGCCACCTCACGAGCCGCAGAGCTTCGGAGAGGAGATGTGGACCCATGCGGGCACAGCAGGTGAGGCGCTCCTTCGCGGCGGCCGTGGCCGGAGTGCTGATGGCCGGCGGAGCCGCCGTCGGAACCGCGGGGATGTCGGCGGCGGCGACTCCTGCCGCACCGAACACCACCACAGCGGTCGGCCAGCAGCTTGACGCCAAGTGTCACTGGCACCCGGGCCATTGGACCAAGCACTGGCACAAGGGGCACTGGGAGCACCGGTGGCACTCGGGCTGGTACGACGGCCACCACCACTGGCACAAGGGACACTGGAGCAAGCAGTGGCACCCCGGCCACTGGGAGAAGCAGTGGCACAAGGGCTACTTCAGCTGTAACCGCTGAGGAGCTCCGGAGCGAGCGGTCGGTGCGGCTTCAGGTGCTCACCGCCCCTGGTCGCGCCGCCGCCACGAGTGGTTGACGGCTGCGGGGACGGCGGCTCAGGCCCGGTTCAGGGTGCAGGGGTGGCTCAGGAAGTTTCCGAGCCTGCCCTCGGCGTCGCCGTTCTTGTAGGCGTGGGCCTCACCGGTCAGCGCGCCCCCGGCGAGCCGTAGCATGAGGCCCAGTTCCGGGCTGTTGATCCGGGCGTCGGCGGTCGGGAGCTGGAGCGGGAAGGAGGCGCGCAGGTCCCAGGCCACCGAGGCGCTCGCGGGGGCGGTGGCGGGCACGCCGTCCAGCCGTAGTGCGACCTGACCGTCCGGCAGCACCCGGAGGGCGAGCGGCACCTCCCGTTCGGGTGCGCTGATGTGGCCCGTCCAGTCGCCCTCCGGCAGGGTCATCCGGCGGGGTGGATCGGCGGTCACGGGGGTGATGGACGCCGCCGTCCAGTCCGGGGCCAGTTCGCCCAGTACGTACTGGAGGATTGCGTCGCGGGCCGCCTTGTTGGTGGAGTTGGTGAGCACCGCGACGGAGAGCATCCGCTCCGGCAGCGCGACGGCCATCGTGGCCACGCCGGGACCGCCGCCGCCGTGGCTCTGCACCAGCGGGCCGTCGCCGGAGGACAGGCACCAGCCGAGCCCGTACCCCAGATGCTCGTTGACCGGCAGCGCGTGCCGTACGGCCGTCGCGGTCTCCGGCTTGAGCAGGCGGTCGTACGACTGGGCGAACAGCGCCAGCTCACCGGCCGGGGCCCAGCCGAGGGTGGCGCCCGGGTGGCTGCAGTCGTAATCGGGGTAGGCACGGCCGTCGGGCGTGTACCGCCGCGCCGACGATGCCGGGCCCGGGTGGACCCGTCCGAGATGGCAGGCGGTGAGTCCGAGCGGCTCGAAGACCCGGGTACGGACCGCGGCGCCCAGGTCCTGGCCGGTGGCCTGCTCCAGCAGACGGCCGAGGAGGCGGTAGCCGAGGTTGGCGTAGCCGAAGGCGGTCCCCGGCGGGCGAGTGGGCAGGGCATAGCGGTCCGGGTCGTGCACCCGCTCGCCGTCGCCGTAGTCCCAGTCGTAGTACGGGCCCAACCCGCCGCGGTGCTGGAGCAGTTGGCGCACGGTGGGGGCCGGCCGGCGGTCGGCCCCCGGGAGCGGTACCGGGGCGTCCAGGTCCAGGAGGCCGTCGTCGGCCGCGTGGCAGACGGCGGTTGCGGTCATCGGCTTGGTGATGGATGCCAGCGCGTACACCGTGTCCGGCGTGGCCGGGTGGCCGGTGGCGAGATCGGCCGTCCCGTAGGCCGCGGCGAGCACCACCCGGCCGTGGTCGGCCACGGCGACGGAGGCGGACGGGCAGCCGTGCTCCGCCAGCACCTCGGTGCAGTACTCGCTCAGCCCGTTCAGCATGCCGCTCCTCCCCGTCGCGCCCGTCGCGCCCGTCGCGCCCGTCCTGCATCAGTTCATGGATGTTCAGGGGAGTCAAGGAGCTTGATCACAGGGCGACTTGGCCGTGCCACGGCACGGACCGAGAAGCGACCTTCGCCCCGGGTGGTCATTGATACGGTCCCGCCATGTCTGCATCACACGGATCGAGCGATTCCGTCACCGCCGCCGATGTCGAGTACGCCGTCCGTCTGGCGGTGCGCACCCTGCACGGAGCGGAAGCGCCGGACTGGGACGCCAAGGCCGGCTCCTTGGAGTGGGACTGCTGGGAGACCGTTGAGCACCTCGCCGATGACCTGTTCTCCTACGCTGCCCAACTGGGCCCCGAGCGCCCGCCGTTGGACACCCATGTCCCGTTCGTCTGGAGCCGGAAGAAGCCGGGCGGCCCGGCGAACGTCATCTTCGCGGACCGTGACGGCGGCACGGCCGGCCTGTTGCAGGTGCTGGAAGCCGGTGGCGCTCTGCTGACGGCCATGGTGCGGACCACGCCACCGACGGTGCGGGCGCACCACGTCTTCGGTGCCGCCGACCCCGAGGGCTTCGCCGCCATGGGCATCGTGGAGACGTTGGTGCACATGCATGACATCGCCGAGGGCCTGGGAATCAGCTGGACCCCGGACGCCGGCCTCTGCCACCGCGTGCTGACCCGGCTCTTCCCTCATGCCCCGACAGGGGCCGAACGCTGGCCAACCCTCCTGTGGGCCACCGGCCGCGCGGAGATCCCGGGTCGGTCACGACTGACGCAATGGCGTTGGTACGGCGCGCCCGCCGATGACCGGCGGTAATCACCCCGTCGGAGCCGGGAGAGCGAAGGGACCTGGTCGGAGGGTGGCTTGTCTTGGCCTTGGTCCTCGCGGCATGGGCCCGTTCAGGTGCGAGTCGGAGCGAGCCGGACGCGGGCTGTCGTCCGTGGGCATGCCGGGGCGGAATGTGATCGATTCGGGGAGGAATGTGTTCATTGGGGATGGGGGTGCATTGTGGGCGTGGGATCGGGCACGCGAGGACAGCAGGCGTTCGGGTAAGGAGGCTGCCGAAGCAGCCGGCCGACCCTGCGCCTGCCCCACTGCTCATCTACCGCGCCCCGCCGCGGAGAACGGAGGTCATCATGGACTGGCGTCACGACGCGGTATGCCGTGAAGCAGACCCGGAACTCTTCTTTCCGGTCGGCAACACCGGCCCCGCGCTGCTGCAGATCGAGGAGGCCAAGGCCGTCTGCCGCCGCTGCCCGGTGATGGGGCAGTGTCTCCAGTGGGCGCTCGAAACCCGGCAGGACACGGGCGTCTGGGGCGGTATGAGCGAGGACGAGCGGCGTGCCATGCGGCGCCGGGCCGCTCGGCACCGGGCCCGCCTTGCCTCCGCCTAGTGGAGGCCCCTGGGGCGCTCGTTCCGAGGGTGCCGCGCCGGGTGCCCGCTCAGCACTCCGCCCGCTGTGTGACGGGCGCCCCGGTGCGGTCCCCCGGGAACTCGTACCACCGGCGCTGCAGACAGACATAGCGCGCATCGGCCTCGACGAGGCGGAGGAAGGCCAGCACGGTCTCCTCCAGGCGCAGCTGTAGCGCCGGGTCGGCCAGCTGCCCGTCCTCGGCGAAGCCCTGGTGGGCCTCGGCGAGGCTGAACATGTCCGGGTAGACGCGGGTGCCGAGATGCTCCAGCGGAACCCGCAGCGCCCACAGTCCGCGGTTGCCGCCGACCAGGGACGGGGAGGCGGAGACCAGCAGTGCGTGCTTGGTCTTGAACGGCTGCGGCCGGACCCGGGAGACCCAGTCGATCGCGTTCTTCACCACGCCCGGCAGGGAGGCGTTGTACTCGGGTGAGGAGAGTACAAAAGCCTCGCAGCGTTCGAGCCGGTCACGGAGCGCCAGCGCACCGCCCGGGAGTCCTTGCGCCTCCTCCATATCGCCGTCGTACAGCGGCATGTCGAATTCCCGCATCGCGGCGAGATCCACGGTGGCGCCGGCGGCGGTCAGGATGTGGCCCACGAGGGCGGCCAGGCGGGCGTTGGTCGATCCGGTCCGCGTCGAGGCGCCGAGAACGAGTACCCGCAGCGGGCCGGGGTGTGCGTCCGTGGGCATGGTGGTGTCCTTCCGTTGCCGCGGGCCCGTTGTCGGCGGGCCGGTCTCCCTACAGCAAGTGCTCGATTCTGATCGGCAGTTCTCGTGCGCGGTATCCGGTCGCGTGGAAGACGGCGTTGGCGATGGCCGCCGCCGCACCGACCATGCCGACTTCGCCGAGGCCCTTGACGCCGAGCGGGTTGACGACGGTGTCCGGTACCTCCACGAACTCGACGACGACGTCGGGGGCGTCGGCGTTGACCGGCACCTGGTACTCGCCGAGGCCAGCGTTCGCCCAGCGGCCGTCACGGGTGTCGACCACGGTGCCTTCCAGGAGCGCCTGGCCGAGACCCCAGAGCATGCCGCCCATGGCCTGGCTGCGGGCCGTCTTGGCGTTGAGGACCCGGCCGGGGGCGAAGGCACCGACCAGGCGGCGCACCCGGACCGTACCGAGGTCCGAGTCGACGGCGACCTCGGCGAACTGGGCGCCGAAGGTGGCGAGCCCGTAAGGGAGGTTCTGCTGTGGCGGGGTCCAACTGCCCAGCGCGTCCACGTCGGTCATGAAGTGACGCTCCATCAGGGCGCGGTAGGTCTCGCCGGTGTCGGGCCGGTCCCGGAGCTGCATCCGTCCCTCGCGGACGACGACGGTGGTGGGGTCGGCCTGGTGCAGCGGGGAGCCGGGGTCGGCGACGGCCTGCTCGATCATCTGGTCGCGGAGTGTGGTGGCGGCGGTGTACACCGCAGCGCTGATCATTCCGGCGCCGGCCGAGCCGACCGCGGCCGCGACATTCGGCAAGTCGGTGTCGCCGTACTCGAACCGGACGTTGCGCAGGGCGATGCCCAGACCGTCGGCGGCGACCTGGGTCATGGCGGTAGCCGTTCCGGTGCCGAACTCCTCGGTGCCGGCCTGCACCACCGCGGTGCCGTCGGCGTAAAGCCGGGCACGGGCACGCTGCGGCTGCATCGGGAAGTACACGGGGTAGCCGGCGGTGGCCATCCCTTTGCCGATGAGCCGGTTGCCGTCCCGCTCGGAGCGGGGTTCGGGGTTGCGCGACTGCCACTCGAAGCGGGCCGCGCCGCGGCGGTAGCACTCCTGCGCGCCGTCGCTCGACCAGGGGTGGCCGGTGTTCGGGTCGGCCTCGGCGTGGTTGCGCAGCCGCAACTGCACCGGGTCGACGCCGAGGCGGTGGGCGAGCTCGTCCATCAGGCATTCCAGGGCGAACATGCCCGTGGTCTCGCCGGGGCCGCGGGTGAAGGTGGGGGTCATGGTGTTGCCGCGGATCAGCCGGTAGACGCCCTCGTAGTGGGGGCAGGCGTAGGTCTGCGAGGCCATGCCGAGCGAGGGCTCGGCCCATTCGTCGAACGGCGAGGTCAGCGAGAGCTTGTGGTGGCGCAGTGCGGTGAGCCGGCCGTCGTCGGTCGCGCCGAGCTCGATGCGCTGTTCCTGCTCCTCGCGGTGGCCGCAGGAGGTGAACATCTGCTCCCGGGTGAGCGCCAGTTTGACCGGCCGGCCGACCTCCCGTGCGGCCAGGGCCGCCAGGGTGACATGCGGCCAGATCATGGCCTTGCAGCCGAAGCCCCCGCCGACGAACGCTGCCCGGACCCGCACCTTCGACGGCGGGATGCCCAGCAGTGCCGCCACGGTGTTCTGGGTCGCCACGATGCCCTGGGTCGCGTCGTAGAGGGTGAGCCGGTCGCCGTCCCAGACGGCTGTGGTGGCCGACGGCTCGATGGGGTTGTGGTGATTGGCCGCGAAATGGAAGGTGGCGTCGAGGCGGTGGGTCGCGGCCCGGAAGCCGGCCTCGACATCACCGCGGACGCTGCGGGCGGGGATGAACCCGGCGAAGATCGCCTCGGGTTCGTAGGCCAGGTCTCTGCCCTCGTCCAGGGTGGTGACGGAGGGGCGCCGCTCGTAGTCGACATGGAGCTGCCGGGCCGCGAACTGGGCGCGTTCGAGGGTGTCCGCGATCACTACGGCGACGGGCTGGCCGAAGTAGTGGACGACGTCGTCCTGCAGCGGGAAGAAGCTCTCCCCCGGCGCGGCGTGACCGGCGAGGGACGGCAGCAGATGGGGCGTGCCGGGGATCTTCGGCAGGTTCTGGTGGGTCAGCACGGCCAGCACTCCGTCGGCGCGCTCCGCGGCCTCCGTGCGGATCCCGGTGATCCGGCCGCTGGCCGTGCGGGCGCCGACCAGGGTGGCGTACGCGGTGTTGGGCAGGGTGATCTCGGCGGAGTAGCGGCCGTGTCCGGTGACTTTGGCGGGTCCGTCGACGCGGTCGACGGGCCGGCCGATGGCTTCGAGGGTGGCGCCCGTGGTCATGGCGTCCCGCCTCCCGTCGCGGCGGTGGTGTGCAGGGCACGGACCAGGGTCCGCCGGGCGAGTTCCGCCTTGAAGGCGTTCATCGGCCGGGTGACGGCGGGGGCCAGTTCGGCGGCCGCGGCCCGTGTGAAGGTCTCGTCGTCCGCGCGCCGCCCCACCAGGAGGTCCTCGGCACGGCGGGCGCGCCACGGCTTCGTCGCCACCCCGCCGAGGGCGAGCCGGACCTCGCGGATCACTCCGTCCTCCAGCGCCAGTGCCGCCGCTGCCGAGGCCAGGGCGAACTCGTACGACTCACGGTCGCGCACCTTGAGGTACAGCGATCGGCGCGCCATGGGCAGCGCGGGAACCTCGATCGCGGTGATGAGTTCGCCGGGTGTGAGCGGATGCTCCCGCTCGGGCGTATCGCCGGGGAGCAGGAAGAAATCATCGACCGGGATGGTGCGGGAGCCGTCCATGCCTGCCACATGCACCACGGCGTCCAGGGCGACGAGGGCGACGGCCAGGTCCGAGGGGTGGGTGGCGATACAGTGCTCGCTCGTGCCGAGGATCGCATGGCCGCGGTGGACGCCGTCCAAGGCGGAACAGCCGCTCCCCGGAAGGCGCTTGTTGCACGCGGACTCCGGGTCGCGGTAGTAGGCGCACCGCACCCGCTGCATCAGGTTCCCGCCCATGGAGGCCATGTTCCGCAACTGGGCGGAGGCCCCGAGGAGCAGTGCCTGGGACAGCATCGGGAAGCGCTCCACGACCGCCCGGTCCTCCGCGACCTCGCTCATCCGGGCCAGCGCACCGATGAGCAGTCCCCCGTCGGAACGCTCCTCGACGCCGGTCAGCGGCAGCCGGTTGATGTCCACCAGGCGGTGCGGCCGCAGCACATCCAGCCGCAGCAGATCGACTTCCGTGGTGCCGCCCGCGAGGAAGGAACTGCCAGGGTCACTGGTCACCGCGGCGACGGCGCTGTGCACGTCCGTCGCGCGGGTGTAGCTGATGGCACGCACATCACTGTCCTGTCTTCCGGTCCCGCACCTCGCGGATGGCGGAGCGGATATGCGGATAGGCCGCACAGCGGCAGATGTTGCCGCTCATCCACTCGGCGATCTCCCCGTCGGTCTCGGCATGTCCTTCGTTCAGCAGCGCGACGGCCGACATGATCTGGCCCGGCGTGCAGTAGCCGCACTGGAAGGCGTCGTGTTCGAGGAAGGCGCGTTGCATCGGGTGCAGCTCCTCGCCCTCGGCGAGGCCCTCGATGGTGGTCACCTCCCGGCCCTCACAGCTGATGGCCAGGGTCAGACAGGACAGCACCCGCCGCCCGTCGACCCAGACCGTGCACGCACCACAGGTTCCCTGGTCACAGCCCTTTTTGGAGCCGGTGAGGGCCAGCTGCTCACGGAGCACGTCCAGCAGGCTCGCCCGTGGTTCCAGGTTCACGACGCGGGAGACACCGTTGATGTCGAGGGCCACGTTCACCCTGTCCGGCCCGCGCGTTTCGAGGAGGGGGGCCTGGGCGACGGGTATCGGCGCGCCTTTGTCTGCCACGACACTCACCTCGGAGTCGATGCCGTATGTCGAGCGTCCGTCCGGCGGTCCGGGCGCGCAACCGGACGGCGGAGAGCTGCCGGGTGGCGGATTGCTGCCGAGCGGCGGGTGCCGGTGCACCCGGCGGACCAGCTGCGAGTCCCCTACGGGATAATGCGGGGCATGCGGATCTCAGCCAGAGCGGACTATGCCGTACGTGCCGCGCTGCAACTCGCTGATGCCCGGGATGCCGGGCCGCTCAAGGCAGAGGCCATCGCTCAGGCTCAGGACATTCCGCACAAGTTCCTCGAAGGCATTCTGAACGATATGCGCCGGGGCGGGCTGGTACAGAGCCGTCGTGGCGGCAACGGCGGCTACCGGCTGGCCAAGCCCGCGGAGGAAATCAGCATCGCGGATGTCATCCGAGTCGTGGACGGGCCGCTGGTGTCGGTACGCGGAGTCCGTCCGCCGGAGCTGTCCTACACCGGGCCCGCTCGGTCACTGCTGCCGCTGTGGATCGCACTGCGGGCGAACGTCCGCCAGATCCTCGACGGTGTGTCCCTGGCCGATGTCGCCTCCGCCGCGCTGCCGCCACAGGTCGCGGAGCTGACCGAGAACCCCGACTCCTGGACGAACCCTTAAGGCCGGGCGAACCCTTAGGGGCCGGGCGAACCCTTAAGGGCGGCACCGGAAGGACGCACCCTCGGCGATCCCGGATGCCAAGACGAGCCTGTCCGCCCCTTGAACGCCCCTTGATCCCTCCGCAGCCGCGACAGCATCCTTTCCCTACTAATTCAGTGGGAAAACTGGGAAAGCCAGGAGGTGGGTGGGTGTGCGCGCACCGATGCGTTCCGTCCCGTCGGTCAAGTCCTCTACGGACGAGGAGATCTGGCGGCGCGTCACCCGTGAAGTCGCCGATGACCTCGCGGTCGACGCCCTCGCCCGCGACCGGGCCGGCAAGCCCCCGTTCGACGAACTCGCCCGGCTGCGCGAGGCGGGGCTGCCCGCGCTGCTGGCACCCCCAGGCCCGGACGGCCGGGGCACCGACTGGCGCACCGCCTGCGCGGTCATCCGGGAGATCGCGGCAGCGGACGGTTCCATCGGTGAACTGCTGGGCCGCCACTATGTGTTGTCGTGGAGCGCACGGTTCTTCAGCACGCCGGAACGGGCCGACGGGCTCGAACTCCGGGCGGACGCGGAGCAGTGGCTCTGGGGCGGCGCTATCGACCTCCCGGACGCGGAGCCGGTGACCGGACCCGACCTCACCCTCACCCCGGCCGGGAGTGGATACCTCCTCAACGGGTGCCGGTCCTTCGCCGCGGGCGTGACCGTCGCGGACCGGCTGGTGCTCGGCGCGGTGTGCTCCGATACGGGCGAGTCCCTGGTGGTGTGTGCCGATCCGACCCACCCCGGCGTGGCGGCCGCCCCGGAGCACGACCGTCTCGGCCAGCGGCTCACCGCGGCCGGCCGGATCAGCTTCGACGGCGTCCCGGTCGCCGCTGACCAGGTGCTGGGTACCGTCCCGCGCGATGAGCATGCCCTCGCCCCGTTCGCCACGCTCGCTCCCCTGGCGCTCCGGCTCGCCCTCGTCCACGTCAGCCTGGGGATCGCCGAAGGGGCGCTGGCCGAGGCCCGGGACATCACCCGGGCCGCACCGCGCGGCCGGCCGGTCGCCGAGCGGGACGCGGAAGCGTACACGGCCCCGCCACCGGGAGCGGACCCATATCTCCTGCTCGCGTACGGGGAGTTGGTGACCGACACCCACACCGCCGCGGCCGTGGTCGAGTCGGCGTCTAAGGCCCTGGCGCGGGGTCTGCTCGCGGGGCCGGGGCTCGGGGTCGACCAGCGCGCCGAGATCGCGGTGCTGGTCGCCGCCGCCGAGGCCGTCACCAGCCGTTCCGCGATGCGCCTCACCACCCGCGTCCTGGAACTCACCCAGGGCTCCGACTCCGCTGCCGGTCCGCTGGGCTTCGACAGGTTCTGGCGCAACGCCCGCGTGCTGACGGCGCGGACCTCCGCCACCCGTCGGCTGCGCGACATCGGTGACCACTACCTGAACGGGACACATCCGCCGCTCACGCTGCATGCCTGATCGGGGGCTCGCCGGGCGCACCGGGCGCACCGGGGCGGCAGCGCGCCGTGCGGAGGTAAATCGCCGGTGCTGTCGGCGCAGTTCGGACGGATCGGTACCGGGGGCTGCTACATCTCGGGTGTTCATCCCGAAGCGGGGAAGCCCGTCGGTCCTGTGAGGTGGCGCCTTGTCAGAAAGTCGCAGCGTACCCGTGGAACGGCCCGCCAGACGTGGGGAGCCCTTGCAGCGGCTGCTGTTCGGCGGGGTGTACGGTTCGGTGCTCGCCAGCGCTCTGGCGGCGGCTCTGGGCCATGAAGGCGAGAACCCCGGCTATGACGCGCTGTGGGTGGCGCTGACGGGCGTGGCGTCGGCCGCGGCACATGGCTATGCGCACTCCATCGCGCACCGGACGAGCGACGACAGGCAGGTCACCGCGAGCGCGGTGCGTTCGATGCTGGCCGAGTGGCCACTGGTGGCCGCGATGGTCCCCACCATGGCCGCGCTGCTGGGTGCCTACGCGAAATGGTGGGGCGAGCAGAGCGCGATCGAGGTCGCGCTGACCCTCAATATGGTGGCGCTGTGCGGCTGGGGGGTATGGGCGGCCCGGGTGGCGGGCAGGGGCTGGGCGGCGTCCCTTCGGGTCGGTGGTGTGGATGTGCTGATCGGTCTGCTGATCGTGATCGCGAATGGGTTGAGCCATTAGCCGAAGCGGCGGGGCTACGGGGGTGTGCCGTTCGACCGCCGCACCGGCATCAGGGTTCCACGGCGAGCCAGGCGGCGATGGCCTGGGCGATGGGCTGGTCGGTTTCCAACTGGATGAAGCCGAACTGGCCGCCCTGGTTGCATTCCAGGAACCACCAGGCGCCGTCCGGGTCTTCGGCGAAATCAAAGGCACCGTAAGCGAGTTGAGCGGTACTCAGATAGGAATTCACGGCACGGTTGACGGCGTCCGGCACCTCGACGGGCTCCCAGGTGCCGTGGTGGGTGAAGCGGCTGTCCACTTCCTCCGGGTCGGACTTCTTACGGGCGGCGAAGAGACGGTCACCGACACAGGTGAGCCGGATATCCGCCACCTTGGGGATGTGCTGCTGGAGCAGGGTCGGCCCGGCCGCCACCCCGGAGAAGTCCGTGTCCGGGCTGATACGGGTGGTGGGCAGCACCATCGGCGGGTCGCCCGGGTGCTTTCCGCTCACCGATTTCACCACCAGGTCCGGGTGGCCGGCGGCGAACTGCCGGGCCATCGCCGGGAAGGTGGTGAGCAGCGTGGCGGGCACGAGGAAGCCGCTCCGGTGGGCGAGGCGCAGCTGCCAGGGCTTGTAGCGCGCCTGCGCGGACGCGACGGGATGGTTCATCCAGCGTGCCTGTGTGCTGGTCAGCATGCCGTACAGCGCCTGTTCGGCCTCGGCCGCGATCCAGGCGGACTGTTCGGCGGTGCGCTCCCCGGGGGTACCGGGCCGGCGCACCCATACCGAGCGCAGGCTGCCGAGGCTCACCATGCGCTCGCCGGATTTCAGATATCCGTGGAAGTCGTTCTCCGCGTACTCGGCCGAGAGGGAGACCCTCCCGGGCAGGTCGGCGGGGTCGAGGCGGACGAGCGGGACTCCGAGGTCCTGCAGCGTCGACACCACGATGTCCGCCGTCAAATCTTCTTCGCAGGTCAGGACCAGGACGGTCATGGGCGCTCAGTCGTCGAAGTGGGTCTTGGAACCGGCGGTGGAGGCGGTGGTGCCGGTTGCCAGGAGCACCGCCCGGCTGGCGGTGGCCGGGCGTCCGTCCGGGAGGACATTGAGTTGCCGCGTGGCGTCATAGCTGTATGGCGTACTGGTCGATGACTTCGCCGCCGGACGGGCGTAGCTCAACGCAAACGGTCGCATTCCATCTCCTCAAAGACCGGTTTCCGAGCCCCTGGCGCGGGGCAGGGGTGGAAAGCCCCTTCTTATGACTCTGCACGGAAGACGCGACAATCTGGTCAGTTAGTTGCCTCTTTTGCTCGTTTCCAGCGTTCCACTTGACTGAAAAGCGGTGAGCGCGTACGCACTGTCCCCGTCATGTGTCACCGAGTAGGCAAGAGAACGCAAAAACGCGTCATACGCCGCCCACGCGGGCGAGGCTGACCGGCCGTCAAGAACGGTGTACCCGTCCCGGGCGCTACTCCGAGTGCGCCCCGCCGAACGCGTCGTGCACGGAAGTGTCCTCCAGGAGGCAGGCGACGAGGTCCACGAGCAGCCGATGTCAGTGACGTGCGTCACTCCGCACGTCGGCCGCCGGCTCGCGGTGGGCCGGCGGCCGGTGGAATCAGGTCCGGTGGGCGCCGGAGGTCACACCCGAAGGACGGCCAGCGGTGGGGTGGTGGGCCGGCTGGAGCCGCCCGGGGGTTCCGCCGTGATGCCGACCCCGTCCGCGCCCCGGGGGCCGCCGGTCAGCAGCATCGCGCCGGAGGAGCTGCCGGTCTCGACGAGCCCGGCGGGCTCCATGGTGCCGTTGCGGCTGTACCAGAGCTCGTACACCCGCTGACCGGACAGCGCCGGCAGGCCGTGGTAGAGGAAGGCGGTCTGCCCCCTCCGCTTCGAGGCGACGACCGTCCCGCTGCCGCCGCCCTTGAGCGCCGTGGTGTGGAAGGTGGCGTCCGGGGCGGCCATCAGGGCGCTGACCGCGGCCGCCTGTTGCTCGGCGCGGGCGGTGCGGTCCCGCTGCCGGTCGGCCTCGTTCCGGGCGTTGACGGCCAGGCCGCCGGCGAGCGCGGCGGCGACCAGACAGGCGGCGGCCGCGAGGTACGGCAGCCGGTTCCGCCGCGCCCGGCGCAGCGGAACCACGGCCGCCCGGTGCCCCCTCGGCGGCAGTTGCCGGACCTCCGGCAGCGCGGCCATCACCCGGGTGCGCAGCGCGGCCGGGGGCACCTCGGCCACGGCCAGGGCGAGCCGGGCCGCGGTTTCCCGCAGCTCCCGCACTTCCTGGGTGCAGGACTGACACTGCGCCAGATGGTCGGCGAACTCGGCGGACTCCTGCTCGGAGAGTGCGCCCAGGGCGTAGGCGCCGGTCAGTGTGTGCAGATCGACGGTGCTCATGCCGACACCCCCAGGCAGTCGCGGAGCCGGATGAGGCCGTCCCGCAGTCGTGTCTTGACCGTGCCCAGCGCCGCGCCGAGCAGATCGGCGGTCTCCCGGTAGGTGTAGCCGCGGTAGTAGGCGAGCGTCACCGACTCCCTTTGCAGTTCGGTCAGTTGTTGCAGACAGCGGCGCACCTGCTCGCGCTCCAGGCGCCGTTCGACCTGCTCGCTGACCTCGTCGAAGGGGGCGGTGTAGGCGCCCATTCCGGCCCGGTGGTCGCGGTCGGACGCCGCCTGGACGGAGCGCACCCGGTCCACCGCGCGACGGTGAGCCAGCGTCATGATCCAGGCCATGGCGCTGCCCTGCCGTGCGTCGAAGCGGGCCGCGGACCGCCACACCTCGATCAGCACCTCCTGCGCGACCTCCTCGGACTGCGCCGGATCCCGTACCACCCGGCGCACCAGGCCCAGTACGGCCCCGGCCACCGCCGTGTAGAGACTCTCGAACGCGTACTGGTCGCCGCGGGAGACGCGGCCGAGCAGTGCTTCCAGGGCACCGGTCTGCGGTGCTGGGGATCGGTCGCCGCGGGCTGCGACGGGCATGGACACCTCCGGACTGTGACGCGGTCACAGGTGATTCGGCGCCGGGCGACACCTGGATTGGTCGGGAGAGGATTCTTGCGGACGCCGCGGTGGGCACCGCAGCCGGGTCGATCGGTCACCGTGCCTCCGTATCCGCCGGATTTCCGCGCGTCGGATGCGGCCTCCCGGCCCGGGACTGCGCAAGGATCGCCGCGGGGGCATCGGCGGCGAGAGGACCGGGTGTGCAGGACACGGATGCCGTCATCGTGGGCGCGGGAGCGGCCGGGCTGTCGCTGGCCCACCGGCTGTGCGCACCGGCGGGCGGCGGCCGGCCGCCACGGGTGGTGCTGATCGACGCACCGCGGGGGCCGTTCACTCCGCCGGAGCGGACCTGGTGTTACTGGGAGCCGCCGGGTGGCGCCTTCGACCAGGCGCTGACCGCGTCGTGGGAACGGCTGCGGGTGCACGGGCCCGGCGGTGAGGTGACGGCGGGACGACCCGAGCCCTTCCGGTACAAGATGCTGCGCTCGCGTGACTTCGAGGCCCTGGTGGACGCCCGGCTCGCCGGACAGGACGCCGTGGTCCGGGCCGAGGCGACGGTGGAGTCCGTACGGGATGTCCCCGGCGGGGCCGAGGTGCGGGGGCGCGACGCGGCAGGGCGGCCGGTGACCCTCCGGGCCCGCTGGGCCTTCGACTCCCGGCCGGCCGGGCAGCTCCCTCCCGCGCGGACCACCCTGCGGCAGCACTTCCGCGGCTGGTTCGTCCGCACCCGGCGCCCGGCGTTCGATCCCACCCTCGCGGATCTGATGGACTTCCGTACCCCGCAGCCCGCCCATGGTCTGTCCTTCGGCTACGTCCTGCCGCTCAACGACTGTGCGGCGCTGGTGGAGTACACCGAGTTCTCCCGCCGGACGATGGACACCGCCGGATACGAGCGGGCCCTGCGCCACTACACCGGGCAGGTGCTGCGGCTGGGCGCCTTCCGGGTCACCGGCGTCGAGCAGGGCGCGATCCCGATGACCGACGGCCGTTTTCCGCGCCGGGCGGGCCGCGCGGTGTTCCGTATCGGGACCGCGGGCGGCGCCACCCGTCCGTCGACCGGATACACCTTCGCTGCCGTGCAACGGCAGACGGCGCTGATCGCGGCCGCGCTGCTGGCCGGCCGGCCGCCGGTCCCCCCTCCCCCGCACACCGCCCGGCACCGGGCCATGGACGCCGTGCTGCTGCGTGCGCTGGACAGCGGCCGGGTGGACGGCGCCGAGTTCTTCACCGGGCTGTTCCGTACGGTGCCGATGGAGCGGCTGCTGCGGTTTCTCGACGGCCGCTCCCGACTGTGGGAGGACCTCGCCATCGGGCTGCGCACACCGGTGCTGCCCATGCTCCGCACCGTCGCCGAACTCCCGCTGCTGCCGCGCGCCACCCGTGAGGAGGGGGCGTGACCTCCCGGCACGTCGACGGCCGGGCCGCGCGGCGGGGACGTGACCGGCGGGCCCGGATGGTGCCGGGGCCGCCGGGGCGGGAGCGGGCGGTGGACGGCGGGCCGGAGGTGGCGGTGATCGGCGGTGGGATCGCGGGCCTGTCCGCGGCGACCGCGCTGGCCGAGCGCGGGGTGCGGGTGACGGTGTACGAACGTGCCGGGGTCCTCGGGGGCCGGCTGGCGGGCTGGCCCGTACGGCTCGCCGACGGCTCGGCGGCGACCATGAGCCGCGGGTTCCATGCCTTCTTTCCCCAGTACTACAACCTGCGGGGGCTGCTGCGCCGGGCCGACCCGGGGCTGGGGATGCTCAGACGGCTGCCCGACTACCCGCTGCACCACCGGTCGGGCCTGCGGGACAGCTTCGCCCGGGTGCCCCGGACACCGCCCTGGAGCGCGCTGGGATTTGTGGCGCTCAGCCCCACCTTCACCTGGCGGGACCTGGTACGGATGCGCCCCGGCGCCGCCCTGCCGCTGCTGGACGTACGGGTACCGCAGGTCTATCAGCGGCTGGACCGCGTCAGCGCCTGGGACTTCCTCGCCCGTATCCGGTTTCCCGAGGCCGCGCGGCATCTCGCGTTCGAGGTGTTCTCCCGGAGCTTCTTCGCGGACCCGCGGGAGCTGTCGGCCGCGGAGCTGGTGCTGATGTTCCATATCTACTTCCTCGGCTCCAGTGAGGGGCTGCTGTTCGATGTGCCGGACGAGCCCTTCCCGCAGGCGCTGTGGGATCCGCTCGGCCGGTATCTGGCGGGGCACGGCGTCGAGTTGGCCACGGATACGGAGGTGACGGAGGTCGCGCCGGGGGCGGACGGCCGGGTGCGGGTCGCGGCGGCGGGTGCGGACCGCCCGTTCGACGCGGTGGTGCTGGCGCTGGACCCGGGCGGGCTGCGCCGCCTCGTCGCCACCTCGCCCCGGTTGGGGGATGCCGCCTTGCGGGCGCGGATCGGGCGGCTGCGGACCGCGCCGCCCTTTCTGGTGTCGCGGCTGTGGCTGGAGCGGCGGGTGGCCGCCGACCGTCCCGGTTTCCTGGGCACCAGCGGTTTCGGGTCCCTGGACAATGTCAGTGTGCTGGAGCGCTGGGAGGGCGAGGCGGCGCGCTGGTCCGCCCGCACCGGTGGCTCGGTGCTCGAACTGCACGCCTACGCCGTCGCCCCGGGAGCCGACCGGGAGCACGAACAGCAGCGTCTGGTACGGCAGTTGCACACCGTCTACCCGGAGACCCGGGGCGTCCGGATCACCGACCGGCGGCACGAGTGGCGCGCGGACTGTCCGCTGTTCCCGGTGGGCGGCTTCCAGGACCGGCCGACCGTGCGCACGCCCGACCCCCGGGTGGTGGTCGCGGGCGACATGGTGCGGACCGCGTTCCCGGTGGCGCTGATGGAGCGGGCCGCGACCACCGGATTCCTCGCGGCGAATGCCCTGTTGGCGCGCTGGGGACTGCGCGGGCAGACCCTGTGGACCGTGCCGGACCGGGGGCGGTCGGCGGCCCTGCGGTGGGCGGCCCGGCGGGCCGGGCGGTGACCGACGGTGTCAGCCCGGGGTGCGGCCGCTGCTGCGCAGTTGCCAGCGGCGCTCGGCATAGGCCAGGTCGTCCCGCCACAGCCGACGCGCGGCGGCCCGCATCAGTGGACGCAGGGCGGGCGCGGCCGCGCGTGCCAGGGCGAATCCGGGGCGCCGGGAGGTGGCCACGATCGCTTCGATGACCGCGGTGCGCGGGCGTCCCAGGCCGTCCGGGCCCAGGGGCGTGGCATGGGTCTCCACCACGGATCCCTGACCTTCGCCCGCCAGGATGTGCATGACCACCGTACGGGGCTCGGGGGCGGTGAAACGCGCCGTGACCGGCACCACGGTACGGCCGGTGACCTTGAAGGAGACCTCGACGGTGAGGCCGTCGGACGGTTCCCCGCCGGGCTCGGCGGGAGGGTCGACGACGGTGAGGTCGGCGAAGGAGTAGGGGTGCAGCCAGGCGCCGTGCCAGGGATCGAGGCGGTTGGCCACCACGTCTTCGGGTTCGCAGCCGCCGGTGCCGGTGTAGACGGCGGCGACGGTGCCCGCCGGGTGCGGCCGGGCGGGGAGCACGGGCTGCGCCAGCGGGCGTTCGCCGCCCGCCGCGTCGAGCCGTACCCAGGCCAGCAGCCCGTCGTCGTGGGCGGGGAACGGCTCCCAGCCGGCGAACGGGGCACCGTCCAGGGCGAGTCCGTGCCACCGGCAGCGGAGGATGCCGCAGGACACCGGCGCCTGGGCGAGGGGCGCGCCGAGGTGCGGGCAGGCCCCGGGACCGGCGATCAGCCGCCCGCCGGCGTCCCGCCAGGCGACCACCTCGACCCCGGCGACGGTACGGCCGAAGGCCCGGTGCGCGCCGATGTCGCGGGCCGCGCCGAGGACGAACCAGTTGCCGGACGGGCGGGCCAGGGCGGCCTTGACGGCGTCGGCGATGCGCGCGGGTCTGGCGTCGCGCCAGGTGGGGCGCTGCTGTTCCCACAGCACGGGCCTGCGGCGCAGCCGGAGCGGGAGGCGCGGGGTCCGGCGGGCCTCCTGTGTCATGGGGTTTCCTCCTGCGCGTGGTGCGGGACCCGGCCGTACCGCGCAGCGGGCGGCCGGGCGGTGACGCGGGTCGCGACGAGCCGGGCCAGACCGCCGAAGGCGGTGGCCGCGCGGCGCCGGCGGGAGACCGTGGCGCGGCGGTGCAGTACGGCGTATCCGTCGTCGCGTACGGCATCGAGGATGGCGCCGTAGAGGACGAAGGCGGTGCGGATGCACGGGCGGGCGACCGGGTCGAGCATGGCGAGGCCGGGGGCCGCCTCGCGGTAGACGCCGCGGGTGAGTGCGGCGGCCGCCTCCAGGGCCGCGGTGATCCGCGGGTCCGGGCGGCCGGTGTCCCGGCTCCAGCGGAGCAGTGCGCGGTCGACGCCGTGCGCCGCGAGCAGGTCGGCGGGGAGGTAGACACGGCCGCGGTCGAGGTCCTCGCCGACATCGCGCAGGAAGTTGGTGAGCTGGAAGGCGATGCCGAGGGCCGCGGCGTGCGGTGCGGCTTCCTCCTGCGGGACGACGGTGCCGAGCACCGGCAGCATCTCCAGCCCCATGACGGCGGCGGAGCCGTGCATATAGCGCCGCAGATCGGCGTAGGTCGGATAGTCCGTGACCGTCAGATCGCTGCGCATCGACGCCATGAAGTCCGCGAAGTGCCGGTGGTCGATGCGGTACACGGCAGCGGTGTGCGCCACCGCGCGCACCACGGGTTCGGTGCTCCCGCCACCCCGCAGGCCCTCGTCGAGGCGGTGCTGGAGGGCGTCGAGCGCCTGTGCGCGGTCCGCGGTGGTGTGGCCGGTGGCGGGGTCGTCGACGATGTCGTCGGCCCAGCGGGCGAAGCCGTACAGGGCGTGTACGGCCGGCCGGCGGGCCGCGGGCAGCAGCCTGGTGGCGAGGAAGTAGGTCCGCCCGTGCCTGGCGTTGAGCCGGCGGCAGTGGGCGTATGCCGCGCGCAGGCCGGGGTCGGTGACGCCCGCGGCGTCCAGTTCGCGTGCGGTCATGCCGGGACGCCTCTCGTGGCGGGGCGGGACGGACCGGCGGCGGAGCGCGGGGGCCGCAGTCCGGTGATCCGGGCGGCGGCGAGCTTGCCGGAGATCAGGACGGTGGGGACGCCGACTCCCGGGGTGGTGCCGCAGCCCGCCAGTACGGCGTTCTCGGTGCCGCGCACGAGGTTGCGGGGGCGGAAGGGGCCGGTCTGCGCGAAGGTGTGGGCGGCGGAGAACGGGGTTCCGGCGGCGAGCCCCTGTGCGGTCCAGTCGGCCGGGGTGACCATGCGGTACTCCTCGATGGCGGCGCCGATCCCGGTGAGTCCCCGGCGTTCGAGGACAGCGAGGAGGCTGTCGCGGTAGCGGGGTGCCAGGTCGCGCCACTCCCCGGCGCCGGGGCCGGTGTCGGTGTTGGGGCAGGGCGCCAGGATGTAGTGCACGTGGCGCCCCGGTGGGGCGAGTTGCGGGTCGGAGGCGGTGGGGCGGGTGAGCAGCAGCGAGGGATCGCTCATCAGCCGGCCGGTGCGGGTGAGTTCCTCGAAGGTCCGCTCCCAGGCGGCGCCGAAGGAGAGCGTGTGGTGGGCCAGCCGGGGCCAGGTCCGGTCGGTACCGGCGTGCAGGACCACCGCGGACGGCGCGTGCCGGAGCCGGACCGGGCGGCGGGGCCGCCGGCCCAGGAGCCGGTGGACGACCGGCAGGTCGGGGGTGAGGACCACCGCGTCGCAGGGGATGCGCTCGTGCGCGGTGACCACCGCGGTGATGCGGTCGCCGGTGCGTTCCAGCCGGGTGACGTCGTGGCCGTAGCGGAAGGCGGCACCGGCGTCGGCGGCCGCGTCCGCCATGGCCCGGGGCAGGGCGTACATCCCGCCGCGGGGGAAGTACACCCCGGCGACCGTGTCCATGTACGCGATGACGGCGTAGGCGGCCAGGGCGCGCGCGGGCGGTACTCCGGCGTACAGCGCCTGGAAGGAGAAGACCCTGCGCAGCCGGGCGTCGGGCAGGAAGCGGGCGATCCGGTCGTCGAGCCGGCCGAATCCCCCGAGCGCGGCGAGCCGGACCAGGTCCGGGTGCATCAGCTGGAGCGGTGAGTCGAAGTTGGTGTCGATGAAGCGGTGGCGCTGGACCGCGTACAGCTGCTGGAGCCAGTGGCGCAGCCGCCGGTAGCCGTCGGCGGCCCGGGGGCCGGCGAACCGGGCGACCTCGGCCGCCATCGCCTCGGGGTCCGTGTGGACGTCCAGCTCGCTGCCGTCGGCGAACCGGGCGCGGTAGGCGGGGTGCAGCGCCCGTAACTCCAGCCGGTCGGTGCGGCGCTCGCCGACCGCGGCGAACGCCTCGTCGATGAGGTCGGGCATGGTCAGCACGGTCGGGCCGGTGTCGAAGTGGTAGCCGGCGCTTTCGATCCGGCCGGCCCGGCCGCCGGGCAGCGCCGCGCGCTCGACGACCGTCACCCGTCGTCCCGCGCCCAGCAGATGCAGCGCGGCGGCCAGCCCGGAGAGACCGGCGCCGACCACCACGACATGGTCGGTGGGGCCCTTGACGGTTCTCATGCGGTGCCCCTTTCGTCACCCGGGCGGGGTGGGTCACGGCGGCCGGACGCACCCGGCCCGCGGGTCAGACGGACCGGAAAACGAGGGCGGCGTTCTGGCCGCCGAAGCCGAAGGACGTGCTGGCGGCGGCGGACAGCGGGGTGCTGCGCGGGGCCTTGGCCACGATGTCCAGATCGATATCGAGGTCGGGGTCCTCGTGGTTGGCGGTGGGCGGGATGGTGTTCTGCTGGAGGCTCATGACCGTGACGGCCGCCTCGATGGCGCCGGCCGCGCCGATGGCGTGGCCGAGCGCGCCTTTGAGGGAGGTGACGGCCGGAGGCTCGGGGAAGACGGCGTGCAGCGCCCTGGCTTCGGCCAGGTCGTTCAGGCGGGTGCCGGTGCCGTGTGCGTTGACGTGATCGATGTCCCGGGGCGTCAGTTCGGCGTCGGCCAGGGCCGCGGTGAGGGCGGCCGCGGCGCCCCGGCCCTCGGGGTCGGGAGCGGCGTAGTGGTAGGCGTCGCAGCTCGCCCCGTAGCCGACCAGCTGTGCGCGCGGCTTCGCTCCGCGGGCGTGGGCGTGCTCGGGGCGCTCCAGCACCAGGACGGCGGCGCCTTCGGAGAGCACGAAGCCGTCGCGTGCGGCGTCGAACGGGCGGCAGGCGCCCGCGGGGTCGTCCGTACGGCAGGACAGGGCGCCCATGCGGTGGAAGCAGGCCGCGGGGATGGGGTGCCGGGCGGATTCCGCGCCGCCGGCCAGCACGATGTCGCAGGTCCCGGCGCGCAGCAGGTCACGGGCGATGCCGAGGGCGCTGCTGCCGGAGGCGCAGGCGGTGGAGACCGCGAAGTTGGGTCCGGTGGCCGTCAGGTCCAGGGCGATCTCGGCGGCTGCCATGTTGGGCACGCTGCGGGTGATGGCGAGGGGCGAGATGTCCAGCGGGCGGCCGGCCGCGAGCTTGGCGAACTCGGTGACATAGCGCTCCATGCTGCCGGTGCCGGTGCCGATGACCACACCGACCCGCGCGGGGTCCCACTGGCTGGGGTCGAGTCCGGCGTCGGCGACGGCGTGCCGGGCGGCGAGGAGCGCCATGGCGACGAAACGGTCCAGCCGCCAGGCGGCCTTCCGGCCGACCAGACGTGTGGTGTCGAAGTCGGGCACCTGGCAGGAGATGTCCACCGGCAGCCCCACGAGCCCCGGGTCCCGGGCGGCGGTGGACCGGCCGGTGAGCAGGGCGTCCCAGGTGGCCCGTGCGCCGACCCCGGCCGGGCTGATGACGCCCAGCCCGGTGACGGCGGCCGCACGGCACTGACCGGACATCAGCTGCCGCTGTTCGGCGCGGTGGTCAGGGCCCGGTCGGCCGCACCGCCGTCCAACAGTGCGGCGAGTTCGCCGATGGTCGTCCGCAGTGGGACGTCGTCCAGCGAGATCCCGGTGCGCTCCTGCAGCATCAGGCCCATTTCGACGAGCGCGAGGGAGTCCAGGCCCAGGTCCTCGAAGGTGCGCTCGGGGGTGACCTCGGCCGGTTCGAGGTCGAAGGTCTCGGTGAGGGTGCTGGTGATCAGCTCTGCACTGGTGGGCACGGGTGACTCCTTCGGTTGGGGTGGAGGTGCCGGCCGCCATGGGCGGGGCGCTGTCCGGGAGCGTGGGGGCGCTGTGGGGACGGGCACCGCGAGTGCGCGCGAGGAGCCCGGGGCACCGTGGGATGTGCCGGTGCGGACGGGGTGTTCATCGTGGCTCCAGGCGGGCGGGGGCGGCCGGCACCGGGGGCCGGTGCGCAGGGGTCGGGCTCGCGCTCTACTGTCGCCGACCGGGTCCGTCGGCCATGGTCATGAAGGCACCTCTGAACGAGTGACTTATCGCTCTATAGCGCCGGGCGCTCCTCTTCCCTGACCGGCGGCTGCGGTCCGCGGAGCGGGGTACGGCCGGCCCGGGGCGCGTCGTGCGCACGGTCCGGCCGGCCGAGCCAGCGGGCGGCGGCCGCGGCGGTGAGCAGGGTGACGGCTCCGGCGACGACGGCGGTGAGCGTCATGGCGTCCGTGAAGGCGCGGCGCGCGGCGGCCAGCACACTGCCGCGCAGCGGGCCGTGCAGCCGCATCGCCTGGGCGGGTACGGACAGGATGCTGTGCCGGGCCGCGGCGGCCACCGGCGCGGGGGCGTGCAGATCGGTGAGCGAGGCGGTGAGCCGGGAGGTGAAGACGGCCGCGAGCAGGGAGCCCTGGACCGCCACCCCGAGGGCGGAGCCGACCTGGCGGGTGGCGTCATTGATGGCGGAGCCGAGTCCGGCCCGTTCGGTGGCGACCGAGCCCATCACCGATTCGGTGGCCGCGGCGGCCACCAGTCCGGCACCGACGCCCGCCACCAGCTGGAAGGCCGCGCAGTGCGGGTAGTCGGAGTCCGGGGTGGTGGTCGCCAGGATCGCGAAGCCGGCCGTGACCAGGGCCAGTCCGCCCACGACCGGGACCCGGCCGCCCATCCTGGCCCGTACGGGCACCGCGCACACCGCGCCGAGGGCCAGTCCGGCCGGCAGCGGCAGCGTCCGCACCCCGGCCTGCCAGGGGCTGAAGCCCAGCACCCCTTGGAGGTAGAGGGTGAGCACGAACAGCGCGCCGAACATGGCGAACGACATCAGCGCCAGGGCCGCCGCAGCCACCCCGATGGCCGGTACCCGCAGCAGGGACAGCGGGAGCATCGGGGCGGGCGCGCGCAGCTGCCGGTGGACGAAGGCGGCCAGCAGCAGCGCGGCGGCGGCGAATCCGGTCAGGGCGGCCGGGCTGGTCCAGCCGCGGTGCGGGCTCTCGGTGATCGACCAGACCAGGACCAGCAGCCCCGCGGCGGACAGGGCGGCCCCGGCCACATCGAAGCCGGCCCGCCGCCGCGCATACGACTCGGGCACCAGGAGCAGGGCCAGGACGATGATGACGGCGGCGAGCGGCAGATTGATCCAGAAGGCGGCGCGCCAGGAGAAGTGCTCCACCAGCCAGCCGCCGATGACCGGACCGCACAGGCCGCCCATGCCGCCGACCGCGGCCCATGCGGCGATCGCCCGGCTGCGCAACCGGGCCTCGGGGAACAGCTGGTGGATGACCGCCAGCGTCGCCGGCATGAGTAGCGCGGCCCCGGCGCCCATGGTGCAGCGCGCGGCGATCACCTGCCATGGCTCTGCGGCCATCGCGCCGCCCAGCGAGGCGCCCGCGCACACCGCCACACCGCAGACGAAGGAGCGCCGTCGGCCCCAGGCGTCGGTGAAGGCGCCCACGGCCAGCACCGTGCCGCCCAGGACCAGGGCGTAGCCGTCGACGATCCACTGGACCTGCGCGGTGGAGGTGTTGAGGCCGCCCTGGAGGTCGGGTACCGCGACATTGAGGACCGTCAGGTCCAGGCCGAGCATGAACAGGCCGAGGCACACCACGGCGGCCGCTGCCGCGCGGCCCCGGCGCACGGGTGCGGCCGCGGCCGGAGTGCGGGCCGGCGCGGTGGCCGTCATGCCGTCGCCACAGGGCGGTTGAGGGCCGCGTCGAGGGTGCCGGCGAGCCGGGCGACCAGTGCTTTGGTCTCCGTCTGGAGGTAGGTGTGCCCGCCGGGGAAGAGTTCGACCGGGGCGGGTGTGGTGACCAGGTCGTTCCATGCCTGGAGGTCCGGCAGGCTGGTGACGGGGTCGTGTTCGCCGCCGTAGAGGGTCAACGGCACGTCCAGGGGCGGTTCGGGGCGGTGCCGGTAGTGCAGGAGCAGCAGGCAGTCGGCCAGCAGGGGGGTGCAGGCCGCGGCCATCAGGCGGGCGTCGGCGAGCAGTTGGTCGGGGATCGGGCCGACGAGTTCGCGGATGCCTTCCAGCCCGGCGGTCAGCCGAGGTGGCAGGCCCGCGCTGTAGGCGTCGATATGCGGCGCGGACAGCGAGGACACTGCCAGCAGCGAGGGCAGCCGGCCGTGGGTGCGGCGCAGATGGCGGGTGGCCTCGTAGGCCAGCAGCGCGCCCGCGCTGTGTCCGAAGACCGCGAACGGACGGGGGTCGGCCCAGTCGTCGAGTACCGGGGCGAGCCGGGCGCTGAGATACGCGGGGTCGGTCAGTGAGGGTTCGGCGGCGCGGGTGCCGCGGCCGGGCAGCGCCACGGAGCACGGCTCGATCCAGGGCGGCAGCAGCGGCGCCCAGCGCAGATAGCACTCCGGCCCGGCCCCGGCGGGCGGCACACAATACAGGCGCAGCGCCGCCTGCGGACGGGCAGCCAGCACGACCCGCTCCGGCACCGCCGACGCCGCTACCGTCACCGACGTCGACTCTTCTGTGAAACCGACACCCACGACACACGCCCTTCGCCTCGTGCTCCACTGGTCCGGGCTCAGCCCACGCCGACCCTGCCCTCCCCCGCCGCCGCACTCCACACACCACGCAAGGCGCCGCCCCCCTCTGACACCAACGGCGGCAGCCCGGCCGGGTCGTCGAAAGTCCCGCCCGTCCGCGGTGTCCGGCACCCGCTCCCGTACGCCTCAGCGGCGGACGGGCCGCCTCACTCCTCCGCGTCGAGCTCGAAGGTTCCGTACTCGGGCTTCCCCGCCCGTTGGTAGGCGCAGTACTGCACGCCCACGCTGGAGGCGCGGGACTCCGTGAGCTTCCAAGCGGTGGGGGCGGCGCCGTCGGCGAAGAGCCGTTTGCCGGTGCCCAGGATCACGGGGGTGATGAGCAGCCGGTACTCGTCGACGAGGTCGTGCTGTTGCAGGGTGCGGATGAGGTCGCTGCTGCCCTGCGTCATGATCACGCCGTCCAGCTGCTCCTTGAGCCGTACCACGGCCTCTGCCGCGTCGCCCTTCAGCAGCTGGGAGTTGTGCCACTCCAGGCTGTCGCGGGTGCGGGAGGCGACGTACTTGGGCATGCTGTTGAGCTTCACCGCGATCGGGTCGTTCTCGTCGGTGACGCGGGGCCAGTGGGCGGCGAAGATGTCATAGGTCTTGCGGCCGAGCAGGAGGTGGTCGGCGGTCCGCTCGAAGATGTCTGTCATGAGGGTCATGAAGTCGTCGTCGACGTACGGGACCTGCCAGCCGCCGTGCTCGAAGCCCTTGTCGACGTCCTCGTTCGGCCCGCCGGGGGCCTGCATGACGCCGTCCAGGGTGACGAACGCGGTGACGATCAGTGTGCTCATGGTGCTGCCCTTCCGGGTGCGGAATCTGCCGACACCCGTATGACTCCCAGGCCGGCGAGAACTCATCGCCCGCCGCGCCACCGGCAGCCATGGGCCCATACGACGACAGATCGTCGTGCTGCGCATATGTTTCCGCCGCCATTCAGCCGACAGCCCGGCGGCGGGGTTCCTTCGGTGGGATGCACAACAGCGCGAGGGCGGCGGCCGCCAGATACGCGGCCGCGCCGATGGCCATGGCGGTCCGCAGCCCGGTGGCGAAGCCGGTCGCGGTGGCCAGCAGTGAGCCTCCCAGTGCGACGCCTGCCGCGCTGCCGATCTGGCGGGTGGTGTTGAACAGCGCGGAGGCGGTGCCGGAGTAGGCGTCCGGGGCGGCTGACATCACCGTGGCGGTCGACCCGGTGAGGGCGAACGACGTGCCGAAACCCGCCGCCATCATCGGTCCCACGAGCAGCGGATAGGCCGGATCCGAGCCGGCGGCCGCCCAGCCGGCCAGACCGGCCGCGCCCAGGAGCATCCCGGTGACGACGAGCGGACGGTGCCCGGTACGGCGTGCCAGCCGACCCGACAGGACAGAGGCGAACATCGTCATGGCCACCGCCGGGAAGAGCGCGAGCCCGGTGCGCAGCGCGGTCAGGCCGCGGTCGTGCTGGAAGTACAGGCTGGCGGTGAAGATCATGCCGTAGAAGGCGAAGTTGAACAGCAGGCCGATGGCCGCCGCCCCGCCCATCGGGCGGGAACGCAGCAGCCGCAGGGGCAGCACGGGGGTGCGGGCCAGCCGCTCACGCAGCACGAACGCGGCGGCCGACAGCAGGCACAGACCGGCTCCGGTGAGGATCAGCGGATCGGTCCAGCCCCGCCGTCCGGCCTCGTTCAGGACGGCGGTGAGCAGGGCGACGGCGGCGATGAGCGCGCACTGGGCCGGCCAGTCCACGGGGCGGTCGGTGCGCCGGGCCGAAGCGGCTACATGGCGCAGCGTCAGCAGCAGACAGGCGCATCCGACGGGCAGGTTGATGAAGAACACCCAGCGCCAGCCCACGGTGGTGACCAGGAGGCCGCCCAGGAGGGGGCCTGCGGACGCCGCGATGCCCGCCATGGAGCCCCACAGGCCGAAGGCCCGGGAGCGTGCGGCGGGTGCGGGGTACGCCTGGTGGAGGAGGGCGAGCGAACCGGGCACGATCAGTGCCGCGCCCAGCCCTTCCAGCAGCCGGGCGGCGATCAGGGTCCCGGCGGTCGGGGCCAGTCCGCAGCCGGCCGAGGCGAGGGTGAAGACCACCACCCCGGTGCAGAAGATCCGGCGGTTGCCCAGCCGGTCCCCCAGCGCACCGCCGGTGAGCAGCAGACCGGCGAAGACCAGGGTGTAGCCGTCGGTGATCCACTGGATGCCGGTGAGCGAGGCGGACAGTTCCCGGCCCACCACCGGAACGGCGACATTGATCACGGTCACGTCCAGGATGACCATGAAGTAGCCCGCGCAGACCGCGAGAAGCGGAGCCAGTGGCCGGCCGCCGGCCGCGGGCCCGTCCGGTCGGCCGTCCCGGGGTCTGTCGGCGCGCACCATGGCGACACGGTAGGGCCGGAGGCGCGCTCAGCCGCTGATTGCGGAACCCGGCCGCCTCGCGCCGCCCATCGCGGCACGCGGGAGGCCGCCCCGAGAGCGACCCCCTACCCCTGATACCTGAGAGCTACCACGGAAGTACGCTCCCCGGCGGGACGTGGACCAAGTGCCTTGCTCCATAGCTTCGGTACCGGAAGCACGACCGGCTTCCGGTACGGAAGGACCATTCCTCATGGCGTCCCGCCCACGCGGCAGCCGTCGGCTGCGCACTCTGCTCGCCGCTCTCGTCGTCACCTCCGTGGTGGTGCCCGTATCGGGCGCGGCCCGCCCGGAGGCCGTCCCGGCGCCCGCCCCCAAGGCTCTCGCCCCGCTGCGGTCCGCCGGGCCCGGCGCGCTCGCCGAGCGGTACGCCGTCAACCGCGCGGGCATCCGCGCGGCGGCCCGGATGGCCGAGGGCCACGGCGACCGGGCGCGGGCCGGGGCACTGCGCGGTATGGCGGGCCCGGCGCGGCAGTTCCTGTCGTTCGACGGCCGCGATGGAGGCCGCACCACGGAGGTCTTCGGCGACCTGGCACGGGCCGAGCGGATCGCCGTACTGGTGCCGGGTTCGGACACCAACCTCGACAGGTACCAACGCCTCCGGGACGGCGCCTCGGCGCTCCAGCGGGAGCTGGGCGGCCGGTCCGCCGTCCTGGCCTGGGTCGGCTACGAGACACCGGGCACGGTGAGCCCCGAGGTGCTCACCCCCGGCCGTGCGGCGGAGGCCGCCCCCGGACTCCGGGCCTTTGCCGGTGACGTGGCGGCGCTGCGTCCCGGTGCCCGGATCTCCGTGCTCTGCCATTCCTATGCGGCCGTGGTCTGCGGCCTGGCCGCGCCGGGGCTGGATGTCGCGGACCTCGTGCTGTTCGGCAGCCCCGGCGCGGGCGGTGCCGAAGACGTCTCCGCGCTGCACACCCGGGCGACCGTATGGGCCGGCCGGGGCGACGACGACTGGATCGCCGGTGTGCCGCACGGTCAGCTGCAACTCCCCTTCGGCGCCGTCGGGTTGGGAGCCGATCCGGTCGCGCCCGAGTTCGGCGCCCGGGTCTTCCCGGCGGGCCCCGGAGGCCACAGCGACTACTTCACGCCGGGTTCGGTGTCCCTGCGGAACCTCGCCCGGATCGTCTCCGGCCGGGCCCCTTCCGAGGAGCGACGCGATGCGTGAACTGATCCGGCGGACCGCCTCCGCGACGCCCGCCGACCGTGACGGCGGTGTCGACGCACTGCGCGCGCTCGCGATTCTCGGGGTGATGCTCGGACACTGGCTGGTGACCGCCCTGGTCGCCGACAGCGGCACGGTCCGCGTGGCCAGCCCGCTCCAGCCGCTGCCACAACTCACCCCGGTCTCCTGGCTCCTCCAGACCCTGGCCGTCTTCTTCCTGGTGGGCGGTCATATGGCGGCGAGGAGCCACGCCGCCGCGCGGGCCCGGGGCGGCACGTACCGCCGGTGGCTCGGCGCCCGGACCGCCCGGCTGTTCCGTCCTGTGGTGGCCGTCCTGGCCGTCTGGAGCGTGGTGGCGGTCACCCTGCTGGCCGCCGGGGCCGGTCTGGACACCCTCGGCACCCTGGCCATACTGGCGCTGTCCCCGCTCTGGTTCCTGCTGGTCTTCGCCGCGCTGACGGCGGCCACGCCGCTGGTCGCCCGGCTGCATCCGATGTGGCCGCTCGCCGTCGTCCTGCATGTCGACCTGATCCGGTTCGGTCTGGGCGGCCCGGCCTGGCTCGGCTGGATCAATGTGGCGGCCGGCTGGCTGGTGCCGTACTGCCTGGGCACGGCCTGGGCCCGGGGCGGACTGCGGGACCGGGCGACGGGGTGGGTGCTGCTGCTCGGCGGCGGCGCGCTCACCGCCGGACTCGTCCTGTGGGCCGGCTATCCGGCCGCCATGGTCGGGGTGCCCGGCGCCCGCATATCCAACCTCAACCCGCCCACCCTCGCCGCCGTCACCTTCGGTCTCGCCCAGTGCGGGGCGGCCCTGCTGCTGCTCGGACCCCTGCGGCGGATGCTCCAACGCCCCGCCGTCCGGGCGGCGGTAGCGCTGATGAACCTCTCGGCGATGACGCTCTTCCTGTGGCACCAGACGGCGATGATGGCGGTCACCGCGCTCGGTCTGCTCACGGGCGGGTTCCTGCCCGGTCTGCACACCGTTCCCGACGGCGCCGGCTGGGTCCTCGCCCGGCTGGCCTGGCTGCCGGTGTTCGCGCTGGCGCTGCTGGTGTGCTGGGGCGCGTTCCGTACGTACGAGCACGGGCGGCGCGGCGGCACCGAGGTGCTGCCTGAGGGGCGTCCCACCGGAGCCGGGGTGATGGGGCGTGTTTAGGATGCCTGGTGTGAAGCAGGGGGGCTGGAAAAACGGGGGGCGACGGCTGTGGGCTGCCGTGCGGCTGCCTCCGCGTACCCTGCGCGAGGACTTGTGGACGGTGGCGCACGATCCGCTGCCCCGGTTGCGCCGGCTGGGCCGGCTGCCGCATGCCCATGTGGTGTTGGCCGCGCTGTTGATGCTCTGGCTCAACGCGGCCAAGTACACGAGCGGTTTCGGGCCGTCCACGACGACGGGCACGCTGGCGCTCGCCGCGCTCCAGTCGGGCGCCGTGATCCTCGCGCTGTCCCGCCCGGTGCCTGCCTGGTGGCTGTCGACGCTCGCGCTCTTCCTGGTCAGGAACGCCGATACGGTCAAAGTCGGGGAGAACCCGCTGTGGGCCTGGAGCGTCCCGGGGATCGCCCTGCACGCGTTCGTGCTGTTCCTGCTCGCACTGCGGGTCCGCCCCCGCGTCGCCGTCGAGGCGCTGGCGCTCTCCCTCCTCGCGGGGGCGGCCGCCCTGTCCCTCTCCTTGGCCCCGGTACCGGACCTGCCGTCCGCCCAGGGCCCGGAACTCGCCCAGGACATCGTGGCCTTCACGATCGCCGTGGTGCTGGGCGCCTCGCTGCGCGGCCGCCGGGTGGCCCGTGCCCGACTCGTCGAGCAGGAGGTGCTCACCGCCGAGGAGCGGGCCCGCCGCACCCTGCTGGAGGAGCGCAACCGGATCGCCCGCGAACTGCACGACGTGGTCGCTCACCACATGTCGGTGATATCGATCCAGGCGCAGGTCGCACCGCATCTGGTCAAGGACCCCACCGACGAGCTGAAGGAGAACCTGGCGGGCATCCGCGGGAGCGCCGTCGAGGCGCTGACCGAACTCCGGCGGATCCTGGGCGTGCTGCGCTCGGAGGATGCCCAGGCGGACGGCGTACGGCACGCCCCGCAGCCCACGCTCGGCCGACTGGACGAACTGGTCGGCACGGTGCGCGGCGCCGGGCTCACGGTCACCACCGAGATCACCGGCGAGCCGCGCCCGCTGTCCCCGGGAGTCGAGCTGTCGGCGTTCCGTATCGTCCAGGAGGCGCTGAGCAACGCCATCCGGCACGCGCCCGGCGCGCATGTGCGGGTGGCCCTCGGCTACCGGTCCGGCGGCCTCACCCTCCGGGTCGCCAACACCGCGCCGGACGGGCCCGCCCCGCCCTCCCCCGGCGCCGGCCACGGCCTGCTGGGTATGCACGAGCGCACCGCCATGCTCGGCGGTGAACTCGCCACCGGCCGCACCCCCGACGGCGGTTACGAAGTGACCGCGATCCTGCCCGCCCAGGCCGTGATGCCTGCCGACTCCCGTGAGCCCGCCCCATGACGACCATCCGTGTGCTGATCGCCGACGACCAGATGATGGTCCGTCAGGGCTTCACGGTGCTGCTCAACGCCGAACCCGGTATCGAGGTCGTCGGCCAGGCCGTCGACGGTCTCGACGCCCTTACCCAGGTCGAGCGGCTCGCGCCGGACGTCGTGCTGATGGACGTCCGGATGCCCCGGCTCGGCGGCATCGAGGCCACCCGCCGCCTCACCGCACCGGCCGGGGCCACCGTCAAGGTCCTCGTCCTGACCACCTTCGACCTCGATGAGTATGTGTACGAGGCGCTGCGCGCAGGCGCTTCCGGTTTTCTGCTGAAGGACGCCTCGGCGGCTGAACTCGCCCAGGCGGTACGGGTGGTGGCGGATGGCGACGCGCTGCTCGCCCCGAACCTCACCAAGCGCCTCATCGCCGAGTTCTCCCGGGTCACCAGCTCGCCGCGGGCCCCGCTCAAGGACCGCGTCGGCACCCTCACGGAACGCGAGACCGAGGTCCTGTCCCTGATCGCACAGGGTCTGACGAACGGCGAGATAGCGCAGCGCCTGGTGGTGGCGGAACAGACCGTGAAGAGCCATGTGGGCCGCATCCTGGGCAAGTTGAGCCTGCGCGACCGGACCCAGGCCGCCGTCTTCGCGTATGAGACGGGGCTGATCCGGCCGACGGGGTATTGAGCAGGCCGCAGGATATTGAGCGGTCGGACCGGATGTTGAGTGTCCGGCCGGCCCTCGCGTCGCTTCCGGCTACAGCTGGAAGGAGTCGGCCAAGGTGTCGATCTGTGCGGTGAGCAGCGTCCGGGCCCGGTGTCCCATCCCGGCGTACTGGCCGGAGACCTCCAGGCTGACCGTGCCGTGCAGCTGTGACCAGGCCAGTACCGTGCCGGCCAGGGCGACCCCCGCCGCCTCGTCGTGCGGAGCCAGCCCGGTGTGCTGCGCCAGCCAGTCGGCGACGCCCTCCTCCTTGCGTACCCACGCGGTCATCTCCGCGACGACCGGGCGCAGCGCCTCGGCGGGGACACCCGCGGCGAAGACCTTCAGGAACGGCCCCATCGCGGCCCGTGCGCGCAGCAGGGTGTCGGGCGGCGCCTCGTAACCGGGCAGCGGAGCGCCCTGGATCAGCAGATAGCGGTGCGGCTGGGCGACGGCCCAGCCCAGGTAGGCGTCGGCGAGGGCATGCAGGGCAGCGCGCGGATCGCCGTCGGGCGTCGCGGCGGCCTGTTCGACGGCTTGTGCCGCCTCGTCGTAGGCGTCCCGGATCAGCTCGCTCAGCAGGTCGTCGCGGCCGGCGAAGTAGCGGTAGAGGGCGGGGCCGGACAGCCCCATGTCCTTGGCGATACGGGTGAGCGCGACGGCCTGGACGCCGCCCTCGGCGAGCTGCTGCAGCGCGGCCGCCTTGATCTCCGCGCGGTTCTGCTCGCGGTAGCGCGCCCGGGGGCTGCGTGCCTCGGCGGCCATGACTTTCCTCCTGTGTTCGCGACGTCATGACGCATGCGTGAGTCGTCCTTGCTGATTCTACTCACCACACCGATTGCGATCACTCATCGCGAGAGTTATGGTCTGTAACAGAAGCGATGGAGCGAAACTCGATCCGCTCACTGCTCGCCATTCACCCGCCTTTCGGCCGCTCGGCCAGGAGAGAAGGAAGTGCCATGTCCGCTGCATCTGGAACGCTCCATGTCGTACTCGGCGCCGGCCCGGCAGGCACCGCGCTCGCCGGTGAGCTCGTGCGCCGCGGGCACGCCGTACGGCTGGTCAGCCGCTCGGCGCCGGAGCACACCGCCGAGGGCATCCAGTGGTTCGGCGCCGATGTGAGCACGGCCGACGGGGCGCTGGCCGCCGTCGCGGGCGCCGCCGTCGTCTACCACTGTGTGAACGTCCCCTATCACCGCCAGGTCGAGGTGATGCCCCAGGTGCAGAACGTGGTACTGGCCGCCGTCGAGACCACGGGAGCACGGCTGGTCGTCCTGGACACGCTGTACCCGTACGGCGAGACGCACGGCGAGGTGATGACGGAGGAGACCCCGTGGCGGGCGACGAGCCGCAAGGGGCGGATGCGGGCGCAGCTGGACGAGCGCTATCTCGCGGCCCACCGCGCGGGGCGCGCCCGGGTCGCCCTCGGCCGGTCGGCCGACTTCGTCGGCCCCGGCGTGCTCAACTCGACGCTCGGCGGAGCGGTTTTCCCCGCCGCGCTGGGCGGTGGTGAGGTTCTCGCTATGGGCGACATCGATCTGCCGCACAGCTACACGGACATCCGGGATGTGGCGGCCGGACTCGCCACGCTCGGCACCCACCCGGAGGGCGACGGCCGGGTCTGGCACCTGCCCACCCCGCCCGCCGTCACCACCCGTGAGATCCACTCGATGATCGAGGAGCGGGTGGGCCGCCCCGTCCAGCGGGTGGTCCTCAGCGAACCGCGCCCCTTCGGGCCGTTCGACGCGGCCTTCATGGACGAGTACGCGGAGATGTTCTATCAGCACACCGAGCCGCAGATCATGGACTCGGCGGCCTTCGAGCGGACCTTCGGCGTCCGCCCGACACCTCTGGACGCGACCCTGGACGCCACCGTCGAGTGGTACCGCGCGCTGCTGGCCGGCTCCCGGAGCTGACCGGGTCGCACGACCGGCCGCCTTGGGCAGCAGGCAGAGACCGGGGGGCCGACGCGCTGGGCGTCGGCCCCGGTGTTCCGGCAGGGGTCAGGAAGCGCTGGGGAGCTTCGCCGACCAGGCGGTCACCGACAGCGCGCCACCGTCGACATCGTTGTCAAACGCTACGATGCTGTGGGAGTTGCTACCCGTCGGGGCGACCTGAAGGTACTTGGCCTTCTCGGACGGACCGGCGTGCGTCCAGACCAGGTCGGCGTAGGCACTCTTGCCCGGCTTCAGGGTGACCTGGTGCACGCCCGGGTCCTTGGCGAAGTAGGTGTCACCGTGCTTCGGCGTCGTGTCGATAGCCGTGTGACCGGCGCCCTCCAGCGCCAGCCCCGCGTAACCGGATATCGCACACGTGCTGGTGCCCGTGTTGGTCACCTTCAGGTAGGTGCCCTGGTGATTCATTCCCACCTGGCTCGAACCCGCGTCCGTGGTCGTGACCTTCAGCGTCCCCGGCTGGCACGAACCGGCCGTCGCGCCCGATCCCGCAGCGGAGGCCACCCCGGCACCCGCACCCGCGCACAGCGCGACGGCGGCGGCGACGGTGGCGGCGGTGCGCAGACCACGCATCGTCATCAATCATCAACTCCTTCTTCTCCGGCAACCGGAGAATCTCGGCGGACGCCCGCTCGGCCCCAACGGCCGGTCGGGACGCCCTAGTTCGTTTTCGCGCCTGCATCCTAGGCACCGCCACTGATGATCGACTAACGCCTCACTAACCCGCGGTAACAGCGAAATCGGTATGCGAATGATGGGCGGAATGCCGGGTGTTGTAGGGGGAGGCAGCGGAGGTCGTGGCGGAGTGGTGGGACGAGGCGGCGAAAGGCCGTCCGAGCAGGCGTGCGATGCTGGAGCACTGCGGGTCAGGGCAAAAAATGGGGAGTGTACGGCAGCGTGCTGGCAGCGATACGGCGGACTGGGACGCACAGCTGGGACCGCTTCGCGGCATCCGATCCGGGGCTCCTGCGGCTGATGGCGGGGCTGCGCACGGTCGGGGCCATCGTGCTCACCCTCGTCGTCCTGGCACTGCTGGACACCGGCGTCACGCTGATGGTCGCGGGCGCCATGACGGCCATGGTGTCCACCTTCGCGGTCAAGGAGAAGGAGGTGCGCGGCCAGGCGGTCACGCTCGCGCTGGGCCTGCCCGTGGCACTCGCCGCGATGTCGCTGGGGGCGCTGCTGCACACCCTGGTCATCCCCGGCGATCTGTTCTTCGTCCTGCTGATCTTCGGTGCCGTCTACTGCCGGCGGTTCGGTGACCGTGGCACCGCGCTCGGCCTGATCGGCTTTCAGGTCTACTTCGTCTCGCTGTTCGTACAGGCCAGCGGGCCCGCGCTGCCCGAGCTGTATCTGACGCTGGGCATCGCCTTCGGGTGCAGTGCGGTCGTACGGTTCGCCGTCGTCCCGGAGACCCCCACCCGCACCCTGCGGCGGCTGCGCGAGGCCTTCCGGGCCCGCCTCGCCCAGCTGCTGGCGACCCAGCTGGAACTCCTCGACGCCGGACCCGATGAACTCGACAAGGTTCTCGACGATCTGCGGCGGCACACCTCCCGGCTGCACGAAGCGGCCCTGATGATCCAGGGCCACCTGGAGGAGGGCACCCGGGACGCGGCCACGGCGGGGCTGGTGCAACGCCGCGTCGCGGACGCCGAGATCGCCGCCGAACGGCTCGGGATGCTCATCCTCAACGCCCGCAGCGCCGAGCGCGCGGACACCATCACCATGCATCTGCCGCACGCCCCCGTACCGGCCACGGGGAACCGGATGGGGTCCGAGGACGACGCGATCGCCGCCCTGCGCCGGGATCTGAACGCGCTGCTGCTGCTGGTCGCCCGGCGCGCGTCCGAGGACCGCGGCACCGCGCTGGCCCTCGTACGCAACCGGCTGCTCGGCTACCGGGAGGAGGACGATCTGCCGCGCGCCTCGGCCGCCGTCCAGGACGTCTTCCGTGGACTCGGTGAGACCGCGCGCGCCGTCCTGGGTCTGCGGCTGGCGCTGGACGGGCCGCAGGACGAGTCGGACGACTCCCCGGCCACCACGCGCTCGCGCGAGGAGTTCGACGCCGAGGACCTGTCGATCGTCGGGGCCGACGAGACCGAGGACGAGGACGACCGCACCGGGCTCGAACGGCCCACCACCCGGGCCGCGTTCCAGGTCGCGGTGGGCTCGACGCTGGCCGTCATCGGCGGGGAGTTCCTGTCCAGCCAGCGCTGGTACTGGGCGGTGCTGACCTGCTGGGTGGTCTTCCTCAACACCGCGTCCACGGGCGAGATCCTGGTGAAGGGCTATCGGCGGCTGGTCGGCACGGTCCTCGGCGTGGTCGCCGGTGTCGCGCTGGCCGGGCTGGTCGGCAATCACACCTGGGCCGCGTTCGCGTTGGTGCTGCTCTGCATCTTCGGGATGTGGTTCACCGCCCCGCTGTCGTACGCCCTGATGTCCTTCTTCACCACCGCGATGCTCGGGCTGCTCTACACCCTGCTCAACACCTACAGCCTCGATGTGCTGGTACTGCGCATCGAGGAGACGGCGCTGGGCGCGGCCTGCGGGATCATCGGCGCCGTCGTGGTCCTGCCGGTGCACACCGACCGCCGTACGGACGAGCTGCTGGGCACGGTGCTGGAGCGGCTGCGGGACGTGGTGTCCGCCGCCGTGGAGCAGCTCAGCGGCGGGCCCGCCGTCGACCTGCTGGGCCTGGCGCGCGATCTGGACACCGCGCTGGACGAGCTGCGCGGCTCCACCCAGCCGCTGACGCACCCGATTTCCCCGCTGCGCGGCCGCCGGCGGACCGTCCGCTATCTTGTGGCGCTGCTGGAGACCTGCGCCTATCACGCCCGTTCCCTGGCGGCGACGGCGGAACTCGTGCCGTACAGCAGGACCATCGCGGCCGACCCGCGCCTCGCCGGAGCCGGCCGGCGGATCGGCCAGAACATCGACCTCCTCGTCGCCCAGGTGCGGGACGAGAGCACCAAGGGCGAGGTCGATTCCGGTTTCAGTATCCCCGCGATGCTGGAGGCGGCCGGTGCGGAGGCACTGCAGTCGGGCACGGTCACCTTCCGCGTGCTGCGGCATCTTCAGCGTCTCGACGAGGGGGTGGTGGGTCTGGCCCGTCCGCTCGATGTGCCGGTGGCCGGGCCCAAGGGCAGCAAGGCCGGCTAGGGCCGGCCGATAAGTCCGGCCGCCCCCGGCGCCCGTGCGGTCAGCCGTCGAGGACCGCGCCGTCGTGCCGGGCGAGCAGCGCCCGCTCCTCCTCCGGGGAGTAGCCGACGTCCAGCGTCGGTTCACCGCACGCGCGGTCCCAGGCCAGGACATCGGCCGCGGTCACCGCCAGCGGGGTCGCGGGCAGCCCCGCCGCGCGGGCACGTGCCGGACTGCGCTGCTGGGTCGACCGGTCCGGCCGTACGAGCGGGAACACCGGCGGCCGTTCCCCTGGCGGCACCGGAACGATCTCGACCTCCGTTCCCGCCACCCGCGCACAGGTCTCGATGAGCCCGCCGAGCGTCGTCGGCTCCTCCGGCCCCACCGCGTGGAACGCCCCGGGACGCGCGTCGACGAGCAACTGCACCACCAGGCGCGCCAGATCACGTGAGTCGATGATCTGCACCGGCTGTCCGGGGTCGGCGGGCAGCGCCACCCGTCCGCCGCGCGCGGCCCGGCGCACCCAGTAGGTGAAGGCGCCCTGCGGGTCGTGCGGCCCGGCCACCCTTCCCGGCCGCACCACCGTCGCCCGTGCGCCGTACCGGGCCACCACATCGTCCTCGCAGGCCACCTTGAGCGGGCCGTAGGTGTCCTCGCTGAGCTCCTCGGTGTGCCGTACGGGCGGACGGCGCGGGGTGTCCTCGGTCGAGCCCGGCCCCACCCCCGTGTGCTGGTAGACCGCGTGGCTGGAGACGAACAGATACCGTCCGGCCCGGTCCCCCAGCGCGTCCATCGCCTGCCCGACGTGCCGTGGCACATAGCCGCTGACATCCACGACCGCGTCCCATACGCCGTCGCGCAGCGCCTCGTAGTCGCCGGTGTCCCGGTCACCGATGAGCCGGGGCAGCCCGGGGAACAGCCCGGTCCCGGTCTTTCCCCTGCCGAACAAGGTCACCTCCGCGCCGGTGCGCAGAGCGTCCGCCACGATGGCGCGGCCCACGAATAACGTCCCGCCCAGTACCAGAATCCGCATGGTCCCGGACGCTACCGCCCCGCTCGGCACGGCGCGGGCGGCGGGCCGAAAAGGGTGTGCGGATCAGGTATCCGGTTGACAGGCTGGGATCATGAGTCCTCAGTCTGACCCCACCTCCCGCTCCACCACCACGCCCCCGGCAACTGACTGGATCACCACGCCCGTAACCGCGGATCTGCTGCGCGGTGCGCTCGATCTGGAGCACACCGCACACGGGGTACTGCCGCACCGGCTGCCCGCCCGCGCCCGCGCGCAGTGTGCCGACGGACAGCTGGCGATGGCGGAGGCCCAGCCGTCGGGCGTACGGCTGGTGTTCCGCAGCCGGGCCACCACCGTGGAGCTGGATGCGCTGCGCACCAAGAACTCCTACGAGGGCGCGCCGCCGCGTCCGGACGGCCGGTACGACCTGTTCGTCGACGGGCGGCTCACCGGGCAGTCCGGTGTCACCGGCGGCAATGTCCTCATGGTGGACATGACCGCCGGCACCGCGGAAACCCGGCCGGGACCGCCCGGCACCGCCCGGTTCACCGGCCTCCCGGACCGCGTCAAGGACATCGAGATCTGGCTGCCGCACAACGAGATCACCGAGCTGATCGCGCTGCGCACCGATGCCCCCGTCGCGCCCCTCCCGGAGGACGGCCGCAAGAAGTGGCTGCACCACGGGAGTTCGATCAGCCACGGCTCCGATGCCGCGAGCCCCAGCAGCACCTGGCCCGCGCTGGCCGCCTCGCTCGGCGGCGTGGAACTGACCAATCTGGGCCTGGGCGGCAGCGCCCTGCTCGACCCGTTCACCGCCCGCGCCCTGCGGGACACCCCCGCGGACCTGATCAGCATCAAGATCGGCATCAATCTGGTCAACGCCGACGTGATGCGGCTGCGTGCCTTCGGCCCGGCGGTGCACGGCTTCCTCGACACCGTCCGCGAGGGCCACCCCACCACTCCGCTGCTGCTCGTCTCCCCCATTCTGTGTCCGATCCACGAGGACACTCCCGGCCCCACCGCCCCGGACTTCAGCAACCTCAGCGCGGGAAAACTCCAGTTCAAGGCCGCGGGCGACCCGGCGGAACGGGCCATGGGCAAGCTGACACTCAACGTCATCCGTGACGAACTGGCCCGCATCGTCAAGCAGCGGGCGGCCGACGACCCGAACCTGCACATCCTCGACGGGCGCGACCTCTACGGCGAGGCGGACTTCGCCGAACTCCCGCTGCCCGACCAGGTCCACCCGGACGCCGCCACCCACCGCCGCATCGGCGAACGCTTCGCCGCGCTGACCTTCGGCGCCGAGGGGCCGTTCGCGACCGGGCATGCCTAGGGGTGTCTCCCCCTCTCCCCCGACCTGATCGCATGCAGGACACCGTCCAGGCGACGACTCCGCACGCTCCGCCATACGGGTCGACTTCAGTCGGCTGTATGGACGCGGTTCGTCGGTGGTGCCTTACTGCTGTGAGTGAATCCGGCGGGCCGCCCATCCCTCACCGGGGGTGGGCGGCCGTGCCGAGGAAGTACCTGAGACCTCGCCATGGCTGCTGTGTGAGCGCCCCCGCTGAGGAGACTTCACTGCCCGCTGAGCCGTGGCGAACATGCGGTCCCAGGTGGGTGGTTGACGGCCCCTGACTCGAAGGAGGCTGTCATGGATACGACAGGCATGTGGACCACCGCGCAGAGCCCCACGGGACAAGAGATGTCGGCGGCAACTGTCGCCGCCGTGCTGTCGCAAGCGGGCGTCCTGCCTGGCGCAACGCTCCCGACTGAAGGCGGACTTGCAGCGATGACGTCGCCGTCCGTGGCGATGCTGCTCGCAAATGCGCTGGTACCCGTGGGAACCGGGCCGATCGGCGTGGAGATCACGCCGAACGGCAGCTTCGCCTACGTGGCGAACAACGGCGGCAACACCGTCAGCGTCATCGACACCACCACGAACCTGGTGACCGCCACAGTCACGGGTCTGAACGGGCCGATCGATGTGGCGATCACGCCGAACGGCAGCTTCGTCTACGTCACCAACGGCAGCGGCAACACCGTCAGCGTCATCGACACCACCACCAACACGATCATCGGTGCCCCCATCGTCGTCGGGGCCAACCCGTTCGAGGTCGACATCACCCCGGACGGTGCCTTCGCCTACGTCGCCAATCACGGCAGCGGCACGGTCAGCGTCATCGACACCAGCACCAACCTGTCGATTGCCACCATCATCGTCGGCAGCTTGCCGAACGGTGTGGCGGTGAGCCCTGACGGCCTGACCGTCTACGTCACCAATTCCGGCAGCGGCTCGGTCAGTGTCATCGACACCGCCACGAACCTGGTGACCGCCACCGTCGGCGTCGGCAGCACCCCGATCGGAGTGGCGTTCACCCCTGACGGCAACTTCGCCTACGTGGCGAACAACGGCTCCAGCACGGTCAGTGTCATCGACACCACCACCGGCCCCCCGAGCGTCGTCACCACCATCAACGGCTTCGGGACCCCGGCCGGTGTGGCAGTGAATCCGGACGGCACCCGGGTGTTCGTGGTGAACTTCGGCGCGAACAACGTCAGTGTCATCGACACCAGCACCAACACCATCATCACCACCCTGGCCGTGGGCACCCAGCCCTCCCGGGACGCGGTGACCCCGGACGGGAACTTCCTCTACGTCACCAACAACGGAAGCAACAACGTCAGCGTCCTCCAGATCCGGCCGATCGTCACCAGCATCACCCCGGGGTCCGGCTCCACGCTCGGCGGCGACCCGATCACGATCTCCGGCAGCGGCTTCACCGGAGCGACCGCCGTGACGCTCAACTCCACCCCCGTCGCCAGCTTCATCGTGGTCGACGACAACACCATCACGGCGACCACGCCCGCGCACGCCGCCGGAACCGTCCAGGCCAGCGTGACCGTGCCCTTGGGCACCGGAACGGGCGGCAGTTTCACCTTCGTCCCGCCCGCGCCCACGATCACCAGCATCAGCCCGTCCTCGGGCACCACCTCCGGCGGCACCCTGGTCACCATCACCGGCACCAACTTCACCGGCGCGACCGCCGTGAGCATCGCCGGAACCCCGGTCACCAGCTTCCAGGTCGTGGACGACACCCACATCTCCGCGATCACCGCGCCGCACGCACCCGGTACCGGCCCGGTATCCGTCACCACCCCCGGCGGCACCGCCACCGGACCGGTGACCTACACCTACGTCACCCCGGCCCCGACGATCAGCGGCTTCACCCCCGCCTCCGGCAGCACCACCGGCGGCACTCAAGTCACCATCACCGGAACCGGGTTCACCGGCGCCACCGCGGTCACCATCGTCGGGACCCCCGCCGCGAGCTTCCAGGTGCTCAACGACACGACCATCGTCGCCATCACCGCGCCGCACGCCCCCGGCAGCGGCCCGATCACCGTCACCACCCCCGGTGGAACCGCCATCAGCGGCACCAACTACACCTACGTCACGCAGGCTCCGACCCTCACCGGGATCTTCCCCGCCAGCGGCCCGGCCGGCGCCAGCACCCAGGTCGCCCTCAGCGGCACCGGCCTGACCGGCGCGACCAGCGTCACCGTCAACGGCACCCCGGTGCCCTTCACCGTCGTCTCCGACAACCAGATCACCGCGACCCTGCCCCCGCACGCGGCCGGCACCGTCACGGTCACCGTCACCACCCCCGGGGGCAGCGCGAGCATCCCGTTCACCTACACCCGTGACCGCACTCAGCTGACCGCCACCCCCGCGATCGTCCAGGTCTTCCCGCCCCACCCCTACGCCGGGATCCTGACCGCGACGCTGACCGACGCCGACACCGGACAGCCCCTCGCCGGACAGCCCATCACCTTCACCACCGGCAGCACCACGCTGTGCACCGTCGTCACCAACGCGCAGGGAGTGGCGACCTGCCCGGCCGTCCTGGCACTGCCGCTGATCATCCTCAACGGCGGATACACCGCCACCTACGCGGGCAACTCCAACCACCAGCCCGCCACCGCCCACGGCGCGGTCATCACCCTCTGACGAGCCGCAACGGCTGCCAGAGGTACGCCTCTCGGCGCCCGTGGTGCCCGAAGAGCCCTTCAGCAGTCGGACGGCGGCCCGGAAAAGGCGCAACAGAGCCTGAAATGCGATGCCCGTGCGGCCTGACTGACGGCCCCTTCTCCGGGCTCCGAATCGAACCCACAACCGTTCCCGGGCGCACCGGAAAAGGCCCGCGAACTCTCCCTCTCCACACAACCAAGGAGCAGCTATGAAACTCCGCAAAACGGCAATCCGCGCACTCGCCACCGTGGCCGGCACCACCCTCGTGGCCACCGGCATGGCTATCACCCCGGCAGCCGCGCAGACCTTCGTCCCGTGCTCTCCCGGGGCATTGGCGAGCGCCATCACCGCAGCGAACGCCTCGGGCGGCACGCTCATCCTGGCACCGGGCTGCGTCTACTCCCTGACCTCCCCCCTGCCGTCCATCCAGAACACGATCAACATCCTGGGCAACGGCGCCACCCTCACCCGCTCAGGAGCGGCCCCCGCATTCCGCATCCTCAAGGTGGACGCGGTCGGAAAGCTGAGCCTGCACCTGACCACCATCAGCAACGGCGACGCATCGGGAGACTTCGGCGGCGGCATCCGCAACGACGGCACCCTCAACGTCGTGCACTCCGCCATCCGGAACAACCGGGCCGATTTCTCCGGCGGAATCGGCGGCAATACCGGTTCCACCACCCGCGTCGTTCAGAGCATCATCTCAGGCAACACCGTGACCCGTAACGGAGGCGGCCTGGCCAACGACGGCGATATGACCATCGCCCAGAGTTCCATCACCCAGAACACGGCGCTGGAAAAGGGCGGCGGGGTGGCCAACGACGCGACGCTGAAGATCGTTCAAAGCAGCATCGAGCACAACGAGGCATCCGGGCCGTCGGGTGTCGGGGGTGGCATCGCCAACTTCGGCGGTGCCGGAGCCACGACGACTCTCGCCGAGAGCCGCGTGTCCGACAACACCGCCACCAACGCTCCCGGCGGCATCTACAACGACAGCGGAAGCGTCGTACTCCTCCTCAGCATCGTCCACAACAACCACCCCACCAACTGCGCCGGCAGCCCCACCCCGGTCCCTGGCTGCCTGGGCTGACCCCCACCGCACCCACGCGAGCACTCGACGGCGGCCGAACACCGGCCGCCGTCACCTCTGACACCTTGAGGCAGTGGGAAACGGCGTCTAAGGCATGTCGTCGCCCGCCCCTGAGCGGCAGGCGGGGTGGCCCCAGCCCTCCGGGTTCTTGGTGATGGGCTCGCCCGCCGCGTAGGAGCGTCCGCAGCGGCAGCGGCCGGGGAACTTGGCGTTGAGGGTCCGCGTCGGCTTCCCCGAGCCGCGCCGCTGCGGTGCGGAGGCTTTCTTCGCGGCCGGTCCGGAGGTCCGCCGACGGGCGGCGGCTGGCGCGGCGTCGGGGGCGGGCGGCGGTTCCGGGGAGCCGAGGGCGCTGCCGGCGGCCTCCTGGACGATCGCCGCCTGGCTCGCCGCCCGGTCGGCGAAGTCGTTGAGCGGATCGCCGTCCACCTGGTGCGCGGGGACGTACCGGAACTCCACGGAGCGGTCCGTGAGCAGCGCGTCGATACCGGCGACCAGTTCCTGATTGGCGACGGGCTTGCCCGCGGCCGTCTTCCAGCCCTTGCGCTTCCAGCCGGGCAGCCAGGTGGTGACGGCCTTCATCGCGTACTGGGAGTCCATCCGGATCTCCATCGGGACGGCCGGATCGGTGGCTGTCAGCAGACGTTCCAGTGCCGTGAGTTCCGCGACATTGTTCGTCGCGGTGCCCAGCGGTCCGGACTCCCACCGGACGACGGTTCCGGCACCGTCGGCGATGACCCAGGCCCAGCCCGCGGGCCCGGGGTTTCCTTTCGAGGCGCCGTCACAGGCGGCGATCACGCGTTCAGCCATGCGCGCGATCATGCCAGGCGGCGGCGCGCCGCGCGAAGCCGCCTCTTACGGGCCGTCCGTTCCCGCGCCGGGCGCTCCCCGGTGCGCCGGCGGACCGGAAATCGGGCTCGTGCGCTTGTAAACAATCGGACACAAGAACACTCAAAATAGGTAAACCGCAGCAGTCGGGTTCAGCGTGCTCTAGCGTCACGTCCGACACGGGGGCGGTTGTGTGGCCGGGGGGCTCCAGCCGCGCCGGAAGTGAAGGGGACGACCAAGTGGGGGGCCATGGGGTTGTTCGAAGCTGCCGGAGCAAGGGTGATCGACTCACCTGCCGGGACAGCAAGGTTGGACCGCGCGCCGGAGCGCGAGGACAAGAGCAGGCACAGGCCGGCGGAACGGTGGCTGCGGCAGCTGGCGTTAGCCGTCGACGCGGCGGGCGCCCTGCTGCCGGTCGGGCTGCTCTGTGCCGTGACACAGCAGCCGCAGCCGCTGCTCACCTCGGTGCTGGCCGGGGCCGCGTGGCTGGCCGTCGGCGCATCGAAGAATCGATACAGCCGGGAGGCGGCGGCCGGTGACGACGCCGCGCTGCCGGTCTTACGGGACTGGCTGACCATGCTGGGCGTGCTGGCCGTCGTCTGCGTCGCGGCGCGGGTGGAGGTCTCGCTCAAGGTCTGTGTGCTCGCCCTGGTGCCGTGCCTGGCACTGGGCGTGGCCCGGCGCAGGCTCGTACGCCGCTATCTGGTGGCCGTCCGGCGTCGTGCGCAGGCGCTGCGCCGGGTGCTGATCGTCGGGGAGGCGGGCACCGTCGATGTGGTGCTCGCGGAGCTGGCGCACCGTACCGATCATGAATATGTCGTCGTCGGCAGCTGTCTCGTCGGCGAGGAGACCACCGATTCGGCGGTGGCCGTCCGTGCCCGGCTGGCTTCCGACGGGAATCTGCCCGAGGCGGCGCTGGACGGCGAGACCGTGCTGCGGTGCGCCGCCGACCTCGACGCCGATCTGGTCTTTGTGGCGCCGGGCCGTCAGCTGTCCGCGGCGCGGGTGCGCCGGCTCGCCTGGGCGCTGCACGACGGAGGGCGGAATCTGGCCATACTGCCGGGCCTGATCGATGTCTCGCAGCACCGGGTCCGGCTGGCGAAGGCGGCGGGGCTGACGGTGATGCACATAGACCCCGCGGCGCGGCGCGGGGTTCCGGTCATGCTGAAGCAGATCACGGACTGGCTGGGGGCACTGCTGCTACTGGTGCTGCTCTCCCCGGTGTTCGCCGTGGTGGCGGCGGCGATACGATTCTCCTCCGCCGGGCCGGTGTTCTACTGGCAAATACGCGTCGGCCAGGATCTGCGGCCGTTCCGGATGTGGAAGTTCCGCACGATGGTCGTCACCGCCGACCGGATGCGGGCCGCCCTGGACTCGTCGAACGAGCACGACGGGGCGATGTTCAAGATCCGGCGGGATCCACGGGTGACACCGGTGGGCCGGCTGCTGCGCCGCTTCTCGCTGGACGAACTGCCCCAGCTGTTCAACGTCCTGACCGGCCATATGTCATTGGTCGGCCCGCGGCCGCCGCTGCCCGAAGAGGTGGAGCGGTACGACGGGACCGAGCTGCGCCGGCTGTCCGTCAAACCGGGGCTGACCGGGCTGTGGCAGGTCAGCGGGCGGTCCGATCTCTCCTGGGACGAGACCGTCGCACTGGATCTGAGCTATGTGGACAACTGGTCCTACACCCGCGACATAGGGGTACTGGTCCGGACCGTACGTGCCGTCGTGGACGGGCGCGGTGCGTACTAGTACGAGGCGCCCGTGGTGTGCGTCCGGCGCCTCGCCGAGGGGCGGGCGCCGGACGCACGGCACGGGTCGGGGAGGGTTACGCGGTGGCGGGCTCCGAGCGCCACGCCTGATAGGTGCGGGCGATGCCGTCGGCGAGCGGGATGGTGGGCGACCAGCCCAGCGCACGCATCTTGCTGATGTCGAGCAGCTTGCGCGGGGTGCCGTCGGGACGGGACGGGTCGAAGGAGATCCGGCCCTCGTACCCCACCGCGGAGGCGACACAGGAGGCCAGGTCGGCGATGGTCAGGTCGGTCCCGCAGCCGACATTGACCGTGTCGTCGCCGTCATAGCGGCGCAGCAGCACCTCGCAGGCCGCGGCCAGATCGTCGACGTGCAGGAACTCGCGCAGCGGGGCGCCGGTGCCCCAGAGGGTGAGCTCCGGCAGCCCCTGCTCCTTCGCCTCGTGGAAGCGGCGGATGAGTGCGGGCAGGACGTGCGAGGTCTCCAGGTCGTAGTTGTCGCCGGGCCCGTAGAGGTTCGTCGGCATGGCGGAGATGAAGGAGGCACCGTGTTGCCGGCGGTAGGAGCGGATCTGGACGAGGCCGGCGATCTTGGCTATCGCATACGCCTCGTTGGTGGGCTCCAACGGACCGCTCAGCAGGGCGTCTTCGGTGATGGGCTGCGCGGCGTGCTTGGGGTAGATACAGCTCGATCCGAGGAACAGCAGCCGGCGCACCCCGGCCCGGTGCGCGCCCGCGATGACGCTGAGCTGGATGCTCAGGTTGTCCTCCAGGAACTCCACGGGGCGGGTGCTGTTGGCCATGATTCCGCCGACCTTGGCGGCCGCCAGGACGACGGCGTCGGGCCGTTCCGCGCGCAGATACTCCTCGGTGGCCCCGGCATCGCGCAGGTCGAGTTCCGCGCGGGGGCGGGTCAGTACGTCATAGCCCCGGTCGGACAGCCGCCGGGCGACGGCGGATCCGACCAGACCTCGGTGGCCCGCGACGAAGACACGAGCGGGCGTGGGCAGCAAGTCATCCATGGGGCGGATTGTGGCAGTCAACCCGATACGTTCACCGGCTATTTCAGGAAATATCTGCCGCTCCTCGCTCTCGACCGGGGGCAACGGAGCGGGTAGCGTCCACGCCCCGCGGTCCGCCGGCGCGTGGGCAATCCAGTAAGTCCGATCCCGATGTACATCACTTCTCGTGGGGGGAAGCCATGCCGAAAACCGCGGTCATCACCGGAATCACCGGTCAGGACGGGTCGTATCTCGCCGAATTACTGCTGAGCAAGGGCTACCAGGTGCACGGGCTGATGCGACGCTCGTCGAGCTTCAACACCGAGCGCATCGACCACATCTACCAGGACCCGCACACCCCCGACCGGCGGCTGCTGCTGCACCACGTCGATCTGTCGGACGGGGTGGCGCTGGTGAATCTGCTGCGCGATGTGCAGCCCGACGAGGTCTACAACCTCGGGGCCCAGTCCCATGTCCGGGTCTCCTTCGACGCCCCGCTGTACACCGGCGATGTGACCGGGCTGGGCGCCGTACGGCTGCTGGAGGCCATCCGGGCCAGCGGGGTGCAGACCCGGCTCTACCAGGCCTCGTCCTCGGAGATGTTCGGCGCCACCCCGCCGCCGCAGAACGAGGGGACGCCGTTCCATCCGCGCAGCCCGTACGGCTGCGCCAAGGTCATGGCGTACTGGTCCACGGTCAACTACCGCGAAGCGTATGGCCTGTTCGGGGTTAATGGGATTCTCTTCAACCACGAGAGCCCGCGGCGCGGTGAGACCTTCGTGACCCGCAAGATCACCCGCGCGGTGGCCCGTATCCAGGCGGGCCTGCAGGAACACCTCTACCTCGGCAACCTCGACGCGGTCCGCGACTGGGGTTACGCCCCGGAGTACGTGGAGGCCATGTGGCGGATGCTCCAGCGGGACGAGCCCGACGACTATGTGGTGGCGACCGGGGTGGCCGCGACCGTACGGGACTTCCTTCAGGCCGCCTTCGACGCGGTGGGGCTGGACTGGGAGCGCAGTGTGCGCTTCGACCCGAAGTATGAGCGGCCCTCCGAGGTGGACGCGCTCATCGGTGACGCGTCCAAGGCCAAGAGCCTGCTGGACTGGTCGGCGAAGGTGCAGTTCGACGAACTCGCCCGGATCATGGTCGAGTCGGACATACGGCAGCTGGAGGACGAACTCTCCGGCCACCGGGTGCGGGTGGACCGATGACGGTCACCGCCACCGACCGCCGGCTGCGCGGCTTCACCGGCGAGGGTTACGACAAGGGCCGGGGGGTGCTGACCCAGGTCGCCTGGTTCGTCGTGCTCAACGTCGTGTTCATGAAGTGGTGGTGCCCGCCGCGGCTGCGGCCCGCGCTGCTGCGGGCGTTCGGCGCCGAGGTCGGCGAACGGGTGCTCATCCGGCACCGGGTACGGGTGCAGTGGCCGTGGAAGCTGACCATCGGCGATGACGTCTGGGTGGGTGAGGACTCCTGGCTGATCAACCTGGAGCCGATCAGTATCGGCCATGATGTCTGTGTGTCCCAGGGCGCGCTGCTGTGCACCGGCAGCCACCAACGGCGGTCGCCCACCTTCGAGTTCGACAATGCGCCGATCCGTCTGGAGCCCGGGTCCTGGGTGGCCGCCCGTGCGATGGTGCTGCGTGGGGTCACCGTCGGGGCGGACGCGGTGGTCGGCGCGGGCGCGGTCGCCCACCGCGATGTGCCGCCGCGGGCCGTGCACACCACCGGAGGTGCCGTATGAGGATCACCCATGTCGTGACGCTGGTCAGCGATGACGGGGCCTACGGCGGTCCGGTGAGCGTGGCGACCGGGCAGCTGGGCGAACTGGCCGCGCGGGGGCACGAGGTGGAGCTGGTCTCGCTGTGGCGGGGCCGGAGCGCACCCCCGCGGTCGGTGGACGGGGTGCCGCTGCGCGCCCGGCGCGCCCGCACGCTGGTGCCGGGGCAGGGCTTCCTGGGCCTGTTCCACCCGGGGCTGCTGCCCGTGCTCTGGCGGCGGGCGGGCCGGGCCGACGCACTGCATCTGCACGCCGGGCGGGACCTGGTGTCGCTGGCCGCGCTGGCGGTGGCCGTGGTGCGCCGCCGGCCGTTCCTCGTGCAGACCCATGGCATGGTCCAGCCCCGCGGCTCGGCCGTGGCCCGGCTCTTCGACCGGGTGTATGTCCCGCTGCTGCGGCGGGCGACCGCGGCCCTGGTGCTCACCGACGAGGAGGAGGCCGGGCTGCGGCAGGTGCTGGGCCCGCGCGGACCACGGCTGGTCAGACTCCCCAACGGGGTCCGTTCCCGCCCGGTCGACGCGGAGCGGAGTACCACCGATGTGCTCTTCCTCGCGCGTCTGCAGGGCCGCAAGCGCCCGGAGTCCTTTGTGCGGATGGCGGCGCTGGTGCACCGCAAACGGCCCGAGGTGTCCTTCACCCTGCACGGTTCCGACGAGGGACGGCTGGCGGAGGTCCGCCGGCTGATCGCCGAGGAGGGGCTGGGCGAGATGGTGACGTACGGCGGGGCGCTCGATCATGACGCCGCGGTGCGGCGGACCGCGCGGGCCACCGTCTATGTGCTGCCCAGCGTCGACGAGCCGTTCCCGATGAGTGTGCTGGAGTCCCTGGCGGTGGGCACCCCGGTGGTCTGTACCGACAGCTGCGGGATCGCCGGTACGCTCCGGCGGCGCGAGGCCGCGCTGGTGACCGACGGGTCGCCGGAGCAGCTGGCGGATGCGGTGCTGCGGCTCCTGGAGGACCGGCCGCTGCGGGAACGCCTCACCCGGGCCGGGCATGTGGCCGTCGAGGCGGAGTTCTCGCTGGCGGCCGTGGCCGACCGGCTGGAGGAGTGGTACGGGTCCCTGGCCCGGCCCGGCGCACGGTGACGGCGGGGGCGGCGGGGGCCAGCGCCCCCGCCGCCTGCGGCTACCGCGCCGCCGTCCGGCCCTTCCTGGCGATCCGCAGCAGCTCGGTGATCCGCTCCAGACCGGCCCGGCTGCTCAGCCGCTCTTCGACGTACTGCGGGCCCCGGGCACCCAGCCGGGCCGCCCGCGCGGGGTCGTCGGCGAGCGCCCGGACCTCCGCCAGCAGCGCCTTCGGGTCCTCCGGTGCGAGCACCGTCCCGGCGCCCGCGCGCAGCACCTCCTGAGCGGTTCCCCCTTCGGCGGCCACCGAGGCGATCACCGGCCGGCCGGTCATGAAGTACGAGGTCAGCTTGGACGGCAGGCTCATATCGAGCACGGACGCCTTCTGGGTCACCGCGAGCACATCGGCGGCGGCCAGCACATCGGGGAAGTCCTCGGCACCGGCGGGCGGCAGGAAGGACAGCGCGGGGACATCCGCGGCGAGCCGTTGCAGATGCGCGCGCTGATTGCCGTCCCCCATGAGCACGAACCGCACGGGCGCGGCTTCCTGACCGGCCAGCCGCGCGGCCTCGACCAGCACCTCCAGGCCCTGTTTCAGGCCCATGTTCCCGGCGTGCAGCACCACGGTCTCCCCGTCGGACCAGCCCAGCCGTGCCCGGGTCCGGTCCCGGTCGCCGCTCGGGCCCGGCACATGCGTCCAGTTGGGCACCACATGCACCCGCGAGCGCGGCACGCCCATCGCCGTGACCCGGTCCACGAACGACTCGTGCACCACTCCGACGACGGCCGCCTGGCGCAGCACCCGCGCCTCCACCGCCCCGGCCAGCGCGGCGGCCCGGCCCCCGCCCTGGATACCGCTCTGTTCGGCGGCGGCTCCCATCAGGTCCTGGACGACCACGACATGCGGTACCCCGGCCTGCCGCGCCAGGCGTCCGCCGAGCACTCCCCCGGCCAGGCTGGGCATCTGGCTGAGCACCACATCGGGCCGGATACGCGGCGGTGTCAGGGCGCCATGGACCAGGATGCCGGTCTCGAACAGCGCCCGGCGCAGGGCGGTTTGACGCGACGGGACGGTGTGCCGCCGGCGGTGCACGGTCACCCCGCCGCGGCGCTCCCGGACCCGCCACCGGCCGCGGTAGCCGTCGGCCACCCGCCAGGCGGGGTAGTGCGGCATGCCCGCGAGGACATGGGTGTCGGCGCCGGATGCGGCCAGATACTCGGCGATCTGGGTCGAGTACGGCCCTATGCCGGTGTGTTCGGGTGCGTAGTTGGTCGAGACCACGAGCACGCACCGGCCCGCGAACGAGTCTTCCACTAAAGGCCCCCCTCTGGATGTGCGGTCATCGTAGGAGCCCGCCGGGGCCCGCGGGCGGTGAATTGGGTTGCGATTGTGTCCCGAAGGCGACCTTGTTTTACCGGTGTCCCTTAGATTGTGGTCGCTGGTGGGGAGTTGGGGGGAGGTGGGCCGATGCGGTACGGGAAACGTCCCGGCGGCGCGTTACCGGTGCGCGGTATCGCCGCACTGTGCTGTTGGGCGCTGCTGCTGGTGGCGCTGCTTCCGGTGCTGATCCTGCAGTCGCTCGACGCCCGCTTCAGTGCGGCGCTCGCCGTGCAGTGCGTGGTGGTGGTGCACACGGGTGCGGCGCTGGCCCGGGTGCTGACGGATGTGCGGGCGCGGCTGATTGCCCTCGGTTTCTGGCTCTTTTCCTATGTGTGGCTGGGACTTGCGCCGCTGGCGATGCTCGCGACGGACGCGTACCCGCGGGGCTTCGTCGTCGACGCGAACACCGCGTTCGTGACAACGGCCGTGGTGGAGACCGGACTTCTCGCCTACAGCGCGGGGTCGGCGGTGGCGTCCTGGCGGTCGGCGCGCAGCTCCACGGTCCTCGAACCGGTGCTGGCGCGGCGGCTGGCGCCGGGGCGGGTGCTGCTGCTGTGCGGTCTGGCGCTGCTGCTGGCGGTCGTGCTGATCCCGGGGCAGGGCGGACTGTCGGCGTTCTTCCTCAGCCGGCAGGCCGCCAACGAGGCCGCGGCGCAGGCGGCGCCGGCCGCGTCCGCGGACCGGGCGATGGCCGCCTGGGCCCTTTCGGTACCGGCTTTCTGGGCGCTGGTGGGGCTGTTACACGTACCGCGGTTCACGGCCGGTGACCGGACCCTGCGCGGCTTGCGGTGGCTGCTGCTCCCGCTGATGATCGCGGTGAACGGGGTGGTCAACAACCCGATCAGCCAGCCGCGTTTCTGGGCCGGTACGGTCCTGCTGGCGCTGGTGTTCAGCGCCTCCTGGCTGCGCGGGCCGCGGGCGTTCCGGATGGGTGCGGCGGCCGTGGCGGCCGTGGTGCTGGTGGTCTTCCCGTACAGCGACTACTTCCGCTACGACAAGCGGGAACCCGTCCATGTCGTGTCGCTCGCCGAGCAGTTCACGTCCAACGGCGACTATGACGCCTTCCAGCAGATCGAGACGGGTGTGGACTATGTCCGCACCCATGGCTACACCCCGACGGCCGCGCTGGGGCCGCCGCTGTTCTTCGTGCCGCGTGCCGTCTGGCCCGGCAAGCCCGACGACGCGGGCATCCTGCTCGCCCGGCACGCCGGCTATACCTTCGAGAACCTCTCCGCGCCACTGTGGATCGAGTCGTACATGTGGGCCGGCTTCCCGTCGGTCATCGCCGTCTTCGGGCTGATCGGCGCGGTGGGGCGGCGCATCGATGACCTCCGGCACCGGCTGCGGCGGCGCCCGGGGACCCTCGCGGCGCTGCTGGTGCCGGCCTTCGGCTTCTACCAACTGGTGCTGTTGCGCGGCAGTTTGATGGCCATCGTGGGGCCGCTCGCGCTGCTGGTCTGCATCCCGCTACTGATCACCCGTAAGCCGGGACGGCGGACCCTTCCGCCGTCCGGGGAGGATTCCGAGCCTGCCTCGACGCCCCCTGCGCACCGCGCCGCCTTGCCGCTACCCACAGGAGGAGCACGTACGTGAGCGTCATCGACGACCCCGCGGAGGAGCCGGACCAGATCCGGGACCAGCTGCGCCAGCTCTTCCGGTATCGCGCCCTGGTCGTGCTGGGGCTGGTGCTGGGCATGCTCGGCGGCGGCGCCGTCGCCCTGCTCGGTGCCTCGACCTATACCGCGACCGGCGAGGTCGTGGTCCATGCGATCAGTACGGCGCCCTTCGAGGCCGGCGGGGTCTCGGTGGACAAGCAGATCAGCATGGGCACCGAGCGGCAGATCGCGCAGAGCGCGTCGGTCGCGGCCGGTGCGGCCAAGGCGCTCAAGCTGACCGCGGATCCGGCCACGCTCCAGCGTGATCTGCGGGTGAGCAATCCGCCCGAGACCCAGACCCTGATGTTCGAGTACAGCGCGGACTCCCCGGACCGGGCGGCGCTGCTCGTCAACGCCTTTGTGCGGGCGTATCTCGACTACCGGCAGGACGCCGCGACGCAGCGGATAGACAAGACCGTCAGCAAGCTGAGCGCCGAACTCAAACCGCTGCAGGAGCAGCGCAAGGTGCTGGACCGGCGGATCGCGGCCGGGAGCGGGGGGCGGGCCACCGATGAGTCCGAGCGCAGCAATCTGGTGTCGGAGATAGCGGATCTGCAGGGGCGTATCTCCAGCCTGAAGTCCCTCGACACCACACCCGGCGACATTGTCCGCAAGGGCGATCCGCCGGCCTTCCCGTCCAGTCCCGGTCTCGCCCTGCTGCTGCTCGCCGGGGCGGTGGTCGGTCTGGTGCTGGGCATCCTGGCGGCCTGGGTCCGCTCGGTGCTGGAGCCGCGGGTCCGGTCGGTGGCGGATGTGCAGGACAATCTGCGGGCGCCGGTGCTGGGGATCCTGCCGCGCCGGCAGGGCGGTGCGGAGCTGCTGGAGGTCGGGGGGACCGGCCGCGGCAACCGGGCGGAGGCGTACCGGACGATCGCTTTCCGGCTGGTGCACGACCAGCGGTTCGCCGGACGCGGCAGTCTGCTGGTGGTCTCGCCCCGGGAGCACGCCGAGGCGGTCTCGGTCGCGGTCAATCTGGCCGGTGCGTTCGCCGAGATCGGCAATGACATCCTGCTGGTCGAGGCCGATCTGCGCACGCCGCAGCTCGCCCAGCGGCTGCCGCTGCACCGTGGTCACGCCCGTCCGGTGCCGGGCAGTTGGGCGGAGGGTGAGCGGCTCGCCGTGGACGCGGGGGTGGACGGGCGGTTCGATCTGCTGCCCGGCCGGGAGGTGCCCAACCCGGCGCGTGCGCTGTCCTCCCCGCAGTTCGCGCGGCTGCTGAACGCACCGTCCGGCCCGAACGAGAATGTCGTGGTCGTCACCGGTCCCCTGCTGTCGCACGCGGACGGGCTGGCCGTCGCCAAGCAGGCCGCCGGGGTCGTGGTGGTGTGTGATCTCAACGAGGTCCGCCGGGACGATCTGGACCGGGTGTGGGAGCTGATCACCGGCGCCGGCGGGCACATCCTGGGGGCGGTCCTGGACAAGGGCAGTCGTGGGACGTCGCTGCGCCGGCTGTCGGACGGCGGGCCGACGCACCGTAAGCGCGGCCGGGGCCGTCCGCGGGCCGCCGCCGTGCCACCGCCGCCGCGGCCGGGCCCGCCGCCCCCGCCGAGCCTCGGCCCGGTGCCGCAGGGCGGCCCGGCCGTCGACGCCGACACCACCTCGCTGCGCAGGTGACGGCGATCCGTCCGGCGGGCGCGGGCGGCGGGTCCGCGCCACGGGCGGCCGGTGGGGGCACCGGCGCCGGGACCACGGGCGGTGGGGCCACGGCCGACGCGCACGGGGCCGGTGGGCGCGGGTCCGGTGGGCGCGGGGTCGGCAGCACCGCCCGCGGCAGTCTGTTCGGTCTCGCGGGCTCGGCCGCCAACGCGCTGTTCGGGTTCGTCCTCGTCGCCGTCATCACGCATGGTCTCGGGGCGCGCGGGGCCGGTGCGGTCTTCACGGGGGTCGCGGCCTTCACCATCCTGAGCAATGCGCTGAAGCTGGGCGCCGATACCGCGCTGGTGCGCTTTGTCTCCCGGGATCTGGAGCTCAGCGGCGGCGCCGGTGTCCCGGGGCTGCTGCGGATCTCGGTCCTGCCGACGCTGCTGGCGAGCGCCGCGGGCGCGGCGGTGCTGCTGTGCTCCCCCGGGCTCGCCGGTCTGCTGCTGCCCGAGCTGGATCCGGGTCAGGCCGCGGCGCTGATACGGCTGTTCGCGGTCTTTCTGCCGGTGACGACGGTGGCGCTGGTGCTGCTCGGGGCGACCCGGGGCTATGGGTCGGTGGTGCCCTTCGTGGGCGTGGAGCAGATCGGCAAGCCGGCGCTGCGCGTACTGCTCGCGGTGCCGCTGGTGCTGCTCGCACCGAGCGTGGCCGGGCTCTCCGTGGCGTGGCTGGCGCCCGGGGTGCTGGGTGCGGTGGCCGCCTGCGTCTCGCTGCGCCGGTCCCGCCGCAGGCATCCGGGCTCCGGTCAACCACCGTCCCGGGCACGGGAGTTCTGGGCGTTCGCCGGGCCACGGGCGGTGTCCTCGGTCTTCGACATCACCGCGGTGTGGATCGGGGTGATTCTGCTGTCGGTGCTGCGCGGCGGCACCGACGCCGGGATCTACACGGCGATCGGGCGGCTGGTGACCGCGGGGTCGCTGCTCCAGCTGGCGATCCGGCTGGCGGTGGCGCCGCAGATCAGCCGGCTGCTGGCGGGCGACGACGTGCACGGGGCCCGTCGGCTGCACGCCTTGTCGACGCGCTGGATCGCACTGTTCTCCTGGCCCGCGTTCCTGGTCCTCGCCGCCTTCCCGCGGACCGTGCTGTCGCTCTTCGGGCCCGGCTTCGGCGGGGGCGCGACGGGGCTGGTGGTGCTGGCGGCGGCCTGTCTGGTCAATGTCGGCGTGGGCAATGCGCAGACGGTGATCCTGATGGCCGGGCGGAGCGTCTGGAATCTGGTGGTTGCCGGCGGCGCGTTCGTGGTCCAACTGGGCAGTGGGATCTGGCTGGTTCCGCGCTACGGCGTGCTGGGTGCGGCGGTCTCCTGGGGCTTGGCGATCGTGGTGGACAACGGTGCCTCCGCGCTGCTGGCCCGCTACCGCCTGGGCTTTCGCACCGTCGACCGGGGCTATCTGTACGCGGCGGTGGTCGGCGCCGTGACGGTGGCGCTCCCGGTGTTCGCCCTGCGCACGCTTTTCGGGGACACCGTTCCCGGCGCGCTTTTGGGAATTGTTTTAGCCATTGGGGCTTTCTGCGCGGCCGTCTGGCGCTATCGTTTGCCGCTGGGGGTAGGGGAGTTCTTCGGGGCGCTGCGCAAGCGCGGTCCGGGAAACTCACTGTGAACACTGGGCCCATTTCCGCACAGAACTCGTCGCGTTTCCACGTCCTACCCTGACAATTCCGATCGCGCCATGCTTCCAGGGGGGACCTGTGCGCCAAAGAAGCAGATCTGTCCATCTCTTGCTCGCCGCCGCTGTGCTCGGCACCGCGTCCACCGCCCTTTCCGCCGGACCCGCCCAGGCCACCGGCGAATCCACGCTCACCGCCGATCCGCTGAGCACCTGGCAGACCGACGGCATCGTGTGGGCCATGGCCTATGCCAAGGGCATCGTCTACGTAGGAGGCACCTTCAGCCATATCCGGCCACCGGGCGCCGCCCCCGGTGCCGCCGGAGAGCTCGCCCGTAAGAACTTCGCCGCCTTCGACGCCAAGACCGGTGAACCGCTGCCGTGCGCCCCGGCGTTCACCGGCGGCACCGGCACGGTCCGGGCCATGAAGGCCGCGCCCGACGGCTCAAAGATCTACATCGGCGGCTCGTTCGGGAAGGCCGGCCCGGTGGGCCGGTCCAACACGGCCGCCCTCAACACCGCCAACTGCACCATCGGGGCGGACTGGCAGCCGACGGTCAGCTCGACCGTACGGGCCCTGGACGTCACCGACGACACCGTCTACATCGGCGGCGGTTTCGACACCGTCCAGGGGCAGACCCGCGAGCGGATCGCCGCCCTGCGGCCCGACGGTGAGCTGCTCCCGTTCAAGGCGACGATCCGTGGTTCCTCGGTCGGCAACGACCCGACACCGGCGGTCAACGCCATCACGGTCGCCCCGCAGCTCAACAAGGTCATCATCGGCGGCCGGTTCACCTCGGTGAACGGCAGCTGGTCGACCGTGCACGCGCTGGCCGGGCTGGACGCGACCACCGGGCGGGTCGTCAACTCCTTCACCGGCTGGATTCCGCAGCGGTCGGCGGTCAAGGCGCTCGTCAACGACGGGACCAACTTCTATCTGGGCGCCGAGGGCACCGGCGGCGGGGTCTTCGACGGCCGCGCCGCGGGCCGGCTGTCGGACGGCGGGCAGCTCTGGAAGGACACCTGTCTGGGCGCCACCCAGGCCGTACTCCCGTACAAGGGCGTCCTCTACAGCGGCTCCCACGCGCATGACTGCTCCAACACCCCGGGCGGCTTCACCGACATCGGCAACCGCCAGCACTTCCTGGCGCAGTCGATCTCGGACAAGACGATCCTGCCGTGGTTCCCGGACACCAACGACGGGATCGGCGAGCAGATCGGCCCGCGAGCGCTGACCATGGCGGACGGCGTGCTGTGGGCGGGCGGTGAGTTCACCACCGTCAATGACACACCGCAGCAGGGCCTGACCCGGTTCTCGGCGGCGTCGGACACCGGGGCGCCGCAGGTGCCGCTGCTGAGCGGTGCGAGCGGGTCCCGGGGCAAGATCACGCTGAACTGGAAGGCCTCGTGGGACCGGGACGACGGTGTCCTGACCTACAAGATCTTCCGCGATGGCGAGTATCTGACCTCGGTCAGCCAGGACTCGCGCTACTGGAACCGGCCCAACATGAGCTACACGGACACCGTGCAGCCCGGGGAGCAGCACCGGTACTCGATCGAGGTCACCGACGGCACCAATGTGTCCGGGCGCAATGGCCCGGTCTATGTGACCGCCAGAAACTGACCGTATGCCGAGTGGGGGGTAAATGACGCACCGAGTAGGTTATGCGCCCGGGGTCTACGACCTATTCCACGTCGGGCATCTGAACATTCTCCGGCACGCCAAAAGCCAGTGCGACTATCTGGTGGCCGGTGTCGTCTCGGACGAAATGGCGGTGCAGGCGAAAGGGCAGGCACCGGTTATTCCATTGACCGAGCGGCTGGAGATCGTACGCAGCGTCCGATTCGTGGACGCGGCGTTCGTCGAGACGGTGCCCGATAAATTGGAGACCTGGCAGCAGGTGCGGTTCGACGTCATTTTCAAGGGCGACGACTGGCGGGGGACGAGCAAGGGCGACAAGCTCGAACGGGATTTCGCGACGGTCGGGGTCGATGTGATCTATTTCCCCTACACCGTGCACACATCGAGCACCCTGCTGCGCAAGGTGCTCGACGGGCGAGCGAATTCCGCGTGACCGGCCCGGGTCACCTGCCCTGGTGAATGGTCCGTCCCCGGCCCGTCAGCGGCCGGGGGCGGACAGCTCGCGGTACCACTTCACCAGGAACGCCACCATGAACAGCAGATGGGCGGCGAGCAGGCAGCAGTACAGCGCGAGGAACAGGTCCGGGCTGCCGAACAGCAGGAACAGGGCGCAGAAGACCCCGTAGTCGACCGGAAGCAGGGCGACGGAGCGCAGGGTGGAGGCGGGTGCCGTGGGTGCCGGACCGCCCGTACCGCTCCGCAGCCGGTCGGCGCGTTTGAGTTGTTCGGTGAGGATGCCGCCGAAGAACACCATCACCGCGCAGAACTGGAAGGCGATGGGTACGAACAGATACCGAGGGTCGGAGAGGCCGAAGTGGCGGTAGAACGAGACGAGTACGGCCATGTGGAGGGCGAGCATCTTCGCGCAGTCGACCACATGGTCCAGCCACTCCCCCGCGGCGCTGCCGGTTCCGGTGAGCCGGGCGAGCTGTCCGTCGGCGGAGTCGAGTGCGAAGCCGAGGACCAGCGCCGCGAAAATACCGGCCGCCGCGGCGGGCGAGGGGCGGAGCACCACAATCATGACCACACCGGCAAAGGTGAAAACCCCGCTGATCATGGTGACTTGATTGGGTGTCAGTTTGAGGCCGTAGCCCAAGGCGGCTAACACCCGGCCGACCGGCCGGTTCACATAGCGCGAGTACAGGGACACTCCCTTCGCGGATTTCTGGGCCGCAGACAGCTGTCTGATCGCATATCCGAACTGGCTCATGTCCCCCACCTGATGAATGGACCCCCGAAGGAGCAACATCATGGCAGGCAGGACCTCTCCGTCAACCGGTGGCGCCAACCGCCGGACCGTACTGGCAGGTACGGCCGCGGCGCTGGCGGCCGCCCTCAGCGGATGCGATCCGGCGGCACCTGCCTCCCGGCAGTCCTCCGACGACGCCGCCGCCCCCGCGGTCACCGGCCACAAGCCCAGGGGCAAGGACGTCATCGACGTGGTCGCGGACTGCGGGGCCAAGGGGGACGGACGTACCGACGACAGCCGCGCGTTCGCCCGCGCGTACTCCTACGCGGCCGACCGGGTGTGGGACCACGTCGGCCGGACCGTGATCGACGTACCGGCCGGCACCTACCTCATCCGCAAGCCCAACGCGCTGCTCAACGCCCCCAAGGGGGAGCTCAAGGCCAATGGCTTACGGTTCCGCGGGGCCGGCAAGCGCATGACCCAGCTGCGCTTCGCCCCGTCCGAGCCCGAGAACGCCTATCTGTGCCGCAACGAGGACAGCTGGGCGAATGTGATGTTCGAGCAGCTGGGCTTTGTCTCGGCCACCCCCGGCGCCTCGTTCTTCTACTCCTACTCGACCGGTCAGGCACAGGACTACCGCTTCACCGAATGCGAGTGGACCGGCGAGTGGACCTACGGGCTGGCCCTGGACGGCAGCAACACCAACTCGGAGATGCGCTGGGACGCCTGTCGGGTGGGCGGGGCCTACCGCAAGGCGTTCCTGTACTCCGGGCTGTCGGAGAAGTCGGTGAGCCACGGCCAGCAGGACCAGTTCCTCAACTACTGGTTCAACGACATGAAGGTCGAGTATGCCTGGGGCAACTTCCTGGAGTTCCCCTACGGCGGCTCCATTACCTGCCGCGGCGGTTCCTATATCGTCACCGGCCGCCGCCCCGAGGACTCCGGCGACTACGGGCGCACCAGCGCCTTCTTCCGCTTCCCGCGCGGTCCGCACCACGACTCCGTACAGCGCTTCCACGCCGAGGACATCCGCTTCGAGGTGCGTGACCCGGACACCGTCGTGATCGACTGCGCCTGGGACAGCGGCACGGTGCACTTCAACGACTGTGACGACACCGCGAACGCCTTCAAAACCTTCGCCGGGGGGAGCAGCCCGCACCGCTACCGCGTCGGCCCCCAGGGCCCGCTGGTGCGTTATGACTCCTGCCAGCTGTCCGGGCAGCACACCTACGAGCAGGACGGGGGCGAGGGCCCGCGGGCCCGCTACGACATGTGCCGGCTGCGCAATCACTCCCCGCAAGACTTCATCAAGGGTGCGGGCGACCGGGTGAAGTTCGTCGACTGTCTGGGGTCCTGAGCGGGCCGCGGAGGGCGGGAACCCGGCGGTCCGGAAACGCCGCTGACGCCCCGTGCGTCCGGTGCCGCGCCCGGTGCCGCCTCCTTGCCGGCGGTGACCAACGGCACACGTACTGGTCAGTAGTGTTGCCCCTGGCCGGGCCTAGAGTGAGGGCCGCAATGGCGCCGCCGGGCACCGGCGGCGGCCCGCCCTCCGAGCCGACCAGGGAGACTGCATGCGTTCTCCGAAGGACTTCTTCCGCCCGCTGGCCGTCGGGGCGCCCACACCGGTACGCGAGGTACCGTTCCGGCCGTCCCGGATGATCCACTTCTTCGACCCGGGCAACGAGAAGATGGCCGCCAAGGTGCCGGCCATCGCGCCCACCGTGGACGTACTGCTCGGCAACCTGGAGGACGCGGTCGCCGCCGACCGCAAGGAAGCCGCCAGGTCGGGCCTGGTGAAGATCGCCAAGGACACGGACTTCGGCGACACCCAGCTGTGGACCCGGATCAACAGCCTGGACTCGCCGTGGGCGCTGGACGATCTGCTGACGCTGGTCGGCGAGATCGGCGACAAGCTCGACGTGATCATGGTGCCGAAGGTCGAGGGCGCCGAGGACATCCACTACGTCGACCGGCTGCTCGCCCAGTTGGAGGCGAAGGCACAGGTACGGCGGCCGATCCTGGTGCACGCCATCCTGGAGACCGCCACCGGCGTCGCCAACGTCGAGGAGATCGCCGGAGCCAGCCCCCGGATGCAGGGCATCTCACTGGGCCCCGCCGACCTCGCCGCCAGCCGCCGGATGAAGACCACCCGGGTCGGCGGCGGACACCCCGGATACCTGGTACGGGAGGACCCGCACGGCCCGGACGGCGACGCCCCGCGGGCCACCTTCCAGCAGGATCTGTGGCACTACACCCTGGCGCGCATGGTCGACGCCTGTGCGGCGCACGGCATCCTGCCGTACTACGGGCCGTTCGGCGACATCAAGGACGTCACCGCCTGCGAGGACCAGTTCCGTAACGCCTTCCTGCTGGGCTGTGTGGGCGCCTGGAGCCTGCACCCGGTGCAGATCGCCATCGCCAAGAAGGTCTTCTCGCCCGCACCCGCCGATGTCGCCTGGGCCCGCCGGGTCATCGGCGCGATGGGCGACGGCACCGGTGCGGTGATGATCGACGGCAAGATGCAGGACGACGCCACGTACAAGCAGTGCCAGGTGGTCGCCGAACTCGCCGATGCCCTCGCCGCCCGCGACCCCGAGCTGCGCGACGCCTACGCCGCGGCCGAAAAGGAGTAAGACCCGTGTCCGACGCGATCCTGCGACCGCGCCGCTCCGTGCTCTACATGCCCGGTGCCAATGAACGCGCCCTGGAAAAGGCCAAGTCCCTCCCCGCCGATGCGCTGATCCTCGATCTGGAGGACGCCGTCGCCCCCGACGCGAAGGCCGACGCCCGCAAGCGGGTCGCGGCCGCCGCGGCCTCGGGGGAGTACGGCTACCGGGAGGTGACGATCCGGGTCAACGGGCCGGGCACCGCCTGGCACGCCGATGACCTCCGGGCCGCCGCCGAGGCCGGACCGGACGCGGTGGTGGTGCCCAAGGTGGACTCCGCCGACACCGTGCGGGAGGTCGAGCGCGCGCTGGAAGCCGCCGGCGCTCCGGACCGTACGGCCATCTGGGCCATGGTGGAGACACCGCGCGCGATGCTGGACGCCCGTGCGGTGGCCGCCGCCAGTGAACGCCTCACCGTGCTGGTGATGGGCACCAACGACCTGGCGAAGGAGCTGCACGCCGAGCATGTTCCCGGCCGGGCGCCGCTGCTGACCGGGCTGTCGCTGGCGCTGCTGGCGGCCCGCGACACCGGCAAGGCGATCCTGGACGGCGTCTACAACGACGTGAAGAACGCCGAGGGGTTCGAGGCCGAGTGCGTCCAGGGCCGGCAGTTCGGGTTCGACGGGAAGACGCTCATCCATCCCTCGCAGGTCGAACCGTGCAACCGGGCCTTCGCCCCGTCCGCCGAGCAGATCGCCCGCGCCCAGAAGATCATTGACGCGTTCGACGAGGCGACCCGCGAGGGGCGCGGGGTGGTCACCGTCGACGGCCGGATGATCGAGAACCTGCATGTCGAGGACGCCCGCCGGATCCTCGCCCTCGCCGAGGCGATCGCCGGACGCTAGGCCCGATCGGGCTCACCGCGGCGGCGTCAGGGCCGTCGCGGTGAATCCCATAATCGGACAGGGTGAATAAACGGGACTGGCCGTTGCTCAGGCTTGGTGGTGAGGGGCATCCGGGATAGCAAGATTCCCGGGTTCCAACCATGAGTGCAGGAGCACACAGTGAAGAAATCGGCACGCGTCAATGTCGTGATGGCAGGAGCCTGCGGTCTGCTCCTGGCCGCGGGTACGGTCTCGCCCACCCTGGCGTGGGCCGAGACGGCCGGCGGCGACGGGGTCTCGAACAGCGACACCGTCGCCCGCTTCGACGCCAGATTCCGCTGCGCGCACCGGGCCCGGTTCTGTATCAACGGGCCGGTGCTCAGCGGAAATCCCAGAACATCGCAGAACGTGTATGTGGTCGGCACCGTCAGCAGCAGCGGCAGCCCGAAGAACACCAACGGAAACACCAACGAGGACACCGGTGGCACGACCGGCACGGCGACCAAGTCCGGCAACAAAGAGCAGCACATCCACCACCACCGCCGCGCCTGAGCCGGTGTGTGCGCGTCGAGCCGCTCCGGTCCCGGGCGTTCCGGGGCCGGAGCGGCTTCGGTGCGGCGACGGCGCGGTGCCGGTATTCGCCGGCGCGGTGCGGATCAGTGGTGGAAGAGACCTCCGAGTCCGAGGATGCGCTGCACGTTGTTGCTGCTGCCCGAGGACGCACCGCTGACGGAGTTGCCGCTGTTGGTGGTTCCGTTGGTGTTGGAGAGGTTCCCGCTGTTGTTCGGGTTCCCGTGGTTGAAGAAGTTGCCGCTGTTGAGGCTGTTGCCGCTGTGTACCGGCCCGTTGACACAGCCCTTCGGGGAGGCCACCACCGGTGACTTGTAGTGGATCTGGCCCAGGCGGTTGTTGCAGACCACCCCGTTGACCATGCCGGTCACGGTGCCCACATCGGCGTCCGCCACCGCGGAGAGCAGCGAGTCCGGAAGGGTCGCCGCCTGGGCCGCTCCCCCGCCGAACAGCACCAGCCCGCACGCCCCGACGACAGTTCCCGCCTGCACGAATCTTCTCACGACGCTCCTCGCCTCTTCATCCTTCTGATGCCAGACGTATCGTGCTGCCGCGGCCGTCCCACTCCGGCGTTCAACCCGCGGGGAGCAAACCCCTGGCGGCCACAATCAGCCGGGTGGCCCACACTCCGGAGCTGACGCCGTGAGCTGACACCGGCGGTGGGACCGTCAGGTGACGCTGTGCGGATGGCAGGCCGTCGCCGAGCGGGGCGGCCATGCCTGGGGGGCGAGGATGCCCAGCACATAGGCGCGTGCGACCAGGGCGGGCCGGGTCGGGGCGTCCAGGAGGTCCCGCAGCCGGCTGAGGTGGTAGTCGACGGTCTGCCGGGAGAGGTGCAGGGAGGTGGCGATCTCGGCGTTGCTGCGGCCGGCGGCCAGCAGGGACAGGATGCGGACCTGCGTTGCCGTCAGGGGCGGATGGGGCTCATGGGCCAGCCCCTGGTGGGTGACGATGGCCCAGACGCTGGTGGCACGGTCCGCGCTGCGGCCCACCGTCGTCAGATGCAGCCGGGCGCGGCGCTGGTGACCGCGGGCGTCGACGAGCACCACGGTCGTCTGGATGCGTCGGCTGCGGCGCGCTATCAGATCGAGCCAGCTGCGGTGCAGCCCCGGTAATTCCGCGGTCGGGCCGAGCACGGTGTGCGCACGGCGGCCGACCAGGTCGGAGAGGCGGGTCTGCAGCATTTCGGCGGCCGCTGCGCTGGCCTGCTGGATGCGGCCGCCCGCGGAGATCAGGGCGCACGGCAGTCCGCTGTGATCGCGCAGTGCGTGCAGACTCTCCTCGGCCTCCCGGCGCTGGCGCAGGGCGCGGGTGTAGTCGCTGATGTCGATGTAGATGCCCGCCACGCACCGCTGGCTGCCTTCCTGTACGGGGAAGCGGTGGCCGACCGCCTGTCCGCCGGTGCCGTCGAAGCGGTGGTAGGTGAGGGTGTGCCGGACGGGTTTGCCGCGTTGGAGCACCTCCCGGTCCAGGGCCAGGACCTGTGTGGCGTCGGCCGGGCCGTCGATGTCGGTGACGTCCTTGCCGATGATGTGCTCCGGTGTGGTGCCGTACAGATGGGCATAGGCGTGGTTCGCCCAGAGGTAGCGGCCGTTCGCGTCCCGGATGAAGGCCGCGGCGGGGGCGAGGTCCGCGAAGGCGTCATAGCGGCGGGGGCCGGCCGTACGGGGGCCGACCTCCACCGCCAGGCCACGGGAGCGGCCCTGCCGGGGCACTCCGAGGGGCCAGTTCACATCGAAGACACGACCGTCGAACTGGGCCTGCCAATGGCTGATTTCCGGTGCCTCGGCCGGCCCGGCGAGCTCCTTGCGCACGGTGTCGAGGAACCGCTGCGCGGTCACCGTGTCATCGAAGGCACCCCCGCCGCTGTCGATCACACGTAGCTCGCGGTCGGCCTCCCACCAGGACACCGGGAGGTGTTCGAGCAGCGACTTCAGACTGGTCTCGTCCACGACGGGCCCCTTTGCTGCGATGAGATCAACGGGTTTCGGACGGCGCGCCATCGCCATGCGTATCCCCCGGCGCGGGCAGGCATGCCCGGTTCTCGGCCGATCTGGCGATATCCATGCGCCGGTGCGCGGCGCCGCGCGGCCGCCATACGGCATCACGGAAGCTTCACGACCGCATGACGGTATCCACAACTCTGGCATTTGCCTGAGCGGTTGCGGCCCGAAGAGGGGAACGGTGGGCCGCACGGCTGCTTCGCTTGAGGGAACGGTGTTCGGATCCCGGGGGGCCGGGCGTTGTCAGCCGTTCCGATCGTTCCCACATATGAAAAGGAGTCGGTTTCCAGTGAGCAAGGTGCTGTTCGTGTATGCCAAGGGTGGTCCGCCCTTGGGGTACGCCCTGTCACGGGTCGCCGCACGGTCGGCAGTGCACCTGCTGGCGCTCAGCGCGCTCCCTCCCACCGTGGCCGCGTCCGCTGACCGGCTGTGCGCTTCGGTGCTGATCCCCGCCGAGTCCGAACGGCGGGACCTGGTGTCCCTGATCGTCTCCCGGGCCCAGGCGGTCGGCGCGGACGCGGTCGTCACCTTCTCCGAGTACGCGGTCGTCGCGGTCGCGGAGGCCTGCGAGAAGCTGGGCCTGGCCGGGGCGGGCGACTGCTGCGCGCTGGCCCGCGACAAGCGGATGATGCGGCGCACCTGGCAGGAACGGGGCATATCCCAGCCCCGGTTCCGGCCGGTCGCCACGGAACAGGATCTGCACGACGCGGCCGCCGCGCTCCGCTTCCCCCTGCTGCTGAAGGCCGCCTGGAGCGCGGGTTCCACCGCGCACCGGATCCTGCGTTCCCCCGATGACGTCCCGGCTGCCTGGGAACGGGCCCGGGAGGTGATGGCCGAATCCGCGCAGCTGGGGTACGCCGAACTCCATGTGGCCGACGCCGGGGCCGACTTCCTCGTCGAGGAGATCGTGCCGGGTACCGCCACCGGGTGGTTCGACCAGGAGGGCTGGGGCGACTACGTCAGTGTCGAGGGCGTCGTCGTCGACGGTGACTTCCGTCCGGTCTGTCTGAGCGGGCGGATGCCCACGGTGGAGCCGTTCACCGAACGCGCCGGAATCACCCCGGCGGCGCTGCCGGACGACGCCCAGCGGCGGATCGTGGCGCTGGCGCGCGAGGCCGTCGATGCGCTGGGGCTGCGGAACTGCGGTACGCACACCGAGATCAAGCTGGGCGCGGACGGGCAGATGTGGGTGATCGAGACCGCCGCCCGGTTCGGCGGGGCGATGACCGTCCCGCAGATCGAGGAGGTCTTCGGCCTGGATCTGATCGGCATGCTGACCGACCATCTGCTGGGGCGTCCGGTCTCCTGGCCCGCCGAGGTGCGCACCCCTCAGGAGGCGCACGGCGCGGCCGGTTCGCTGGTCGTGCTGGCCGTCGACGGGGCCGGTGACGCCTGGCCGGACCAGCGGGTCTGGGACTTCCCGACGGTGCGGGACGCGGTCCCGCTGAGCGCGGGCAGCCATCTGTCCGTGGTGGCCGAGAACTCGCTGCCGGACGGGACGCCGGTGCCGGCGTACGACCCGGCCGCGGGCGCCAACACCATGGCGGCGCTGTGCCTGCTGTCCGCCACCGACCCGGAGACCGTGATCTGCGACTTCCGGACCCTGGTCGACGCCCTGCCGGGGACCCTCCCCACGACCGGCACCACGGAGGTGCTCGCATGACCACCACCGCCGTTCTGCCCTCCGGCGCGCCGGGCCCCGTCGTCGACCGCACCGTCATCGGGGAGAACCTCTCCCTGCCGCTGTTCCGCACCCTGTCCGGGGTGCTGGCCGGTCACCCGTACCTCAAGGTCGTGGTGGACCGGGTCGAGGACACCTGGCATCTGCTCGACACCGCCGTCCATCCCTTCCATGTCAACTACATCGCCACCCGCGTCCTCGGGATGGAGCTGGCGGAGCTGGACTCCTGTCTGGACGCCTTCAACGCCTCGGTCTACATGGACGCCGAGCGCCGCTTCCTGCTGGGTGTGCTCTCCCTGCACACCGATGAGGACGCCGAGGGCCGGGAGCGGCCCTTCCTCGTCATGGAGACCACCGAGGCCGACACCATGCACGGCCGGCTGCTGGAGGAGTTCTACACCTTCGTCCGGCACCGGGTCGACGGCCGTCTGCCGCTGCTGCTGAAGCCGGCGAACCACGGGCAGGAGCACGAACTCGCCGCGATCAGCGATGTACGGGTGCCGCGGATCCTCGGCCATCAGCTCTTCGGCAACCGCACCCGCACCCCGCTCAACCCGGGGGAGGCGGTGGGCCGGCTCCGCTACTTCCGGACCCTGGAGGAGTACACGGCCGCGGCCGACGGGCTCGGCTGGTCCGACATCGTGGCCATGCCGTGTCTGCCGGACGATGTGCCGCGGGTGGCGGGGTTCCTCAACACCTCACCGGGCACCCCGCTCTCGCACACCAATGTCCTGGCCTCCGGCTGGGGCATCCCCAACGCGATCGTCCGCGACCTGGACCGGATGGTCGGTCCGGACGTCCTGGAGGGCGCCTGGGTCCGCTACCGGGTGGAGGATGACGAGATCACCATCGTCCCGCTGGCCAGTGCCCCCACGCTGGAGGCGCCGACCTGGCACCAGCAGCGGATCCGGATGGAGCCGCCGCTGCTGGAGGACGTTCCGGCGCTGTGGCTGCACCGGCTGCGCCGCGCCGACCAGGATCGTTACGGGACCAAGGCGGCCAACCTCGGCGAGCTGCATCACGTCCTCGACAGCCGCACCGCCGACCTCACCGCCTTCTACGGGCAGCCGCGGCCGCCCCGTTCGGACCTCTACGGCCATCTCGCGGCCCGCCTCGGCACCAAGGACGCGACGCCGGCCGAACTGCGGTCCCTGGCCGCCGACTTCGTGGCCGGGGTCATCGCGGCGCCCCACGGGATCGCTCTCCCCTTCGCCCTGCAGCACCGCTTTCTGACGTCCTCACCGGCCGTCCAACAGGGCATCGGCAAGCTCAAGATGGCGCTCGAACTCGACGCCGTCGAAGCGGCGGACGCGGTCTGTTTGCATTTGCAGCAGCTCATCCGGAACACCCCGATGCCCGAGGACGTCTCCCGCCAGATCACCTCGGCCCTGCCCGGCGGTCCGGACACCCGCAACCGGCTCGTGGTGCGCTCCTCCTCCAACGCCGAGGATCTCCCCGGGTTCTCCGCGGCCGGGGTCTATGACTCGGTCACCACCGTCCACGGTGCGGACGAACTCCTCGACGCGGTACGCCAGGTGTGGGCCTCGCTGCTGTCACCGCGCAGTGTCCGGCTGCGCCACCAGGCGGGCATCTCCCTCGACGACACCTATATGGGCGTGATCATCCAGGAGTATGTGCCCGCTGACCTCGGCGGCGTCCTGGTGACCTGCAATCCGACCCGGCGTGAGGACTTCCGCAACGTCTATCTCAACTGCTCCCCCGGCTCGCCCGAGACGGTGGTCGACGGCACGACGCTGCCGCTTCAGTACCTGTACAACACGGTGGAGGGCGGCGGCCGGACCGTCGCGCTCGGTTCGTCCGGCCAGGACCTGCCGGTCGGTACCCGGGACAAGCTGGCGCGGCTGGCGCTGACCGGGCGGCTGCTGCAGTCCCACTTCAGCGACACCGATGTGGACCATCCGCTGGACATCGAGTGGCTGATGACCGATCAGGGGGACTTCCGCCTGGTCCAGATCCGCCCCTACGCGCTGTGATCCGCCGGTTCACCGGCCCGCTGCGCGCCCGCCGCCCCCGGGCCGCGGGCGCGCCGCTGCCCCCGCGGGCCCGCCGGATCATCCGGCTGAACAACGGTTTCCAGCTGCTGTTCAACCTGTTGTGGTGGATGCCGGTCTTCTACGCGTACCAGCGGGAGGCGGGGCTCTCCGACGGGCAGATCTTCGGCATCCAGAGCATCTACTACGTCGCGTTCTGTCTCTTCGAGATACCGACCGGGATGGTGGCCGACCGTATCGGTGCCCGCAACTGTCTGCGGGCCGGTGCGGTGGTGATGACCGCGGCGAACCTGGCGCCGGTCTTCTCGCCCAGCTACACCGGCTTCCTGGTGCACTTCCTGGCCATCGCCGCCGGCCGCTCCCTGACCTCGGGCGCCGCCAGCGCCTATCTCTACGACGGCCTGGAGGCCGAGGGCGCGGGCGAGCACTATCTGAAGGCGGAGGGGCAGGCGCGGGCGCTGGGGCTGGCGGCGAAGGTGCTGTGCTGGCCGCTGGTCGGTCCGCTGATGGCCGTCGCACATCCCACGCCGTATGTGCTGAGCGCGGCGAGCGCGGCGGGTTCCCTCGTCTGTGCCGTGGTGCTGCCGCGGCAGGCCGCGGTCCGGCACGGCGGGCCCGGCCGCGCCAAGGGGGCAGCACGCGGTGGGCCGCCGTTCCTGCGCGATGCCCTCACGGCGCTGCGCTGGGTGTGGGCCACGCCCTGGCTCGCGCTGCTCATGGTGCAGGGCGTCGCGGTCTTCACGCTCTCCCGTATCTGCCAGGTCAACCTCTTCCAGCCGGTGCTGCTGGACCACGGCATCCCCGAGAGTTCACACGGCGGGGTGCTGGCCGCGATGACCGTCGCGGAGGCGGTGGCCTCGGCCCGTCCGCAGTGGCTCGGGTCGCGGCTGTCACCGGTGGCCTGGGTGTCGCTGCTCAGCCTGGCGATGGCGGGGACCCTGGCGGGCAGCACCCTGGGCGGGCCGTGGACCGTGATCGCCCTGCTGTGTGTGTTCGCCGCGGTCACCGGTTTCGCCTATCCGCTCCAGCGCAAGCTGGTGAACGACGCGATCCCGGCGGGGGCGCCACGTGCCACTCTGCTCTCCGTCGAGAGCATCGTGGACCGGGGCGTGTGTGCGCTGGCGGCGGTGGCCGCGGGGGCGTATCTCTCGGCGGGCCGGCTGGACGCGCTGCTGTGGCACAGCGCGCTGGCGACGGGTGTGGTGATGGTGGTGCTCCAGCTGGTCCTGCGACGTGTCCCGGGCCGGCGCCGGAAGCCACCGGCGGCCGAGCCGGCCACGGAGCTGGTCACCACAGCAGGAAACCCCTGAGCGCCACCGTCATACTGGTGGCGTGCGGGCTACGGAAGCCGGGCGGTACGGCGAAGGGCTGTTCCGCCCGGACGAGGCCGGCGAGGCAGGCCGTATCGACCTGGGAGCGCTCGCCTATGACGAGGTGAGCACGGCCCGGCTGGCGGCGCTGGGCGCCGGGCCCGGGTGGTCCTGCCTGGACGTGGGGGCGGGCACCGGCACCGTCGCCCGGTGGCTGCTGGAGTCGGCGGGTGTCACGGCCGTCCTCGCGGTCGACCGTGACACCCGGTCCCTGGACGCCGAACCGACGCCGGGGCTGTCGACACTGACCGCCGATATCACCGCGCCGGACTTCGACCCCGGCCGGTTCCAATTGGTCCACGCACGGTTCGTACTGATGCATCTGCGGGCGTGGCGCCGCATGATCACCAAGCTGGCTTCGCTGGTGGCGCCCGGCGGTGTGCTGGTGCTCAGCGACGCGGTGGACCTGACGACCGCCGGGGCGCCGGCCACCCCGTACACCACGGTGATGCGGGCGATGTGGCAAGGGCTCCGGCAGTCCATCGGTACGGACATCTCCTGGGTGCCCGACTATCCGTACCTGTTGCGGGAGGAGGGCCTGCGCCGGGTGGCCGCCGAGATGCGTGTCCCCCCGCTGGTGCCGGGCGGCCCGCTCAGCCGTTTCTGGGCCGATACCTGGGACCGGGCCCGGGGCGCCATGCTGGCGACGGGGCAGGTCGACGAGGCAGCAATCGAGCGGGCCCGGCATGAGCTGGCATCGGACGCGTGCGCCGGTCTCTCCCCCGGGATACTCACCGCGTGGGGCTGGCGAACCGAGGAGGCCGTCCATGACGAGCATGTCTGACCGGGAACGGGAGCGGGTGTGGGAGCTGCACACCCGCAGCGAGTTCGACACCCTCGATCTCGATACGACGATGGCCACCATGTCGGAGGCCCCGGAGGTGCTGCATGTGCCCACGGCCATGGGCGCCCGCGGCCGGGCGTCCGTGCGGCACTTCTACCGCCGCTGGTTCGTGGGCCACAACGCGGCGGATTTCGCCCTCACGCTGCTGTCCCGGACCACGGGCGAGTCGCGGCTGGTCGACGAGATGCTGGTCTCGTTCACCCATGATGTCTCGATGCCCTGGATCCTGCCCGGTGTGCCGCCGACCGGGCGGCCCGTCGAGATCCCGGCCCTCGTGGTGGTGTCGTTCGACGGGCCGCTGATCTCCGGTGAGCACCTCTACTGGGACCAGACCACGGTCCTGGCCCAGATCGGACTCCTCTCCGCGGAGACGATGGCGCGGCTGCCGGTCGTGGTGGACCAGCGCGGGACCCTGGCGGAGGGCCCGCTCAATCAGCTGGCGGGGCGGGGCTGATCCCGGTCACGGTGAACGCCGGTCCACCGTGGGGAGTTGCTGGGTGGAGCAGTGGATGCCGCCGCCGCCCTCGCCGATGTGGTCGACCGGCACCGGCACGATCTCCCGCCCCGGGTACTGCTCCCGCAGGACGGCGGCCGCGTTGCGGTCGGCCTTCCGGTCGCCGAAGCGGGGCATGATGACCGCCCCGTTGGCCACATAGTAGTTGACGTAGCAGGCCAGGAAATCCTTGCCGTGCCGCCCGATGTCGGCCGGTTCGGGCAGCTCGACGACCTCCAGCCGCTTCCCGCGGGCATCGACGGCCCGCTCCAGGACCGCGCGGGCCTGTTCGTAGGCGGGGGTGAAGACCGTACGGGGGGCGTTCTTCGCGGGGGTGCTGAGGACCACCACGCCGGGTGCGGAGAACCGTGCCAGCGCGTCGATGTGATAGTCCGTGATGTCCTTGCCCTTGACGCCCTTGACCCAGATCACCTTGGTGGCGCCGAACAGCTCCTTGAGTTCCCGTTCGAGGTCCTCGCGGGACTTTCCTGGGTTGCGGTTGTCGTTGACGACGGAGCTCTCGGCCACCATCAGGGTGCCCCGGCCGTCGCCTTCCACGGCACCGCCCTCGCTGATGAGCGGTGCCTTGATCCGGGGGATCCGCTCGTCGGCCAGGACCGCGCGGGCGACCCGGCGGTCGCGGCCGTGCTCCTGCTTGTCGCCCCAGCCGTTGAAGTTGAGGTCGACGCCGGCGATGCCGTCGGGGCCGAGTACGAAGACCGGTCCGGTGTCCCGCATCCACAGGTCGTCCACCGGGACGGGGACGATCTCCACCCCGGACCCGCAGGCCAGCCGCGCGGCCTTGGTGTCCCGGTCCCCGATCAGCAGCCGCACCGGCTCGAACTCGGCGATGGTCCGGGCGAGATGGGCGATATCGGCACGTACTCCGGTGGTGTCCGGGCCCCAGACCCGGCGGCCGGGCCAGGACATGTAGGTCGCCTCGTGCGGATGTGCCTCATCGGGCAGCCGCCATCCGCCGCCCGGCCGGGCCGCGGCGGGGACGGCGTCGGCCCCGGGCGATGCGGATCCGCGGTCCGGTGTGCCGCAGCCGCTCAGGGCTCCCCCGAGGGCGGCGACGGCCGCCGCCTGCAGTGTCTGACGTCGGGATATGTCCATGGTCAACTCCCTGACTGAAATTTTGGTCAGGACGATGCTAGGGCATCATCGGTCCCCAGCAACCTTGATTTCTTCGAACAGCGGGAGCATGCGATGTCGGACAGGCCCACCCAGATCCTCGAAGCCGCCGCCCGGCTGATCGCCCGGCGGGGCGTCCGCGGGCTGCGCGTGGAGGAAGTCTCCGCGGAGGCCGCCGTCTCGACCGCGCTGATCTACTACCACTTCAAGGACCGCGCCGGACTGCTGCGCCGCACACTGGAGTTCATCAGCCAACGAGCGGTCCGCTACACGGATGCCGCGCTGGAGACCTCCGACGATCCCCGGGTGCAGCTCACCGAGATGCTGCTGCTGGAGCTCCAGGACGTCCCCCAGGTCAAGGAGAACAGCGCGGCCTGGGGCGAGTTGCGCGCCACCGCCGTCTTCGACCCGGACCTGCGGGAGCTGCTGGCCGCCGCGACCCGGGACTGGGTGGAGGATCTCGCCGGGCTGGTCCGCCAGGTCCAGGAGGCCGGTGCGGGCGGAGCCGGGGCCGACCCGTATGCGGCGGCCGAGCGGCTCACCGCGCTGGCCGAGGGCCTGAGCGAGCGCTGGCTGAGCGGCACCACCTCGCTCCAGCGGGCCCATGAGCTGCTCCGCGGCGCCGTCGAGACGGAACTCGGCCCGACCTGACCGGCCTTGGGGCACGGTCACACCCCCACGACGTCGACACAGAAGCCATAGCGGATGAACTCAACGCTTCGGTTAATAAACGGACATCAGCGTCTGTTTTCGGTCGGAGTCCGGCACTTACCCTTCTGGGCCCGATCGCCCGGTCTCACTCCTGCTCCCACCATGGGTTTCGTAGCTCGCCAGGAAGTGCGACAGGTGGCAGACCTCCGGCAGTTGGCGGGATCTGACGGAAAATTTTCTGTCTCGGTGGGTAAATGGTGAAGAAAGCCGACCGAAAGTGTGCATTGACTTTTGACCGCGATCGGCGGCTCAGCGATGGTCCTTGGCATGCCCGCAATACCCCGACCCGCGGCCGGTGGCCCGCTGCGCCTGCCCCACTTCCGTCTTCTGCTCGCCGGTGCCGCGGCCGGACAAATCGGCGCCCAGGTCACCCTGGTCGCCCTGCCTCTCGTCGCCGTACTTGAGCTCCGCGCCCCCGCCTTCCAGGTGGGGCTGCTCACGGCCGCGGAGACCGCCGCGTTCCTGCTGGTCGGACTGCCGGCCGGGGCCTGGGTCGACCGGATGCGCAAGCTGCCGCTGATGATCCGGGCCGATGTCGTACGGGCCGTCGCGATGGCGAGCATCCCGCTGGCCGCCGTCGCCGATGTGCTGACGATGGCGCAGCTGTATCTCGTCGCCCTGGTCACCGGCGTGGCGACCGTCTTCTTCGACGTCGCCCACCAGAGCTTCCTGCCTCAACTGCTGCCCAAGGACCAGCTGGTCTCGGGCAACGGGGCGCTGGAGACCGTCCGTTCCTCGGCGCAGGTGGCCGGTCCCGGGCTCGGCGGCGGTCTGGTCCAGCTGCTCGGGGCCTCGCTGGCCATCGTCGCCGACGCGGCCGGCTATGTGCTCTCGGCCCTGTTCCTGTGGGGCATCAAGCAGCCCGAGAGCCGGCCGGCCCGTGTCGCGGGGACGTCGCTGCGCCAGGACATCGGTGAGGGACTGCGGTTCGTCTTCGGGCACCGGCTGCTGCGGGTGATCGCGGTGACCACCGGCCTGGCGAACTTCTTCAGCGCGACGCTGATGGCCACCCAGTCCGTCTTCCTGGTACGGGTGCTGGGGCTGGCGCCGGGAGTGGTCGGCCTCGTGCTGGCCGCCTCGGCGGTGGGCGGGCTCGCCGGAGCGCTGTGTGCCGGCCGGCTCGCCGCCCGGTTCGGCCAGGCCAGGCTCATCTGGCTGTCCGTGCTGGCCACCGGCCCGTTCGCGCTGCTGTGGCCGCTGTCCGGGCACGGCGCGGGCGCCGTACTGTTCGCGGTCGGCTCCGGTGTGGTCTTCTTCGGCGCCGTCGTCTACAACGTCGCACAGGTGAGCTTCCGTCAGACGCTGTGCCCGCCCCGGCTGCTGGGCCGGATGAATGCCACCCTGCGGTTTCTGATGTGGGGCACCCTGCCGCTCGGCGCCCTGGTCGGCGGTGCGCTGGCCGAGTCGTTCGGCGCCCGCACGGCGCTGGCGTGGTGCGCGGCCGGGTTCCTGCTCGTACCGCTGCCGCTGCTGCTGTCCCCGCTGCGCCGGATGCGGGACCTGCCGACCGCCGAGGCGGCCGCGGACGACGCCCCGGCAGCCCCCGCGGACCCGGCCGAGCCCGCGCCCGTCAGCTGACGGCCGTCCGCCGTATCCGGCCCCGCCCTCTGCCCCTCACCTTCACCCGCATCCCGTCCGGCGATGCGCGCCTGTCCCGACGAAGAGGATTCCGTGCTCAGCATCACGAGCCAGTACCTGGCCCGCTTCCGGCGGCTCGACGCCGGTGACGGCACCCCGGTCCTGCTGCCCGTCACGGGGGCCCAGCGCCGCTTTGCGCTGGTGCGCGCCATGGACCCGGCCGGGCGCCCGGATCTCGTGCCGATGTTCTTCGCCTTTCCGCGCGGCACGGTGGACCCCGTACGCCTCGCGGCGGCCGCGAAGCGGCTGGCTGCCCGGCATCCCGTGCTGCGGGCCCGGCCCACCGTGCTGCGCGGTGCCCCCGTGCTCCGTCTGGAGCCGCCTCAGGTCCCCGTGATCCAGGAGGTCTGCGCGCCCGGTGCGGACGCGGCCGCCGTGCTGCGCCGTGCCATGGGCCGGTGGGCGCCGGACGGGTCACCGCTGCGGCTGTTCCTGGTGCCGGACGGCCCGGAGGGGACGGAAGAGGTGCTCGCCGTCGTACTGGACCACAGTGTGTGCGACGGTCAGTCGCTGGCCCGGATCGTCGAAGAACTCGGCACCGGCTACGACGCGGGCCCCGGCGCCGACGGCCCCTCTCCCGCCGAGGTCGCGGCCGAACTGGACGCCTACCGGGACGCCGTGCTGCGGCAGCTCGACGCGGAGGAGCGCGCGGGTGCGCCGGAGGCCATGGCGTACTGGGGCGAACGGCTGCGCACGGTGCGCGAACAGGCCCCCGCGGCCCGGCCGGAGCCCCTCTCCCCCGGTGCGCCGCCGAGCGGCTCGGCGGCGCTGCGGATCCCCGCGCCCTCCGGCGGGGCGCCCTTCCCCGAGCTGCTCAACGCCTGCCGTGCGGCGGCCGCGGTGCTGTACGGAGCGGGCCATGTGGTGCCGCTCGGCTACCCGTGGGGCGGGCGGCCCGCCGGTGCGGCACCGGTGGTCGGCTGCTTCCTCAACACCGTGGTCTTCCCGACCGCCACGGGCGACGAGTCCGACGCCGCCGCGACGGCGGCCGCCTGGTGGGACGACCTGGACCATGCCGCCACCCCGTTCGACGCCGTGGTGCACGCCGCCCGTGCGGCCGGTTCCGGCTGGCGCGGAGGGCTCGACGGCATGCTGACCGTCGACGACGCCCGGCGTCAGCCCCCGCTCCGCCTGGGCGGGGTGACCGGCCGGGAGATCCATGTCGACGGCCGTGCGGTCCGCGGTCCCTTCGCGGTCTCCGTCACCCAGGGCCCCGAGCTGCGGCTGCGCATGGTGTGGGACCGCGCGGTCCTCGCCGACGGCACCGCCGAGCACGCCTTCACCGCCCTGGCCGACTCGCTGCGGGACCCCGCGCCGACCCCCGTCTGACCACCCCGTCCGACCATCCCGGGGGCCCGCCCCCGCATCACCCACCGACACCGCCGGACCTGCCGCGCGACCCGCGGCACGGTCGGCGTCCCCCCACCGGCCGGGTCCGACCATGCCCCAGCCGAAACACCGCCACCCCGACGACCTCAGGGATCGCCCATGCTTCCGCTCTCCTCCTCGCAGGAGATCGTCTGGCTGCACGAACAGGTGCAACCGGGCAGCCGCGCCTACAACTTCACCGCCGCCCTCGACCTGTGGGGCACGCTCGACACCGACGCGCTGCGCGACGGACTCACCGCCGCCCTGAACCGGCACGCCGGTCTGCGGCTGGAACTCGTCGCCGTCGCCGGGGCGATGCCGGGCCAGCGGGTCGCCGAGTCCTGTGCGCCGCGGCTGCACGCGGTGGATCTGAGCGGGGCGGCGGACCCGGAGTCCGCGTTCCAGGAGCTGCTGCGCACGGAGGCGGAGACCCCGCTCGACACGTACGAGGCACCGCTGCTGCGCTGGACGCTGGTGCGGCTGGCGGACGGCCGGCACCGGCTCATCCACGTCGAACACCATCTGATCCATGACGGCCACTCGTTCGCGATCCTGCTGCGGGACGTGTTCACCGTCTACCGGGGCCGCGTCCTGGGCGAGCCGGTGGAGCTGCCGCCGGCCCCCTCGTACGCCGACCATGTCCGCGCCCGGTCCGGGGACGAGGCGACCGCGGAGCGGCGGGACGGGCTGGAGTTCTGGGCCGGGGCGCTGCGGGAGATGTCCTATGACATGCCGCTGCCCGGTCTGGCCCGGCCCGGTGCCAAGCGGCGGCACCACGGCGGCCAGCTGCGCCAGTCGATCGGCGCGGATCTGGCGGAGCGGCTCCGTGCGCACGCCCGTGACCGTGGTCTGACGCCGTTCGCCACGCTCCTCGGGCTCTTCGCCGAGCTGCTGCGCCGGCACAGCGGCCGCTCGCAGATGGTGATCGGGACCGCGGTCGGCAACCGTCCGCGCGGTTTCGAGGAAACCGTGGGCATGTTCGTCAACACCATTCCGCTCCCGCTCCGGCTGGATCCGGCGGCCCCGGCCGAGGAGTCCATGGACGAGGTGACCGACACCCTCATCCGCGCGCTGCCGCACCAGGAGGTGCCGATCCAGGAGCTGACCCGCGCGCTGGGGCTGCACACCTCGGGGGCGGACAACCCGCTGTTCGACGTCATGTTCAGCGCGCACGACGCCGAACTGCCCGACATCGAGGTCCCCGGCCTGGACATCACCCTGTTCGAGGGCTTCAACACCGGCACCACCCGGTTCGACCTGGACGTGGTGCTGCTGCCGGACGACCGCCGCGGTGTCGGCCCCCGGCACGGCGCGGCGGGCATGACCCTGGTCTGGGACTACGACGCCGACCTATTCGGTGAGGACGTGGCGAAGCTGCTGGCCGGGCGGTTCCTGGATCTGCTGCGCGGGTATCTCGACGCGCCGGGCACCGCGCTCGCCGACCTGGCGCCGCCGCCGGTGCCGTCGGCCCTTCCGGCCGCCGCTCCGCAGCCGCCGCGGCACGACCCGCTCGACCCCGCCACCGCCCACGACCGCTCGCTGCCCGCCCTGCTCACCGGCGCCCGCCGGCTCACCTACGGGGACCTGGCGGACCGGGTCGCCGCGCTCGCGGAGCGGATGCTGGCGGCGGGGGTGACCGCCGGTCAGCCGGTGGCCGCGGTGCTGCCCCGCGGTGCCGACTCGGTGGTGACGCTGCTGGCGTGTCTGCGGACCCGGGCGGTGTACTGCCCGCTCTCGCCGTCCGATCCGCCGGCCCGGCTGGCGCTGCTGCTGGAGCGGCTGAGCCCGGCGCTGGTGCTGACCTCGGAGCAGGCCCCGGTCCCCGTTCCCGACGGGCTGCCGTCGGCCACCGTCGACGCCGCGGTGCTGCCGCCGGCGCGGGCGGCCGCGGCCGTGCCCGGTGCCGCGTACCTCATTCACACCTCCGGCTCGACGGGCATCCCCAAGCCCGTGGCCGTCGGCCGCGCGGCGCTGGAGAACCATCTGACCGGAGCGGCCGAGCGGTTCGGCCTGCGCCAGGGTGACCGGGTGCTGCTGTTCGCCCAGCCGTCGTTCGACGTGGCCCTCGAAGAGGTGCTGCCGTCGCTGTACGCCGGGGCGTGTCTGGTCGCCCCCGAGCGGGAGGTGCCGACCGGCACCGAGCTGGCCGAACTGCTGGCCGCCGCCCGGGTCACCGTGGCCAATCTGCCCACCAGCTACTTCCTGGCCACCCGTCAGGAAATGCGGTCCGTACTGCGCGACGGTCACTGGGCGCCGCGGCTGCTGGTGCTCGGCGGTGAACGCCTCCCGGTGGATGCGCTGCGCGCGTTCCTGGCCGACACCGACAGCACCGTGCTCAATGTCTACGGCGTCACCGAGGCCGCGGTCAGCTCCACCGTGCACGAGATCACCCGGGACAGCCTCACCGACGGGGCGGAGATCCCGCTCGGCACCGAGCTGCCCGGCGAGCGGGTGCATGTGCTGGACGCCCACCACCGGCCGCTGCCGGACGGCGCGGTCGGTGAACTGGCCATCGCCGGGGCGGGGTTGGCCGAAGGCTATGTGGGCAACCCCGAGGTCACCGACGCCCGGTTCATCCATGTCGAGGCGCTCGGCGGTGAGCGGGTCTACCTCACCGGTGACCGCGGCTACCGCGGCCGCGACGGACTGCTGTACTTCCTGGGCCGCCTGGACCACCAGATCAAACTGCGCGGCTACCGCATCGAACTGGAAGAGGTGGAGGCGGCCGCCTCGGCCGCGCTCGGCGGCCGGTCCTGCGCCGTCGTCCTGGACCGCGAGGCCCCGGGCGGGCCCCGGCTGGTCGGCTTCCTGGAGAGCGCGGACGAGAACGGGCCCTGGGACGAGCAGGCGTTGCACACGGAGCTGAGCCAACGGCTGCCGAGCGCCCTCGTACCGGGACGCTGGGACCGGCTCGACGTCATGCCGAGGCTGGCGGGCGGCAAGCCCGACCGCACCGCGCTGACCCGCAGGGCCGCCGCGCTGGAGCCGGCCGCCCCCGCCGAGGAGCCCGCCGGTGAGCTGCCCGTGGAGCCGGCCGATCCGATGACGGCGCTGCTCGTCGAGGGCTGGCGTGAGGCCCTGGGCCACGGCCGTTTCGACCTGTCCTCGCACTTCTTCCGGTCCGGTGGGCACTCGCTGCTCGCCGCCCAGCTGGCCTCCTGGCTGGAGCCGCGGCTGGGGAAGCGTCCGCCGCTGCGGCTGCTGTTCCAGAACCCGGTGCTGACCGACCAGGCCGCCGCGCTGGCTGCCGTCGGCGCTCCCACGCCCGTTCCCGCCGCCCCGACCACCGTGACGGAGTCCCGATGACCCAGCCGATGACCGCCCGGACGGCGGCCCCGACCACCGCCGGCGCGCTCAGCGTCGCGCACGGCGCCCGGCCCACCGCCGACGGCGCGAGCGGAGTCCTCAGCGCCTTCGAGGAGTGGGTCCGCCGCTCCCCCGACGCTCCCGCGGTGATCGACGGGACGCACCGCTGGACGTACCGGCAGATCGGCGCCGCCGCCGACGAGGCCGCCGAGGCGCTGCGCGACCGGGTACGGCCCGGGGACCTGGTCGGGGTCTGCCTCGACCGGTCGGCCGCCCTCGTGGTGACCGCCGTCGCGCTCGCCCGGATCGGCGCCGTCTATCTGCCGCTGGGGCCCCGCCCCGGTGAGCGCCGTACCGACGCCGTCACCGAGGATCTGAACGTCCGCTGTCTGATCGGCGATCCCGAGCTGCTGCCGCCCCGGCACCGCAGCGCCGACCGGCTGAATCTGGCGCTTCCCGGCGAGGGGACCAATGCCACCGCCACCGTCGTGGCGGCGTTCGCCACACCCGCCGCCGCCGCGCATTCCACGCCCGCCGGGGCGTTCTACGCCGTGCTGACCTCCGGCTCCACCGGCCGCCCCAAGGCGGTGGCCGTCGGTGAGCCCGCGCTCGGCGGGCTGCTCGACTGGTACCGCGCGACGACCGGTCTCGGCCCCGGTGACCGGCAGTCGCTGCTGATCGGCGTCGCGTTCGATCCGCATCTGCTGGAGCTGTGGGCCGGGCTGACGTCCGGCGCGGCGCTGGTGCCCGCGCCGGACGCGGTCCGCTGGGACTCCGTGGTGCTCACCGACTGGTGGCGTACGGCCGGGGTGTCGGTGGCGGTCACGGCGACCCCGATGGCCGAGCCGCTGCTGGACCGGCCCTGGCCCCAGGACCTGAGGCTGCGTCATCTGTTCGTGGGCGGTGACCGGCTGCGCCGCCGTCCCGGCGCGGAGGTGACCGCCACCGTCCACAACGCCTACGGACCGGCCGAGGCCACCGTCATCACCACCACCCATGCCATGCACGGCACGGACAGTGCGGCGGACACGGACACCGCGCCCCCGATCGGCCGCCCCGTACCGGGTGTGACGGTGCTCGTCGCCGACGCGGACGGCCGGCCCGTCGAGCGCGGTACGGAGGGCGAACTCCTCATCGGTGGAAGCGGGTTGGCGCTCGGCTATCTGGACCCCGAGCTGACCGCGCGCCGATTCGTGCCCGTGTCCGAGGGCGTCGATCTGCCGGGCGTGGAGCGGCTGTACCGCACCGGGGACCGGGTGCGGATGGCTGCCGACGGGCGGCTGGAGTTCCTCGGCCGGCTCGATGACCAGGTCAAGATCAGCGGGGTCCGGATCGAACCGGCCGAAGTGGAGGCCGCGTTCGAGCAGGACCCGGCGGTGCTGAGCGCCGTCGTCACCGCGCCGCGCACCGCCGACGGCCGGGCCCGTCTGGTGGCGTACGTACGGGCCGCGGACGGTGCCGGGCTCACGGCGGACGCACTGCTGCCCGCCCTGCGCACCTGGCTGCCCGAGCAGGCCGTCCCCTCGGACATACGGATCGTCGGCTCCTTCCCGCTGGACGCCAACGGCAAGGTGGACCGCGCCGAGCTGACCCGGCGGGCCGCCGAATCCGGCGCGCCCCGCACCGACGGCACCGCCCCGGACGGCGAAGCGCCCGACGGTGGCACCCCCGGTGAGGTCACCGGTGCCACCCCCGGTGAGCGGCTGGTGCTGAGCGCCGCCCGCGATCTGCTCGGCCGGCCCGGGATCTCCCTGGCGGAGAACTTCACCGGGGCCGGCGGCACCTCCGTGCTCGCCGCCCGGCTGCTGACCGTCATCGAGAAGGAGAGCGGGGTACGGCTGCGCGCCCCCGAGCTGCTGCGCCAGCCGGATCTGCGCGCCGTGGCCCGACTCGTCGATCAGCGAACTGCCGCCCGGCAGCCGGCGGGAGCCTGAGATGACCGCCCGCACCCCCGCGTTTCCGTCCTCCCCCGACGCCCGGAAGGAAGGCCCCGTGCCCACCGAAGGCACCCCGTCCCCCGCACACCGCCCGTCCGGTGAGCACACCGCGCCCGTCCCGGCGGCCGGCCGGCCCGCGCCCGCGGCCGGTCTGCCGACCCTGGTGGCCTGGCACGCCACCCGGACCCCGCACGCCCTGGCCGTGGCGGACGGCGACACCACGCTCACCTATGCGCAACTCGTCACGTCGGGCCGGGCGCTCGCCGGATATCTGCGCGAGCACGGCGTCGGCACGGGTGACTCCGTGGCGCTGATGATGCCCCGCAGCGCCCGGACGGTCGTCGCCCAGCTCGCCCTGTGGTGGGCGGGCGCCGTGTGTGTGCCGCTCGATCCAGCGCATCCGCGGGCCCGTTCCGAGGCCCTGGCCGCCGAAGCGGGCGTGACGCTGACCGTCGGCGACAGCAAGCTGCTCGAATCCGCTGCGCTCACCGGCGCCACCCTCGCGCTGCCCGGTGAGCCGCTGGTGGACGACGGCGACCTCCCGGCGGCCGCACCGGGCCCGGACGCCACCGCGTTCATCATGTTCACCTCGGGCTCCACCGGCCGCCCCAAGGGGGTGGCGGTGCCGCACCACGCCATCGCCGAGCTGGTCTCCGATCCGGCGTATCTCACCCTCACCGCCCGCGACCGGGTGCTCTTCCACTCGCCGATGACCTTCGACGCCTCGACCTTCGAGGTGTGGGGAGCCCTGGCCAACGGTGCCGCGGTGGTGGTGTGCACCGACGAACGGCCGTCATTCGAGGACCTGGCCCGGCACGTCGAGCGCCACAGCGTCACCGTCGCGTTCTTCACCACCGCGCTCTTCCACCAGCTGGCCGGCCGCCGCTCCCGGATCTTCTCGCTGCTGCGCACGGTGATCGTGGGCGGCGAGGCGCTGTCCGCGCACCACGCCCGTGCGGTGCTGGGTGCCTTCCCCTGGCTGGAGCTGGTCAACGGCTACGGGCCGACGGAGGCGACGACCTTCACCACCACCCACCGGGTCACCGACGCCGACTGCGACGGCCGGCTGCCCATCGGCCGGCCGATCGCCGGGGCGGCCGTGCACCTCCTCGATGACACCGGGCGGCCGGTGCCGGACGGTGCGCAGGGCGAGCTGTGGATCGGCGGCAGCCGGCTGGCGCACGGCTACACCGGGCAGCCGGAGCTGACCGCCGAGCGCTTCGTCGACCACCCCGGCCTGGGGCGGCTCTACCGCACCGGTGACCTGGTCTCCCGGCGCCCGGACGGGCTCCTCGACTTCCATGGGCGCACGGACGACCAGGTGAAGGTGCGCGGCTTCCGGATCGAACCGGCCGAGATCGAACACGCCCTGCGGGAGCGGCCCGAGGTCGCCGACGCGGCCGTGACCGTGCACCGCCCCTCCCCCGACGACGCCCGGCTGGCCGCGTTCGTCGTGGCCGCGCCCGGACCGGTCCCCCGTCCCGACGCGCTGCGCGACCGGCTCGCCGCCGTGCTGCCCGCCCATCTGGTGCCCGACGAGGTGCGGTTCGTCGACGCGCTGCCGCTCACGCCCTCCGGCAAGGTCGACCGCCGCGCCCTGACGGACCTGGTCACGACGGACGGGCCGGGCGCTCCCGCCGGTCCGCTCGGTCCGCTGGAGCAGGCGGTCGCCGAGATCTGGAGCCGGTCGCTGGGCCGTGACGTCACCCGCGCGGATGCCGACTTCCTCGCGCTGGGCGGCCATTCACTGCTGGCGCTCGCCGTCACCGACGATCTGCGCGAGGAACTCGGCGTCGAACTGAGCCTCGCCGACTTCTTCGCCGCCCCCACCGTGGCGGGACACGCCGCGCTGGTCGAGCGCGCACTGCTCGCCACGCACCGCGATCTGCACCCCGGCGCCCCGGAGGCCACCGATGACCACTGACACCCCCGCCCCGGCGGCGCTCCAGGAGGAACTGCTGCGCCGGGCACGCTCCCGCGCGGCCCGCCCCGCCGCCGTCCCCGCGCCCGTCCACCACGGGCCCGCACCGCTCTCCCACGCCCAGCGCCGGATGTGGCTGATGGACCGGCTGGGACAGGGCGGCGCGTCGTACAGCGTGCCGTTCGCCACCCGGCTGCGCGGTCCGCTCGATCTGGACGCGCTGACCGCCGCGCTGACGGCACTGGTCGGCCGCCACGAGATTCTGCGTACCCGGTACGGGCAACGGGACGGCGAGCCTTACCAGGAGGTGCTGCCCGCGCCGGAGTCGATGGCGCTGCGCGTCGTGGACACGGCCGCCGACGGAGCCGACACCCTGCTGGCCGAGGAGGCGCACCGCCCGTTCGACCTCGCCGCCGGTCCGCTGCCGCGTGCTCTGGTGCTGCGGCACGGTCCGCAGGACCACACCGTACTGCTGACGTTCCATCACATCGCGCTGGACGGCGCCTCCTTGGAGACCGTCGCCGGGGAGCTGGCCGAGCTCTACGCGGCCGCTGCCCGGGGCGAGTCCGCCGAGCAGCCGGCTCCGCCGCAGTACGCGGACTTCGCGCGGCGGGAGCAGGCCGCCGCCGACCGCCTCGAACAGGGCCTGCGCCGCTGCGAAGCCCGCCTCGAAGGTGTCTCCCCGCTGCGTCTGCCCCGCCCCGCGCAGCCGCCCGCCGGCCATGCCGCCCGGTCCGCCGGAACGCACACCGCCCCGCTCGACCCGCGGGTGCCCGCGGCCCTGCGCGAGCTGGGCCGGCAGCACCGGGCCACCCTGTTCACTGTGGCCCTCGCCGCGGCCTTCGCCGCCCTGCACCGCTTCACCGGCCAGGACGACCTGGTGATCGGGGTCGCCGGCAGCCACCGGCAGGGCGCGGAGATGCGCGGTCTGGTCGGGCTGTGCGTCAACACCCTCCCGGTGCGGGTGAACACGGGCGGCGATCCGTCCTTCACCGCGCTGGTGGAGCGCGTACGGGAAGCGCTGCTGGACGCCCAGCAGTGCCGCGAGGTGCCCTTCGATCTCGTCCTGGAGCGCCTCGGCGCCGCCGCCCGCGGCACGGACGGTACGGCCCTGATACGGGTGACCGCGGACGTCCTGGGTGAGCCCACCACGCTGCGGCTGCCCGACACGGTGGGCGAGTATGTCGAGGTCGGCCCCGCCGAGGCCAAGTTCGACCTCTCCTTCGGTCTGGTGGACACCGACGCCCCCGCCGGTCTCGTCCAGTACGGCCGGGCCGCGCTGGACGAGGAAGCGGCGGCCGGTCTCGGTGCGCACTACGGTGCGCTGCTCACCGCGGTCGCCGACGAACCGGGCGTTCGGCTGTCCCAGTTGCCCGGTGCGGTACCGGCGGCGCCGGACCAGACCGACGGGCACCCGGCCGAGGCGCTGCTGCGCGCGCACCCCGGGGTGGCCGAGGCCACGGTGCTCGAAACGGCGGGCGGTCCGCTGCTGGCGTACGCCGTGCTGCGCGAGATCGGCGGCCCCGCACCGGCCGAACTCCGCTCCCGTCTGCGGGCCGAACTGGCTCCGGAACTGGTGCCCGCCACGGTGACCCTGCTGGACGCGCTGCCCCGGACGGCCGACGGCACGGTCGACCCGGCCCGGCTGCCCGGCGTACCGTCCGCGCCCGCACCGGAAGGCGCCCGCGCCGAAGCCGTGACCGAAGGCTTCACCGCGCTGCTGGGCCGTCAGCCCGGCCCGGACGAGGACTTCTTCCTCCTCGGCGGTCATTCGCTGGTCGCCGTCCAGCTCGCCGAGCGGCTGCGCGAGGCGCTGACACTGCCGCTGACCGGCCTGGACATCATGCAGGCCCGTACCCCGCGCGCGGTCACCGCGCTGCTGGACGCCCGCGCCGCGGAACGGGCCGCCGCGCCCACGGTCACCACGGCCCGTCCGCGGCGCTCGCGCGAGGGCACGGTGCTGGTCACCGGCGGCACCGGAGGGGTCGGCGCGTTCGTCCTGCGTGAACTGGCCGCCCGCGGCCGCCCGGTGCTGGCCCTGGCCCGCCCCGAATCCGCGCATCTGGTCGCCGGGGACGGGGTGGACGTCATCGAGGGCGATCTCACCGACCTGGACGGGCTGCGCAAGGCCGTCGACAGCGCCGATGCGGTCATCCACGCGGCCTGTACCTTCACCCGCCCCGAGGTCGATGTGACGGCGATGGCGGCGATGGTCGGCGCCTGGTCGCGCGGCCCGTTCGTCTTCGTCAGCAGCGTGGACGCCTATGGGCGCCCGGCCGGTGAGTGGGTGGCGGAGGAGTCCGCCCCGGGCCATCCGCTGAGCGCGTACGGGCAGGCGAAGCTGGACTGTGAGGCGCTGCTGCTGCGGGCCGCGGGTTCCGAGGGCCGGGGCGGGGCGAGCGCCGTCCGCTCCCCCCTCGTCTGGGGCCCGCACCAGCGGCTGCGGGACCAGCTGCGCTGGGGTGCGACCGGTCTGCTCTACCAGGCCGCGCGGGAGGGCCGGCCGATCGCACTGCCCCGGCCGGGTACCGGTGGCCATGCCTGGTACGGCGCGGCCTGGGTGCACGCCGCCGCGCTGGCCCGGTCCGTGGTCTCCTGCCTGGACTCCCCCGTGCACGGCGTCGCCAACGCCGTCAGCGGACATGTCACCTGGCGGGACCTGGCCGGCGCACTGACCGAACTGCTCGGCAGCGACAGCGAGATCCTCGAAACGGACGAGGTCCATCCGGATCTCGACCACCGCTGGCACTACCACTCCGACCGGCTGTCCCCGTCCCTGCGCCTGCAGCCGGGCGAGGACTGGCGCTCCGTACTGGCCGCGATGACGGACCCGTCCGAGGGGTGACCCGCGTGGGGTGACGGCACCGCGCCCGGTGGCTCCTCGGCCACCGGGCGCTCGTGCGACAGAAGGGGGAGCCGGGAGCCTAGAACGGGACAATCCGGTAAATCAGCACCTTTCCGGCCTGCCCCCGCCGTTTCCCGCCGCCGGCTTGCGACCATGGGCGGGCTGCCGGGCTGACGCCCTCCGTCGCCGTAAAGGAGCCCTCCATGAACGCCAGCACGGACCTGCTCGTCGATGCCTTCGGACGTATCCGGGAGAGCGTCGAGGACGCGGTTACCGGGCTCGACCCCGATGAGCTCGGTACCCGCCCCGATGACGCCGCCAACTCGATCGGCTGGCTGGTCTGGCATCTCACCCGGATCCAGGACGACCATCTCTCCGGGGTGGCCGGCACCGAGCAGATCTGGACCTCGGACGGCTGGTACGACCGCTTCGGCCTCCCCTTCTCCCCCGACGACACCGGATACGGCCACTCCGCCAAGGAGGTCGAGGCCGTACGGGACCTGACCGATGAGCTGCTGATGGGCTATCACGGCGCGGTCCACGACAACACCGTGCAGTACCTCGCCGGGATCGACGACAAGGACATGAAGCGCGTCGTCGACCGGGCCTGGACACCGCCCGTCACCCTGGGCGTCCGGCTCGTCAGCGTCATCGCCGACGACCTCCAGCACGCCGGGCAGGCGGCCTATGTGCGTGGGCTGCTCGGCCGTTGAGCACCGGGCGGGGCGGGGCGGCCGGCCACCGCGCGCTCAGCGCCGGCGGGGCAGGCGGTGCAGCTCCACGGCGGTGAGCCGGCCCGCCGTGATCTCCGCCGTCATATAGGTGCAGTACGGCTCCCTGCGGCGGTCGGTCGGCGAACCCGGGTTGAGCAGGCGCAGCCGGTCGCCCGCCATGGAGTCCCAGGGGATGTGACTGTGCCCGAACACCAGCACATCGAGCCCGGGGAACCGTTCGGCGCACCGGCGCTCCCGGCCCTGCGCGGGGCCGGTCTCATGCACCACACCGAGCCGTACGCCCGCCAGTTCCGCGTACGCCACCTCGGGCAGCCGCGCCCGCAGCTCCGGGCCGTCGTTGTTGCCGTACACCCCGATCAGCCGCCGCGCGCGGCCCGCCAGCAGGTCCAGGGTGGCGGTGTCCACCCAGTCACCGGCGTGCACGACGACATCGGCGTCCGGCACCTCGTCGAGCAGCTGGGGCGGCAGCGCCTTGGCGCGCTTGGGCAGATGGGTGTCGGACAGCAGCAGAAGCCGCACGGGGCTCTCCTCGGGCCGTGTTCACGGACGCCTGACGGTCAGCGTTCCTGGGCGGTGGGCCGCACCGTGAGCTCATTGACCGCCATATGGGGCGGCTGGGTGACCATGAAGGCAACGGATCGGGCGATGTCCTCGGCCCGCAGCCAGACGTCCTGCGGCATTCCGTGCGCCGACGCCGCCTGGCTGCCGTCGCGCGTCATCTCCGTCACGGTCATGCCGGGTTCGACCAGCCCGACCCGAACCTGACGCCCCGTCACCTCTTGGCGCAGCGCCTCGCTGAAGCAGCACACCGCGTGCTTGGTGGCCGAGTAGACGCTGTTGTCCTTACGGGGCACCCGGCCCGCGACCGAGCTGACGGTCACCAGGTCGGCCACGCCCCGCGGTCCGTCCTGCGCCGCGTGCAGCAGATGTGGCAGCGCGGCATGGGACATCCGCAGCACCGCCCGGAAGTTGAGGTCGACCATCCGGTCCCAGTCCTCGGGGTCGCTGTCCGTCACCGCGCCGCGTACGCCGAAGCCCGCGCTGTTCACCAGAATGTCCAACCGTCCGAAGTGGTCAACGGTCTGATCGACCGTCCGACGGGCCTCGGGGCCGTCCGCCAGGTCGGCGGTCACGGCGAGGGACGCGCCTCCCCGCGCGCCGATCGCCTCCGCCAGCTCCTCCAGCCGCTCGGTCCGGCGGGCCACCAGCGCGAGGGAGCAGCCCTCCCGGGCGAGCGCCAGGGCGGTGGCGGCGCCGATGCCGCTGGAGGCGCCGGTCACCAGCGCCACACTGCCCGCCAGCGGCTGCCGCCCGGCGTCACTGCCCGCCACGGAGGCGCCCTGACGTGCCGTCGCCGCGCGCTCGCTCTCTCCGCTGCCCATCGCGTCCCACTCCTCCTGCTCGGTTTCCCCGGCACACCTCCGGCGGCCGCCTTTTCCGTTCGGGAAATCCGTACCCCGCCGCCCCGCTGAATTCTCTTTCCCCTCCGCTATCCGTACTCCTCATCTGCCCCACGACATACGCCGGATGGGCAGGAAAAACACGGCCGTCCCTTCCACCGGCGCGGTGCTCACGGGCGAACAACGGGTATTACCCCTATAACCCCTTGCGCTCCCGGGAGCTGCTCATGAGGCATACGCATCCCCTGCCCGGCGACATCGGACTCACCCGCATATCCGGCATCACCGGCCGGTTGATCCGCTTAGGACAATGGATCAACGGAGACGGCTTCGCGGATTATGAACACGCCTTTCTCGTCCTGCCCGACGGCCGGCTGCTGGAAGCCGAGCCGGGCGGTGCCCGTATCGAGCCCCTCACCGCGTACGACGGCACCTCGGTGCGCTACGTCTGTCCGGAAGGGCTCACCGACCAGCAGCGCACGGCCATCTGCGCGGCGGCCACCGCCTACGTAGGAGTCCCCTACAGCTTCCTCGACTACCTGGCGATCGCCGCGCACCGCTTCCATCTGCCGCTCCCGGGGCTGCGCCGCTACGTCGCCAGCACCCGGCACATGATCTGCTCCCAACTCGTCGACCAGACCTACCAGGACGCCGGTGTCCATCTCTTCGCCGACCACCGCTGGCCGGGCTATGTGACCCCGATGGCCCTGTACAACCTGCTGGCCGACTGACCTCCGTACGGGCACACCCGGCGGCGGCCCGGATGCCTCCCGGTAGCGTGGCACCTGTCATTGATGCCACCGGTGAGAGGTGAGGGCCCATGCGGCGGCAACCCGTACTCGTCTATGACGGCGACTGTGCCTTCTGCACGTCCGCGGTGCGGTTCGCGGAACGGTGGCTGCGTCCGCGCTGTGCGGCCACGCCCTGGCAGTTCGCCGATCTCGCTCAGCTCGGCGTCAGCCGGCGGCGGGCCGAGCACGAGGTGCTGTGGGTGACGCCGACCGGCGCCGTGCACGGGGGCGCGCAGGCGGTCGCCAAGCTGCTGCTGAGCGCGGACCGCGGATGGCCGGTCGTGGGTGCGCTGCTCACGCTGCCGCCGCTGCGCTGGGCCGCCCAGGGGGTGTACCGGCTGATCGCGCGCAACCGTCATCGGATGCCGGGCGGGACGGCGGCCTGTGCGCTGCCGTCCCCGCCCACGGCCGGGAAGCCGACGTAGCGGGGCCCGGCCGGGGTGGTCCGTCGCCAGGTACCGGACGTGCCGTCAGGTACCGGACGTGCCGTCAGGTACCGGACTTACGGCCGTAGACGTAGACGTCATCACCGTTCTTGAGCAGGGACCAGTACTTCTTGGCGTCGTTGCTGCGCATATTGACGCAGCCGTGGGAGCCGGGCGCCGACCAGACGCTCCCGCTGATGGAGTGGAACGCCTGCCCGCCGTCGAAGAACTGGCTGTACGGCATGGGCACGTCGTAGAGGGTCGAGACATGGTGCAGATGGCGCCAGTAGATCTTCTTCGCGCCGGTACGGGTCTCGTAACCGTCGCGGCCGGTGCGGACCGGGACCGGCCCGAACACCAGCTTCTTGCCGTCCTGGATCCAGCTGAGCTGGCGGGTCAGGTCGACGCAGGCTATCCGCCCCTTGGTGGTGGGGCAGTGACCGGCCTTGTTGGGGTTGTTCCCGGCCGCGTTCTGCTGTGCCACGACGCGCATCACGCCCCAGGTGACGGGTCCGGCGTAGCCGATGTTCGGGGTGATGCCGTGGCTGGTCTGGAAGGCACGGATCGCCCGGCAGTCGGCGGCCGACTGCCGGCCGTCCACCCGCAGTCCGAGGAACTTCTCGGCCTGCTTCTGGTAGGGACCACGGGCCGCGGTGCACGAAGACGCGGTGGCGGCCTGGGCCGTGGAACCGAAGGCCACCGTCAGCGGGACGGTCAGGGCCGTGAGAGCGAGCGCCGCGCCCGCCCGACGACCGGCGCCGGACCGCGGGACACGCAGGTTCAGTCGTCTTTTCATGCCCCGTAGGACTGTTTGCCCGACCCGCCGGTTGCGGGCGTGACCGACCCGAAATATCTGATAGGCGAAAACGCGCCCCGGCGGACGGAACGGCGTCCGGTCCGCCGGGGAGGTGGACCGCTTACAGGACCGAGACCTTCTCCTCACGGGTGTAGATGAACCCGTCGTTGTCGAGGTAGAAGACGGAGACCTTCACCGTGTCGCCCTTGGCGAAGTGCGAAGCAACGGCCGGGCGCAGGGTCACCAGTGCCGTGTGATTGGTGTAGTCGCAGACGAGCTTGTTCTTCTTGACGGTGCCGGCGGCGGTCGACTCGTCGGAACCGGTCTGGTTGAGCTTGATCGCGCCGGCGACCAGCTGGTGGTTAATTCCGGTGTCACAGGAGTAGGTGACCTTCACCTGCAGGCCGGGCTCGTGCAGCGAGACCTTGTCGATGGTCATGAGGTTGGCCTTGGCGACCGCGGCCGGCGCGGCGACCAGTACGCCGGTGCCGGCCAGCACCGCGGCGGCCGCGGCACCGGCGAGACGACGCCGTAAACGGGATGACTTCATGTGTGAGGTTCCCTTCCCCCCGCGCAGCCCCCACGTCAGAGACGGCGGAAAATATCCGCCTGTGCGGGCGACTGCGACAGATGTTCAATTTGACGGTGATCATACGTGATCTCCCGAGTGCGGACCGCGGATTTCTCCACCACGACGGGACGGCGGGGGCGAGACAGCGAACACGCCCCTCTCGATCACCCTTCGCTTTCCCACCGCCACTTAATGTGCTCATGGCGGACGGTCGCGGCGCCCGCGGACGGCCGCCTTCCCGGGCTCCGTCAGGAGTCACCCCCGCTCAGAAGGGACGACGCATGATCACCGACGCAGTGCGCACGGAGTACGAGCGCCGCTTCGCCCTGTACGACACCGACGGCGACGGCTATCTGACCGTGCAGGACTTCACCGACCGGGCGCGGGTGCTGACGGACGCGGTGGGGGAACCGGCCGACTCCCCCAAGGCGCGGGCGCTGGGTGCGGGGATGCGCCACACCTTCGAGCAGCTCGCCGCGCTGGCGCAGGTCGAGGCCACCGGGCGGCTGAACCAGGAGCAGTTTGTCGCCGCGTTCGCGCGCGCGGGTGCGTCGGGGTCCCTCGGTCAGATCGTGGGACCGTCGATCGCCGCGACCGTCGCCCTCGCCGACGCCGACGGGGACGGCGTGGTCAGCCAGGAGGACTTCGCGGCGGTGCACCGTGCGGCGGGGTACTCGGCCGCACAGGCGGCGCAGGCGTTCGCGGCGCTGGACCACGACGGTGACGGGCGGCTGCTGGTCGATGCGTTGCCGGGCGCCCCCGGCGAGTAGTAGGCGTCGGGCAGCGGCGCCCGCGCCCGGCCGTCAGCCACGGAAGGTCAGCGCGAGGTGTGCCAGCAGCTCCGGGCCCCGCACCGGGGCGTCGCGCAGCCCCAGGTAGCCGTCGGGGCGGATGAGGAAACCTTCGCCGCCCCGGGCGCCGTACACCTGCCGGAACGCGTTCAGGCCGTCATGGACGACGGGCAGTGTCAGGCCGTCCGTCCGCAGGCGCGGGGCCGCCACCACCCAGGCGCTCAGCCGCCCCTGCGCCGCGCGCCGCGCCGAAGCCACCACCGCGTCGTACGGCGCCAGTTGGGCCTCGTCGTCCGCGTAGAGCAGCAGGGTGTGGTCCTGCCCCCGCAGCAGGTCGAAGAGGCGGGACGGGAAGGTGGTGAGGTCGTGGCGCAGGCCGCCGCAGTCCGGTGCGCGGTCGCCGGGGGCGGGGCCCTGGCGCGGCTGTCCGTCCGTGGCGACGATCGGGCTGCCGCGGTAGCCGACGAGCAGCTGGGCCTCGCGCCGGATCAGCGTCGCCGGGTCGTCGGGGTCCGCCTGGACGCCGCTGCCGGCGTGCCGGACCGTCCGCTGCACCACCTCCTCGCCGACGGGGTGGCGTTCCGCGTGGTAGCTGGCCAGCAGTTGCTCACTCGCGGCCGACCGCACGGCCAGGGCCAGCTTCCATGCCAGGTTGTAGGCGTCCTGGATACCGGTGTTCATGCCCTGGGCGCCGGTGGGCGGATGGATATGGGCGGCGTCTCCGGCGACGAACACCCGGCCCGCTCCGTAGCGGCCCACCAGACGGTGGCTGATACGGAAGACCGAGAACCAGCGGAGCGCGGAGGCGCAGGTGGGCTGTGGTGAGAGCCGGTCCAGGACCGCCTGGATGTGCGGGAGACCGGGGGCGGGGCCGGCCTCCAAACCGTGCGCCACATCTTCCCCGCGGGGCTGTTGCGGCAGGGCGAGTTCGGGCGGGACGAGCATGGACATCCGGTAGCGGTTGGGGCCGGGCAGCGGGATGCAGACCAGCAGATCGTCGGTGCGTCCGTCGCTCTGGTGCATGGCCCGGACCGCATAGCCGGACGGCAGCTCCCAGTCGACCTCGACATCCCCCAGCATGTACTCCTCGGGGAAGGAACCGCCCTCGAAGCACAGCCCGAGCACCTTGCGGACGACGCTGTGGGCGCCGTCGCAGCCGAGGAGAAATCCGGTGCGGATCCGCTCCTGCGCGCAGGACGGCAGTGTGAGGGAGGCCAGGACCCCGTCAGCGTCCTGCTCGAAGCCCACCAGCTCCGTACCGCGTTCGACATGGGTTTCCCAGCACGTGAGCCGTTCGGCGAGGATGCGTTCGGTGGCGTACTGCGGGAGTGCGGCGAAGCGATAGGGCACGTCGGGCGGCAGGGTCAGCTCGGTCCGGGCCTGCTCCGCGCCATTGACATAGATCAGCTGTCCCCGGAGCGGGGCCGCGGCTGCCAGAACCTCCCGCGCCACCCCCATCCCGTACGCGAGGGGCATTCGGAGGGAGGCCGTCCGCCCCGCACGGCCACCGAGCCCTGCGCGGAACGGGCCGTGACACCGGCCGGGACCGTGCGCGGTGCATGCGTACCTGCGCAGCGCGTGCATCGAGTGCGCCGGTTGCGCTCGGCGGACACCCCCCGGCCGAGCAGGTGATCGCCGTACTCCAGGAGGCCATGCGCCTACGGCCGGAGGGGTGCGCCCCTGCCCGTCTGAACAGGTGTGCCGTCTGCAGGCACAGGCCGCGCACCGGCGGCAAGGGGGCAGGCCGGTCCGCGGCGGCGCTACCGCGCGCTCTGCCGATAACAACTCGGGCCGTGGTTGTCTCTTCCCCGTCGAATTCATGGCGCCGCGCGGAAATCGCAGTTCGAGCACCATTCGAACGCGATACGCCGCGTAGGCGCCAGGTTTCCTGAATGGCTGCCAGGCAACTGCGCGGCGAGCGACGGGAGTAAAGGCATGCAATTTCCTCAGGTATCGGAATCGACGGCCCGGAGTGAATTCCGGGGCTTTGGGGCACGGGGCATCACGGCAGCGGCCGTCCTGCTGGCGGCCGCTGCGCTGAACCTGGCCACCGAGCAGCCCGCCGAGGCCCGGAGCGGGGCCTGGGACCGCCTCGCCGGCTGCGAAAGCGGCGGTAACTGGCGCAGCGACACGGGGAACGGCTTCTCCGGAGGGCTGCAGTTCGCCCACTCCACCTGGCATTCGTTCGGCGGCGGCGCCTATGCGTCCCGGGCGGCGCGGGCGACCCGGGCGCAGCAGATCCAGGTGGCGGAGCGGGTACTGGCCCGTCAGGGCTGGGGCGCCTGGCCGGCCTGCTCGGCCTCGCTGGGGCTCAACTCAGCCACCGTGCACCGCACTCCGCGGAGCACCGCGGCCCGCCCCGCGCCGCAGCGGCACACCGCTCCCTCACCCCGGGACCGGGTCCGGCATCCGCAGTCCCATGAGAAGCGCCACAAACTGGGGCGCCATAGGAGTACCGGCGGCTCGATCGTCGTCAACGCCGGGGACACCGTGAGCGGTATCGCGTATGCACACGGCTTTGGCTGGCAGGAATTCTACCGGCTGAACCGGCGGGTGATCGGGACGAATCCGAATCTGATTTTCCCCGGCACACGACTTGCCGTGCCGCACTCCGGCGCCCGCTGAGCGCCTTCCGGAATTCCCGGCCGGCGCATGGCGCGGTCCATGGGAATTCCGTGGAAACTCCGCCCCGCACCACGCGGTGGCCCGCCGGAGGGGACCGGCCATCGTGGGAACGGGCGGTGACGGCGCCGTGGTGATCCACCGCCGGGAGTGAAGTGAGGGGACGGTCCGTCCGCGGCGCCGCGGGCGGACCGTCCCTGGCGGACGAGCGGGCCGCGGTCACGCGTGCGCGAGCCCGGCACCGGCAGCCGGCACCGCTTCCGCCGCGCGACGACGGGACGTTGCGGACTCGCTCTACGCCGTCGCGTACACCTTGTTGGCGAACTCCGCGATCTCCGCGTCGCTGAGGTTCTTGGCGAGGTTGGCCTCGGTGATCATTCCCACCAGACGGTGGCCGCCCTTGACATCGATCACCGGCAGCCGCTTGATGTGGTGCTGCTCCATGGTCTGCAGGACCGCACTGGCGTCCGCGTCCGCGTCGATCCAGTGCAGCGTCCCGCCCATCGAACCGGCCTGCACCGTCGCCGGATCGATCCCCTCCGCACAGCAGGCGACGACGATGTCACGATCGGTGATAAGGCCCATCAGCCGGTTGTTGTCACCGCAGATGGGCAGGCAGCCGACGTCCAGATCCCGCATCATCTTCGCCGCGTCGTGCAAGGACTCGTGTGCACCCACACAGTGCGCTCCGCCGGACATGATGTCGCGGGCTCGCAACTTGGTGGCCATGATTCCTCCTGTCTCAGGAGTGTGCTTGCATGCCTCGCCTTCGATCACATCACGGATGGACCGGCGACGCTCACCGGAACGGCCCCGGCGCCTACGGCCTCGGCGGGCCGGTCCGCTTCCTGGGGCGACTGCCGGACCCGGCGCCGTCTCCGGGCGTAGTGTCGGTCCGTGACGACGTCGAATCCTTTCTTCGAGCCGAGTGATCTGCCGTACGAACTGCCGCCTTTCGCACGGATCAGGAACGATCACTTCCTGCCCGCGTTCACCCGTGGAATGGCCGACCAGCTGGCCGAGGTGGCGGCGATCGGTGCCGCTGCCGAGCCGGCGACCTTCGAGAACACCGTGGAGGCGCTGGAGCGCAGCGGTGCGGTGCTGGGCCGGGTGTGCCGGGTGTTCTTCAACAAGGCGCAGTCGGACACCGACGAGGAAGTCCAGGCGCTGGAAGTCGAGATCACGCCGCGGCTGGCCGCCCATGCCGACATGCTGCTGCTCGACCCCGCCCTGTTCGGCCGGCTGGACGCGCTGTACGAGCAGCGCGAGCGGCTGGGGCTGGACGGGGAGCAACTGCGGCTGCTGGAACGGCATCACACCGACCGGGTACGGGCCGGGGCGCGGCTCGCCCCCGAGCAGCAGCGGCGGCTGCGCGAGCTGAATGCCGAAATCGCCGCCCTGGGTACCGAGTTCGGGCAGAACCTGCGCGCCGCCACCGCGGCCGCCGCGCTGGTGCTGGACCGTGCCGAGGAGCTCGCCGGTCTGTCCGCGGACCGGATCGCGGCCGCCGCCGAGCAGGCGCGGGAGCTCGGGCACCCCGGCAAGTTCGTGCTCGTCCTGAAGAACTTCTCCTCCCAGACCGAACTCGCCGCGCTGGAGGATCCCGCGCTGCGCGAGCGGCTGCTCACCGCCTCCCTCGGGCGCGGCACCGACAGCAACGGTCCGGTCGCGGTCGCCCTGGCCAGGCTGCGCGCCGAGCGTGCCGCGCTGCTCGGCTACCCCAGCCACGCCGCCTGGGCGGTCGCGGACCGGACCGCCGGGACCACGGATGCCGTCGAGGAGCTGCTGGGCCGGCTGGTCGCGCCCGCGGTGGCCAACGCCGAGCGGGAGGGCGCGGCGCTGGCCGAGGCGGCCGGGGTGGCGGAGATCCGCGCGGCGGACTGGCAGTTCTACGCGGAGCGGGTGCGCAAGGAGCGGTTCGACCTGGACGCGGCGGCGCTGCGGCCCTACCTGGAGCTGGAGTCCGTCCTGCACGACGGTGTCTTCCACGCCGCCGGGCTGGTCTACGGCCTCACCTTCACCCCGCGCCCCGATCTGGTCCCGTACCACCCGGACGCCCGTATTTACGAGGTGCGGGACGCCGACGGCAGCCCGCTCGGCCTGTACATCGGCGACTTCCACGCCCGTGAGTCCAAGCGGGGCGGCGCCTGGATGGCCTCGCTGGTGGTGCAGTCCCGGCTGCTCGGGCAGCGGCCGGTGGTGGTCAACAACCTCAATGTCGCCAAGCCTCCGGCGGGCGAGCCGGTGCTGCTGACCTGGCGCGAAGTCAACACACTGTTCCATGAGTTCGGGCACGCGCTGCACGGCCTGCTCTCCGATGTCCGCTACCCGCTGCTGTCCGGCACCCATGTCCCCCGCGATTTCGTGGAGTTCCCCTCGCAGGTGAACGAGGTGTGGGCGGACTGGCCCGAGGTGCTGGCGCATTACGCCCGGCACCACGTCACGGGTGAGCCGATGCCGGCCGAACTCCCCGCCCGGCTGCGCGAGTCGGAGAACTTCGGCGCGGGCTTCCGGATGGTGGAGCACCAGGCCGCCGCGGTGCTGGACTGGGCCTGGCACACCCTGTCCGGGGACGGCGACGTACCGGGCGAGGACGAGGCGGAGGCGTTCGAGGCGGCCGCGCTGGAGCGCTACGGGCTGGCGGTGGCCGCGATCCCGCCGCGCTACCGCACCGGCTACTTCGCCCATATCTTCAGCGACGGTTACGCGGCGGGGTACTACGGCTACCGCTGGGCCGAGGTGCTGGACGCCGACACCGTGCGCTGGTTCCGGGAGAACGGACGGACGATCCGGGAGAGCGGTGAGATCTTCCGCCGCGAACTCCTCAGCAGGGGCGGCAGCGTGGACCCGCTGGCGGCGTTTCGCGCGGTGGTCGGACGCGATGCGGAGATCGGGCCGCTGCTGGAACGGCACGGGCTGGCGGGCTGAGGGCGCCGGGGGCTGGGACCCCGCGCCACCTCGGGGTCTCAGCCCGCCCTTACCGGGCCGGCCAGATCACCAGTCCGCGGGCGCGTAGTCCTTCAGGAAGCAGCCGAAGAGATCCTCACCCAGCTCGCCGCGGACGATCGGGTCGTAGACCCGGGCCGCGCCGTCGACCAGGTCGAGCGGGGCGTGGAAGCCCTCGTCGGCCAGCCGCATCTTGTCCGGGTGCGGTCGCTCGTCGGTGATCCAGCCGGTGTCCACGGCGGTCATCAGGATGCCGTCGGTCTCCAGCATTTCCCGCGCGCTGGTGCGGGTGAGCATGTTCAGCGCCGCCTTGGCCATATTGGTGTGCGGGTGGCCGGCGCCCTTGTAGCCGCGGCTGAACTGGCCCTCCATCGCCGAGACGTTCACCACGTACTTACGGCGCGCCGGGGCCGCCGCCATCGCCGGGCGCAACTTGCTCACCAGCAGGAACGGGGCGGTCATATTGCACAGCTGGACTTCCAGCAGCTCGACCGGATCGACCTCGTCCACCTTCTGGATCCAGCTGTTCGTGTCGTGCAGATCCGGTACCAGCCCACCGGCGTCGATCGCGGTACCCGCCTCGATCCGGGCGGGCGTGGCGGAGCCGGTGGTCAGGGCGAGGGCGGTGAGGTCGGCCGCGGTCAGCGCGCCGGGAGTGCCCGCGGCGGCGGGGAGAGCCGCGGGGGCGCCACTGCCGAAGTGACCGAGGACGCGGGAGGCGGGCAGCTCACCGGCGGGCAGCGGGGCGGACTCGGCGGCGATCAGCTGTCCGTACGCCTCGGGAGAGCGGCGGACGGTCTGGGCGGCGTTGTTGATCAGGATGTCGAGCGGGCCTTCGGCGCTCACCTCGTCGGCGAGCGCGATGACCTGCGCCGGGTCACGGAGATCGATTCCGACGATCTTCAGGCGGTGCAGCCATTCCGCGCTGTCCGGCATCGCCTTGAACCGGCGGATGGCGTCGCTCGGGAAGCGGGTGGTGATGGTGGTGTGGGCGCCGTCGCGCAGCAGTCGGAGCGCGATATACATGCCGATCTTGGCCCGGCCGCCGGTGAGCAGGGCGCGGCGGCCGGAGAGGTCCGTGCGGGCGTCGCGGCGGGCCCGGTTCTCCTTGGCGCAGGGCTGGCAGAGCTGGTGGTAGAAGGCGTCGACCTCGACATAGCGGGACTTGCAGGTGTAGCAGGACCGGGGCCGCTCCAGGATTCCGGCGAGTTCCGTGTGCACGGAACTGGAGAGAGCCAGGCCCTGTGTCTCGTCGTCGATCCGGTCGGGCGCTCCGGTGGCGGTGGCCGCGGTCACCGCCCTGTCGTTGGCGGTCTTGGCGGCCCGGCGCTCCTGTCGGCGCCGCTGCTTCACCTTGCGGTAGATGCCCGCGGTGGCCCGCCGTATGGTGATCGCGTCGGGGTGGTCGACCGGCAGCGCGTCGAGCTCCTCCAGCACGCTCAGGCAGACCGCCATCCGCTCCGAGTCGATACCCGTGCCATCGGCCCGGCCTGTTTCGGTCACCGTCATCGCCGCTGCCGTTTCCCTGGGATCGTGTGTTCTATTCAAGCTTCGGCGGAACTGTACGTAGCCGGGGGCCGCGGCGCCAAACCCGAGGGCCCGGCGCTCCCCCGCGCCGGGCCCTCGTCCTGCCGCTTTCCGCGGGCCGTCACCGCACCGGGTCGTGTCCCAGCTCGATGTCGAACTCGCCGTCTCCGGCGGCCTCCAGGCGCAGTGGGGTGGCCACCGGCGGGTAGCCGCTGGCGATCACGGTGTACTCGCCGCTGTCGAGGTCGGTGAAGGCGTACGCACCGTCCTGACCGCTGGTGGCGGTGCCCACCACGTTGCCCGCCGGGTCCAGCAGGGTCACCCGGGCGTCGTCCACCGGGCTGCCGTGCACGGTGCGTACGGTGCCGCGGACCTGGGCTCCGTGCGTCAGCCGGACCTCGTACCAGTTGCGGTCGCCGGTGCCGACCTCCACCTGGAGGGCGGACGGGCGGTGCCGCTCGGCGCTGACGGCCAGGGTGTAGCTGCCGGGGGCCAGATCGCCGAACGCGAAGCTGCCGTCCTGGCCGGCCACGCCCGACGCCACGACCTCACCGGTGACATCGGTGGCCACGACGAGCGCGCCGGGCACCGGTTCGTCGCCCTTCTCCTCTCGGACCTCGCCCGCGAGACCGGCCGCGCCGCCGAGGGTCAGGTCGAACGCCACCGGCTCGGTGCCCACCACGACGGTCATGGCCTGCGGCTGCCGGGCCCCCGCGGAGCCGATCAGCACATAGCTGCCGGCGCCCGTCGTGGGCAGGGCGTAGCCGCCGTCCGCCGTGGTCGAGGTACGGCCGAGCTGCCGGCCGTCGACGCTGATCAGGGTGACCGCGGCCCGGTCCACCGGGCGGCCGTCGCCGTCCCGTACGGTTCCCCGGATCTCCGGCCCGGTCGCACCGATGCCACGGTTCGCGGGGGGCGCGGAGGCAGCGGCGGGCACGGACGGCTCGGACGCTGCCGACTCCGACGGCTCGGACGGCTCGGACGGCACCGGCGTGACCGCCGCGTCGTCGGCACCGTTCGCCGCCACGGCATCGGCCGCGGCACCGGCTTCCGCTTCGGCCTCCGCACGGGCCTGGAGACCGGACATCTGCCGCAGCGGCACCTCCTTGATGAACCACATCAGCACGAAGGCCAGGGCGACGACGATCGCCCCCATGAGGAAGACCGTGTGCATCGAGTCCGCGAAGCCGCGCTTGAACGGCTCGGCCAGCCGCGGGTCGAGGTGCTGGATGAACGAGGAATCGCTGAGCACGCCCGAGGAGTCCGCGTTGCCGGGGTGCTTGAGCATGTCCAGCACGGGCTTGTTCGCGGGGTCGCGCAGCACCGCGGGGTCGTGCAGCGCGGCCTGGAAGCGCTCGGTGGCGGCCGCGTCCTTGAACGCCGCGGAGATCTTCTCACCGACCGTGCTGAACAGCACGGACAGGAAGATCGCGGTACCGGCGGTGGCGCCCATCTGACGGAAGAACGTGGACGAGGCGGTCGCCACGCCCATGTCGCGCGGCGGCACCGCGTTCTGCACCGCCAGCACCAGCGTCTGCATACAGCCGCCCAGGCCGAGGCCGAAGACCAGCATGTAGGCCATGGTTTCCCACAGCGGGGTGTCCCACTGGACCCGGAAGTGGAAGAGCAGCATCGCCGCGATCATCAGCGCGGTGCCGATGATCGGGAAGATCTTGTAGCGACCGGTCTTGGCGGTGATCTGGCCCGACGCGATGGAGGCAATGAACATCCCCGCCATCAGCGGCAGCATTTCCAGACCCGAGGTGGTGGGGCTGGCGCCCTTCACGATCTGGAGGTACTGCGGGATCATCAGCATCCCGCCGAACATGCCCATACCGATCAGCACGGACAGCACACTGGTCTTGCTGAAGGTGCCGTTGCGGAACAGCCGCATCGGGATCAGCGCGTCATCGCCGATCCACCGCTCGACGAAGATCCAGGCGATGATGCCGACGACACCGATCGCATAGCAGGCGATCGACCGGGAGGAGTCCCAGCCCCACTCCCGGCCCTGCTCGGCGACGAGCAGCAGCGGCACCACACCGACGGAGATGGTGAGCGCGCCCCACCAGTCAATGCGGTGATCGCGCCGGGTGTGCGGAATGTTCAGGACCTTGGCGACCACGAACAGCGCGATGATCCCGATCGGCACGTTGACCAGGAAGACCCAGCGCCAGCCGGTGATGCCCAGCAGCTGGTCCTGCCCGGCGAGGGCACCGCCGATCAGCGGTCCGGCCACACTGGAGGTGGCGAAGGTGCCCAGCATGTAGCCCTGGTAGCGGGCGCGTTCACGGGGCGGGACGATGTCCCCGATGATCGCCAGCGCCAGCGACATCAGACCGCCGGCGCCCAGGCCCTGCACCGCGCGGAACGCGGCGAGTTCGGTCATCGAGGTGGAGAAGGTGCACAGCACCGAGCCCACGACGAAGATGCTGATCGCGGCCAGGTAGTACGGCTTGCGGCCGTACAGGTCGGAGAGCTTGCCGTAGAGCGGTGTGGAGATCGTCGAGGTGATCAGATAGGCGGTGGTCGCCCAGGCCTGCTGGCTGAGGCCGTGCAGATCGTCGGAGATGGTCCGGATCGAGGTGCTGACGATGGTCTGGTCGAGCGCGGCGAGGAACATCCCCAGCATCAAACCGCTGAGGATGGTGAGTATCTGACGGTGACTCAGGACTCCTGGTCCGGGTATCTCCCCGGTTCCCGCCCCGGGCGGGGAGGTGGCAGTGCTCATGTACGTATGTCTCCCTGCTCCACGGTGGCGCCCTGGTCTCCCCCGGGACCCAGCCGTGTGTGTTGTCGTTCTGCCATGTCCTCGTTGAGACGGCCGAGCAGCCGGATCAGGTCGGCCCGGTCCTGGGGCGACCACGGCTCCAGGAGCGCGGCCAGTTCCGCGTCACGCTGACTGCGGTAGTGCGCGAACGCGGCCCGCCCCGTCTCCGTCGCAGCCAGCAACGACCCGCGACGGTCCTCCGGATCGGGGCGGCGGGTCACCAGGCCCCGCTCCACCAGCGAGCGCACCTGCCGGCTGACGGTCGACAGATCGAGGAACGCGTCGGCGGCCAGATCGGTCGCCCGCTGGTCCCCGCCGACCACCAGCCTGGCCAGCAGCACCCGGTCTGCGGCGCCGCCGTCGTTCTTGGCGCGCTGCTTCCAGGCCGCGATCAGCCGGGAGAAGCGGACGATCTCCGTCCCCAGCCCGGCGGCCGCCTCATCCAGCCCCGAGGAGGCGGTGACCTGCGGGGCCGCCTCATCGCAGGCATGGACGGTGCCCTTACTCATCGTCGTGATCCTTCGCGGTGATGTTGGCGGCCCATGGGATACCTTGTGGGACACCTTGCTTGTATCCAGCAAGCATAGCGGCTGGAATCCGCTGCTCCGCACCGCCCAACACCGGGTCACAGGCGCAGGGATGGGGGGTGCGGAGGCACCGGACCGGCCCAGATATGCTCCGCACGCCCCCCACGAGCGGCGGACGCCCACCCAGCCGCGTACGGAAACCGGACAGACCGCCGCCCCGCCGACCGGGAGACCGTTGTGCACCTTCCCTCTGAACTTCTCGCGCTGCTCCGCCGCCCGAGCCTCTGCTTTCTGGCCACCTCGATGCCCGACGGTTCCCCGCAGTTGACCGAGACCTGGGTCGACACCGACGGCACCCATGTGCTGATCAACAGCGTCCGCAGCCATGTGAAAACCCGGAACATCGCACGGGACCCCCGCGTGGCCGTCGCGGTCTCCGACCCGGACCACCCCGCCCGCTACTTCCAGGTACGGGGCCGGGTCATCGAAACCACAACCGAGGGCGCGGTCGAACACATCGAGCAGCTCGCCCAGAAGTACCTCGGCAAGCCCTACCCCTGGTACGGCGGCCGCGACGAGGAACGCGTCCTCTTCGTCATCGAACCGCAGAGCATCAGCGGCACGGGGTAAGGCCCCGCCGGATGGCCTCGCTGATCCAGGTGCGCAGCTGGCCGTAGAGGTCGACGGCGAGCTGCTGGGCGGTCTCGTCGCGCAGGGCCCGCACCCACAGTTCCTGCCACAGCCGCCAGTCGTCGCGCGGCGGCGCTCAGCTGTCCGCCGGTCCGGGCTCCGCACCGTCGTGGACGGCTGCCGGCACCTTGTCCTGAGCCCCGGTCAGATCCCGGGCCAGGGCGACGCGGGAGAGCAGCACGGCGCCCCACAGGACCAGTCCGACGCCGATCGCCTCGGGCAGCAGCCACCAGCCGGTCCGTACCCGCTCGTCGTACAGGGTGACGCCCAGCGACAGGCTGACCAGCGCGTCCCCGAGCGTGAGGACCGGCTGCGAGGCGGTCAGCGGGCCCGACTGCATGGCGTTCTCCAGCAGGAAGATGGCCAGTACGCCGGTGAGGGCGAAGCCGTAGGTCTGCCAGGTGCTGAAGAACGCGGCGGGGCCGCCGGTCTGCCAGGCGTGGGTGGCGTCCTTCAGCATGGCCGCGGTGAGGGCGTACCCGACCGCGGTCGCCGCGGCGAAGCAGGCGGCCCGTACGCCGCCCGCGCCGCGGCGGAGCGCGGCACCGACCGCCGTGACGATCACCGCGGAGCAGACCACCAGCGCGGGCAGCCAGCGGTCGAAGGGGGCGTGGGTGGTGCCGATGGTGGGCGCGGCGGCGGCGAGGGCGGAGCCGAGACCGACGACGAGCAGCCCCACACCGATCCAGCCGGAGCGGGGGATCCGTCCGCCGAGGAGGACCCGTCCGATGAGCAGGGCGAGGGGCAGTTCGAGGACGAAGAGCGGCTGCACCACCGACAGCGCCCCCTGGGACAGCGCCAGCGCCTGGAAGCAGGCCGCGGCGACGACCGCGAGCATCCCGCCGAGCCAGACGGCGCGGTGCAGCAGATCGACGAGCAGCCCCAGGCGCAGTCCGGCGGACAGCGGAACCGTACGGGCGGCACGCCGCTGCAGGACCGTGGCCAGCGCATTGCTGGCCGCCGCGAGCACCGCGAACAGTACGGCCGGCCACGTGGTCACGGCCCACCTCCTCATCGGCCGCCCGGACACCGGGTCGAGCCCGGTGTCCGGGCGGCGGCGGGGCGGCGCTGTACCGGTCTTCGACGCTATCCGGCGGCCGTGGGGACGGCCTGACGACACGGGCACCGGAGGCAACCGGTATAAAAGATCGCAAAACAGGCATATTCCTGCTAGCCGACATGAACAGCTGGTCAGGAATGCCTATGCCCTCCCTCGCCCCCCGATGGCCCCGATACGTCGAGTTCGCTCCGAGCGTCCTGGTTGCCGCAGGGCTCGTCTGGGACGCGTTCTCGCCGGCCGACTACTGGGGCGACCCGATGCTGACGGCGGCCAGCGTGTCGGCCGGTGCGCTGCTCTCCCTGCGGCACACCCTCCTGATCGGCGCCGCCATCATCTGCGGGGTCTTCGCACTGACGGTCAAGGACGGCACCGCCGGCGACCTCGTGGGCTATCTGGAGCTCATCAATACGCTCTTCGCCGCGCTCATGGGGGTCGGCGTCAACCGGGTGGTCGCCCGTTACGGACGCCATCTGGACGTGGTGCGCACGGTGGCGGAGGCCGCCCAGCGTGCCGTGCTGCCCGCACCTCCGGAACGCATCGGGCCGCTGGCCATCGCCGCCCGCTACCAGGCCGCACAGAGCGAGGCCCGGATCGGCGGCGACGCCTATGCCGTCCAGCGGACCCCGTTCGGCGTCCGGCTGCTGATCGCCGATGTGCGCGGCAAGGGACTGGGCGCGGTGAGCGCGGTGTCCGTGCTGCTGGGCGCCTTCCGTGAGGCGGCCGAGGAGGAGCCGGATCTCGCGACGCTGGCCGACCGGATGGAGCGCGCCCTGCTGCGGGAGAGCGAGCACACCTCCGAGGAGGACCGACTGGAGGGCTTCATCACGGCTCTGCTCTGCGAGGTCCTCCCCGGGGCCGCGGGACTGCGCCTGCTGAACTGCGGACACCCCCTGCCCTACCTCTGCCACGACGACGAGGTGCGCGCCCTGGACACCGGTGATCCGGGGCTTCCGCTCGGTATGGGCACGCTGGAGGTGGAACGGCCCCTCACCGCCGACCGGCCGTTCCCGGTGGGCAGCACACTTCTGCTGGTCACCGATGGTGTGACGGAGGCCAGGGACCGTACCGGGCGGTTCTACGATCCCGCGACGGAGCTGGCGGGCCACGGCCCGTTCCGGGGGCCCCAGGATGTGATCGACCGCTTGGTACGGGACGTCGAGCACTGGACCGGCGGCCCGCGCGACGACGACATGGCGGTCCTCGCCCTCACCCGCCAGATGGAGGGCCGAAAGCGGACCCCGCGCACGGTGATCAGCCGCCCCACCCGCTGACCGGCGACCGAGCCCGGCCGACACCCCTTCGCGGACGCAACCGGCCCACGCCGACCGGCACCCGCCATAAACCCCCGTCATCACCCCTCCCCCGCCGCCACCTTGCGGCTTTTCCCGGCCCCTTTGGGAATTGCGTCGTGTGCTGCCGGGAATCCGGGGTGGAAGATGAGATGATCAGTCAGAGCATCAGCATCCGCACCGAGCGATCCGTCGCTCCCGCGCAGATCGGAGTTGATGTGTCCGACAACAGATCAACCCTGCTGAGTCAGCGCGCCGCCGTCATTTTCCTCCTTGGCGCCCTCACCGCCATCGGCGCCGGCGTCCTCACCTTCTTCAACGGTGGCACCCCGGCCTCCGCCACCCTCGTCGGCGGCGCCGCCTTCGGTGCCGCCGTCACCTTCTTCCATACGGTCATCGACTGACTCCCGTACGGTCACCGGCCGACCGCTGTACGGTCACCGACTGACTGCCGCGCGGTCACCGGCTGACCGCCGTACGGTCACCGACTGTTTGATCACGCCCCGTCTCCTGGGCCAAGCGGAATCCGTGGCACCGCATGCGGTGCGCTGCCGCACCTCTAGTGCCAAACTTGAGGCACCGCGCCCGGCGGCCGGCCGGGGCCCTTGTCGCCGAGGGGAACATCATGACCTGGGCATCTTGGACCACTGTGGGGATTCACGCCCTACCCGGCGCGGTGCACACCGCGGAGATCGGCGTGATCAACGGTGACCTGACCATTCACACGACCTGGTCGGAGAACCTGGCCCATGTAGCTGTGCAGTACACCGGGGCATCGGACTGGTACACCATGGCCGGCAGCCCCGTCCCCTGCGATTCCGAAGAGGCCAGCCGCACCTTCCACCAGGCCGTCGTCGAAGCCGCACGCGGCGGAGAACGAGCCGGCGCCTCCCTGGAGGAGCTCTTTCGCCACTAGGGGATCCCCCCTCTAGCCAGGGCACCACCCTGGGCCGGTCGGCCCGCATCCCGGTGCGCCCCGACCCCGCCCGCGACGAGCTGCCCCGGTCCGGACGGCCGCGCCGTGACACCACTCCGGCAGCGCCTCCACCCCCTCCCAACGGGCTCGCGATGACGGCCGATTGAGGCGCGCGAACCTGCCCCCTTAGCAGTTCGCGATTCCGCTCGCCTTCCGGGCAACCATTTCGCGCCACCGCATGTCTCCTCAGATGGACCACAATTGGTCACCTGCTGACTACTTAAAGCTGATCAATTGTTAAATTCCGCCCATGAATCTCGATTACTGATCATTTCGCTTTACATGCCCATGCCAGGCATACCAGGGTTTGCGCGGGGCCCCGCGGCCCCCGTGGTGCACAACAGCACCGCGCGTACGGGCGGTTGGCCAGCCGACCGCCCCCGCAGCGCTAAGGACCCCTATCAGTGCGTAGACCCCACATACGCAGGCGCCGCCTGGCCATCGCCGTCGCCGTGACGACGGCCGCCACCCTGACCGCGGGTGTGGCGGGCAGTGCCTCCGCGACCCCGCCGGCCTCGCCGGTCGCCTCCTCCTCAACTCCCGCTCTGCAGAAGGTCGTTGACACGGCACGTGCCGCCGCCTACGCACACGCAGCGGCCACCGGAGTCGGCAAGAAGGACACCCTCGAAGCCACCGACACGCTCGTCGACCCCGACGGCCGGCAGCACGTCCGCTTCATACGGACCCACCGCGGAATGCCGGTGCTCGGCGGCGATCTCGTCGTCCACCTGACGGCCAAGTCGGCGTACGAGGGCGTGACCCGGGCGTACCGCCACCAGGTCGATATGACCGGCAAGGACCCGAAGTTGTCGGCCGGCGAGGCCCGGACGAAGGCCGCCTCCGTGGCCAAGGGCCAGGCAGGCGACGCCGAACTGGTCGTGGACGCCCGCAACGGCCGCACGGCGCTGGCCTATCAGGTGCAGGTGTCCGACAGCGGTACCGCCGAGTCCGGTGGCGCCCGTACGGTCGTCCTCGACGCGGCGACCGGCAAGGTGCTCAGCAATGTGCAGGCCGACGACTCGTTCCTGTCACCCGCTCTCCAGCGCAAGCTGCGCGAGCGCGGCGAGCGGCTCAACCCCGCGACGGGGCTGTCCACACCCGCCGCGCCCACCATGGAGAAGGCGGCGAAGCCCGGCTACCCGGCCGCGGCCAAGGGCACCGGCGCGTCCTTCTTCGTCGGCAATGTGCCGCTGTCCACCACCCGGACCGGGCAGAAGTCCTACGTCCTCAAGGACTCCACCCGCGGCAACACCGAGACCCGGGACGCCGGCGACAAGGAACTGGAGAAGTTCAGCAGCGGCAAGCCGTTCACCAGCACCACCAACCGCTGGGGCAACGGCACCACGAGCAACCGGGCCAGCGCCGCCGTCGACGCCCAGTACGGCGTCGCCAGCACCCTGGACTTCTACAAGAAGACCTTTGGCCGCAAGGGCATCAAGAACGACGGCCGCGGGGCGCGCGCCCTGGTGCACTTCGGCAACAAGGTCGGCAACGCCTTCTGGTCGCCCGACTGCGGCTGCATGCTCTACGGCGACGGCGACGGCAAGACGTTCGCCAAGCCGCTGGTCGTGCTGGACGTCACCGGCCATGAGCTCTCGCACGGCGTCGTCGACGCGACCGCCAACCTCCAGCCCACCCGGGTGGACATCGAGGGCAACCAGTTCGGCGAGCCCGGCTCGCTCAACGAGTCGCTGGCGGACATCTTCGGCAGCGCGGTCGAGTTCTCGACCAACAACCCGAAGAACCCGCCGAATTACCTGATGGGCGAGAAGCTCGGCCTGGAGCAGAAGTTCCTGCGCCGTCTGGACAAGCCGTCCCTCGACAAGCTCGAAGGCACGGTCGACTACTGGTCGAAGGCGTCCTACGACACCGAGGTGCACGCCGGCTCCGGCGTCTCCTCGCACGCCTACTACCTGCTCGCCGAGGGCAGCGGGAAGAAGACCATCGGCGGGGTCGCGTACAACTCCCCCACCCACGACGGCTCCAAGGTGACCGGCATCGGCCGGACCAAGGCGACGGCGATCTTCTACCGGGCGCTCACCCGGTACATGGTCTCCACGACCGACTTCCACGACGCCCGGACCGCGACGCTGCGCGCGGCCAAGGACCTGTACGGCGCCAAGAGCACCGAGTACAAGACGGTGGACAGGGCCTGGGCGGCCGTGAATGTGAAGGCGTCCAACACGCCCTCCAAGCACTGACCCGGACCGGACCAGACCGGACTAGACCGGACTTGATCTGACCGGACCTGACCGGATCTGACACAGCGTGGTGCCCCCGCCGACCATGGGAGCACCACGCTCGTCCGTTTTCCCGGCCCCGAGTCCCTCCAGTGGTCCTCGACGGGGTGCCGGCGGAAGCCTACGTTGAGGCCATGATCACCGATCGCGCGAGCGGGACCCGGCGGCTCGGCTATCCGGCGGCGGCCGCCGTGTTCGCCGTCGGCATGGCCGGGACGACACTGCCCACCCCGCTGTACGGGCTCTACCGCACACAGCTCGGGTTCTCCGAGCTGATGGTGACCGTGGTCTTCGCCGTGTACGCCCTCGGGGTGATCACCGTGCTGCTCCTCGCCGGCCAGGTCTCCGACGAGGTGGGCCGGCGGCCGGTGTTGCTGTGCGCGCTGGGACTGTCGGCGGCGAGCGCGCTGTGCTTCGTGTTCGAGGGCGGGCTGCCGATGCTGCTGCTGGGACGGGTGCTGTCCGGTTTCGCGGCCGGGCTGTTCAGCGGCGCCGCCACGGCGGCCGTACTGGAGCTCGCCAGGCCCGGCCAGGAAGCGCATGCGGGTTTCGCCGCCACCGCCGCGAACATGGGCGGCCTCGGCTGCGGCCCGCTGCTGTCGGGGCTGCTCGCCCAGTACGCGCCCTGGCCGCTGGTCCTGCCCTTCCTGGTGCACCTCCTCCTGGTGGCCGGGGCGGCCGGGGTGACCTGGTTCCTGCCGGAGACCGTCGGCCCGCCGCACCGCCTCCGGCGGCTGCGGCCCCAGGGCCTGCGGCTTCCGCCCGAAGTACGGGGCGTCTTCACCCCCGCGGCCGTCGCCGCGTTCGCCGGTTTCTCCCTCCTGGGGCTGTTCACCGCGGTCACGCCGAGCTTCCTCCACGAGACGCTCGGGGTGCGCAATCTGGCCGTGGCCGGATCGGTCGTCTTCACGGTGTTCCTGGGCTCCACCGTTGGACAGTCCCTGACGGAACGGATCGGCGTACGCCGGGCGCTGCCGGGCGGCTGTCTGGTGCTGGTGGTCGGCCTGGTGCTGGTGGCCACCTCGCTGGCCGTGACCTCCCTGCCGATCCTGGTCATCGGCGCGCTGTGCGGTGGCGTCGGCCAGGGCCTGGCGTTCCGGGCCGGGCTGACCGCCGTGGGCCGCGCGGCACCGCCCGAGCACCGTGGCGGCACCATCTCGTCCTTCTTCCTCGTCGCCTATCTCGGCATCTCGCTGCCGGTGGTCGGGGTCGGTGCGCTCACCCTGGCGCTCGGCCTGCGCGGCGCGGGCCTGATCTTCTCGGCCTGTGTCATCGTGCTCGCCGTCGCCGTCGGCCTCTACGTACTGCGACACCCACCGGCCGACGAGGACTGACCGCAGCCGGGAAACCGCTGCGGGCGGCCCGACTCCCCCGGCAGAATCGCGGTATGAAGCTCAAGGTCTGGCTCGACGACTGGCAAATGCAGTGCTGTGGCGATCCGTTCAGCATCGGCTCAGAGGTGTCGTGGACACTGATCGACCCCAAGGACGAGTGGCTGACGAACGTCCTCGGCGCCGAGCTCGCCGACACGGTGGACGCCGCCGAGGACCGGCATCTCGGGGCCCCGAAGGGTGCCACCCCCACGGTCGCCACGGTCACCGCCATCAGCGCGGTGCACTGCCGGTTCGCACCACGCCCCGGCAGCCCCACCGGAACGCTGTATCCGGTCCCGGACACCGGAATTCTCACCACCATGACGTCCGCGGACGGCTGGACACCCAACCGTGAGAATCGCGAGTTCATCGGCTATCTCGCGGAGGTTGAGGTGTCCGGGGAATGAGCCCGTCGGGGGCATCCTCCCCCGGCACCAGCCGGACCCGTAATTGCTCCGGCCCACGCGTGAACACCCCCGCGTCGGCGGGCGCCGCGCCCTCCGCGAAGTCCATCGCGGGGAACGCGTCAAGCAGCTGACCAGCGGCGACCTGCACCTCGGCGTTGGCCAGGAGAGCGCCCACACAGAAGTGCCTGCCGAGGCCGAAGGCGACATGATCGGCGGCGGCGCTGAAGGCGGTGGCGGGTGTCAGATCGCCGCGCAGGACATCGAAGGTGTCCGGCCGGGCGTACTGACGCTCGTCGCGGTTCGCGGAGCCGATCAGGCAGGTGACGGTGGCGCCCGCGGGGACGGTGCCGCCGCTGAGCGTCACCTCGGCGGCGGTCTGACGCATGAGCATCTGGACCGGCGGGGTGAAGCGCAGGGTTTCGGCGAAAGCCACGGGTATCAGCGAACGGTCGGCGCGTACGGCGGCCAACTGGTCAGGATGGGCAAGCAGATTGCGGAACATGGCGGCGAGGGCCTTGTCCGTGGTTTCACCGCCGGCCGAGAGCAGCAGGCTGACGAACGACGTGATGTCCCGATCGCTCATCCGGGTGCCCTCGACCTCGGCGGTGCAGAGCGTGGAGAGCAGGTCGTCGCTGGGGTTGGCCCGCCGTTCATGGATGATCGGGAGCAGGTAGGCGGACAGTTCCCGGCCGGCCCGCAGCCCGGCCTCCGCGACTTCGGGGTCCTGCGCCAGATTGGCCAGGAAGCCGACGGCGGATACGTACCAGCCGTGGAAGCGGTCGTGATCGGCCCGGTCCAGCCCGAGCATGTCGACGATCACGTTGATGGGGAAGCGGGTCGCGAAGCTCGCCACGAGATCGGTCTCCGCCGCGTCACGGAAGGCGTCGATCAGCTCCCGCGCATTGCGCTCGATGACCGGCAGGAACTTCTCCCGCAGCTCCCGCCCCCGGAAGGCGGGGGCCACCAGGGCCCGGCGTACGGAGTGCTCGCGCCCGCTCATCTGGGGAAGGGTCCGGCCGCCGTGGGCCGGTTCGAGCTGCCATGCGTAGTTGTCGGTGGTGAACACCGGATCACGGAAGGCCCGCGCCACGTCCTCGTACCGCGAGAGCAGAAAGCTGTCGGTACCAGGGTCGTGAAACAGCGGGTAGTGCGCACGCAGGATGCGGTACCCGGGGTAGGGGTCCGCGGCGAATTCCGGCGACAGGATGTCAGGCGGCTGCGGGAGAGTGGTCACCACACGTCCTCGGCTTCCCTGAGCGGAGATATGGGGCTCGTACGGTGTGCACGGTCGCCGGTTGACGCTAAGGCGCGGCCGCGTGCCCGTCCAGAGCGCCTCCGCCCACGCGGTTCCGCCCGCACCGCCCACGCGGCTCCTCCCACACGGCCCGGCCGCACCTCTCCGGCGCGCGCCACAGCCGCTCCCCACCCGGATGGACGACCGCCCTCACTCCCCTGCCTCTCCGGGCACGCCCTCCCGGCGGCGGCCGGAAACGCTGGAGCCAGCACCCCGACCTCTCCAGCCACTCCCCGGCCCCGCCCGCCCCCACGGCCCGCGTTTCGTACGCCGGTGAACTACAGAAAAGGACCGACCACCTCATGGGCACCATCACCACGACCGACGGCACGGAGATCTTCTACAAGGACTGGGGAACCGGCCGCCCGGTCGTGTTCAGCCACGGCTGGCCGCTCAATGCCGATGTCTGGGACGACCAGATGAACCTGGTCGCCGCCCACGGGTACCGGGCCATCGCGCACGACCGCCGTGGCCACGGCCGCTCCGGGCAGCCGTGGCAGGGCAACGACATGGACACCTACGCGGACGATCTGGCGCAGCTGATGGAGGCCCTGGACCTGCGGGAGGCGGTGCTGGTCGGGCACTCCACCGGTGGCGGTGAGGTGGCCCGCTACATCGGCCGTCATGGCACCGGCCGGGTGGCCAAGGCGCTGCTGCTGAGCGCGGTCCCGCCGCTGATGCTCAAGACCGAGGCGAACCCGGAGGGCCTGCCGCGCGAGGTCTTCGACGGGCTCCGTGCCGGTGTCGCCGGTGACCGGTCGCAGTTCTACCAGGACCTCAGTGAGTCCTTCTACGGTGCCAACCGGTCCGGGGCCGCCGTCTCCCAGGGCGTCCGCGACGCGTTCTGGATGTGGAGCATGCAGGTGGGGCTGAAGGGGGCGTTCGACTGCATCAAGCAGTTCTCGGAGACCGATTTCACCGAGGATCTCAAGAGGTTCGATATCCCGACCCTCATCATCCAGGGCGACGACGACCAGATCGTGCCCATCGTGGCCGCCGGAAAGAAGGCCGTGAAGGTGGCGCCGAACGCCACACTCAAGGTCTACCCGGGTGCCCCGCACGGCCTGACGGCGGTCGGCTCGTACAAGGATGACTTCCACGCCGACCTGCTGGAGTTCCTCAAGAGCTGAGAGGTGTCCGGCCAGTTGACACCCCCGGCCCCTGCTCCGGGCCGCGCCAGTGCGGTGAACGGCCGAGAGCCGTCAGGATCTGCTCCAGGTTGCCCGCTTCCTCGTCCGCGGTCAGTCCCGGCCGGAAGGCGCTGCCCGGGGCGAGCCGGGAGTCGTCGTCCGGGACGGCGCGGGCCACCGGCAGGGCGGCCCGCAGGAGTTCGGCGGACGGGGTGTACGCGAGGCCCAGGGTGCGGGCGACGTCCCAGCTGTGCACCACGTAGTCGATGAGGTGGAAGCCGATCGCGCGGGCGGCGGGGAAGGTCCGGGTGGCGCTGAATTCGGGGAGGGCGAACGGGCGGTCCGGACGCTCCACGGCCGCGAAGGCGGCGATGACGTGCTCGGCCGCGGCGGTGTACTGCCCGACGGGATCCGCGCCGAGCGGCCGGACCGACCAGTGCGCCGGTTCGTGTCCCGCTCCCCGCGCTGCCGCCCCGAAGCCGTGATGCTGGGCCGTCATATGGGCGAGCAGATCCGCCAGTGCCCATGCCGAGCAGGGCGTCGGCCGGGACAGATCGCCCGGGGTCACCCGCCGGATCAGGGTCACGCTGTCCCGGACCGCCTGGGCATGGAGCCGCCGGAGCCGGGCGAAGTCGGGGTGCGCTGCGGAAGCGTCGCGCGAATTCATAGGCATGTGCTTACGATCAGCTCAGGCATACGAATTGTCAACGGGTATTTTCTTGACCATGGCCGAGAACGCAGCCGACAGGGGCACCACATCCGGAGGGCGGCCGGCCCGTCCTGACCTGGCGGCGATGGTCGTTCCCCTGGGCCGTGCGCTGATGGCGGCCGAGCAGCCGGTCCTCGACGCACACGGCCTGACGATGTGGGCCTACTCGGTCCTGCTGTATCTCGACGAGACGCCGATCCGTACACAGGCGGCGCTGGCCGAGGCCATCCGGGCGGACAAGACCCGCATCATCGCCGTCCTGGACGACCTGGAGAGCCGGGAGCTGATTCGTCGTCAGCCGGATCCGGAGGACCGCCGGGTGCGCCTGCTGTCCCTTACCGCCGAGGGGCGGCGGCTGCGGGATGCGACCCAAGCCGCGATCCAGGAAGGCGAGGAACGACTGCTCGCCCAGCTGCCGGCCGCCGATCGCACCGTCTTCCTGCGGGCGCTGCACACCCTGTCCGGACTGCCGGAGCTGACCGGACGGAAGCCGGGCACGGCGCGTGCCGGTCGGGGTTCGGCCCGGGCCTGATCCCCAGGGTCGGAGGGCGGCCCGGACATACGACCGGTGCCGGCCGAACGGACCCGTGGGTCACATCGGCCGGCACCGGCTGGAAGAGCTAGCTGATCAGCGACGGCGACCGTCGTCGCCACCCCAGCCCCAGCCATCCCGCTCGCAGCCCTCGCTGAAGACCGGGCCGACGTGGTGGAGCACACCCGCGGAGAGCCAGCAGGACGCGTGGTGGCCGTGGCCGTGGTGGTGCTTGTAGTGGTGGTGGTGATGACGGTCCTTGTGCTCCTTGCCCATGTTGCAGGCCAGGGCGGCGCTCGCACCGCCCATGACGATGGTGGTGGCCAGGGCGCTGGCTGCGATCGCGGCGCGGATGCGCATGTCTGCTCCTCGAGAGGATCAAAGGGGTATATCGACCTTTGCAGGATTCACCTTCACGGAACCCACCAAAACCCGACACGTCATGAATTGGGCGAGTTGGAGTAATTGATCAACCCGCGAACCCTGCCTCTCATGCCCTCTCCCTCGCGCCCTCCGTCACCGCGAGGTGAGGTCAGGCGAGCACCTTCGCCTTGGCCTTCTGGTACTCCTCCTCCGTGATGTCGCCGTGGTTCTTCAGGTCGGCGAGCTTCGCCAGCTGATCCGCGTGCCGGCTGCCCGTATCGTCACCGGCCGCGACGGTCTTCCGGAGATAGTCCTGCATCTGCTTCTGCTGCCGTTCGGCCTGGGCGATCTCCCGTTCGCTCATTCCGTGGCCACGCGCGATCACATAGATGAAGACGCCCACGAAGGGCAGCACGATCACCAGGACCAGCCATCCGGTCTTGCCCCACCCCTTGAGGTCATGGCTGCGGAAGATGTCCGCGATGATCCGGAACAGCAGGATCAGCCACAGGACCCACAGGAAGATCAGGCACATCGTCCAGAACGCGTTGAGCAGCGGGTAGTCGTCCATCTCGGCCTCCTATGGCGCTGGGAGCCCCCGAGCTCATCGATCCGTCAGCTCAAGGATCCTCGCCGTTGGCCTCCACCGCGACCACATCCATGCCGGTGAGGGCCTGTTCCGTCCAGATCACCTTGCCGCTGGTGGTGTAGCGGGTTCCCCACCGTTCGGCCAGTTGGGCGACCAGGAAGAGCCCGCGGCCGCCCTCGTCCGTGGTGGCGGCCTGCCGCAGATGCGGTGAGGTACTGCTCTGGTCGGAGACCTCGCAGATCAGGGAGGTGTCCCGGATCAGCCGTACGCGGATGGGACCGGCGGCGTACCGGATGGAGTTGGTGACCAGCTCGCTGAGGATCAGCTCGGCGGTGAACGCCTCCTCGGCCAGCCCCCACTCGATCAGCTTGTGGACCGCCGCGGCCCGTATCTGGCCCACCGCCTCCGGGTCGGGCGGCACGTCCCAGTCGGCGACATGCGCACTGTCCAGCACCCGGGTGCGGGCGACGAGCAGCGCGATGTCGTCGCTGGGCCGGTCCGGGAGCAGCGCGCTGAGTGCGGCCTCGCAGGTCTCCTCCGGGGTACGGCCGGGGTGATCGGCCAGGGTGCGGCTGAGCAGCGCCATGCCCTCGTCGAGGTCCCGGTTGCGGTCCTCGACCAGGCCGTCGGTGAAGAGCACCAGACGGCTCTCCTCGGGCAGTTGCCGCTGCCAGGTCTCGAAGGGCAGACCGCCGAGCCCGAGGGGCGGGCCGCCGGGCACATCGGCGACCTCGGCCGTGCCGTCCGGCCGCAGCAGTACGGGCTGGACGTGTCCGGCGCGCGCCATGGTGCAGTGCCCGGACGCCGGGTCGTAGATGGCGTAGAGGCAGGTGGCGCCGGTGACCGAGCCCTCGGCGCCCTCGTCCTGGTCGATACGGGTGACGAGCTCGTCGAGGTGCCAGAGGATCTCGTCGGGCGGCAGGTCCAGATTGGCGAAGTTGTGGACGGCGGTGCGCAGCCGGCCCATCGTGGCCGCCGCGTGCAGGCCGTGGCCCACCACGTCGCCGACGACGAGCGCCACCCGGGCGCCGGGCAGCGGGATGATGTCGAACCAGTCACCGCCGACGCCGCCGAGCCCGCCGCGTCCGGCCTGGGCGGGCAGATAGCGGTAGGCGGCCTCGACGGCGTTCTGCTCCGGCAGGGCGCGCGGCAGCAGGCTGCGCTGGAGGGTGACCGCCATGGTGTGTTCGCGGGTGTAGCGGCGGGCGTTGTCGATGCTCACCGCGGCGCGGGCGACCAGCTCCTCGGCGACGGAGAGGTCCTCCTCCTCGAAGGGCTCCGGCTCGTTCGAGCGCCAGAAGATGGCCACGCCCAGGATGACGCCGCGGGCGCGCAGCGGCACCGCGATCCTGGAATGGATACCGTGCTGGACGATCTTCCTGGCCCGTTCGGGACTCTGCAGATGCCAGCCGGCGAACCGCGACAGATCCGCTTCCAGGGCCGCTTTTCCGCTGGTGAGACCGGCACCGAGGGCGGTGGCCGGTTCGAAGCGGATCAGCTTGCCCACGGGGTAGAGGCCGCTGTCCGGCGGGGCGCCCCTGGAGGCGATCCGCCGCATCTCCGTGACCGCGCCGCCGGGGGATGTCGGCTCCTCGCCGATCAGTACGTCCTCGGCCAGATCGACGGTGACGATATCGGCGAAGCGGGTGGCGCCGAACTGCGCCAGCTCCTCACAGGTGTGCACCACATCGAGGGTGGTGCCGATCTCGGTACCCGCGTCGTAGAGGAGCTTCAGACGGCCGCGGGCCACATCGGCCCGGCCGGTCAGCGCGCGGAGCTCGGTGCTGTCCCGCAGCGTCGTGACGCTGCCGGGCGGCCCGCCGGCCTGGTCCGTCGAGCGCTGGTTGACGGCCAGCAGCCGGTCACCGACCGGGTGGACCTCATCGGTGACGACCCGGCCGGAGGCCAGCAGATGGGCGGTGGCGGGGTCGAGCCCGAGATCGGTGATCTGGCGTCCTTCGACGTCCGGCGGCAGGCCCAGCAGCCGGCGCGCCTCGTCGTTGGCGAGCAGCAGAGAGCCGTCCCCGGCCACGATGATCACGCCCTCGCGTACGGCGTGCAGAACCGCGTCGTGGTGCTCGTACATCCGGGTCATCTCGGCCGGGCCCAGGCCGTGGGTCTGGCGCCGCAGCCGCCTGCTGACCAGTGCGGTGCCGCTGGTGGTCAGCACGAGGACGCCGGCCGCGGCGCCGAACAGCAGCGGGAACTGGTCGTCGACGACACCGCTCACGCGGTTGACGGTGATCCCGGCCGAGACCAGCCCGATGACCTTTCCCTTGTCCGGGCCGCTGTGGCTGAAGACCGGGACCACGGCCTGGACCAGCGGACCGATGGTGCCGGTGATCTTCTCGGTGACCACCCCGCCGGCCAGCGCCGGTCCAATCGTGCCGACGAACTTCTTGCCGATCCGGTTGGGGATGGGGTGGGTGTAGCGGATGCCCTGGGTGTTCATCACGACGATGAAGTCAACCTCGGAGCGCTTACGGGCGGCCTCCGTCCGTGGCTGGAGCACGGTGGTCGGGTGGGCATTCTTCAGCGCCGCCTCGATGCCCGGCGCGTTCGCGAAGGCCTCAGCGACGGCCACGGACCTGTTGCGGGCTTCGCGGTCCGCATCGGACCGGGATTGCAGCACGAGTGCCGCGATGGCGGCGGCGACGAGCAACACCACGATCGCCACCTGCAGGAGAAAGACCTGACCTGCGACAGTTCGCATCCTGAGAACCGAACGCGGGCGGCCGTAGCGTCCGGCCATGTCCTCTTTGTACACCTCCCGCATACGGTGGGCGAGCCGCGCGATGCGGAGCGCAGCAGCCACCAGGGCATGTCCGCGATGTCCCGCCGGGCCGGGCTGCCGCACGGGCTTCCGAGGATGGTCCCGTGATCTGCGGCCAGGCGCCAGAGGGCAGGAAGACCCCCGGGTGGGTTCGCCGCCGCGCATATGCGAACCTCTTCGACTAAGGGGACATACCCGGCGACGGCCGGGTGCCACCCCATCGGGAACAAATCGCCCAGGTTGCCGGGGGTTCATGTAACTCTTCCCACAGGCCGGGCGGCTTGCCTGATCGGGCTCTGCCGGTCGGGTGAGCCCGGCGCCGGCACAACGTGCCTGGTCAGCCTGGTTCACCGGGACCCCGGAGGCGGCCCGAGGGCGGCCCGGGGGCCGCCCCTGCCGTCACACTCGCGGTCGGAACGGTATGAGACGTTCGTGGGCATGCATGTTCCCGAGGAGATCCGAGCCGAGGCGGCCGCGCTCATCGACCACCACGCGCTCGGACAGTGGAAGCCGAACGATGCCGACCGGCGGGCCGCCGTGGCGCTGTTCCACTTCCTCGAAACCGGTCTGCCGCTCACGGGCGAGCAGATCCGGTCCGCCCTTGCGCGCACGGAACCGGCCGCCGGGCTGAGTGAGCGACTGCGGGAGATGCTGCGGGCGACCGCCGAGCTGCTCGACGACGCGGCCGAGGCCGAGGCCCCCGCCGGGCGGGACGCCGTCGACCACGTATGCCTCCTCCTGGACGCCCTGGCGCTCTCCCGGCTCGCCGACCGGTGAACGAGAACGCCCGTCCGGAGGAAAAGCTCCGGACGGGCGTTTCTGCGGCTGCTACGGCCCCTATAGGGGCAGCGAGGCGGGCTTCTCGGCCGGGGCCTGCTCATCCTCGGGCACCGAGATCACCCAGTGCGTCTCCTGGCGCGGGCGGAGATAGCACACCCAGTACAGCGCGGCGGCGGCCACGATGGCGCCAGTGATGACCAGGCTCACCGTGCTCTGCTGGCAGAGCACCCATGCCAGCACCACGACCAGCAGCGCCGGAACCGCCGGCCACAGCGGCATCCGCCAGGCCGCCCGGTGCTTGTGCTCACCGCGGCGTGCGACCAGGGCCCCCAGGGCGACGAAGACATACATCGCGGCGACGGCCACACCGGTGACCTCGCTCAGGGTGTCGAGGTTGACGAAACACAGCGCCGCGCCGGGGACGCCCACCGCCAGGGTGGCCGCCCAGGGGGAGCCGAAACGCCGCCCGACGTGCGAGAAGACGCGGTTGACGGCGACCGGCCAGGCCGCGTCGCGGGCCGAGGAGAAGACCACCCGGGAGTTCTGGATCACCATCACGATCGCCGCGTTGATGATCGCCAGGGCGATACAGAGGCTGACGAAGGTACCGACGCCCGAGTTGCTCCAGTCCTGCACCATGCCGGCGACGTCACCGGCGCCGAGGGTCTTCAGATCGGGTGCGCCCAGGGTGATCGCGACCACCGGGATCAGGACGACGGCCGCACCGATGGCGAGGGTCCACAGCACCGTGCGGGAGACATTGCGGCGCGGGTTGTCCATCTCCTCGGCGAGGTACACGGCGGTGGAGAAGCCCTGCAGGATGAAGAGCGCGGTGGCCAGCCCGGCCACGATGAGACCGGCGGTTACGGCCGTGCTCTGGCCGTGACCGGCGTCGATCACGGGGTGCACGAGTACGGACGCGGAGCGCTGGGTGTGGGTGAAGCCCAGGAAGGCGACGACCGCGCAGGCCACGACCTCCAGCACCAGGAAGATCCCGGTGATCCAGGCGTTGGCGCGCAGATCGAGCAGGCCCATCGCGGTGGCCAGCAGCATCACGGCGGCGGCGGTGTACTGCGGATCCAGTTGCACGATCGGCGCCAGATAGTCGGCGGTGCCCAGGGCGATGATGGGCGGCACGATCATCACGACGATCAGTGAGAGCACGAAAACCAGCCACCCGGCGAGGCGGCCCATGAGCGTGCCGACCATGGCGTACTCGCCGCCGGAGCTCGGGATCAGCGTGCCGAGCTCGGAGTAGGTGAAGGCCACCCCGATACACAGCAGGGCCGCGACGGCGATGGTCAGTGCGGTGCCCGTGCCCAGGCCGGCGAAGGAGTCCGGCACGATCACGAAGAGCGAGGACGCCGGGGTCAGACAGGACAGCGTGAGCAGGGTGCCGCCGACGACACCGATCGACCGGGTGAGTTTGGGGCCGGTGGTGGCGTCCCCCTCCGTGGCGCTACGGGTGTCCCGCTCAGGTACTGCGGTGGCAACAGGCGTCTGGGGCATATCGGTATCCGTATCCCATCGGTGCTGGCGGCAGGAGGGGTGGCACTACGGGGGAAGAGCGCCGCAAAGCGGTGCGGACCCGGACATCCACCGGCCCGCTTTGGTGACCGAATACAACCCCTGCCGACGACTCACGTCAAGGTCTCGTTAACGTAGTGAGACAACGAAATCCGTAGCCTTTTCGGGCTCACAGAACGCTTATCCGTGATCCATCGCGGAATTCAAGCGAATTCCGCGGCCGGAGGGAGGCTGCGGATTCCCGCGGCGGACCCCCGCGGTGGATTCCCGCGGTGCGCCATCGGATGCCTCGCCGGTCCGCCCGTCCCCCACCGGCCCGCCGGCACCGCCGTTCGCCCCGCCCCGCCCCGTCAGTCCTGAAACGTATGCGGACGGGCGATCAGCAGCGCGACATCGTCATGGTCGTGCTCATCGCGCAGAGAGCGCAGGAGGCGGTCGCACAGGCCCTCCAGATCCTCCTGGGGCTCGGCCAGCAGTTCCAGCAGGGTGTCCAGGCGGGCGTCGATGGGCTGCTCCCGGGTTTCGATCAACCCATCGGTGTAGAGCACCAGTTGGTCGCCCTCGCGGAGCGGCACCGTGGTCTGCTCGAAGGGCACCCCACCGACCCCGAGCGGCGCCCCGGTGGGCAGATCGAGCAGCTCGGGCGCCCGGTCCGGCCGTACGACGATGGGCGGCAGATGCCCGGCGACGGCGATCCGGCACTCCATGCGGTGCGGGTCGTACACCGCGTACAGGCAGGTGGCGAAGGCCGGGTCGAGTCCGACGGCGATGTGGTCGAGGTGGCGGAGCACTTCGTCGGGGTCGAGATCGAGATCGGCCAGGGCACGGGCGGTGGTGCGCAGCTGGCCCATGGTGGCGGCGGCGTTGATGCCGCTGCCCATCACATCGCCGACGACCAGCGCGGTCTTGTCGCCGGCCACCGGAATGGCGTCGAACCAGTCGCCGCCGACCTCGCTGGCCGCCTGGGCGGGCTGGTAGCGGTAGGCGATCTCCATGGCCGTGGGCTGCGGCGGCCGGTGGTTCATCAGATGGCGCTGGAGGGTGAGCGCGGTGCGGCGTTCGCTCTGGTACGAACGGGCGTTGTCGATGCAGACTGCGGCGCGGGCGGCCAGTTCGACGGCGAGCACCGCATCGTCCTCGTCGAACGGCAGCGGATTGCGGACGCGGTAGAGCGACAGCGCGCCGAGAACCTCACCGCGGGCGATCAGCGGCACGGCGAGATAGGAGTGCAGTCCGGCCTTGCCGAGCAGCGCGGCGCCCTGCGGGTCGGCGGCGATATGCGGCAGATCGCCCTCGGTCACCTGGGGCACGAGCACCGGGCGGGCCTCGGTCACACAGCGGGTGATCAGCCGGTCGGCCTCGTAGGAGGCGATCTGGCCGGTGGGGTCGGCGGCCCGGACGGCTTCGGTGGAGTAGGCGGCGGATACGGCGAGCGCACGGAAGCGGGCCGGGCCGCCACGGGACAGCGAGGTCGGGCGCCGGCCGTCGAGTATGGCGTCAAGGACATCGACCGCGGCCAGGTCCGCCAGCTCGGGCACGATGACATCGGCCAGTTCGTGGGCGGTCTGGTCGACGTCGAGGGTGGTACCGACGGTGGCGGAGGCGTCGGCGATGACCGCCAGCCGCCGGCGGGCGCGGGCGGCCTCGGTGGCGGACCGGTGCTGCTCGGTGACGTCCACGACGGAGGTGGCCAGTCCCAGCACCCGGCCGTGGGCGTCCTCCAGCCGGTAGTACGACACCGACCAGGCCCGGTCGGCGTGCGGGTCGGCGGCGGTGCGGCCGACGGTGAACTGGTCGAGCAGTGGCGTACCGGTGTCGAGGACCTCGCGCATACGGGACGCGACGGTGCCGGCGTCCAGGAAGGACAGCGCCTCCCGGACATCGCGGCCGATGTGCTGGTCGGCGGGCAGATCGTTGATGCGCTCCAGCGCGGGGTTGACCATCACGAAGCGCAGTGACGTGTCCAGGACCGCCAGGCCGATCGGTGACTGGGCCACCAGGCGGACGGACAGCGCCAGATCCCGCTCGACCCGGCGCAGCACGGTCTGGTCGGTGGCGATGCCCAGGGCGTAGGACTCACCGCGCTCGTCCAGCAGCCGCATATTGCGGAATTCGACGAGCCGGGTGCTGCCGTCCTTGTGCTGGACGGGGAAGACCCCGGCCCAGCTCTCCCCACCCGCCATGACCTGGGAGAACAGACCCATCACCAGATCGAAGTGCTCCGGTCCGACCAGCAGCTGCGCGGCGGGCCGGCCGAGCGCTTCCTCCGCGCTCCAGCCGAACAGCGCCTCGGCCTGCGGGCTCCACAGGGTGATCCGTCCGTCCGCGTCCAGCATCACCGCGGCGACGCCCAGCACGTCCAGCAGGCCGCCGGGCTGCCCCGGTGCGGCCCCCGCCGGGGCAGCACCTTCGGGGAACGCGTCGGTCGCACCCATCCAGGCACTCCTTCCGCCGGTCATCACAGACCGACAGCCGTGGCGCTCTCCGTACATCGGCCGGTTCTCGCTGCGCTTCCGTTGCTCCCCATCATCTCTCCACACGGGACGGACCCGCAGGGAGAGCGCGATCCGCAGGGCATCTGCGCCCCGTGCGCGAGCGAGCATTATCTGACGCGATTCCCAGGTCGGCGACCTGGTTGACGATATTGGTGGCGATGATTCCGGCCGGGCTTCCGGCGCGGGCGGACCGAGCAACGGCCGTACGCCGCGCGGCCGACGGGCATCGCTGGCCGCCACGCATCCCCGGGCCCACAGCCCGACTTGGAGATGTCGATCTTCAGCGTTACCCTGACTTTAGTTGCCTGTGGCAACCAAACGTCCACCCCGGCGTACGTGCCCGCACCCGCCGGCGTCAGGAGGAAGCCCGACATCATGCCCACCGCCGCCCGGACATTCCGCACCTACGTGGAGAAGAACCTCGACGCGCTGAGCGCCGACCCGGCGCGCGAAGCCCTGGTGCACCAGGGCCGCCGCATCAGCGCGGGCGACTTCCGCGCACTGGTCCACCGCTTCGCCCGCGCCCTGCACTCCCGGGGCGTCGACCGCGGAGCGACCGTCACCCTGCTCAGCGGAAACCTCCCGGAGACCCTCGCCGCCCGCTACGCCGCCAATCTGCTCGGCGCCCGGGTCAACCACCTCTACAACAAGCTGTCCGCCGAGTCCCAGGCCGATATCGTCCGCGATGTCGAGACCCGGACGCTGATCGTCGACCCGCGGTACGCCGAACGGGCCGCCGAGGTCGCCGAGTTGGCGCCGGTGCCGGACATTCTCGTCCTGGGCCCCGCGAAGCTGGGCGCGGATCTGCTGGAGCTGGCCGCCGGGCAATCGGACGAGCCGTTCGCGAGCCGGGCCCGGCCCGACGATGTGTGCACCATCCGCCACACCGGCGGCACCACCGGCCACCCGAAGGGCATCTGCACCACCTTCGAGCAGGCGCGCCGGTTCCTCGGAGGGCCGCCGCAGCAGCCGGAGTACGAGCCGCGGCTGCTGGCCTGTACGACTCTCGCGCACGCCGCGGGCAACATGGCCGACGGCACCCTGCACGCGGGCGGCACGGTCGTTCTGCTCGACGACTTCGACCCCGGCACCGTGCTCGCCACCCTGGCGCGGGAGCGGATCACGGAGATGTTCCTGCTGCCGCCGCTGCTCTACCAGCTGATGGACCACCCCGACGCACCGCACACCGACACCTCCAGCCTGCGGATGCTGACGTACGGCGGCTGCCAGGCGTCCCCGGCCCGGATAGCCGACGCGGTACGGATGTTCGGCCCGGTGCTGAGGCAGGGCTATGGGCAGAACGAGGCCGGCGGCATCAGCGTGCTCACCCCGGAGGACCACGATCCGGCGCGCCCCGACCGGCTGCGGTCGGCGGGAAAGGTGCTGCCCGAGGTCGAGGTGGCGATCCGCGACGAGTCGGGCCGCGATCTGCCGCCCGGCGAGCACGGCGAGGTCTGTGTCCGCTCCGCCATGATCATGAAGGGCTACTGGAAGCAGCCCGAGCTGACCGCCGACGTACTGCGGGACGGCTGGCTGCACACGGGGGACGTCGGATTCCTCGACGACGAGGGGTACTTGACCATCGTCGACCGGCTCAAGGACATGATCGTCGTGGTCGGCGGCCATGTGTACACCACCGAACTGGAGGACCTGCTGAACTCGCACCCGCAGGTACTGCAGAGCGCGGTGTTCGGCGTCCGGGACGCCGACCGCATGGAGCAGGTGCACGCCGCGGTGGTCCGGGCACCTGGAAGCGATGTCGACGAGCACCAACTGCGCGCGATGGTGTGCGCGGAGCGCGGTGCGATGTACGAGCCGCACCGGATCACCTTCGTCGAGGCGCTGCCGCTGACGGATGTGGGCAAGCCGGACAAGAAGGAGCTGCGCCGGCGGGCCGGGCAGGAGGCCGGCACCCTGGCATGACAGCGACGAGCCGCCGCAGCCAAGGGCTGCGGCGGCCTGTCAGTGCTACTGCCGGTCAGAGGATGCCCAGCAGGCCGAAGGGGAAGCCCCCGAAGCCGTAGCCGTAGTTGCCGTAGCCGCAGCCGTGGTGGCCGTTGTGGCCGCCGAAGCCGTTGTAGCCGCCGAAGCCTCCGAAGCCACCGAAGCCGCCGAAGCCACCGAAGCCGTTGTAGCCACCGAAGCCGTTGTAGCCACCGTGGTGGTGGCAGTGGCGCCAGTGGTGGTGATGGTGACGACCGTGGTGGTCGCCCTTTGACGATGCGGCCGGCGCCTGCGGGGCGGCCGAAGCCATGCCGGCGAGCGGGAGGACGGTAGCGGCGGCAAGGGCCGCGGTGGCCACGGAGCGGCCTATGAACTTGCGCATTGCGTTTCTCCTGTGTGGCAGGAAATCTGACATTTCGATGAGTACCGCGTCTCACCGAAAACCCCGCAGACACGACGGACAGCCACTCCAACGGCCCCAAGAATTGCTCCAGTCGCGGTAATGAATTGGTAAAGTGAACCGGTGAACGGGCTGGTCAGAGCCGCACAATGACGAGGGCCTCGGCATCGGTGGCACCGGCGGCGGACCCAGCGGTAACCGGACGGCGAACAGCGCCGTCCGGGAGAGCGGAGCCGTCGCGGGGCTCCGGGGCCGCCGTACGGACCGCCCGCCCTCAGCGCTTACGGGCCCGGCTCGGCTGGACCCGGGACGGCTCCCCCGGCATCTTCGGATGGTCGGGCGGATAGGGCAGATCGCCGAGTCCCTCGTCCGCCGCCTGCCGGTCCGCGAGCTCCAGGAGGGATTCCAGGCCGAAGGCGTGGTCCGTCATGTCCGCGTGCACATCGCCGAGTTCGGCGAACCGCGGCGGGACGGTCCGCAGATCGAAGTCCTCGGGGGCGGCGTCGGACAGCTCGTCCCAGCGCAGCGGGGTGGAGACGGTCGCCCGGGGCCGGGCGCGCAGTGAGTAGGCGGAGGCGATGGTCCGGTCCCGTGCCATCTGGTTGTAGTCGACGAAGACCTTCTCGCCGCGTTCTTCCTTCCACCACGCCGAGGTCACGAGGTCCGGCATCCGGCGCTCCAGCGCCCGCGCCAGCGTGATCGCGGCGCGCCGGACCTCGGTGAAGGTCCAGTGGGGCCGGATCGGCACATAGACGTGCACGCCGCGGCCGCCGGACGTCTTGGGCCAGCCGCGCAGCCCGTGCTCCGCGAGCAGCTCGCGCAGGTCGAAGGCGACCTTGACGGCGTCCGCGAAGTCGGTGCCGGGCTGCGGGTCGAGATCGATCCGCAGCTCGTCGGGGTGCTCGGTGTCACCGCGGCGGACGGGCCAGGGGTGGAAGGTCAGACACCCCAGGTTGGCAGCCCAGAGCACCGCCGCCGGTTCGGTGGGGCACATCTCGTCGGCGAACCGTCCGCTGGGGAAGGCGATCCGGGCGGTGGGCAGCCAGTCCGGCATCCCCTTGGGCGCCCGCTTCTGGTAGAAGAACTCGCCCTCGATGCCCTCGGGAAAGCGCTGCATGGTGGTGGGCCGGTCGCGCAGGCCCCGCAGCACCCCTTCGGCGACGGCGAGGTAGTACTGCGCGACATCCATCTTCGTGAAACCGCGCTCCGGGTAGTACGTCTTGTCGGGGTGCGACAGGCGCACCTTTCGCCCCGCGACATCCAGTTCGACAGCTCCCGCTCCGGCCATGACTCCACGTTAAATACGGTGCGGCGCCGCCGCGCGCCGGACGGGCGGCGGCGACCGGCCGCCCGGCGCGCGGGAAGCAGCCGCAGCCCGCAGGATCGGGACATGGACCTGCCTGTCATGCCCCCGGTCTCCCCGATGCTCGCGAAGCTGGTGACCAAGATTCCCGCCGGTATGCAGTACGAGGCCAAGTGGGACGGCTTCCGCGTCATCGTCTTCCGGGACGGCGAGGACATCGAGATCGCCAGCCGCACCACGAAGTCCCTCACCCGCTACTTCCCCGAAGTGGTCCGGGCGGCCCGTGCCGAGCTGCCCCGGCGCTGCGTCATCGACGGCGAGATCGTGATCGCCCATGACGGCCGGCTGCACTTCGAGGAGCTGCTGGAGCGGATCCACCCGGCGGAGTCCCGGGTCCGTACGCTCGCCGAGCGGACCCCCGCCTCGCTCGTCGCCTTCGACCTGCTGGCCCTCGGCGACGCCGCGCTGATGGACGAGCCGCAGTCGGCGCGCCGGGAGGCCCTGGTCGAGGCGCTGCGGCCGGCCCGTGCGCCGGTGTACACGGCGCCCGCGACCACGGACCGGGAGGTGGCGCGCCGCTGGTTCACGCAGTTCGAAGGGGCGGGGCTGGACGGGGTGGTCGCCAAGCCGCTCGATCTGCCGTACCGGGCGGGCGACCGGGCCATGTTCAAGATCAAACATGCCCGCACGGCCGACTGCGTCGTCGCCGGGTACCGGCTGCACAAGAGCGGGCCGGTGGTCGGCTCCCTGCTGCTGGGACTGCACGACAGCGCCGGGCAGCTCCAGCACGTCGGGGTGTGCGCCTCGTTCCCCATGGCCAGGCGGCGCGCACTGGTTGAGGAGCTGGCGCCGCTGCGGATGGACGAGGTCACGGGCCATCCGTGGGGCGCGTGGACCGACGAGGCGGCGCATGCCTCGCGGCGGATGCCGGGCGGGCCGAGCCGCTGGAGCGGCGGCAAGGATCTGTCGTGGGTGCCGTTGCGCCCGGAGCGGGTGTGCGAGGTCGCCTACGACCACATGGAGGGCAGCCGCTTCCGGCACACCGCCCAGTTCCGCCACTGGCGTCCCGACCGTACGCCGGAGAGCTGCACCTACGCCCAGCTGGAGGAGCCGGTGGGCTACGACCTGGCGGAGCTGCTGCGGGACTGACCGTAGGGGCCGTACGCACCGGGGCGGCGGGTCAGCTCTCCTCCCGGTCCGGTGGCCATCGGCGCCGGCTCTCCCCGGGAGCGAGCCGGTCCACCACCTCGGCCAGTTCGCGGCAGGCCTGCTCGACCTTGCGGCGGATGCTGTTCTGCTCGGTGACGACGGCCGACAGCAGCAGCGCGGTGAGCGCGGCGGACGCGTTGAGGGCCTGGAGGTTGACCATCGCCTCCAGCAGGCTCTCGCCCGCGAACGGCCCGCTGCGGCCGGTCGCCGCCGTGATGGCCAGCACGGACACCAGCAGCACACAGGGCGCGGCCCCCGCGAGCTGGAAGCGCAGCGCCGCCCACACGATCAGCGGGAAGACCAGGAACAACAGGGATGCCTCGCTGGTGACGGCCACGAGCGAGACCACGACCGAGGCGGCCATCAGGACCGTGGCCTCGGCCCACCGATAGGCGGGGACGCCCCGGGGCGGGCCGATGTCACGGAGGGCGAGGACGAGCGGGGTGATGACGAGGATGCCCATGGCGTCGCCCGCCCACCACGCCGCCCAGGTCCGCCAGAAGCCGCCGGGCGGCAGCGCACCGCTGAGGAGCAGCGTCCCGCTGCCCAGCGTCGCGCTGATCAGCATCCCGCCGAAGGCGCCGAGGGCGACCAGCGCCACCCCGTCGCGCAGCCGGTCCAGCTCGATATGGAAACCCACCTGACGGAGCATCAGGAAGGCGCACACGGGAGCCAGGGTGTTGCCCGCCATGATGCCGAGGACCGAGATCTGGAGCGGGCCGAGGGAGGCGACGACCAGCAGTGAGCCGAGGGCGATGCCCGGCCAGGTCCACAGCCCCAGGAGCAGCAGACAGCTCAGGGAGATGCCCGTGGGAGGCCATAACGGGGAGACCCTGGCACCCGCGATCACCACCTGCTCCAGCAGCCCGATCCGTGCGGTCCCGTAGTAGACGCCGGCGAGCACGAGGATCGTCAGGACTGCTGGTGCGGGACGGCGGAGTTCCTCGGTGCGCACCACGTCAGCCATCAGACATCGCGGACCGCCGGGGGCCGTCCGCGACACGCGCGCCCGGCCCGCGCTTCACCCGGCTCCGGGCGCCGTCGTGTCGAAGCGCAGCACGAGCACCGCCGCGTCGTCGGTGTGTCCGGTGAACTCGGCCACGCTCATCGCGACGTCGGCCACGGTGGCCGGATCGCCGTCGGCGTTGGCGCTGACGAGTCGGGTGACCTGGGTCAGTCCCGCCTCTATCGGGAACGACGGCCCCTCGACGACGCCGTCGGTGAGCAGGACGTACGCCCCGGCGGTGGCGAGCCGCCGGTGGGTGACCGGATAGCTCTCCCCCGGTGCGATGCCGAGCGGCAGCCCACCCGGGTCGTCGGCGAGGCCGGACCGGCCGTTGGTGGTGGCCCAGATTCCGGGCACATGGCCGGCGCGGGCGCTGGTCAGCTCCCGGGCGACCGGGTCGAAGCGGACGAAGGTGCAGGTCGCGAAGAGCCCGCAGTCGACCGAGAGCAGCAGGTCGTTGGCCCGGCTCAGCACCTCTCCCGGGTCGGCGGCGTGGCCTGCCACGGCACGCAGCCCGAAGCGGATCTGCCCCAGGAAGGCGGCCGCCTCGACATCATGCCCCTGGACATCGCCGACGCAGAACGCGAGCGAGCCGTCGGGCAGAGGGAAGCCGTCGTACCAGTCGCCCCCGATGTCCAGGCCGTGCCGGGCGGGTGCGTAGGTGGCGGCGGCGCGCAGTCCCGGTATCGAGGGCAGGACGGCCGGCAGCATCTCCCGCTGCAGCGCCTCGGCGAACTCCACCCGGGCCCGCTGCTTCTCGGCGCCTTCCCGCGCCTGGGCGGTCAGCCGCCCGAGCGTGGTCAGCAGATCGTCCGCGCTCGCCGACCGCGGGGGACGACGCCGAAGCATGGACCGCTCCCGGGTGCGTCGGTGCATGGGCCACCGCGGGCGCTCCGTGCGTCTCCGCAGTGGCCGCCGGACCTGGCCTCATGGGGGCTCGTGGCGAGCCCGCTTCTCCCGATTCATCATATTTCCGCGGGGTGACTTCCGCTTGACGGCCCCGTGCTGTTGACGGGCGACTGGATGCCGCGCGGTACGGCGCGGCGCCGAAGCCGCGCGGGCCGCCTGGCAGCCGGGCGGGATGCGCCCTGGCCCGATCGCCGGCTCACCGGCCCGGCTCAGGGACTGTCGGGTCCGATGGCGTTGTTGATGCGGCGGCCGATCTCGCGCAGCTGTTTCTGCTGGGCCTTGGTGAGGGGATCGAGCACCAGGCGGCGCACCTCCGCGACATGGCCGGGGGCGGTGTCCACGACCTTGCCCCAGCCCTCGTCGGTGAGGAGCGCGAGGGTGAAGCGGCCATCGGCGGGATCAGCGGTGCGGTAGAGCCAGCCCTCCTTCTCCAGGCGTTTGACCGCATGGGAGAGCCGGGAGAGCGAGCCGTCGACGAAGTCGGCCAGGGCGCTCATCCGCAGCGTGCGCTCCGGGCTCATGGAGAGCCCGGCCAGGATCTGGTACTCGAAGTGGCTGATCCCTGCGTCGCGCTGAAGCTGGACGTCCAAAGCGGCCGGGAGCCGCACCACGGTGCTGACCAGAGCCAGCCACGTCGCTTGCTCATCGTCGTCCAGCCAGCGGGGCTCACCTGCACTCATGCCCCCACTTTAGCTTGAGCCTTCAACTCGGACACCCACTGTCTTGGCTTGAACGTTCAAGAGACTTTACTTGACGATTCAAGTTCGACCACCCTAGCGTTGAGTTGAAAGTTCAACCAATTGTTGGGAAGCGTCCCTCATGAACATCACCTTGTGGATCATCACGAGCGTCCTGGCCCTGGCCTTCCTCGCGGCCGGCCTGATGAAGATCAGCCAGCCGAGGGAGAAGCTCGCCGCCTCGGGCATGGCCTGGGCCGAGGACTTCTCCCCGGGGTCGGTCAGGGCGATCGGCGCCGTCGAGGCGCTGGGCGCCTTGGGGCTGATCCTCCCGGCCGCGCTGGGCATCGCGCCGGCCCTGGCGGCCTGGGCCGCCGTCGGACTCGCGGCGACCATGCTGGGCGCCGCCGCGGTGCACCTGCGCCGCAAGGAGGCGAAGGCGATCCCGGTCAATCTGGCGCTGCTCCTCCTGGCCGCCGTTGTGACCTGGGGCCGCTTCGGCCCCTACGCCTTCTAAGCCAATCCCCCTCTCCCCGCGTGATCTTGCAGACAGGGAATCGACATGATCGACCGCCGCAACGCCCTCCGAGCCGGAGGCGCCGCAGCCCTGGGCGCCCTCGCCATCACCGCGGTAGCCAGCGGAACCGACCTGGCAGCCGCAGCCACCGGCGACCGGGAACTGCTCGGCGACCCGGCCTCCACCCCGCAGGCCGAGCCGCTTTGGCCGACCCACCTGACTGATACGGAGCGCAAGCACCTCAAGGTCTTCGACGAGCTGGACTTCGTCGTCTACTCCGGTCAGCAGTGGGACCGACTCAGTGAGAGCCACGCACAGAACATCCGCGTCCACTGGCCCGACGGCCACTACACGGACGGCATCGACCGGCACATCGCCGACATGAAGAGCCAGTTCGTCTGGGCGCCGGACACACGCATCACCGAGCACCCGATCCGCATTGCCAAGGAAAACCTGACCTCGGTGACCGGAGTGATGAAGGGCACCTTCACTCGCCCCATGCCGGACGGCAAGGGCGGCGTCATCCAGCCGACGGGCAAGAAGTTCTCCATCAACATGGCCACGGTCGGCATCTGGAACAAGCACGGAGTGATGGAAGAGGAGTTCCTCTTCTGGGACAACCTGACCTTCTACCAGCAGATCGGCCTCGCCTGACCCGTGCGTGGCCCGGCGGTGCGGGAACCGCCCGGCCACGCAGAGGAGCAACGCGAGCCTTGGTTCAGAGGAGCCCGCCGGCCCTCATCCTCCATAGCCGCTGCCGCGGCCGCGTTCAGGCGGCCGCGGGCCGGGCCACCGCCAGGTGCCGGACGCCGGACCGTACGGCCCAGAAGAAGACCGCGAGCGCGAGGATGGCCACGGTGACCGAGTCGTACGGGGCCGGCAGCCGGCCGGAGCCCTCGAAGGTGCCCAGCCAGGAGAGCAGCGTCAGGGCGATCAGATAGGCCACCATCCAGGCGCCGGTGCGGAGTTCGGCGCCGAGCGGGCGGAACGGGCCGGCGCCGTCGCTCTCCCGGGCGGCCCGGTCGCGCGCGCCGGGGCGCATGGCCAGGAAGATCAGCAGGCCGCCGAGCACGAGGGGCAGCGCGAGCCGCAGGTCGTGCCAGCCCGACCAGTAGACGAACTCGCTGGCCACCACGAAGCTGAGCGGCGCGATCCAGCGCAGCCCCGGCACCCAGCCGGCGGTGCGGCCGCCCGGTTCGGCGCGGAAGACGGCGACCGCGACCGCGGAGGCGGCGTAGATCAGCAGATACATATCGCCCATGACGCTGACGATGTCCTGCCAGCCGCCGAACGGCAGCAGAAAGACCATGATGACGACGAGGTTGATGGCCAGCGCCCGGCGCGGGATACCGAACCGCTCGTTGACCTTCATGAAGTACCGGGGGATGGTGCCGTTCTTGGCGAGCGCGTAGGTGTGCCGCCCGTTGAGGGCCACGCCCACGTAGGCCGAACCGCCGGGCGAGATCACCGCGTCCGCGTACAGCAGGCTGGCCAGCCAGTGCAGGTTGAGGATCAGGGCGAGCTGGCCGAAGGGGGACTCGAAGGAGACCCCGTGCCAGCCGTTGCCGAGCAGATGCTCGGGGACGGTGAAGAGGAACGCCAGCTGCAGGGCCAGATACATCAGGACGGCGAGGCCGATGCCGGTGAGCACCGCGGCGGGGATGGTCCGGCGGGGGTTGCGGGTCTCGCCCGAGAAGTCCAGCGGGGCCTGGAATCCGTTGACGGAGTAGACGATGCCGCCGCCGGCCAGCGCGGTCAGGCAGGCGACATAGCCGTACGGGGCGAATCCGCCGTGGTCGGTGAGGCGGCCGGAGTGCCAGCCGGAGGCGATCAGCGCGATCACGGTGACCACCGGCACCACGATCTTGAACACCGAGATCGCGTTGTTGAGCTTGGCGAACATCCGCACCGCGAACCAGTTCAGCGCGGTCAGCAGGACGCTGAGCCCACCGGCCAGGGCCAGCCCGGCGAGCGTGAGGGTATGGCCGTTGTAGATGCCCGGGAGGTAGTGCGCGGCGTACTGCATGATCGCGCTGATCTCGGCCGCGGTACCGCCCACCGACAGCAGCGTCGACCAGCCGATGAGGGTGCCGACGAGCCGGCCGCTGGCGAACAGCGGCCAGCGGACCGTACCGCCGCCCTCCGGCCGGGTCGCGCCGAGTTCGATCATGACCAGGGCGACCAGCCCGCACAGCACACCGGCCCCGACCCAGGAGAGCAGCGCCGCGGGGCCGGCCGTCTGGGCCGCGTACAGGGCGGCGAACAGCCAGCCGGAGCCGACGATATTGGAGAAGCCGATGCCCGTCAGTCCCCAGAAGCCCAGGTCACGGCGCAATCGGCGCTCCTGCGCCTGCACTTCCGGGACGGCGGCCCCGTCGCCCTCACCCGATACCCGACGCTCCGCCACGAGAACGGCCTCCTTGATTCACTGTTACGGCTCGCCGGACCCTACTCGACGATCACCGAAGGGGAATCACGCGTTCCACCAGCGGACACTTCCACCACGGAGCGCAGCGGAACGGCGGCCGTACGCTGCGTCCCCGGCACCCGGCCGGACCGGAAGCGGCGCAGGTGAGGCCGGGTGCCCACACCCTCATCTGGCGCGATCTTGTGCGCATTGTTTGCGGCAGGCGGGTAGGAGACCGCCGGGGGAAGCCGCGTCGGCACCAGAGGGCGGCTCCTGCCGGGATGGTCGTATCGAGGCGAGGAGACGTCGGATGACATTGCCGTGGCGTGAGGACGAGAGCTGGCGGCGGCGCTATCCGCAGGCGGGGCCCGACTGGACGCAGGGTATGCCGCAGGGCCGCACCGACGCGCTGACGCCCATGGGGCGGGTCGAGCAGTACGGCCAGATGGGCAGCGCACTGCGCGGTGGGTGGCTGGCGCCCTGGCAGCGCAAGGTGATCTTCAGCTGCGTGGTCGGGGCCGTCGTGGTCGCCGCGGTGTCGGTGCTCCTGGTCGCCTTCGGCTGACCACCCGTCAGGCCCGGCCCCAGGGATCAGCCGCAGGTCCAGCAGCCCGACCAGCATGCGGAGCGGTGCGCGGGGTGCCGCTTGCCCGGCGGAGGTTCCGCAGGCCGGGCGGCCTCGGCGAGGGCCTGGAGGCCGGCGAGCTGGGCGCACAGCACGACGCTGATCGCCGCGATTTCCTCCGGCTCGGCATGGCCCTTCTCGATCCGCAGCCAGGATGCGGGCTCGCTCGCGTCGACGGGCACGCTTCCGTCGGGCGACGCGGGGCGGTCGACAGCCGTGGCCTCCCCGGCGGCCGTGTCCCCCGGGGAGGGTGTGCGCTCGCCGGAGGAGGGGTCGGCGGCGGTCCCGCTCTCGTCCGGGGCCGCACCCCCGTCGGTGAGGGTGTCCTCCTCGACGGGTGGGGCCCCGGTGACGGCGGGGCGCTCGCCGACAGGGACGGCGGCGCCGTTGTCGGTGTGCTCCTCGATGGTGGTGCCCTCGGCGAGGCGGGTGGCCTCGCTGAGGACGGTGCTCGCGTCGGTGGATGTGCTCATGTGTGGGGGTCCGTGGGCTCGGCGGTGGTGCGCGGGGTGTGACCTGCCACCCGGTGCCGCACGGTGGGTGTTCGGGCAGGTCACAGGGCCGACGCTAAGAGCGTGCCGGGGCGCTGTCGCGCGCTGGGCCCGCCTGCTGCGCCATTCGGACGACCCGCCGGGGGCCCAGGCGTGATATCCGGGGCCGGGGCCGTGTTGCTCCCGGTCCTCACGTCGTGGGCGACGAGCATCGCGCACAGGTATGTGCAGGCACGCGGCTGCCGGATGACGCAGTCAGGATGGCGGGACGATGAGACGTGATCAGGCCGACGACGGGTGTGCCGCTCCGCGGCACGACGGACGCCGGGGGTTTTTGAAGTGTGCGGCGGGGATCGCGGGGGCGGCCGCGGCGGGGATCGGCGCGCAGACGGCCGCGGAGGCGGCGGGCCGGCCCGTGGGCGGGTTGCGCGACGGCGGGCTGCTGCCCGACAAGGTGGCCTTCCACGGGCGCCATCAGTCCGGCATCGTGACCCCGCAGCAGCTCTTCGCCGGCTTCGTCGGCTTCGATGTGCTGGCCCAGGACCGTGACGGTCTGACCTCCCTGTTCCAGAAGCTCACCAGGCGGTCGCGGGTGCTGGCGGCCGGTGTGAAGCCGCGCGACGAGCAGGTCGCCTCGGAGGATCCCACCCCCGACTCCCTGAGCATCACCCTCGGCGTGGGCGCCTCACTGTTCGACGACCGCTTCGGCCTCTCCGGGCACAAGCCGCGCCACCTCAAGGCGATGCCGGCCTTCCCCGACGACCGGCTGGAGCCGGCCCGCTGCCACGGCGATCTGTCGTTGCAGATCTGTGCCCAGCACCCGGACGCCATCGTGCACGTACTGCGCGATCTGGCGCGGGAGACGGAGGGCCTGCTGCGGCCCCGCTGGCGTACGGACGCCTTCCTCAACCCGTCGCGGCCCTCGGGGTCGCCGCGTACCTTCGTCGGCTTCAAGGACGGGATCGTCAACCCGGACACCGGCTCGGCCCGGGAGATGGACCGGCTGCTGTGGGTGACCCCGCCCTGCGGCGAGCCGGACTGGGCGCTGGGCGGCAGCTATCAGGTGCTGCGTCTGATCCGCTTCCACATCGAGAAGTGGGACAAGGTGCCGGTGGCGCGCCAGGAGAAGATCTTCGGGCGGCGCAAGGCGAGCGGAGCGCCGCTGGACGGTACGCACGAGTCGGACGCGCCGCGGTACCGCGAGGACCCGCACGGCAAAAAGGTCCCGCTCAACTCCCATATCCGACTGGCCAATCCCCGCACCGACAAGACCGACAAGTCCCGCTTCCTGCGCCGGAGTTACAACTACGACGCGGGTTACGACAGCAAGGGACGGATGGACCTCGGGCTGGTCTTCTGCGGCTACCAGCAGAACCCGGAGCGGCAGTTCGCCGCCGTACAGCGGCGTCTGCGGCACGAGCCGCTGTCCGAGTTCATCACCCCGATCGGCGGCGGCTACTTCTTCATCCTGCCCGGGGTACGGGACGCCGACGACTGGTTCGGGTCCCAGCTGCTGCAGAAGACCTGAGCGGGCCGGTCACACGGCACGAGGGCGGCGCCCGGTCCGGGTGCCGCCCTCGTGCCGTACCCGGGCCCCGCCCACCGTCAGCGGGCGGGGATTCCGGGGGAACGCGCCTCAGCAGATCCGCGGCAGCTGCTCGCCCAGCGGCAGATCGACGACCCGGGTACCGCCCAGCGGCGTGCGGGCCACGACCATGCCGGGGTGGGTCTCGACGGTCTCCCCGATGATCCGGGCACCGGCGCCCAGGGGGTGCGCCCGCATCGCGTCCAGCACCGCGTCGGCGTGCTCGCGGGGGACGAACGCCACCAGCTTCCCCTCGTTGGCGACGTACATCGGATCCAGGCCGAGGATGGCGCAGGCATTGGCGACGGCCGACGGCACCGGGACGGCGCGCTCCTGGACGACGATGCCGGTGGCGGAGGCGGTGGCGATCTCGCACAGGGCGGCGGCCAGCCCGCCGCGGGTGGGGTCGCGCAGCACATGCAGATCGGGGGTGACGGCGAGCATGCTCTCGACGAGGCCGCCGAGGGCCGCGCAGTCGCTCTCGATCTCGACGCCGAACTCCAGGCCCTCACGGACGCTCATGATGGCCACACCGTGCAGGCCGATGTCACCGCTGACGATCACCACATCGCCGGGGACGACGCGCTGCGGGCGCAGATCGACGCCCGCCGGGATCAGGCCGATACCGGCGGTGTTGAGGTAGACACCGTCACCGTGGCCCGCTTCGACGACCTTGGTGTCGCCGGTCGCGACCTCGACCCCGGCGGCCCGTGCCGCCGCGCCCATGGCGTCGGCGACCCCGGCGACCACCGGCATCTCGACACCCTCCTCCAGGATGAAGCCGCAGGAGAGATAGGCCGCTCGGGCGCCGCTCATCGCGAGGTCGTTGACGGTGCCGTTGACGGCGAGATCGCCGATGCAGCCGCCCGGGAAGAAGAGCGGCCGCACGACATAGGAGTCGGTGGTGAAGGCCAGCCGGACGCCCCCGAGCGATACCGCGGCGGAGTCGCCGAGCTGGGCGAGGATCTCACCGCCGAAGGCGGGGGCGAAGATCTGCTGGACGAGTTCGGCGGACAGCGCGCCCCCGCCGCCGTGTCCCATGACGACGCGGGGCTGATCGCGGAGCGGGGTGGGGCAGGTCCAGCCGGAGATGTCGACGGTGGGCAGTCCGCGGTCGGCCGGGGTGGGGCCGCCGGGGGTGGGGTGTCGGGTGTCAGGCAACGGGGCTCGCCTCCTGCGGGGTGGGCGTGGGGCCGAGTCGGCGGTAGAGGTAGTAGGCGGCGCAGGCGCCCTCGCTGGAGACCATGGTGGCGCCGAGCGGGGAGCGCGGGGTGCAGGCGGTGCCGAAGGCTTCGCACTCGTGCGGTTTGATGAGCCCCTGGAGGACTTCCCCGCTGCGGCAGGCGGCGGGTTCGCGGGTGGTGATGCCGTCGACGGAGAAGCGGTACTCGGCGTCGTAGTCGCGGTAGCGCTCGGACAGCCGCCAGCCGCTGTCGGGGATGGTGCCGATACCGCGCCAGGAGCGGTCGGTGACCTCGAAGACATCGGCGAGCATGGCCTGCGCGGCGGGGTTGCCCTCGCTGCGGACGGCGCGCGGGTAGGCGTTGTCCACGGTGTGTTCGCCGCGCTCCAGCTGGCGGACGGTGCGGCGGATGCCCTCCAGGATGTCCAGCGGTTCGAAGCCGGTGACCACGATGGGCACCTGGAAGCGGTCGGCCAGTGCGGGGTACTCCCCCATGCCCATCACACTGCAGACATGGCCCGCGGCGAGGAACGCCTGGACCCGGCAGCTGGGCGAGGTCATGATCGCCTCGATCGCGGGCGGCACCCGGACGTGCGAGACCAGCAGGCTGAAGTTGGGGATGCCGAGCTTGCGGGCCTGATGGACCGTCATGGCATTGGGCGGTGCGGTGGTTTCGAAGCCGATGCCGAAGAACACCACCTCGCGGTGCGGGTTCTGCTGGGCGATCTTCAGGGCGTCGAGCGGGGAGTAGACGACCCGGACGTCGCCGCCCCGGCTGCGTACCTGGAACAGATCGCGGTCGCTGCCGGGGACCCGGAGCATGTCACCGAAGGAGCAGAAGATCACGTCGGGGCGGGAGGCGATCTCCAGGGCCTTGTCGATGACCTCCAGCGGTGTCACACAGACCGGACAGCCCGGACCGTGAATCAACTCGACCTCGTCGGGGAGGAGTTGGTCGATGCCATGCCGGATGATGGTGTGGGTCTGCCCGCCGCAGACCTCCATCAGGGCCCAGGGCCGGGTGACCGTGGCCCGGATCTCGTCGAGCAGCCGCCGGGCCAGCTCGGGGTTCTGGAATTCTTCGAGGTACTTCACCGGCTCGTCTCCCGCGCTCCGTCGTTGCGGGCGGCCGGGGGTGTGCCGCCCGCCCCGTCCCATCCCTCGGGGGCGGCCGCCTCCCAGGGGTCGCTGAACTCCTCCTGCAGCAGGCCCAGTTCCTCGAACAGGGCCAGCGTCTGCCGGGCGGATTCCTCGTCCAGGCGCTGCAGCGCGAAGCCGACGTGGACGATGGCGTACTCACCGACCTTCAGGTCGGGGACGTACTCCAGGCACACCTCCTTGACCACACCGCCGAAGTCGACGGTCGCCATGCGGGTGCCGTCCCGTTCCTCGATGTCCAATACCTTGCCGGGTACCGCCAGGCACATGGGGCCTCTCCTCGTCGTGGGTACGTTGCGTCCGCCGCGCCGCGGTGCCGCTCAGCGCACGGCGGCTCCTGCCGTGCGCGCCGCCACGACGATCTGACCGAGCGCCAGGCCGCCGTCGTTGGGCGGGACGCGGCGGTGGCGCAGGACCGTGAAGCCGTCCTGCCGCAGCAGGCGGGCGGTGGCCTCGGCCAGCAGGGTGTTGGCGAAGACTCCGCCGGTCAGGGCCACGGTCGTCAGACCGGCGCGCTCCCGGGCCAGTGCGCAGCCGCGCCGGACGAGGTCGGCGACCGCGCCGTGGAAGCGGGCCGCGATCAGCGGTACGGCGGTGCCCGCGCGGAGGTCCGCGATGACGGCGGTGAGCACCGGTGCCGGGTCCGCGACGAGGTCGGCGGCCGCCGGTCCCGTCTGCCCGCCGCGCAGCGCGAACGCGTAACCGGGGCCGGGGTCCTCGCCCGCGGTCAGGGCCGCGGCTTCGAGGGCGATGGCGGCCTGGGCCTCGTACCCGGCGTGGTGACAGACCCCGGCCAGCGAGGAGACCGCGTCGAAGAGCCGGCCCATGCTGGAGGTGGGCACGCAGTTGAGGTCGCGTTCGAGCTGCCGGGCCAGCAGCCGCCGCTCATCCGGCGGGCAGGCCGCCACCGGGGGCAGGTCCCCGTCCCAGTCGATACCGGCGGCGCGCAGATGGGCGAGGGCCATCCGGTAGGGGCGCCGTACGGTGGTGTCGCCACCGGGCAGCGGCACATAGCCGAGCTGCCCGAAGCGGCGGTAGCCGTCGTAGTCGGCGAGCAGGATCTCGCCGCCCCAGATGGTGTGGTCGTCGCCGTAGCCGGTGCCGTCGAAGGCGACGCCGATGACGGGCCGGCCGTCGCGCAGTCCGTGTTCGGCCATGGCCGCGGCGATATGGGCGTGATGGTGCTGGACGCGCACCAGCGGCCGGCCGTCGGTGTGGGACTGCGCCCACCGGCCGGAGCGGTAGCCGGGATGCCGGTCGGCGGCGAGGAGTTGCGGGCGCACGCCGGTGACCGTCTCCAGATGCGCCTCGGCCCGTTCGAAGGCGAGCTGGGTGGCGAGATCGTCCATATCGCCGATGTGCGCGGAGAGCCAGGCGCGGTGCCCTTCGGCGAGGCAGAGCACGTTCTTGAGGTCGCCGCCGGTCGCGAGCGCGGGCCGGACCGGCACCGGGAGGGGGACCGGGAACGGGGCATAGCCACGGGAGCGGCGGACGAACAGCGGCTCCCCGTCGCTGACGCGGACCACGGAGTCATCGCACGGAATCCGGATCGGCCGGTCGTGGGTGAGCCAGGCGTCCGCCAGATGCGCGAGGCGCCGTACGGCCTCGTCGTCGTCGGTGACGATCGGTTCGCCCGCGATATTGCCGCTGGTCATGACGAGCAGCCGGGGCCCCGGGGGGTCGCCGGGCAGCCCGAGGAGCAGGTGGTGCAGCGGCGTGTACGGCAGCATGACGCCCAGGTCGGGGCTGCCGGGGGCGACGGCCTCGGACAGTGTGGGTGCGCCGGGGGCCGGGGCGGGGTGCGGGGTGCGGCGCAGCAGGACGATCGGGCGTACCGGCCCGGTGAGCAGCGCGCGCTCCTCCGCTCCCACCCGCACCAGGTGGGCCATCTCGTCGATATGGCGGGCCATCAGGGCGAAGGGTTTGTCGCCACGGGCCTTGCGGTGGCGCAGCAGGGCGACGGCGGTGTCGTCGGAGGCGTCGCAGACGAGGTGGTAGCCGCCGAGGCCCTTGACGGCCACGATCGCGCCCTCGGCGAGCAGCCGCCGGGTGTCGGCGACCGGGTCGGCGCCGGGGGCCGGGCGCGGTGGGCGGGTGCGGTCGGCGGGGTCCGCGGTCAGCAGCCGCAGCCGGGGGCCGCAGTCATGGCAGGCGATGGGCTGGGCGTGGAACCGCCGGTCGGCCGGGTCCGCGTACTCCCGTGCGCAGCGGGGGCACATCGGGAAGCGGTCCATGGTCGTCAGCGCCCGGTCGTAGGGAACCCCGGTGACGATGGTGAAGCGCGGCCCGCAGTGGGTGCAGCTGAGGAAGGGGTGCCGGTGGCGGCGGTCGGCCGGGTCGGTCAGCTCGGCGAGGCAGGCCGCGCAGGTGGCGGCGTCCGGGGCGACCAGGGTGCGGGAGGGGCCGTGGGCGCGGGAGGGGAGGATACGGAAGCCGGTGTCGCCGGCCGGCGCGATCTCCTGGCCGTCGACGGTCTCCACTACGGCCAGCGGTGGGGCCTCACCGCTGAGGCGTTCGCCGAAGCGGGCCAGCGCCGCGGGGGCGCCCTCGACCTCGGCGACGACGCCCTCGCCGGTGTTGGTCACATGGCCGGTCAGGCCCAGTTCGGTGGCGAGGGTGTGCACGAACGGGCGGAAGCCGACGCCCTGGACGACGCCGCGCACGGTGATCCGACGGCGTGCGGCGGCGGTGGAAGGGGCCGTCGCGGTGGTCCCCTCGGCCTGCCCTGTCGTCATGAGCGGCTCGACGCCACGGTGTCGGGGTCGGTGGTGTGCGCGTGGCCGGCCGGGTGTGCGTGGGCGTGCTCGTGATCCCCGTCGTGGGCGTGCTCCCCGGCGTGCGAGTGCCCCGCTGCGTGAGCGTGCTCCCCGGCGTGCGAGTGCCCCGCTTCATGCGAGTGATCCGCCGCGTGGGTGTGCCCCTCCTCGCACGGCTGGCCGCCCTGGGCGTCATGGACGTGGTGGGACTTACGGGTCATGACCGGGATGTGCACCGGAGCGCCATCCCGGGCCGCCAGCGCCCGGTCCAGCAGCAGCCCGTCTCCCGTACCGCCGCGCGCCGAGGTGAAGACGACCTCCACGCCGGGGTTGATGCGTTCGACGTTGGCGCGGAACTCCTTCTCGTCGAACGACACCGCCTCGGCGATATCGGTCTTGGTGACCACCACCAGATGCGCGAGTCCGAAGGCGGTGGGGTACTTCAGCGGCTTGTCCTCGCCCTCGGTCACCGACGCCAGCACCACCCGCAGCGTCTCCCCGAGGTCGTAGGAGGCGGGGCAGACCAGATTGCCGACGTTCTCGATGAACAGCAGCCGGGTGTCCGCGGGGAGCCAGCCGTGCAGATGCCCGCCCAGCATCTCGGCCTCCAGGTGGCACAGCCCGTCGGTGAGCACCTGTTTGACGGGCACTCCGGAGCGGGCCAGCCGGACCGCGTCGTTCTCGGTGGCGAGGTCCGCGGTGAGCGCCGCGACGGGGATGCCCCGGCTCCGGGCGAGGGTCAGCTCACGCTCCAGGAGCGCGGTCTTGCCGCTGCCGGGGCTGGAGAGCAGATTGACCAGCGCGGTGCCGCGGGCGGCGAGGTCCTCGCGCAGGGTGTGGGCACAGGCGTCGTTCTTGGCAAGGACCGCCTGTTGCAGGTCGACGACACGGCACATGGTTCAGCGCTCCTCGGGAGTCGGGGCGTGTACCGGGGCGTCGTTCCAGCACACGCTGACGATCTGTAGTTCCCGGCCGGACAGCAGCTCGGCCGTGGCTCCGCCGCAGCCCGGACAGCACAGCTGGGGCGGCATGCCCACCGGCCAGGTGTCCGCACAGGGGCCGCAGCGGGCGCGGGCCACGACGGGGTCCGTCACCAGTTCCGCCCCCTCCAGCACCGTTCCGGCACAGGCGAGTTCGAAGGAGAAGGCCAGCGCGTCGGGGACCACCCCGGCCAGTTCGCCGACCTGCAGCCGGATGCTGTGGACGGTGGTGGCCCCGGCGGGGCGGGCCGCGCTTTCGACCTGGTCCACGACGGCAAGCGCGATGGACATCTCGTGCATCGGTCCCTCTCTGGTGCGGGGACGGGACGACCGGGTGCCGCTCGGCTTCATTAGACGGCGCGGCCGGAGGGCGTCCGGGGTGCCTCGCCGGGGCGGCGCGGTGGCGTACACCGTTCGGTGCAGCGCCGCCCGTCACATGGCCCGCATGCGCAGATAGCGCTTGAGGTCGGGCAGCATCGACTTCACGACGAGGGCGAGCGCGGCGGCGGCCGCGCCGCTCAGGGCGAGCTTCAGCATGGTGTCGTGTTCCTCTCGGTGGGGTGCGGTCCGGCGGCGGACGGGGTCGGTTCCTCCGCGCCGACCAGCCGCAGGACGAGCTGTACGGCCTCGTCGACGGCGGCGTCGACGGGTGCGCTGAGTCCGATGCCTTCGGAGACATCGGCGGGTTCGCAGCCGACGACCAGCACACGCTCCGGGCGTCGGCCGCCGGTGCCCGCGCTGAGGGTGTCGAGGAGCGCGAGCACGGCGTCGGGGGTCATGTGGTGGCCGTCCAGCGCGGTGTCCGGCGGCCGGGCGGCGGGTGCGGTGGCGTCGAGGAGGTAGACGGTGCCGGGCTCGCCGCCGCGCGCGGAGGCGTCCACGAGCAGCACCGTGTGGTAGCCGTCGAGCATCTGGTAGGCGAGGTGGACGCCCCGTACCCCGACGTCGACGACCTCGACGCCGTCGGGGAGTTGGTGCTCTTCGAGCCGGCGGACGGCCTCGACGCCGAAGCCGTCGTCGCCGAGGAAGATGTTGCCGACACCGGCGATCAGCGTCTTCACGGGCCGCCTGGCGACGGCTGCCTCGGGACTCACATCTCCTCCAGGGGAGCGACCTCGTCGGGTTGGAAGTACAGGAACCGGCCCTGCTCGCGGCGGATGTCGACGCCCGGGTCGCCCTCCACGGTCACCGCGAGGTGCACCCCGCCGTCGACGTCGTGCAAGACCGCCTCGACATGCGCGGTGCGGCCCTGGAGGAAGAGGTCCTGGGCGTCGGTGCGCCGCAGTCCGGGGCGCAGCAGCACCCGGCTCCCGGCGCCGACCGACCGGCCGTCGATGGTGATCCGGTCGCGTACGGGATCGACGCTGCGGTCGCTCTCCGGGTCCCACCAGGGGGTGTCCGGGCGGGTGCCGGGCACGTCCGGGGCGAACTCGTCCGGGGCGGCCGGGCCGGGTCCGGTGACCTCGCGCAGCGCCCGTACGGCGCCGTGCAGTCGCTCCAGCACCTCGGGCGGCATGGTGTCGGCGAGCTCGATGACCTCGGCGGCGCGGGGGTCGGTGCCGCGGGCCTCGCGCTTCTCCTGGTCGGTGAGGGCCGCGGTGCGCAGGGCCAGGATCTCGTCGATCTCCAGGGCGTCGTAGAGCGCGCCGGGGCTTTCCGGGGCGATGGCCGGATGGTCCTCCAGGATGATCGGCGCGGAGAGCATCACATCGGCGCGGCCGGACGCACCGGCCAGCACGGGCCAGGCGTGCTCGTTGCGGCAGTCCGCGACGGCGCCCCTGGCCCACTCCGGCGGATCGGTCATGGACAGGAACGCGCCCGCGCTCAGGCCGAGGAAGAGGTGGGCTCCGACCAGTGAGCGGGGCAGTGCCGCGGCCCGGTCGGCCCCGGCGTCGTCCGGTTGCCAGTCGCTGGTGTTCTCGACGGTCGCGGTCAGCCGGAACACCGCGCATGGGCCGTCGAGTTCGCTCGCGGTCAGCCGGACCCGGCCGTCGATCGCGGCGCTGTGCCGCACCAGCCGTCCGACGAGGTGTCCGTCGGCGTCGTGGACCGGCTCGGTCTCCTCCCGGGCGGGCCGGGTGAAGGGGACGGTGACGCCCTCGCCGGTCAGTTTGGAGATCTCGGCGGCGAGCGTGACGCGTTCCTCGACGCCCTCGTCCCAGGGGACCAGCACCCGGTCGGGCAGTTCGAGCTCCGCCACGGTCTCGAACCCGCCGTCCTCGCAACGGCGTTGGATCGTACGCCGCTGGGCGCGTAGAAACCGCAGCTCGGCCGAGAGCCGGGCACCGGAGCGGGGCTCCATGAGGCATTCGGTGCGCTGGAAGGAGTGCTCCGCGCTGTCGGCGCCCCAGTGCGGCGGGACGAGCACCCCGAACTGCCAGCGGAGCTGGTTCTTGGCGGCGGACGCCCGGTACGGGTAGAGCACATAGCCCTCGAACAGCACGGCGTCCGCCACCTGGCGGGCGGCGGCGAAGCGGTCCGCCGTGTCCTCGGGCAGCACGCTGGTGGTCACGGTGCGGTCCTCTCGCTGACGGGGCGGACGGCGGTGCCCGGGAAGAGCCGGGCGTGCGGTGCGGGCGGTGTGCTGCCGTCGGCGGCGGCCAGCAGGGACTCGACGGTCGCCTGCCAGGAGGGCAGGGCGTGCCGGGAGCGGTAGGCGAGCAGCGCGTCGAGGGTTTCGCGGGGCAGCCGCAGCCAGCCGCAGCCGGGGAAGTGCGCCTCGGTCATCTCCTGCCAGACGGCCACCGGCATCCGTACGGACGCCTCCTTGTTCCACGGCACCGGGTGGACCTGGAAGCCCCCGGGCCCGGCGAAGACCGTGCCGGAGAACAACAGCAGCAGCGGGACCTCGCCCTCGCGCAGTGCGTGGAAGTAGCGGCCGGCCGCCACGTCCAGGTCGTAGCTGCACGGGACGGGGAGATCCACCTCGGTCTCGCCGGTGAAGCCGGGGACGACCAGGGAGACCTGGGCGAATTGGAGGGGGTGCAGGGTGCTGCCCCAGCGGGAGCGCTCGCCGAAGAGGTCGGACAGCGCCTCGGCCTCGTCGGACCGGTAGCCGCGGCGGGCCGGTTCGATACGGAGCTGGCAGCGCAGCGCGAGGGCGTGCACCCGGGCCGCGTCGGTGGCGGTGATGCGCAGCCGGAAGAGGAGGGTGGGGGCGGCCGCGTAGCGGTCGGCGCGTACGCCGGTGCAGACGAAGGACAGCTCGGTCACGGCCGGTCGTCCTCCTTCGCCTCGCGGGCCCGGCGGGCGACCTTGGTGAAGAAGTCGGCGAGCGCGGCGCGTGCCTCGGCGCCGCCGTCGAAGCCCTGCCACAACAGCCGCATCCGGCCGACGAGTTCGTAACAGATGTCGACGGGCACCAGGTAGCAGTCGATCCGGCCCTCGGAGCGGCGCAGCAGCAGCGCCTCCACATCGGGCCGGAGGAGGGCGGCGAGCCGGCTGGCGGAGAGTACGGTCTGCCAGGTCGACGGGTCGAGTTCGCTCTCGGTGGCGCCGGCCGGGCTGGGGTAGAGGGCGGCCAGCCGGTCCTGGTCGGCGCCGCGCAGGAAGAAGGCGACGCCGACGGGGATCTGGAGTTGCTCCCAGGCCGCGTCGTCGAGGGTGTGGCCGGGGTCGACGAGATAGCGGTCGGGGACCGTACGGAACTGGCCCGCGCCGGCGCCGGGCCGGTCGAAGAGCAGCGCGCACGGGGTGCAGGCGCAGGCCAGCGCGCGGCGTTCGGTGTCGACCAGGTGGCGGTGGTTGTGCTCGGCGAGCACCACGGCACACAGCTCGCAGCGTTCGGGGGCGGCGGGCACCGGTGCCCGGAAGCGGCGCAGACCGCGGTGGGCGGGCGGCGGCCCGAGGCGCGGGGCCGCCGTTTGCCGGCCGCTCACGAGGCGGTGGCGGCGGTCGGCGGACGACGGGAGATCTGCAGCAGCGCCGGTTCGGACCGGTCGCCCGCCGCCTCCCACTGGGTCGAGGTCACCTCGGGCGCGAAGCAGGAGACGGCGGCCTCGACGGCCTGTCGGGCCTGCTGATCGGTGCTCGGGCAGCCGCAGCCGCCGGAGTCCGTGGCGCGCAGCCGCAGCGTTCCGGTGGCGGCGTCGAACTCCCCTGCTTCGGCGGGGTGTTGACGGCGAACGCTGTCCAGCGCGCGGCCGATGCGGGTGGCGGTGTCCTCGGGGTGCAGATCGTGCAGCACCAGCAGGCTGGTCACCAGTTCGTCGCGCAGCAGCGCCTGGGGGCCGTCGCCGCCCGTGCCGCTGCCCAGGAGGTGCATGATCCGGGCGAGTCCCGCGCCGTAGAAGTCCATCAGGACGCGGACGAGTTCCTCGGCGGCGGCGCTCACCTCGCGGTCGTCGCGCTGCGCGAGGCGGTCCAGCACCTCCTCGACGTGCCGGCCGGTCGCCTCGGCGTTCGGCACGGCGGCCCGGTCCGTCGCCTCCGCGGTCCGGGCGCTCATCCGGAGAGCCCGCTCAGACCGGTGGGCACATGCATCTTCTGGACGGACTTGCCGTTGCCGACGTACATATGGACGCCGCACGGCAGACACGGGTCGAAGCTGCGCACCGTGCGCATGATGTCGATGCCCTTGAAGTTCTCCGGGGAGTTCTCCTCGAAGATCGGGGTGTTCTGGACGGCGTCCTCGTACGGGCCGGGGGTGCCGTAGGTGTCCCGGGTGCTGGCGTTCCACGGGGTCGGCGGGTACGGGTGATAGTTGGCGATCTTGCCGTCCCGGATGACCATGTGGTGCGAGAGGACACCGCGCACCGCCTCGGTGAAGCCACAGCCGATGGACTCGTCGGGGACCTCGAACTTCTCCCACGTCTGGGTGCGTCCGGCGCGGACCTCCTCCAGGCCCTGCTCCGCGAAGTGCAGCGCCATGGCGGCGGAGTACGCCTGGAAGTAGGTGCGGGCCCGGTTGCGCTCCAGCGCGTTGCTCCACTTGGGGATCTTCCACTCGAAGCGCGCCTCGGGCCGGGTCATGCTGCGCGGCAGGTCGATGACGACGCTCTGGCCGGTGGCCTTGACGTACGGGGTGTCGACGAGGCCGGACAGCGCGGTGGACCACAGCCGGGCGATCGGGCCGCCGCCGGTGTCCAGGGCCAGATGCTCCTTGCCGTCGAACCATCGTGGGGACATCACCCAGCTGTACTTGTCGTTGAAGTCCCGCTTCTGCGGGGCGGGGATGGTGTGCTGGTTCCAGGGGTGGCGCGGGTCGACGGGGTTGCCGAGCGGGTCATGGGTGACGAACTGCTCCTGGCCTTCCCAGTCCTGGTAGTAGGAGCTGCCCAGCAGGATCCGGATGCCGAGGTTGATCTCGGTGAGGTCGTTGGTGACCAGCTTGCCGTCGACGATGATGCCTGGGGTGACGAACATCTTCCGTCCCCAGTCCGTCATGTTGCGATAGGTGAAGTCGCAGTGGTCCGGGTCGTTGAGCGCGCCCCAGCAGCCCAGCAGGACGCGCCGCCGGCCGACCTCCTCGTACCCGGGCAGCGCCTCGTAGAAGAAGTCGAACAGGTCGTCATGGAGCGGGACGACCCGCTTCATGAACTCGACGTAGCGCATCAGCCGGCTGAGGTAGTCGGTGAACAGCTGGACGCTGGCGACGGTGCCGACGCCGCCCGGGTAGAGCGTGGAGGGGTGCACATGGCGGCCCTCCATCAGGCAGAACATCTCCCGGGTGTAGCGGCTGACCTGGAGGGCCTCGCGGTAGAACTCGCCCTCGATGGGGTTGAGGGAGGACATGATGTCGGCGATGGTGCGGTAGCCGTGCTCGCCGGCGTGGGGGGCCTCGGTGCGCTGGGCCAGCTCCCAGACGCCGGGGTTGGTCTCACGGACCATCTTTTCGCAGTAGTCGACCCCGACCAGGTTCTCCTGGAAGATGTTGTGGTCGAACATGTACTCGGCGGACTCGCCGAGGTTGATGATCCACTCCCCCAGGTGCGGGGGCTTCACCCCGTAGGCCATGTTCTGGGTGTACACCGAGCAGGTGGCGTGGTTGTCGCCGCAGATACCGCAGATCCGGCTGGTGATGAAGTGTGCGTCGCGCGGGTCCTTGCCGCGCATGAAGACGCTGTAGCCACGGAAGACGGACGAGGTGCTGTAGCACTCCGCCACCCGCTTCTGCTTGAAGTCGATCTTGGTGTGGATGCCGAGGCTGCCCACGATCCGGGTGATCGGATCCCAGGACATCTCCGTCAGACCGCTGCGGTCGGCCGCCTTCGTTCTCGGTGCCATCGTGAGTGCCGTGCCCTTCTTTTGCGCGCGGAGGTGGGGTCGGACGGAGGGTCCGGGATGCTGTCGAACGGCTACCGGCGGGAGGTGCTCACCACGGTTTCCGGTAGCCGGTGGTCAGTTGGTCGCCGCGGTGGCGCCACTTGGGCTCGTGGTCGACGGTCCGGGCCGTGATGCTCCGAAGACGCCGGACGACGCTGCCGTACGCGGAGCTGGCGGTGCTGGAGATCTTGCCGCCGGGCGGCTCGTCCATGAACGGCATGAACTTGTCGGGGAAGCCGGGCATGGTGCAGGCGATACAGATACCGCCGACGTTCGGGCAGCCGCCGATGCCGTCCATCCAGCCCCGCTTGGGCACGTTGCATTTGACCACGGGACCCCAGCATCCGAGCTTCACCAGACACTTGGGCGAGTCGTAGGTGGTGGCGAACTGGCCCTGCTCGTAGTAGCCGGCCCGGTCACAGCCCTCGTGCACGGTCTCCCCGAAGAGCCAGGTGGGCCGCAGCTGGTCGTCCAGCGGGATCATCGGGGCCGCGCCGGTCGCCTGGTAGAGCAGATAGGTCAGCGTCTCGGAGAAGTTGTCCGGCTGGATCGGGCAGCCCGGCACACAGACGATCGGGATCCCGGCCTTGGACGTCCAGTCCCAGCCGAGGTAGTCGGGCACGCCCATGGCTCCGGTCGGGTTGCCCGCCATCGCATGGATACCGCCGTACGTGGCGCAGGTACCGATCGCCACCACGGCGAGCGCCTTGGGGGCGAGCCGGTCGATCCACTCACTGGTGGTGATCGGCTGGCCGGTCTCCGGGTCATCGCCGAAGCCGCACCAGTAACCCTCCGGCTTGATGGACTCGTTGGGAATGGACCCCTCGACGACCAGCACGAACGGGTCGATTTCGCCGCGTTCGCCCTTGAAGAACCACTCGATGAAGGTGTCCGCACCACCGACCGGACCGCTTTCGAAATCGATCAGTGGCCAGTGGACGGCGATCTTGGGCAGCCCCGGCAGCACACTGAGCGCGATCTCCTCAATGCTCGGCTGCGTCGCGGCGGTGAGCGACACGGAGTCGCCATCGCAGCTCAGGCCGGCGTTGATCCAGAGAATGTGGATCGGGGACTCGTCCTCGGCGGACGGCTTTCCGTTCGCAGCGGCCTTGTCGGCCACGCTCGAAGCTGCAGACATGGGGATGTCTCCTAGGCAGATATGCAACGAAAGCGCTCATTCAAGGCTTCCATCCACCTTGGTAACACCGATCCGGAGACACCGGGCGGTCGCCAGGGGCCGTTCCGGTGACACACCACCCGAGCGTCCGAACCGCAGGCCAGAGCGGCACGGTGGGTCACCATCGGCCGCCCGCCGCGGGTCCCGCTCCCCGACGACAGCACGCCCCCGGCGCACGGTGCGCCGGGGGCGTGCTGTCATGGCGAGGTCGTCCGCGGCTGCCCTGTCTCGGGTCGGAACGGGCCGTCAGCCCAGGGCTCCGGCCTCCACCGCGGTCACATCGAACCGTCCGCCGCACACCCGCAGTCCACGGCTGCCGGTGGTCATCGGCTCCTTGGAGCCGGGCGGGTAGACGAAGACCAGCTGCGAATCGGCCCAGCACGGGGTGTCCGAGACGCCCTCGTTGAGGGTGTGCAGCAGGGCGTGCGCGCTCTGGCCGGGCTGGAGCCGGACGACAGCGCCCGCGCCGCCCCCGCGGGTGGCGGGCTTGCCGACGGGAGAGCCGTCCCGGTTGATCAGCGAGACCCCCGGGAAGCCACGCAGCGAACAGGCCTTCTTGCCCTTGTTCGTGAAGACGAGGGGGTAGCGGATGTTGCCCGCACCCGCGTCGGCGGCGCCCAGGCGCAGCGACATATTGGCGGCGGTGCAGCGGTCCGAGGTCGCCTCTGCGGAGGTGTGGGCCTCCGCGGCGCTCGGGGCCTTGCCCGTCGGCTTGCCCCCGGGCGGGGCCGCCGACTTCCCCGACGGACGCTGCCCGCCGGTGCCGGACTGTTCCTTCGCACCGGACGCCTGTGCACTGCCCTCGGACGACGGGGAGCCGCCGGTTGCCTTGTCGTGGGACGTGGCGGAGGCGGCCGACGAGGGGCGGGAGGCGGCGTCCGGGCCGCCCTCACAGGCGGTGAGCGCAAGCGCCGCGACAGCGATCAGCGAGCCGGCGGCGACACGACGACCGCGGCCGAGCGACTTGGTGGTGAGCGACATAAGTGTCCCCCTCGTCTGGTAGGAGCGAGCTCTCGTAGTGGGGTGCGGTCCGTCCGTTGCTCTTCTCAGCGTGGCCCTGGGCACTGCCGGTCCGCTAACGAGGCACTAACACACCACTAACGAGCCTGTGTGCTCGACACGCCGAAAACCCCTGCAACCGCTGTGACCGGCCGGGATTCGGAGTGCCGCTCAGACTCGCAGAAAACTCCCGACTTGCGGACCCGGAACCGCCGGGTTCAGCCGTTCCGCCGACAAGATCACCGGGCCGCACCGGTCACGGCGGGCCCCGGCGGTCCCCGCAGGCCCACCCGCCCCGGCGGCCCCTGCACGGACACCCGCCGATTACCGCCCGCGACCGCGCATTCGAGAGGATGGGCGGCATGACCGAGATCCGCACCCCCCGCCTCCTCCTCCGCCGCTGGACCGACGACGACCTCGCCCCCATGGCGGACATCAACGCGGACCCGCAGGTCATGCGCTGGATCGGCGATGGCTCGACGCTCGACCTGGACCGTACCGCCGAGGAAATCGAGGGTTGGGAGGAGGAGTGGGACGACGAGGGCTTCGGCCTCTTCGCCGTCGAACTGCTCGCCTCGGGCGAACTGGCCGGATGCGCCGGCCTGTCCGTACCCGCGTTCCTGCCGGAGGCCCGGCACGAGGTGGCGATCAGCTGGCGGCTGGGCCGGCAGTACTGGGGACAGGGCTACGCCTCCGAGGCCGCGCAGGCCGTGCTGGAGTTCGCCCTCCAGGACCGCGGCCTGGACCGTGTCATCGCTCTCAACCCGCTCGGCCATGAGTCCTCCCTGAACGTCGTACGCAAGCTCGGCATGGCCTTCGAGCGGGAGGCGGCACATCCGGAGTACGGCCATGCGCTGACGGTGCACAGCATCGATCTCACGGAATACCAGGGCTGAGCGGCACGCGGGCGGGGCCCGGCGGGCGCCGCGGGGTGGGTGTGTGCCGGCCTATGGGGCCAGGTCCAGCTCCAGGTCCAGGGTTTTGCTGGCGCCGGGGGTCAGGGATAGGGGGGCGGCGTGTGGCGGGTAGCCGGACGCGGTGAGGGTGTAGTGGGGGCCGCCGCTCAGGCCGGAGAAGGCGAAGCCGCCGTCCGGGCCGGTGACGGTGTGTCCGGCGACCGTGCCGTCCTCGACGAGGCTCACGGCGGCGTCGGCGAGCGGCCGGCCGTTCGGGCCCCGGACCGTGCCGCGGACGGTGGCCGTCGGCTTCAGGCGGGCGTCCTGCCGTTCCGGAGCGCCGCCGGAGAGTTCCACGGTGCGGGCCTGCGGCTGGTGACCGGCGGCGCTGAGGACCAGGGTGTACTGGCCGGGCGGCAGGTGCGGGGCGTCCCAGCGCCCGTCCGCACCGGATGTCGTACGGGCCACCACGGCGCCCTCGGCATCGGTGACGACGATGCTCCCGTCGGCCAGCGGGTCGCCTTCGGTCCCGCCTATCAGAGTGCCGCCCAGTCGGCCGGTACTGGCGAGGACGAGGTCGACGCTGGTCGAAGCACCCTCGGCGCGATAGGTGGCGGAGGTCGCCTGCGGAGTGTGGCCGGGCGCGGCAGCCGTGAGGAGGTAGGTGCCGGTCGCGGGGGCGCCGAGCGCGAAGTGACCGTCGGGACCGGCCGTGGTGATTCCGGCCTGGCGGCCCTGCCGGTCTATCAGGGTGATGCTCGCACCGGGGACCGGGCCGCCGGAGGTGTTCGCCACCCGGCCCCGGAAGCCTGCGTCCGCCGGGTCCTCGGTGCTCTGGGCGACCAGGGTCGGTCGGGGCGCCTTCCGCTCGGACGGCAGGAAGCAGGCCAGGGCGACGCCGAGGAGGACCGCGGCCGTGGCGATGAGGAAGGAGACCCGGAAGCCGGCCATCGTGGGCACCGTGACCGGTCCGACGCTCTGGGACATATGGGCCAGCACCATGCCGATCACCGCGCTGGAGACCGAGGTGCCGATGGAGCGCATCAGGGTGTTCAGGCCGTTGGCCGCACCGGTCTCCGAGGCGTCGACGGCACCGATGATCAGTGCGGGCAGCGAGGAGTACGCCAGGCCGATACCGGCGCCGACGACCACCGCGATGATGACGGTCTGCCAGGCGGCACTCATCAGGCCGATGCCCGCGCCATAGCCGATCGCGATGACCAGCATGCCGAGCAGCAGCGAGACCTTGGGGCCGCGCCGGGCGGCGATCCGTGCGTACAGCGGGGCGACGAGCATCATCGTCAGGCCCAGTGGCGCCATGCACAGCCCGGCCACCACCATCGACTGGCCCAGGCCGTAACCGGTCGACGTGGGCAGTTGCAGCAGCTGCGGCAGCACCAGGGAGATCGCGTAGAACGCCACACCGACCGTGATGGAGGCGAGGTTGGTCAGCAGCACCTCACGGCGCGCGGTGGTCCGCAGATCGACCAGCGGATCGGCACGACGCAGCTCCATCACGCCCCACAGCACCAGGATCAGGGCCGCGACACCGAAGAGGACGAGGGTGACCGGCGCACCCCAGCCCCAGTCGCTGCCCTTGGTGATGGGCAGCAGCAGGGCCACCAGACCGGCCGACAGCCCCAGGGCGCCCGCCACGTCGAAGCGCCCCTGGGCCCGTATCGCGGTCTCCGGTACGACGAGGAGGGTGAGCAGCATCGACAGCACGCCCAGCCCGGCGGCGCCGAAGAACAGGGCGTGCCAGTCGGCGTGTTGGGCCACCAGGGCCGCGACCGGCAGCGCGAGCCCGCCGCCGACGCCGATCGATGAGCTCATCAGGCCCATGGCCGAGCCGAGCCGCTCGCGCGGCAGCTCGTCGCGCATGATGCCGATGCCGAGGGGAATGGCACCCATCGCGAAGCCCTGCAGCGCCCGGCCCGCGATCATGGTGACCAGGTCACTGGTGAAGCCGCAGATCAACGAGCCGACGACCATGACCGCGAGGCTGGTCAGCAGCATCCGCCGCTTACCGTAGAGATCTCCGAGGCGCCCCATGATCGGGGTCGAGACGGCGCCGGCGAGAAGGGTGGCGGTCATGACCCAGGTGGCATTGCTGGGTGCCGTGTTGAGCAGCACCGGCAGGTCCTTGATGACCGGCACGAGCAGGGTCTGCATCACCGCGACGACGATGCCGGAGAAGGCGAGGACCGGGACGATGCCGCGGGGGGCTCTGTGCGGCCCGCCAGCGGCCGGGTCGGGTGCCGTGGGCGTGGCCGTGGTGTCCGCCGCCCTTGCGGGGAGTGGGTCCGTCGTCGTCCGGGTCATGCGTGCGGCCTCCAGGGCGGCAGAGGTGAGTGGGTGCCGTCAGCAGATGACGGAGCGGAGTGCGAGAGCGGTACGGGCCGGCTCGGGCCTTCCGAGTCCGCCGAATTCAGTGAACTACACGCCACTGACAATCCCCCGCGAGCAGCGTTCGTCGTGCACCTACCAGCCCCCGTTCACGGTCCGCGGCGTCCTGCTGTCATCTCAACAGCGAGAGGCGCCGCGGCTCTTCCGCGACGCCTCTGACCTGCACAACTCATCCACGAGGTGCACACACTTCCGCGTCCGACACCGCGCACGCGGTATGTTTTCAGCGACCTTGCGGCGAAATGCTCTCCGCCCTCCGCGCCCCGGCAGCCGCACACCGGCCGGGGCGGGCTCAGTCCGGGGCGGGCTCAGTCCGCGACCACTCCGGCATCAGCATCTGCCTCGGCGTTCGCCAACGCCTTTCCCTGCAAGGCGGCATCGAGTTGCGCGCCCCGCTCCGCGTCCAGATTGAGCCTGGCGAGGATGGCCGGCACGGCGATGCTGGGGAGGGTGTGCTGGAAGAAAATCGTCAGCCTGCGGTTGAGGTCGGCCCGGTTGGTCAGGGCCTGCGACATCATCTGCAGCCCGGCGAAGGCACCGACGAACAACTCGGCGGACTCCTGCACCACAATGCTGTCCAGGATCTCCCCGCGGTCCCGGGCCTCGTTCAACATGCCCACGACGAACCGGGTCCACGAGAGCATCGACTGCTTGCGGTCGAGATGGTTGGAGCCCTGCTCGACCGCCAGCCGCGCCGCACCCCGCTGGATCGGGTCGCTGCGTAGCCGGAAGGCCAGTACCTGGCCCGAGTCGACGAATTCCTGCAGCTTGATCTTCTGCGGCTCCACGGCGATATCGAGTACCTGCTCCTCCAGCACCGCGAGCGCCAACTGCTCCTTGGAGGCGAAGTGGAAGTACAGGGCGCCCTTCGTCATGCCGGCGCGCTCCAGGACTTCGGCGATCGTGGCGCGGTCGTAGCCCTGCTCGTCGAAAACCGACGCGGCCGCCTCCAAGATCAATCGCCGGGTCCGAATCGCGCGGTCCTGTTGTGCCACAGGACGCCTCCTGTCTGTCGATGTGTCCACGTTCCGCAACAGTTAGCTACAGCCCAAGTCGCCGTTGGATCAGCTACTTTCCCTTTTTCGCCCGCCCGGCATTGAAAAGAAAACCGGATGGTACGTATCTTATCAACGATGTACCTCGATCCGTAGCGATGCCTGGGGGCAGTCATGAGTGACACGATGCACGTCAACGGCACCGTTCCACCCAGGTCTCCGCACCGTCCGCACACCGGCGGGGACCGGGCCGCCACCCCGCAGAGCCGCCACGGCATCCAGGTCACCCGGGAGTTGGTACACCGCCCCTTCGCGGACGACATTCTGGTCACCTCATGGCACCGGCTGGATGACGCGCACTTCTCGTTGACGGCCCAGTGGCCGCACGATCACGGGTACTTCACCCCCCATCAAGGCCGACACCACCTCATCCTCACGGGTGAGACCATCCGCCAGGCCGGGTTGCTGCTCTGCCACGCCGAACTCGGCGTACCGCTCGGCCACCACTTCATCCTCGGCGACCTTGTGTACACCACTCACCCCGAGCATCTCGCGGTGGGCAGCGGGCCCACGCTGCTGACCATCGACGTCGTCTGCAGCCGGATGCGCATGCGGGCCGGCACGCTGGCCCGTGGCCGCTTCGACATGACCATCCGCAAGGCGGGCCGGATCGTCGCGACCGGCCACTCGGATGTCACGGTCACCGGACCCCGTGGCTACCAGCTGCTCCGCGGCGATCGACTGACCGCGCGGCACACCCCGGGCGCCCTTCCCGCCCCCGTTACGCCCCGACTGACCGGCAGCACCAAGTGCCGCGATGTTCTGCTCTCCCCCGCCGGGCGACCCGACCGCTGGCTGCTGCGTATCCCGCCCGGCCATCCCGCGGTGGTGAACCCGGCGAACGACCACATCCCCGGCATGGTGCTGCTCGATGCGGCGCAGCAGGCCGCCCGCGTCCTGACCGCGCCCGATGCCTTCGTCCCGTACGCCTTCGGCACCGACTTCCGCCGGTACGCCGAGCACGGCACCCCCTGTGTGATCGAAGCCCGCCGGGTCCCGTCGGCGCTGCCCTCCACCACCACGGTGCAGGTGACCGGCCTCCAGGGCGGCGACCCGGTCTTCGTCTCCACCCTGACGGCACTGGACCCACGGGGCTGACGACACCGCTCAGGGAGCACCGCGCCGGTCCCGTTTGCCGCCACTGAGCGGCGGGTCAGGCGTCGTGGAAGACCAGGCCCAGGGAGTGCCGCCGGCCGGAGCGGACGGCGCTCACACCGTGGCGTACGGGACCGGCCGACCAGCCGCGGGCGGAGCGTACGGGCCGGTCTCGGGTCGTGAAGATCAGTCCATGGCCCTGCGGAAGGACGGTGCTGGTCCCTCGGGACTGGGCGCGCAGCCGCTGCTCGACGAGGAGGAACTCGCCGCCGGTGTAGTCGATGCCCTGCTCGTCCAGGCCGATGACGACCTGGAGGGGGAAGACCATCTCCCCGAAGAGGTCGCGGTGCAGCGCGTTCCAGTCACCCGCCCCGTAACGCAGCAGAATCTGGGAGGACTTGGTCTGCCCGGCTTCGTGGCACGGGGTCAGCCACTCCTCCAGGGAGTCCGGCCAGGGAGCCGGCCTGCCCAGCTTGTCCGCCCAGTCGCGGGCGATCTTCAGCAGGTGCGGGTAGAACGCCTCGCGCAGGGCCTGGACCGGTTCGGGCAGCGGGTTGGCGAAGTAGCGGTACTGGCCCGAGCCGAAGCGGTGCCGTGCCATGTCGATGGTCGAGCGGAAGCGGGACCGGCCGCCGGATTCCGTGCCCTGCGCCTCGGCGGGCTCGTCGTACAGCGCGCTGAGGGCGCGGCAGTCGGCCGGGCTGAGCAGACGTGGGGTCACCGCGCAGCCCAGGGTGTCCAGTTCCTCGGCCAGCGCCGGCCAGTCAGCGGCGGCGACGCGCTGGGCGAGCGTACGGGGGCGGGAGTGGCGCTCGGTGGTCCTGGTGGCTGTGGTGGTCGTGGTGGTCATGGAGCGCTCCAGGGGCGGGGGTCGGTGCGGCGCTCGGGGGTCGCGGGCGGCGCGGGGCGGCTCAGTGGGCCTCCGGCAAGGCGCCCTCGATGCCGAGGAGTTGCCGCTTGCGTACGGGCCCGCCCGCGTAGCCCGAGAGGGATCCGTCCGCGGCGATCACTCGGTGGCAGGGCCGGATGACGAGCAGCGGGTTCGCGCCGATGGCCGTTCCGATGGCGCGTACCGCGCCTCGCGCCGCACCGATGTCAGCGGCGACCTTCCCGTACGTGGTCGTGGTGCCGTACGGGATGGCCTCCAGCGCCTGCCACACCCGCCGCTGGAAGTCGGTGCCCCGGGTGGGGGCGCAGGCAATGGCGAAGCGGGTCAGCTCACCGTCGAAGTAGGCGCGGAGCTGGTCGGCGATGCCGTCGAAGGCGGTGGGGGCGTACGTCCAGCCGTCCTGGACGGTGGCGCCGCCCTTCTGCCCGGGTACGGACAGCGAGGCGAGCGCGATGCCACCCGGCGCGGTGGCCGATTCCTCGCCCACCAGCAGGAGTTCGCCCAAGGGGCTGTCGAGGGTGGTGTAGAGCGTCATGGTCCGGTGCTTTCCGTAGTGGTGGGGCAGGGGTTCGCCGGCTCCGTGAGCGGCACGTTCCAGAAGTGGTGCATCGCGTACGAGCGCCAGGGCCGCCAGGTTTCCGCCAGCTCCCGCAGACCCGCCGCCGGGGCCCCGGCCCGGCGCATGCCGGCCAGTACGGCCACATCGCCGGTCAGCAGGACATCGGGGTCCCCCAGGGCTCGCATCCGGATGTATCCGGCGGTCCACGGGCCGATGCCGCGCAACCCGAGGAGCGCGCGTTCGGCCTCGTCCCGGTCGGCTCCGGCGTCCAGGACGACCGTACCGTCGGCGAGTGCGTTGCTGAGCGTGCGCAGGGTCGCCCGCCGTGACTCGGGCATCCCGAGTTCGGTGAGGGCGGCCTGCGCAAGGTCGTCGATACGGGGGAAGAGGTGGGTGAGCGCACCGGCCGGTTCGGGCAGCGGTTCTCCGTAGGCGGCAACCAGGGCACCGCCGAGGGTGCGGCCGGCCGCGACCGAGACCTGCTGGCCGAGTACGGCACGGACGGCGAGCTCGTCCGGGGCGGGGGCTCCTGGCGAGCGCAGACCGGGCCGCCGGTCCACCAGCCGCGCCAGTACGGCATCCGCGCCGAGCCGTTCGGCGACCGCGTACGGATCGGCGTCCAGGTCGAAGAGGCGGCGCATCCGCTGGCTCGCGGTGGTGAGATCCCGCAGCTCGGCCAGGTGCAGCCGGCAGTCCAGCCAGCCGTCGCCGGCCGCCTCGTCGACCTCGGCGATCCCGGCCCCGTGCGGCAGCCGCAGGGTGCGCCGGTAGGTACGGGCGCCGGGCTCGCCGCTGACTTCCTCGATCCCGGTGATCGCACGCCGCTGGAGGTGGTCGAACAGCTCCCGCGCCGCAAACGGGCCGCGGAAGGCCAGTCGCAGCGGCAGCACCCCGGGGGTGGTGGGCGACGCCACCGGGCCAAAACGAGTCGCCTTACCGGGGCGGGCGGCACGCAGCTCGCTCGGGGTGAGGGCGTAGATCTCCTTGATGGTGTCGTTGAACTGCCGCACGCTGGCGAAGCCCGCCGCGAAGGCGATCTCGGCCGCCTGGAGTCCGGTGGTCTGCAGCAGGACCCGGGCGGTGTGGGCGCGCTGTGCCCGCGCCAGGGCCACCGGGCCGGCACCCAGCTCGGCCGTCAGCTGCCGCTGGACCTGCCGGGCGCTGTAGCCGAGCCGGGCCGCCAGCCCGGAGACGCCCTCCCGGTCGACCACGCCCTCGCTGATCAGCCGCATCGCCCGCCCGACGACATCGGCGCGGGCATTCCACTCCGGCGAGCCGGGCACCGCATCGGGGCGGCAGCGCCGGCAGGCACGGAATCCGGAGCCCTGGGCGGCCGCGGCGGTCCGGAAGAAGGCGACATTGCGGCGGCGGGGCGTGGTGGCGGGGCAGCTCGGCCGGCAGTAGATCCCGGTCGTGGACACCGCGAAGAAGAAGGCGCCGTCGAATCTGGCGTCCCTGCTGCGCACCGCCTCGTACCTGCTGTCCTCGTTCATCACAGTGTCCACTGTGCAGCAGGTCAGGCGGCGGCGCTGGCGGAAATCGGACGGGGCGTTCGGGGAGCCGGGACCGTGCCCGGTCCGCACGTGAGCAACTGAACTCCCAAGGGAGGCCGACGCGCGTTCAGGGTTTCCCCGGCGTCGGGCCTGCCCTACGAGGCCACTACCGTGAGGATCACGAGAATCAGGAGGATCACGAGAGTCTCCCAGCGCATCGCTCTCCGCAGGACACTCAGGTCCGAAGAACCGCCCGACCCGCTACCGCGTGTCGAGAACACGCCGTCATCACTGCTGTCGCTGTTCCCGCTGTCGTCGCTCACGCCCTGCCCCGCTCCCTGCCCGGCTCACCGGCCGACGGCCTGCCTGCCGATCGCCGGACGTCAGCGTATCCCCTGGTCCGCGGCGCCGAGAGACGGGTACGGCCACGGCGAACGGCTGATCGGCCCCGGATGTCAGGCCGGGGGCATCGGCCAGTCGTCCAGTGAGCCTCCGCGCCATTCGACGAGGCGGGGATCGTCCAGCGCGATACTCCCGGCCGGGCCGGTGACGCCCGCGCGGCGGAGAAATTCGGCAACATCGCCGCGGCCATGGGCCAGGCCGACGATCTGCCCACGCACGGTCACTCGGCGGCCACCGGACGGCGTCGGCGGGTGCACGATGACAGGCGGATGCTCGGACATGCATCCAGCGTGCGCCGGGCTCCGCGCTCGCGCATTTCGGCAGCCGCCGAGTGCGTCACTCCGCCATGGACCATGGGCGACAATCAGGGCCATGACCATGGACGATCTTGTGATTCCCGATACCCGTGCCTGTCGTACCGCGCTGGAGGTGGCGAGCGCCTACTGCTCACCCGCGCTGCTGAACCACTCCGTCCGGGCGTATCTCTGGGCGGCCGGCTACGCCTCGGCCAACGGCATCGCCTTCGATCCGGAGCTGCTCTACGTGTCAGCCATGTTCCACGACATCGGGCTGGTGAAGGAGTTCGACAGCCACACCGTGCCCTTCGAGGAGGCGGGTGGCCATGTGGCGTGGGTGTTCGGGGCGGGCGCCGGATGGCCGGTGGAGCGTCGGGTACGGGCGTCCGAGGTGATCGTCCGGCACATGTGGGACGAGGTGGACGCGGCCATGGATCCGGAGGCACATCTGCTGGTGTACTCCACCTCGTTGGACATCTCCGGGCGGCGTCCCGACACGCTGCCGGACGACCTCCGCACCGAGGTGCTGGCGCGCTACCCACGGCTCGGTCTCGGTGAAGAGTTCCTGGCGTGCTTCCGGGACCAGGCCGGGCGCAAGCCGGACAGCACCGCCGCGGCCGCGGTCCGCGAGGGCATCGCCGCGCGGATCTCCGCCAATCCGCTGGATGCGTACGGGACGTAGCGGGCATCCGCAACGCCCCCGGGCCTGGCAGCCGTCGCAGTCGGCCGCGGCAAGAGGAAGCCCCGACCAGACGGGGGAAGACTGGCCGGGGCGGCTCGGGAAGGGTGCGTCGGCCTCTGCGTCAACACCCACACCCATTTGAACGGTGAACAACGGGGGCGCGTTCCAGGCGGGCGACGTGATGACCATCACGCCGCCCGCGAGGAACGGCACGCCCCGCGGCGGCTCAGCTCCCGGCGTGGTCTCCGGAGAGGCGTTCGACGCCGCGCAGGAGGGCGGAGTGGTCGAGGCCGCCGTCGCCTTGTGCGCGGAGGGCGGCGATGAGTTGGGCGACGAGGCTGCCGACGGGGAGGGTGGCGCCGACGGTGCGGGCGGCGTCGGTGACGATGCCCATGTCCTTGTGGTGCAGGTCGATCCGGAAGCCGGGGCGGAAGTCGCGGGTGGTGAAGTTGTCCTTCTTGCGGGCCAGGACGGTGGAGCCGGCCAGCCCGCCACCCAGGACGTCGAGGGCGGCGCTCAGGTCGACGCCGGACTTCTCCAGGAAGACGACGGCTTCGGCGCAGGCCTGGATGTTGACGGCGACGATGAGCTGGTTGGCGGCCTTGACGGTCTGGCCCGAGCCGTGCGGCCCGCAGCGCACGATCGTCTTGCCGAGCGCCTCCAGCAGCGGACGGGCGGCGTCGAAGTCGGCCTGCTCCCCGCCGACCATGATGGACAGCACCGCCTCGATCGCGCCCGCCTCGCCGCCGGAGACCGGGGCGTCCAGGACGCGGAGGCCCTTGTCGGCGGCGGCGTGGGCGAGGTCGATGGAGGTCTGCGGGGTGATCGAGGACATGTCGATCAGCAGCGCACCGCGCCGGGCGTGGGCCAGGATCCCGTCGGGGCCGTAGGCGATGGCCTCGACCTGCGGGGAGGCCGGGACCATGGTGATGATGACGTCGGCGTCGCGGACCGCCTCGGCGACCGAGCCGGCCACACTCCCGCCGCTCGTGGCCAGCCGCTCCAGTTTGTCGGCCTCCAGGGTGTAACCGGTCACCGGGTAACCGGCCTTGATCAGGTTCTCGGCCATGGGCGAACCCATGATGCCCAGCCCGATCCACGCGACCTTGGGAAGATTGCTCATACGGTGCCTCTTTCGCATCTCAGAATTCACATCTCAGAATTCGCATCTCGGAAGGGGAGGACGGCGGCAGAGGGGTGCCGTCCGGGCCATTACGGGAGGGGCGGTGCCAGTTGAGGGGCGCCGCCGGTTGAGGGGCGCCGCCGGTTGAGGGGCATGCCGGTCCGGCGTCAGACCTTGAGCGGCTTGATCGCGGTGGGTGCGTGACCGGGCTCGGTCGCGAGGTCTTCCCACTCGTTCACGCCGGCGATGTCGGAACCGCTCATCGAGATATTGGTGATCCGCTCAAGAATCGCCTCGACGACGACCGGGACACGGTGCTCGGCGGCCAGCTTCTTGGCCTCCTCGAAGGCGGCGCCCAACTGACTCGGGTCGGTGACCCGGACGGCCTTGCAGCCCAGTCCCTCGACGACCTTGACATGGTCCACGCCGTAGACGCCCAGCTCGGGCGAGTTGATGTTCTCGAACTCCAGGTTGACCTGGAAGTTGATGTCGAGGTTGCGCTGCGCCTGCCGGATCAGGCCCAAGTAGGCGTTGTTCACCAGGACATGGATGTACGGGATCTTGTGCTGGGCGCCGACGGCCAGCTCTTCGAGCATGAACTGGAAGTCGTAATCGCCGGAGAGCGCGACGACCGGTGTCTCCGGGTCCGCGGTGGCGACGCCGAGCGCGGCCGGGATGGTCCAGCCGAGCGGGCCGGCCTGGCCGCAGTTGATCCAGTGGCGCGGCTTGTAGACGTGCAGCATCTGCGCACCGGCGATCTGGGAGAGGCCGATGGTGGTGACGTAACGGGTCTCCGGGCCGAAGGCCTGGTTCATCTCCTCGTAGACCCGCTGCGGCTTCATCGGGATGTCGTCAAAGTGCGTACGGCGCTGGAGCTGGGCCTTGCGCTCCTGGGTGGACGCGGCCCAGGCACTGCGGTCGGGCAGCTCGCCGGCGGCCTTGAACTCCTTGGCCACCTCGATGAACAGCTCCAGCGCGGCCCCGGCGTCCGAGGCGATGCCGTAGTCCGGGGCGAAGATCCTGCCGATCTGGGTCGGCTCGATGTCGACATGGACGAAGGTGCGGCCCCGGGTGTAGACGTCCAGCGTGCCGGTGTGGCGGTTGGCCCAGCGGTTGCCGATACCGAGGACGAAGTCGGATTCCAGGAAGGTCGCGTTGCCGTAGCGGTGCGAGGTCTGCAGGCCGACCATGCCGGCGTTCAGCTCATGGTCGTCGGCGAGGATGCCCCAGCCCATCAGGGTGGGAACGACCGGCGTACCGGTCAACTCGGCGAATTCCCGCAGCAGTTCGGAGGCGTCGGCGTTGATGACACCGCCCCCGGCGACGATCAGCGGCCGCTCGGACGCGTTGAGCAGCGCGAGGGCCTTCTCCACCTGGGCGCGGGTCGCGGCAGGCTTGAAGGCCGGCAGCGGCTCATAGGTCTCCGGGTCGAAGTCGATCTCGGTCAGCTGGACGTCGATCGGCAGGTCGATGAGGACCGGTCCGGGGCGTCCGGAGCGCATCAGATGGAAGGCCTGCTGGAAGACGCCGGGGACCTGCGCGGCTTCCATCACGGTGGTGGCGGCCTTGGTGACCGGCTTGGCGATCGAGGCGATGTCGACGGCCTGGAAGTCCTCCTTCTGGATCACCGCGGTGGGGGCCTGGCCGGTGACGCACAGAATCGGGATCGAGTCGCCGATCGCGGAGTAGAGGCCGGTGATCATGTCCGTACCGGCCGGTCCCGAGGTACCGATGCAGACGCCGATGTTGCCCGGATGAGCCCGGGTGTAGCCCTCGGCCATGTGCGAGGCGCCCTCGACATGACGCGCCAGTGTGTGATCGATGCCGCCCGCGCCCTTGAGCGCCGCGTAGAAGGGGTTGATCGCGGCACCCGGCACTCCGAAGGCGTGGGCCACGCCCTCCCGCTTGAGAATCTCCACCGCGGCGCGGGCGGCTGTCATTCGAGGCATCGCGTACTCCTGCGTCGACCTGTCACGGGCAAGTTCCAGCGAAGCGCCGGAGAGAATGATTCCGTATCGTGGAACTTATGTTTTGCTCTACGGAAGGAAAGTAGAACGCAGCAATCCAGCCGTCAAGGGATGCCTGCCGCCGGACACCTACGGCACGACAAAGAGCCGCACACCGGGCCATGGCTCGGTGTGCGGCTCAGCTCCCGAAAAGGGTGAGGTGGGAGCTACCCCGGGGCGGTGGTCACCGGCCCCCTTGCACCCCTGCGGACGACGAGGGCATGTAGTGGTCGATCAGGCCCGCATGCTGGTTGGGCCGGGCGACCCGGTGGGATTCGGAGTGGTCGAGCCGGGGCCGCCGTCCATGCACCAGGAAGGTGGCGGCGCGGGCGGCCAGCCGGCTGAGGGGGGTCTTCATCCGTCCTCCGTTCGTAGCGTTCGGAACTTCGAGCGTACGGAACACAGGGCGAACGGGTAATGATCTGAGCCAGAGTTGAGGGTATGGAGCAGGAGTTGCAACCGGTACCCCCACCCGCACCTCGGGCGGGACCACTCCGTCAGGCGCGAACTGCGCGCACTCCCCCACGAGTTGACTTCAGCGGATCGGCATCCCGGAGAGGGTCCGGGCGATCACCAGGCGCTGGATCTCGCTGGTGCCTTCGAAGATGGTGTAGATGGCGGCGTCGCGGTGCATCCGCTCGACCGGGTATTCGCGGGTGAAGCCGTTGCCGCCGAGGATCTGTACGGCCTGGGCGGTGACCTTCTTGGCGACCTCGCTGGCGAAGAGCTTGGACATGGAGCCCTCGGCGGAGGTGAACGGCTTGCCCGTCACCGCCATCCAGGAGGCGCGCCACACCAGCAGCCGGGCGGCGTCGATCTGGGTGCGCATATCGGCGAGCTGGAAGGCCACGCCCTGGTTGTCGATGATCGGGCGGCCGAACTGGGAGCGGGTCTTCGCGTACTCCAGCGCCTCCTCGTAGGCCGCACGCGCGGTACCGACCGCCATCGCGCCGACGGCGGGCCGGGACGCCTCGAAGGTGGCCATCGCGGCGTTCTTCAGGCGCTCGCCGCCCTTCTTGGCCTTCTCCCGGGCACGGGCGAGGCGCTCATCGAGCTTCTCCTTGCCGCCGAGCAGGCAGTGGCCGGGAATCCGGACGTTCTCCAGGACCACTTCGGCGGTGTGCGAGGCGCGGATGCCGTGCTTCTTGAACTTCTGCCCCTGGGAGAGGCCGGGGGTGTTCGGGGGGACGATGAAGGAGGCATGGCCCTTGGAGCCGGCATCCGGGTCGACGACCGCGACGACGACATGGACGTTGGCGATACCGCCGTTGGTGGCCCAGGTCTTGGTGCCGTTGAGCACCCACTCGTCCTTGGCCTCGTCGTAGACCGCGCGGGTGCGCATCGCGGCCACGTCCGATCCGGCGTCCGGTTCCGAGGAGCAGAAGGCGGCGACCTTGACGTCGTTCACATCGCCGTACATCTGCGGGACCCAGGTGCCGATCTGCTCCTCCGTGCCGTTCGCGAGCACGCCGACGGCGGCCAGGCCGGTGCCCACGATCGACAGGCCGATACCGGCGTCACCCCAGAACAGCTCCTCCATGGTCAGGGGAACGCCGAGGCCCGTCGGGTCGAAGAACTGCTGGGCGTAGAAGTCGAGTGAGTACAGGCCGATCTTGGCGGCCTCCTGGATGACGGGCCAGGGGGTCTCCTCGCGCTCGTCCCATTCGGCGGCGGCGGGGCGCATGACATCCGCGGCGAAGCCGTGAATCCAGTCACGGACTTCCTTCTGCTCGTCATTGAGCTCCATGGTGAACTCGGCCATGTCCCCTCCAGCTACTACCAGGCTTTTTCGATGTTACTAGCGGTAACTCGCAGTGTGTTACTCGCCAGTAAAAAATGTCAACTCCCCTGGGAATGAAATCGCCGTGGAGATCGGGTGTTACGTTGCGCCAGCGCCACGGATTCACAAGGGTGGGGAGCACGACCATGGAAAGCACAGAGCACAGCGGCCGCCGGCAGACGGCGACCGAGCGCAGACGGCGGGAGCTGCTGGAGGCCGCCGAGCGCATTGTGCTGCGCGACGGCCCGGACGCCTCGATGAACGCCATCGCCGCCGAGGCGGGTATCACCAAACCGATCCTCTACCGGCACTTCGGCGACAAGGGCGGGCTGTACCGCGCGCTCGCCGTACGGCACACGGATGCCCTCTTGGCCAATCTGGCGACCGCACTGGACGCCCCCGTCCTGCGCCGGGACCGGGTCGAGGCCACCCTCGACGCCTACCTGCTCGCGATCGAGGCCCGGCCGCAGGTGTACCGCTTCCTGATGCACCCGTCGGACGAGGACAACGCGTCCGAGTCCGGCTTCGACGTCGGACGGCACTCCGCCCCCCTGCTGCGCCGGCTCGGCGAGGAGCTGGCCAAGGTGATCACCGACCGGCTCGACCTGGGGCCGGGCGGCGAGCTGACCGCACGCGTCTGGGGCCATGGCATCGTCGGCATGATGCATGGCGCCGGTGACTGGTGGCTGCGCGAACGCCCGTGCTCACGCGAGCAGTTGGTCAAGCAGCTGGCCGATCTGCTCTGGGGCCAGCTGGCCGCGGTCGACGACCGTACGGACGGCCCCGGCTTCTGAGCGCCGGTCCGGGAATCGGCGGGGGCGGCGGTCGTTCAGCGGCCGGCCGCCCCCGCTGTCCCAGCCCACGGGGCCTTCGCCGCGGCGCGCAGCGCGCGGCGGCGGCGCAGCCCGGTCAGGCGGTCGACGTAGAGCCCCCCGTCGAGATGGTCACACTCGTGCTGGAGGCAGCGGGCGAAGAATCCGGCGCCGGTCACCGTGACGGGGGCGCCGGTGACGGTGACGCCGGTCACGACGGCGTGGTCATGGCGCGGGGTGCCGGCTTCGAGGCCGGGGAGCGAGAGACAGCCCTCGGGCCCGCGGATGACCGGGCCGTCGGCCTCGACGAGCCGGGGGTTGACGAGGTGTCCCAGATGACGGTGGTCCTCGTCGTCGGGGCAGTCGTAGACGAACACCCGCAGCGGGACGCCGATCTGGTTGGCGGCGAGGCCCACGCCCTGCGCGGCGTACATCGTCGCGTACATGTCCTCGACCAGCCGGGCCAGCTCGTCATCGAAGACGGTGACCTCCTGACAGGGCTCGGTCAGGGCCGGATCACCGAGCAATCGCAGCGGGCGGACATGGCCGGAACTGCCAGGAATGGTGCGGGGACGCATGGGGACAAGCGTACGGTCCTGCGGACAGCGGATGTCGCCGCACGGGTGGCGGGGTTCGGGGCTGCGGCCGGATCTCGATAGGCTGATCCCCGACCGAAGCCCCGGCCGGTCATCGGCTGCGGAGGAGCGTTCCACCGGCAGCCCCACGGCAGGCGGGCGCCGGATGCAAGGAGGATCAAAGACGATGGCAGGCAACACGGAGCCGCTGTCGCCACGGGCCAAGCTGGCCGTGACGGCGGGCAAGGCCGCGGCGGCGGTATCGCGCGCGGCGGGCCGCGGCAGCGGATCGGTGATCGGTGGCCGGGTGGCGCTCAAGCTCGACCCCGACCTGCTGGCGCGGCTGGCCGGGCACTTGGACGTCATCCTGGTGTCGGCGACCAACGGCAAGACGACCACGACGCGGCTGATCGCGGAGGCGCTGCGGGCCAGCGGTCCGGTGGTCTCCAACGCGCTCGGCGCCAACATGCCGGCAGGTATCACGTCCGCGCTGGCCGGCGGATCGGACGCCAAGTACGGCGTCATCGAGGTGGACGAGAAGTACCTCGCCGGTGTGGCACGCGATGTCACGCCGAAGGCCATAGCGCTGCTGAACCTCTCGCGCGACCAGCTCGACCGCGCCGCGGAGACCCGCATGCTGGCCGAGCACTGGCGCGAGGGCCTGTCCGGCTCCAAGGCGCTGATCATCGCCAACGCGGACGACCCGCTGATCGTGTGGGCGGCCTCGTCGTCCGCGAATGTGGTGTGGGTCGCGGCCGGGCAGGAGTGGAAGGACGATGCCTGGTCCTGCCCCTCGTGCGGTGGGGTGATGCAGCGGCCGGGCGAGGACTGGTTCTGCGGCGAGTGCGGTTTCCGCCGTCCCACGCCCAGCTGGGCACTGTCCGGCGACCATGTCCTGGACCCGCACGGCAGCGCCTGGCCGATCAAGCTTCAGCTGCCGGGACGCGCCAACAAGGCGAACGCCACCACGTCCGCCGCGGTCGCCGCCGCCTTCGGGGTGCCGCCGCAGGTGGCCCTGGAGCGGATGTTCTCGGTGCAGGCGGTGGCCGGGCGCTATGACGTGGTCACGTTCATGGAGCGGGAGCTGCGGCTGCTGCTGGCGAAGAACCCGGCCGGCTGGCTGGAGACGTTCTCGCTGATCGACCCGCCGCCGACCCCGGTGATCATGTCGGTGAACGCCCGCGGCGCGGACGGCACCGACACCTCGTGGCTGTGGGATGTCGACTACACCCGGCTGGCCGGGCACCCGCTCTTCGTGCTGGGCGACCGCAAGCTGGACCTGGCGGTGCGGCTGGAGGTCGCGGGCCTGGACTTCCAGGTCTGCGAGAGCCTGGACGAGGCGGTGCAGCTGGCACCGCCCGGACGGATCGAGGTCATCGCCAACTACACGGCCTTCCAGGACCTGCGCCGGCGCGTGGGCAACTGACGTGATGCGCGGACAAGGACGATCGAGAATGAGTGACAACAGCCTCCGTCTGGTGTGGATCTACCCGGACCTGCTGAGCACGTACGGCGACCAGGGGAACGCCCTGGTGGTGGAGCGGCGGGCGCGCCAGCGCGGTCTGGACGTGCAGCGTCTGGACGTACGGTCCGACCAGCAGATTCCCACCTCCGGCGACATCTATCTGATCGGCGGCGGCGAGGACCGGCCGCAGCGGCTGGCCTCCGAGCGGCTGATCCGCGACGGCGGACTGAGCCGTGCGGTCTCCAACGGCGCGATCGTGTTCTCGGTGTGCGCCGGCTACCAGATCCTGGGTCATGAGTTCATCAATGACCTCGGTGAGCGGCAGCAGGGCCTGGGGCTGCTGGACGTGGTCAGCACCCGCGGTGAGGCCGAGCGCTGCGTCGGCGACGTACTCGCCGATATCGACCCGCAGTTGGGGCTGCCCCCGCTGACCGGCTTCGAGAACCACCAGGGCGTGACGCATCTGGGCAAGACCGCCCGGCCGTTCGCCAAGGTGCGCTTCGGCAAGGGCAACGGTGTGGGCGACGGCTACGAGGGCGCGTGGAACGACACCGTCTTCGGTACGTACATGCACGGCCCGGTGATGGCGCGCAATCCGCATATCGCCGATCTGCTGGTCAAGCTGGCGCTGGACGTCAATGCACTGCCTCCGGTGGACGACCAGTGGTACGAGGCGCTGCGCCAGGAGCGGATCGCCGCGGCAACGCAGCCCGCCTGATGCCGGTTGCGTTGCTTTCGGGCGGTAGGCGGATCACCGCTCCGCGCCCGAATTGACGGCATTCCGAATGCATTCCGTACGCCCGCAGTCCGCACTGCGGGCGTACGTGTTCCCGGGGGCCATGCGCTTGTAGGGTGAGCGGAATCCAACCGGACGACGGGGTCCGGGCCCCCGGTTGAGTTGCAGAGGTTTTTCGAGCAATGCGTATTGGTGTCCTCACCTCCGGCGGCGACTGCCCCGGACTGAACGCCGTCATCCGGTCCGTCGTCCACCGCGCCACCGCTGATCACGGCGATGAAGTGATCGGCTTCCGCGACGGCTGGAAGGGCCTGCTGGAGTGCGATTACCGCAAGCTCGACCTCGATGCCGTCGGCGGCATCCTGGCGCGCGGCGGCACCATCCTCGGGTCGTCCCGGGTGCAGCCCGCGCATCTGCGGGACGGCGTCGAGCGGGCCCGCGGCCATGTCGCCGAGCTGGGCCTGGACGCGATCATCCCGATCGGCGGCGAGGGCACGCTGAAGGCGGCGCGGCTGCTGTCGGACGCCGGACTGCCGATCGTGGGCGTACCGAAGACCATCGACAACGACATCGCGGTCACGGATGTCACGTTCGGCTTCGACACCGCGGTAGGGGTCGCCACCGAGGCGCTGGACCGGCTCAAGACCACCGCCGAATCGCATCAGCGAGTGATGATCGTCGAGGTGATGGGGCGGCACACCGGCTGGATCGCGCTGCACTCGGGGATGGCGGCCGGTGCGCACGCGATCGTGGTGCCGGAGCGGCCCTTCGACATCGAGGAGCTGACCGCGCGGGTGGCCGAGCGGTTCGAGGCCGGCAAGAAGTTCGCGATCGTGGTGGTCGCCGAGGGCGCCAAGCCGCGCGAGGGCACCATGGCCTTCGATATCGGCGGCAAGGACATGTACGGCCATGAGCGGTTCGCCGGTGTCGCCCGGCAGCTGTCCGTGGAGCTGGAGAACCGGCTCGGCAAGGAGGCGCGGCCGGTCATCCTCGGGCACGTACAGCGCGGCGGCACCCCGACCGCGTACGACCGGGTGCTCGCCACCCGCTTCGGCTGGCACGCCGTGGAGGCCGCGCACCGCGGGGACTTCGGGATGATGACCGCGCTGCGCGGTACGGACATCACGCTGGTGCCGCTGGCGGAGGCCGTGGAGACGCTCAAGACGGTGCCCGCGGAGCGCTACGGCGAGGCCGAGTGCGTGCTGTGACCCCGGTGGATCCGGCGCGATAGTTCCGGACTGCACGAACCGCCCCCGGCCACTGGCACCGATATGCGGCCCTGCCGCGTGGTGTGACCAGGGGCGGTTCTAGTCTTGTCGCCGGAGCATTGGTACGAATCAGGAGCGAGCGGATGGATCACAGCGGGCACGGCATGGACGGCATGAACATGGATCTGCCGCCGTTCACGCTGGGGAGGGGCCTGGAGTTCGGTGGTGATCCGGTCTTTCTCGTCGGCTGTCTGCTGGGGCTGGGACTGTACGGCTGGGCGGTGATCCGGCTGCGGCGCCGGGGGGACGCCTGGCCGGTGGGCCGGACCGTCGCCTGGGCGCTGGGCGTGGTGTCGGTGGCGCTGGTGATGTGTACCGGGCTCAATGACTACGGCATGGCGATGTTCAGCGTGCACATGGTCCAGCACATGATCATCAGCATGCTCTCGCCGATCCTGCTGCTGCTCGGGGCGCCGGTGACGCTGGCGCTGCGCGCCCTGCCGGCCGCCGGGCGTGGCCGCAAGGGGCCGCGCGAACTGCTGGTGGCGCTGCTGCACAGCCGCTACATGCGGATCATCACGCACCCGGCGTTCACCATCCCGCTGTTCATCGCGAGCCTCTACGCGCTGTACTTCTCGCCGCTGTTCGACTTCCTGATGGAGTCCCGGGCCGGGCACATCGGGATGATGGTGCACTTCCTCGCGGTGGGCCTGGTGTTCTTCTGGCCGATCATGGGCGTCGACCCGGGCCCGCACCGGCCGGGTTATGTGATGCGGATGCTGGAGCTGTTCGCGGGCATGCCGTTCCACGCGTTCTTCGGTATCGCCTTGATGATGGCCTCGGAGCCGATGGTCGACACCTTCCTGAACCCGCCCGCCTCGCTCGGCATCGACGCGCTGTCCGACCAGTCGGCCGCCGGCGGTATCGCCTGGGCCTTCAGCGAGATCCCGTCCGTGGTGGTGCTGATCGCCCTGGTCTTCCAGTGGTACAAGTCCGAGGAGCGGCTGTCGCAGCGCGCGGACCGGGCCGCGGACCGCAACGGCGACAAGGATCTCGCCGACTACAACGCCTACCTCGCCTCGCTCAACGCGCGGGGGCAGTGACGGCACGTCGCGCGTCTGGCGGTACGGGCCGCGGCCGGGGACGATGGTCCCATGGCCGCGGCCCGCGCCGTTTTGTCGGCGTCCGGCCGCCGTGAGGAGGTGCGGGTATGCCCGGATCTGCGAGGACGATGGCCGTGTGCACGGTGGTCGGGCTGGTGGCGGCGACCGCTTACACCGTGGCGCTGGGCGCCAATGGGTGGGTCTGGTTCTCCTGGGTGGTGCTGGCGCTGGTGACGGTCGGCGTGGTGGCCGCGCGGCCGGTCTGAGCCCGCTCGGGCGCCGGTCAGAAGCGGAAGACGGGCCCGGTGGCGGAGTCCATCGTGCAGGCGTTGGGGAACTCCTTGCGCCAGTTGACCGGGACACCGCGCCAAGTGCCGGTGGCGCTGACGGTGACCGGGTCGTACTCCCTGGTGCAGGTGTGCGGCTGGCCGGGCAGCGCGTCCAGGTCCCCGCGCGCCCAGGTCAGCGCGTCACAGGCGGCGCCCGCGTGCGGATGTCTGCGGTGGATGTCGGGGCAGCTGAGCCGCACCCCCCGGCTCCAGCTGTTGCCCGCTCCGGTCATGGTGAGCACCAGGCCCTGATCTCCGGTCGGCGGCTCATCGGCGCCGGCCGGACCGGCGCAGAGCACGGCCGCGGACAGGGTGGCCAGCACGGTGACGGGCAGGGCGGCACGGGGGGATCGTCGTCGACGGCTCACGGGCATCGCGGTCTCCTGGAACGCTCGGTGGGATCACATGCGGGAGCCCGACAGGGAACACGCGGCGCCCGGCGGCCCCAGGCCACCTCGCCGCGCCGTCACGGACAAGCGGCCACGCCGTGAGGTCGCCCGTACGGCCTGCGGATGCCGCCCCGGAGACAGGGTGGCCGGCCGCGGAGGAGGCGGCTCCGCGGCCGGCCACCGGACCGGGGTCACCCCACGCGCTCGATGCGGGCGCGCCGGATCAGGTTCTTGCCCTGCTCGCGTACCTCCTCGAAGGCCGCGTTGTTCAGCAGCACACAGCTGCCCGACGGGGACGTGACGGAGACCGTCGTCGACTTGTTGTTGTCCAGGTTGGTCACCTTCAGCTTGGTGCCGGTGGGGAACTCGCCGCTGGAGGCCGCGGGTGCGCCGCCCTCGCCGGAGAGGGTCACCGTCGAGCCGGGGCAGACCACATCGCCCTCGCCGGCCGGCGGGGCCCCGGAGGCGGACGAGTCACCGGACGCGGACGGATCGTCCGAGGCGGACGGGTCGTCCGAGGCGGGTGGCTGCGCCGCTCCGGACGGCTGCTGCGACGCGGCACCGTCGCCGCCCGCGGGTGGCTCGTCGGCCGCCGGCGGGGCACCCTCGGCCGTACCCCCGCCCCCGTCGCACCCGGCGGCCCGCTGCTTCACCCCGATCTCCTTGATCACGGCCTCCCGGTTGGCGATCCGGGCCGCTGACTGGGCGTCCGGATGGGCCTTCTGCTCGGCGATGAACTTCTGATTGTTGCTCAGCGCGGTGGCCAGTCCGTCGCACGCCGCCGATGCCTGGCTGGTGCCTGTGGTGGCGATGGCGATGCCGCCGACCAGTGCCGCGGCGCTGACACCGATGATGATCTTCTGACGTCGACCGGCCGTCTTCCTGCGGGACATCTCTCACTCCTGTCCTCGGCCCGGACCGTGGGGGGGGTCAGGCTCGCTTGCCGGACCGTACGGCGCGTCAACACGTCAGGTCTCAAGGCGAGTGGAAAGTTGTCCGCGGATGCCAAAGCGGGTACCGAAAGGTAACAAGCGGGTGGGTGGCGCGGGGTGGCGTCCCAGGGGCCGCGGTGGCACCGGAAAGAGTCAGCATTGATCCGCCCAAAGGTGGTTACCCGCTACCACACTTGCCCATAGACTCACTGGCCGTTCCGGGCAGCCCTTGTGACCTGCGACGAGGTGGCCGTCCCGGCGAGCCGACGGAAATGGGGAGCTGTCCTGTGCTCTATCAGGTGCTGAAGTACCTGCTTCTGGGGCCGTTGCTGCGGCTGGTGTTCCGGCCGCGGATCGAGGGACTCGATCATGTGCCGGAGGAGGGCGCGGCGATCATCGCCGGCAATCATCTGTCGTTCGCGGATCACTTTGTGATGCCGGCGATCGTGCCGCGCCGGGTGACGTTTCTGGCCAAGGCCGAGTACTTCACCGGGCCCGGTCTGAAGGGGCGGCTGACCGCGGCGTTCTTCCGGGGCGTCGGACAGATTCCGGTGGACCGCTCCGGCGGCCGTGCCTCGCAGGCGGCGATCTCCTCGGGGCTCTCCGTACTGCGCAAGGGCCGGCTGCTGGGCATTTACCCGGAGGGCACCCGCTCGCACGACGGCCGCCTCTACAAGGGCCGTACCGGCGTCGCCTCGATGGCCATCCAGGCCGGGGTGCCGGTGGTGCCGTGCGCCATGATCGGCACGTTCGAGGCGCAGCCGACGGGGCGGCGGCTGCCGCGCATCAGGCGGATCACCATCCGCTTCGGCGCCCCGCTGGACTTCTCGCGCTATGCGGGGCTGGAGGACGAACGCATGGTCCTGCGCGCTGCCACCGACGAGATCATGTACGAGATCCTCACCCTGTCCGGCCAGGAGTACGTCGACACCTACGCGGGCGAGGCCAAGGCCGCGGCGCTCGAAGAGGCGCGGGCGCAGGGGCGGGCGCAGGGGCGGCGGGGGCCCGGGAGCAGAAAGGGGCCTGCGCGCTGAGCGGTGGCTAGGAACGACGACAGGGGCGGCCGGGAGAAATCCCGGCCGCCCCTGCGTGCCGTTATGCGGTCTCGGCACCTTTCATGCCGTCATCAGTGCATCAGTGCACGGCAGGAAGGTCCAGGGCGCCGACGAGGGCCTTCGCCGTGGAGGGCTTGGGCGTGGCGTGCGGGGCGCAGGTCACGTCCTTGGCGTCGGTCTTCCCGGTGAGGAAGTACGTGTCGACCCGCTTGTTGATGCAGGGGTTGACCTCGCCGGTGACACCGTGCGATCCGGCGTCCCGCTCGGTGATCATGCGGGAGCCCTTGAGGCGGCGGTGCAGTTCGACCGCGCCGCCGTACGGGGTGGCCGCGTCGCGGACGCTCTGCACGATCAGCACGTTCGGCAGACCCTTGCCGGTCTTGACGTCGACCGGCCGCTGCTGCTTGACGGGCCAAGTGGCACAGGGCAGGTTCATCCAGGCGTTGGACCAGGTCATGAACGGTGCCCGCTGGTGGATGCGGGTGTTGTCGCGGTCCCACGTCCGCCAGCTGGTGGGCCACTTGGTGTCGGTGCACTCGACGGCCGTGTAGACGGCGTTGCCGTTCTCCGCGGAGATGTTGCCGGCGGTGTCCTTGAGGTTCGGACCGGCGTTCTCCACCAGCGGCTTGCTGTCACCGGCGCGGTACGCGCTCCAGACCTGGGCGATCGAGGCCCACACGTCGTCGTAGTAGGGAGCGTTCTGGAAGTAACCGGTCAGCTCGGCGGGGCCGACCACACCGCCGATGGGCTTCTTCTTGGCGGTCGCCCGCAGCTTCTCCCACGACGCCTGGACCTTCTCGGGGGTGTCCCCGATGTGGTACGTGGCGTCGTTCTTGGCGACCCACTTCTTCCAGTCGCCCCAGCGGGTCTCGAAGGCGATGTCCTGGTCGAGGTTGGCCTGGTACCAGACCTTCTCGCGGGAGGGGTCGACGACGCTGTCGACGAGCATCCGGCGGACGTGTCCGGGGAAGAGCGTCGCGTAGACCGCGCCCAGGTAGGTGCCGTAGGACACGCCCAGGTAGTTGAGCTTCTTCTCACCGAGCGCGGCACGGATCACATCGATGTCGCGCGCGGTGTTCGCGGTCGTCATGTGCGGCAGCAGGCGGCCGCTGCGCTCGGCACAGCCGTCGGCGTACTGCTTGGCGAGCTTGCGCTGGGCGCGCTTGTCCGCCTCGCTGTCCGGCACCGGGTCGGCCTTGGGCGCCTTGACGAACTCCTGCGGGTCCATGCAGGAGATCGGCGCGGAGTGGCCCACGCCCCGGGGGTCGAAACCGACGAAGTCATACGCCTTCGCGGTCTTGGCCCAGAGCGGGTTCTTGGTGGTGATGCGGTTCGGGAACTTCATGCCCGAACCGCCGGGGCCACCGGGGTTGTAGAGGAGGGAGCCCTGTCGCTGCTCCTTGCCGCCGGTGCTGCGCGCACGGTCGACGGCGATCTTGATGGTGCGGCCGTTCGGCCTGGCGTAGTCGACCGGGACGGTGACATAGCCGCACTGGACCGGGGACTTGAGGTTCCAGTCCGCGGGGCAGTCCTGCCAGTCGATGCCCTTCTTGGCGGCGCGCGCGGCGGCGGTCGCCACACCGCGCGCTTCGGCCGAACCGCGCTGGTGCTGCTCACCCGCCTGGGCGGGTGTGGCGGTTATGGCTCCGGCGAGAAGTGCTCCGGACACCAGAGTTCCGGCGGCGCCGAGCGCTGCTGATTTTCTCACGTGGTCAATTCCCCCTGCAGGTGTGCCACTTGTGGCGATGTTGATCACAGGATGTACAGAGGGATCCTGTCGTGCGCAGCGCCCTCTTGAACAGGCTCGACCCGGGATTCTTTACCAACCTGTAGGTTTCTTGGCGTGCCGTTCGCGGCCCGTCACCTGCGCAGGGCGGAGGAACGGCCGGAGATCGCAGCGGAACCTCATCATTCCGGCCAAGGACTCTGCCGCAGGACGTGGGTTCCCCCGCTACTCGGACCCCGTCAGTGGCATCCTCAACATGGTCCGTACGTACGGCAGTTGCCGGGCGGGCGAGGGTAAACCAGCAGGTCGGACGGCTCGGCGGGGAGCGCGGGGCGGCGGACGGCGCGGTGGAGCGCGGCGCGGCTCGTTGGCCGCCAAGGGGGCGCGCAGGGGCGAGAATACGTCAATTGCCGTAGACCTGCCCCACAGGCATGTGCCAGCCGCACAGCTTCAGTAACCTTCCGTGAAGGCTCTCCCACTCACTGCCACGGGAGGGCTTCGGCGTTTGCGCACCCTCAGAGCCGTCGCGAAGGAGATCCGAAGTGCCGGGTATCGATCAGGTCTTGTCCCAGGCAATGGGGATTCCGGGCGTTCTGGGCGCCGGACTGATCGACTGGACCAGTGGTCTGACCCTCGGCACGGCGGGGCAGGCACCGCACGGCGATCATGACGCCGCCGCCGCCGACACCGCCGAGGTGGTGCAGGCCGTGGCACGCAACGCCACCTTCGACACCTCCGGCGCCGGGGGCCCGGCCCTCGAAGACCTGATCATCACGGCCGAGGGCAGCTACCACCTCATCCGCTTTGTGCACACGGTCTTCGACAGCCAGACCTACCTCTGGCTCTGGCTGGACCGCAACCAAGCCAATCTCGCCGTCGCGCGGCTCCGGTTGCGCGATCTGGCGGCGGAGCTGGTCGCGTCCTGAGCCGCGCTCCGCCACACCGCACGCACGTTAAAGGAACCAGCCATGGGCCTGCCCATATCCCCTCCCCCGCCCGCACCGGCAGGGCTGCTCGACCGCTGCGCCGCCGAACGGGCCACCGGCGCCCTCCGCGGCCCGCACGGCTGTATCTACCTTCTCGACGGCGCCGTCTACTGCGTCGAGGGCACCGCCGCCCCCGGTCTCGACATCCGCCTCATCGCGGCCGGCAAGGTGCCGCCGCAGGGCTGGCAGTACGCCGTCGAGAGCGCGGGACCGCACCGAAGTGGCGCGCAGTTCCTGGTCAGCGAGGGCTGGTTGACCCAGAGCGAACTGGAGATATGCCATCTCGCCGCCCTTCTCGACGCGGCGTTCTTCGCACTGCCCCTGCCGCCCGAGTCCACCTCCTTCACGCCCGGGACCGCCCATTGGATGGGGGTCGTCCGGCTCATCAGCGCCGGTGCGCTCCAGCAGGCGACGGCCCGCCGCCGGGCGCTGCTCGACCGGCTCCACCCCTGGGCGGCGGTCGACTCCTCCCCCGTCATACCCGTCCGCCCGCACACCGCGGCCCCCACCACGGGCCGGCAACGGCGGCTGCTCGACCGCGCCGACGGCCGGCACACCCCGCAGGAACTGGCCCGTCTGCTGGGCCAGTCCGCCTTCGCGACCCTGCTCGACATCCGCCGCCTCGCCGCCGCCGGGCTCGTCCAGCTGCCCCCGGCGGCGATGACGCTCCCCCGCCGCCGGCCCGGCGCCTGCCTGGACGGGCCCGCCGCCCCCGCCGCCGACGAACACCCCACCCCGACCTGGCAACTACCGGTTCCGGACCTCCTCGATACCGCCGATCCGGATATTGCCCTCCTTGTCCGACTGCGTACGGCGCTGGAGGAGAACCTGTGAGCCCTGACGCACGGAGACCGTGCATCCCATGAGGCGTGTCATCGGAAAGCGCGCCCGGAAAAGGAGACTGATGACGATCGAACCCCGGATACGGGAGGAATTGCATACGTTGCGCGATCAAGTGCGCCATTTCCAGGGCGGGATGGTCGCGAGCGTGGACGGCATGGTGATCGCCCACGATCTGCCGGATATCGAACCGGACGGTCTGGCCGCGCTCACCGCCGCCGCGATCGGTGTCGCCAAACGCCTCACCGAGGCCACCGGACAGGGCTCCTTCGAGGAATCCCTGACCCGCGGCGCCACCGGCTATATCGCCGCCTATTCGGCCGGGCGCCGCGCGGTCCTGACCGCCGTGGCCAGCACGGACACCAATGTGGGGCGGCTCCATTTGCAGGCCCGGAAGGCCGCGGAGCGGATCGGCGCCCTGGTGGACACGGCACCCCACCGGTAAGAGCACACCCCGATACGAGCAGCCCAGCGATACCCCATACCCCCCGAAACCCCCGAACCGGAAACACCGTCAAGGAATCGAAAGGTCTGAACCCCTCATGGCTCAAATGGAATCCGCTCTCGCCGACGCGATGTCGACCATCGAGGGCGCGGTCGGCGTCGCCCTGGTCGACTACACCAGCGGCATGGCACTGGCCACCCTGGGCGACAATCAGGCGCTGGACCTCAATATCGCTGCGGCCGGCAATACCGATGTCGTACGCGCCAAGATGCGCACCATGGAGATGCTGGAACTCCAGGGCGCCATCGAGGACATGCTCATCACCCTGACCGGGCAGTACCACATCATCCGCCCGGTGACGGGCAAGAACGGCGGCGGCCTCTTCCTCTATCTGGTGCTGGACCGCAAGCGCGCCAATCTCGCGCTGGCGCGCCACCGTCTCGCCCGGCTGGAGGCGGACCTGGAGGTCTGAGCCGGGCCGCCGCCACCCGACGCCACCCGGCTCCGTCACCCGCTGTCGTCACCCGCTGTCGTCGCCCACCGCCGTCACCCGGCGCCGACGCCCCGGGCGGCCTCGTCCAGCAGCCGCCGGAGCCGGAGCGCGTCCGGGGCGACGGCCGTGGCCAGGGCCGCGGGACCGGCGAGCGGCGCCAGGACGCCGTGTCCCGCGCCGTCGTCGGACCGCTCCCCCGCCGCGGCCCCCAGCAGCCGCACCTCGGCCGGGCACTGCGCGAACTCCGGCTTCACCACGAGGAGTTGGCCGAGGGCGCGGTGTCCGTCCAGGACGGCCGAGGTGTCCCAGCCGGGGGCGCCGGGCCCGTACGCCGTCTCCTGGTCGAGCAGGGTCCGGCCGGCCCGGCGGACGATGAGCCGGCTGTGCAGCGCGCCGGTCTCCTCGCCGCTGCGTCCCAGGACCTGTTCCTCGCGCAGTACCAGGTGTGCGGTGGGGGCCAGTTCGACGGTGGTGGTCATCCGCAGTGCGCTGCCGGCCGCCGAGATCAGCGGTTCGGGCAGCCAGTCGAGCCGGGCGCCGTCGGCCACCGTCAACCGCACGTCGTAGGTGGCGTGGTCGGCCGTGCGGCCGGGCAGCGCGACGGTCGCGGCGGCGCTGGTGAGGTGCAGTGCGCTGCCCGCCTCGGCGGTGGCTTCGATGGCCAGCCGGTCGCCGCCGAGGGGGGCACTCATGGCACCCACGACACAGACCCGGGCCTGCCCGCCGGGTCCACGGATCCGGCGCAGCGCGAACGGGCCGTCGCCGTCGAGGACGGGCAGCCGGGTGGTGCTTTCCGCGTCATCGGCCCGCGCGACGATGCGGGCGGTGGCGCGCAGACCGGCGGCCGGAGCGGTGGCGGTCCGCGGCGGCACCGGCGGGGTGCGGACTGCGGTGGTCATGCCGGGCCAGCGCTCCAGTCCGCCAGCCGCCCCCGGACCCACTCCACGACGGGCCGGACGCCGTTCTCCGACTTCAGCGCGGTGAAGACGACCGGCAGCTCGCCGCGCTGGGCCTTGGCGTCGCGGGCCATGCCTTCGAGGTCGACGCCGACGTAGGGCGCGAGGTCGGTCTTGTTGATCACGAGGAGGTCGGAGGTGGTGACACCGGGGCCGCCCTTACGCGGGATGTCGTCGCCGCCGGCCACATCGATGACGAAGATCTGGGCGTCGACCAGGCCCTTGGAGAAGGTCGCGGTGAGGTTGTCGCCGCCGGATTCGACCAGTACGAGATCGAGCGGGCCGACCGCCTCTTCCAAGTCCTCCACGGCTTCGAGATTGGCGGAGATGTCGTCGCGGATGGCGGTGTGCGGGCAGGCGCCGGTCTCGACGGCGGAGATCCGCTCGGCGGGCAGGACGGCCTCCCGGAGCAGGAATTCGGCGTCCTCGCGGGTGTAGATGTCATTGGTGACCACGGCGAGGGAGAGTTCGTCGCGCAGCGCACGGCAGAGCGCGGCGACGGTGGCGGTCTTGCCGGTGCCGACCGGGCCGCCCAGCCCGATGCGCAGGGCCCGCCGGGTGCCGCTCCGCCGTGTTCCGTGGTGGCTCTCCTTCGGGTCGTTGGCTGCCGGGGTTACCCGTACGGCACCGGTGGCGCTGTAGGTGTAGCGCTCGGGAAAGGGGTCGTCGTGGTCGCGGTGCATGTCACTCCAAGGTTTCAGGGGTTGCGGTTCCCGGCGGTGGCGCCGGTGGGTCAGGAGGCGAAGAGGCGTACCGGCCAGGCGGCGTGCTGTTGGGCGGTGATGTCCAACAGGGGCGCCGAGGCTGCGGGCAGTGCGTCGACTCCTTCGTCGGCGACCCGCCGCGCGGCGTCCGCGCCCCGTTCCGCGATCAGGTCGAGATCGGCGGTGAGGCGGGCGAGCACGGCGGTGGCGTCGAAGGGGTCCAGGCTCAGCAGCCGGACCGCCGCGGTGGCCGGTCCGCTGACGGTCTCGTAGGCCACGGCGTAGGCGGCATCGAGCGGCGGCAGACCGGCGGACCGGGCGGCCAGGCCCAGGACGACGGGCTGGTGGGCGCCGCGGGGGCGGGCCGTGGCGAGCGCGTCGAGTGCGGCGCTCGGCCAGGTGGCGCGGGCCGCCCGCATCATCTGCCGGCCGAGCCGCCGGGCGGTCTGCCGCAGTGCCGGTACGGGCGTACGGGCGTCGGCGGCGTCGTCCAGCAGGAGCGGGTCGTGGCCGGCCGCGGCCGCGGCGGCGAGCCCCGCCGCGACCAGACCCGCGGTGTGCAGCCGGCCCCGGCAGAAGGTCTCCAGGGTGGCGGCGTCCTTGATACGTCCCGCGGCGACGGCCGGTTCGGCGCCGCCCGAGTGGGCGTGCCCTCCGGCGGGGAACCGGCCGTCGGCGAGGACGAGCAGCGCTGCGCGGCTCATCGGTGGTGGGTGTCCTTGGTCGGGGTGCTCATCGGTGCCGTCTCAGAAGAGGAAGTACCGCTGGGCCATGGGGAGTTCGGCGGCGGGGCGGGGCTCGACCACCTCGCCGTCGATGGTCACCGTGAAGGTGTCCGGGTCGACCTGGACGCGCGGCAGGGCATCGTTGTTGCGCATATCGGCCTTGGTGATGCCGCGGGTGCTGCGGATCGCCTCGAAGCCCTTGGCCAGCGGGAGGCGTTCGGGAAGGCCGTCCGCCAGGGCCTGCGGGGCGACGAAGTTGACCGAGTTGCTGCCCGGGGCCCGGCCGGTGGCACCGAACATCGGGCGGGGCAGCACCGGCTGCGGAGTGGGGATGGAGGCGTTGGCGTCGCCCATCTGCGCATAGGCGATCTGGCCGCCCTTGATGACCAGCTGCGGTTTGACGCCGAAGAAGGCCGGGTCCCACAGCACGAGGTCGGCGAGCTTGCCGTTCTCGACGGAGCCGACGAGATGGTCGATGCCCTGGGCGACGGCCGCGTTGAGGGTGTACTTCGCGACATAACGGCGGGCACGGTGGTTGTCCGCGCCGCCGTCGCCGGGCAGCGCGCCGCGGCGCCGCTTCATCACATGCGCGGTCTGCCAGGTGCGCAGTACGACCTCGCCGATCCGGCCCATGGCCTGGGCGTCCGAGGCCATGATCGAGATGGCGCCGAGGTCGTGCAGGATGTCTTCGGCGGCGATGGTGGAGGGCCGGATCCGGGACTCGGCGAACGCCAGGTCCTCGGGGACCGCGGGGTTGAGGTGGTGACAGACCATCAGCATGTCGAGGTGTTCTTCGACGGTGTTGACGGTGTGCGGCCGGGTGGGGTTGGTGGAGGCGGGCAGGACGTTCGGCTCGGAGACCATCGCGATCATGTCGGGGGCGTGGCCGCCGCCGGCGCCTTCGACATGGAAGGCGTGGATCGAGCGGCCGGCGATGGCGGCGAGGGTGTCGCCGAGGAAACCGGCCTCGTTGAGGGTGTCGGTGTGGATGGCGAGCTGGGCGCCGCTCTCCTCGCAGACGGTCAGACAGGCATCGATGACCGCGGGGGTCGCACCCCAGTCCTCATGGATCTTGAAGCCGAGGACCCCGGCCCGCAGCTGGTCGCGCATCGAGGTGAGCGAGGTGGTGTTGCCCTTGCCGAGCAGACCGACGTTGACCGGCAGGGAGTCCATGGCCTCGAACATCCGGGACACGTGCCAGGAGCCGGGGGTGATGGTGGTGGCCTTGCTGCCCTCGGCCGGTCCGGTGCCGCCGCCGATCATCGTGGTGACGCCGGAGGCCAGCGCCTCGTCCGCCTGCTGCGGGCAGATGAAGTGCACATGGGTGTCGATGGCACCGGCCGTGAGGATCTTGCCGTTGCCCGCGATGACCTCGGTCTCGGGGCCGATGACCAGGTCGGGGTGGACGCCGTCCATGGTTTCGGGGTTGCCGGCCTTGCCCAGGGCGGTGATCCGGCCGTCCCGGATGCCCACGTCGGCCTTGACGATGCCCCAGTGGTCGAGCACGACCGCACCGGTGATCACGGTGTCGGGGGTGCCCTCGGCGCGGGTGGCGCGGGACTGGCCCATCGATTCGCGGATCACCTTGCCGCCGCCGAAGACGGCCTCGTCGCCGGCCCGGCCGGGGCCGCCCGAGCGGTCCTCGGTGATCTCGATGACGAGGTCGGTGTCGGCGAGCCGGATGCGGTCACCGGTGGTCGGGCCGAAGAGGTCGGCGTAGGACTGGCGGGTGAGTTCAGTCATCGAGGGTGCCTCCGGTCTCGCCCCGCAGGCCCATGACGATGCGCCGGCCCCCGATGGGGACGAGTTCGACCTCGGTGGGGATGCCGGGCTCGAAGCGCACGGCGGAGCCGGCCGGGACGTTCAGTCGCTTGCCGTGCGCGGCCGCGCGGTCGAAGTCGAGGCCGGGGTTGGCCTCGGCGAAGTGGTAGTGGGAGCCGACCTGGACGGGGCGGTCGGCGGCGTTGAGGACGGTCATCCGCGTGCGGGGAAGACCTTCGTTGAGGCGCACCGGCTCGTCGGCGGGGAGGATCTGGCCCGGGATCATTCTTCGCTCTCCCCGTTCAGTTGATGGGTTCGTGAACGGTGACGAGCTTGGTGCCGTCCGGGAAGGTGGCCTCGACCTGCACGTCGTGGATCATCTCGGGGATGCCTTCCATGACCTCGTCGCGGGTGAGCACCTTGCGGCCGGAGGACATCAGCTCGGCGACGGTACAGCCGTCCCGGGCCCCTTCGAGGATGTGCACGGTGAGCAGCGCGATCGCTTCCGGATGGTTGAGCTTCACCCCCCGGGAGCGGCGTTTTTCGGCCACGTCTGCCGCCACATGAATCATCAGACGCTCCTGTTCATGCGGGGTCAGTTGCATACCTTCCACCTCACAGTCTTCCGCCCGGGTCGTGTTCGCCCAGGTCACAGGCGTGGACACACCCGCGTCGATAGATGTATCACGCAGTAATTAAAGGAGGAGCAAACCGACTTTCAGCACTTGCCCATCAAGCTCCGCACGCCAGGAGGCTAGTTCGGCGGGATTTCATCGGCGTTACGGTCGGCGACCTGTCGGCGCCCCTTCTTCCGCCCGGTGTAACGCGGCTTCATTACGGCCCGTTACGGCACGGCGACCGCCTCCCGGAGCGGCCACGCCCCCGCCGCATCCCGGACCTGACAGGTCATCAGCTGGCGAGAATCCACCCCTTGCGGGCCGCTAGGGCCCCCGGAGCAGACGACGGCCAGGCGCCCACGAAGCACTCCTACCGACGCAAACCAGACGCAAACCAGACCCGGCCCGCTCGCCGAACACCACTGTCCGGTATGCGCTCTTGACGGTTTGCGGAGTGATCGCAATCCTCATGTGCGCGTCAAATAGCTCCATCCCCCCACACCAGTATCGGAGCAACATCGTGACTCGTTCCACGCGAATACGCCGGGCCGCGCTGGCCACGGGCGCCGTCGCCGCCGTCGCCGCCACCGTCTTCACCGCGGCCGGCGCCTACGCCGGGACCGCGCCGGCGGCCGCCCCGGACATCGACGTCAAGGCCGTCAAGGCCGATCTGGACCAGCTCCAGTCGATCGCCGACGCCAACGGCGGCAACCGCGCGCATGGACAGCCGGGCTACAAGGCGTCCGTCGACTACATCAGGGGCAAGCTGGACAAGGCCGGATTCAAGACCAAGGTCCAGGAGTTCGACGGCAGCGGCGCCAAGGGCTACAACCTGGTCGCCGACTGGCCGGGCGGCGACGAGAGCAAGACCGTGATGGCCGGCGCCCACCTGGACTCGGTCCCCGACGGTCCCGGCATCAACGACAACGGCTCGGGTTCGTCCGGCATCCTGGAGGTGGCGCTCGCCGTCGCCAAGGCGGAGCTGAAGCCCACCAAGCACCTCCGGTTCGCCTGGTTCGGCGACGAAGAGGACGGCATGGTCGGCTCGCAGGCGTACGTCGACAAGCTCGGCGCCGACAAGTCGAAGATCGACGCCTATCTGAACTTCGACATGATCGGCTCGCCGAACCCGGGCTACTTCGTCTACGACGACGACACCCGCCTGGAGAAGGTCTTCAAGGACTTCTTCGCCAAGAAGAACCTCGCCACCGAGAAGGAGACCGAGGGCGACGGCCGCTCGGACCACGCCTCCTTCAAGGACGCGGGCATCGCCGTCGGCGGCCTCTTCTCCGGCGCCGACTACAAGAAGACCGAGGAGCAGGCGAAGAACTGGGGCGGCGAGGCCGGCAAGGCGTTCGACGCCTGCTACCACCAGTCCTGCGACACCTCGAAGAACATCGACGACAAGGCGCTGGACAACAACACCGACGCCATCGCGCACGCGCTGTGGGAGCTCAGCTCCTGAGCCACCCGCACCCCCGCACGGTCAGCGCGCGCTGACCGTCAACTCTCGCGACCCGGTCGCCGGTCCCCGGCGGGCGGGTCGCGGTGTTCTGCGGCGATCCCGAACCGCCGCCGTTCGCCCGGAGCGGACGGGAGCTGCCGCACGGACGAGACCGTGCTGATCACCTGCTCGTCCTCCACATCCTGTTCACGCCGCCCCAGCTCTTCCAGTAGCTGCAGGTCAGCGGCGGATACCAGCGCCACCAGCGGCTTGCCGTGACGGGTGACGACCACCCGCTCACCGCCGTAGACGACGCGATTGATCAGATCCGCCAGCTCCGCTCGTGCTTGCGTCACCGGAATTTCGTAGGCCATGCTCCCATTCTAACTGGACGTACATCCTGTACATTTTTCACAGAGAGAGGAGCCGGCATCATGCTGCAACCAATGGCCCGCTATGTCCTTCCTGAGTTCACCGAGCGCACGTCCCAGGGGACGCGCACCATGGACCCGTACTCCAAGCTGCTCAGCGAGCGCATCATCTTCCTGGGCACCCCCGTCGACGACGCGTCCGCCAACGACGTCATGGCGCAGCTCATCCACCTCGAACACAGCGCGCCCGAGCAGGACATCTCGCTCTACATCAACTCGCCCGGCGGCTCGTTCACCGCGATGACCGCCATCTACGACACGATGCGCTTCGTGTCGTGCGACGTGCAGACCATCTGCCTCGGGCAGGCCGCCTCCGCCGCCGCGGTGCTGCTGGCCGCCGGGACCCCCGGCAAGCGGCTGGCGCTGCCCGGCGCCCGGATCCTGATCCACCAGCCCTCGCTCCACGAGCCCATCCAGGGCCAGGCCACCGATCTGCAGATCGAGGCGGAGGAGTTGCTGCGCACCCGCGACATGCTGGAGCGGATGCTGGCGGAGCACACCGGACAGCCCCGGGAACGGATCGCCGCCGATATCGAGCGCGACAAGATCTTCGACGCACCGGCCGCCCAGGAGTACGGCCTGATCGACGGGCTCACCCAGCAGCGCAAGCAGTCCGCCTCCCAACTCGGCGCGCGGTGAGCCCGGATGCTGCTGCCGGAACTGCCGCCGCTGCCCGCCCTGACGCGTGCGGAGGGTGAACTGATCGACCGTTACCTGGAAGTGCTCGACCTGCTGGGAAGGATCAACCCGGCCCGCGGCGGCGACACCTACACCGCGCTGCGGGCCGCCCAGGCACTGACCGGCAAGGCCACCGGACTGCGCGATGCGCTGACGCGGATGCACGACCGGGGCGAGAGCGAGCTGCACCGCGAGACCTTGACCCGGGCACTGCGGGTCCTGGAGGGGGAGCGACGGGCCGGACTCGTGACGATGCCGCCGCCCGCGGAGAGTTGACCCGACACGCCTACTGGGCTGCGCAGACGGCGTAGCGTCCAGGCCCGATGTGAGGAGGCGACGAATTGCGCAGGGCGGACACAATTCCTGGGACCTTTGATGTTTCGCCCCTGGTCCAGAGGGTGCAACACCCCGCCCCATAGCACTTGAGGGAACAAATCTAACCATTCGGGTCAAATGTGACCCATCTCACATACGGCATTTTCAGCTCGGAATTCCGGTGGCGGGTGCGTGACGATCCCTTCGACGGCAAGACCCCGCCACAGCGACGGGGCGGTCCGGACGGGCGCCTAATCCCGCCGCCGTACCGGATGTCCGGTCGACGTTGTGGATCGGCGGGAGCGGAGGACCCGAGCAGGACGGGGTCCCGGCCTTACGGGCCGAGGGCTCCTTGGGGTGAAGCCGTACGCACGGCCGGGCATCTTCGCCTGCCCGAACCCGACAGGTCTTCCTTCGCAGGCGGCTGACGAAGGGTTTGCGCATGACTGTGCGCATGCATACGCCGAATCTGCTGGCGCGCGCCGGCACCGTCACCGCCCTGACGCTGGTCACCCTGGGTGGGACAACCATCGCCCCGGGAGCGGCCGGTGACGCCGAGGGCGCCTCCGTGTCCGCCTACGCGCTGCGGATCGCGGCCTCCAAGAGGGGCGCGCCCTACCAGTACGGCGCCCAAGGGCCGCACGCCTTCGACTGTTCCGGGCTGACGCTGTACTCGTTCAGGCGCGCCGGCCGGGCCCTGCCCCGCACCGCCGCCGCCCAGTATGGCCGCACCCTGCATATCCCGGCCTCCCTGCGCAAACGCGGTGACCTGGTCTTCTTCCGTTCCGCGGGCGGCATTTACCACGTCGGCATCTACGCGGGCCGGGGCCGGATGTGGCATGCGCCCAAGGCCGGAAGCGTGGTGCGGCTGGAACGGATCTGGAGCCGCACGGTGTCTTACGGGCGGGTGGGCTGATCCATGTTTCGTCCTACGTGTGATCAATTGTCAGTGGGCTCAGATAACTTGGCGGGGTGACTTCGCCACTGAGCACACTGCTGACGGCCGCGGCGCGCGGAAGCTTCCCGCCCGCGGACGGATCGGTGACGGTGCTGCCCCCGCCGTCGCCGCGGGACGCCGGGGTGGCGTCCTTCACCTGCCATGCCGTGGTGTTCGCGGACGTGGAGCCCTCGTGGGTGCGGGAGCGGATAGCCCCCGACGACCTCTCCGCGCCGCTCAGCCCGCCGTTTCTCAGCGCGCTGGCCGAGCGGCTGGGCCGCGAGGCCAACAACATCGACATGGTGGCCGTCGCCGAACCCCTCCCCGGTCCGCCGCGGTTGGCGCTGGTGGAGGCGACGGACCGCGGCCATCCGCGGATCACCAGGGCGCTGCGGCACCGTGACGGGGTACGGGCATGGACCACCGCCGACGGCGGGACCCTGGTGCTCGGCCGCGGGGTGGGCGGCCGCTGGGAGCTGGCCATCGAGGTGGACCCCGGCGCACAGGGGCGCGGTCTGGGCCGTGAACTCGCGTATGCCGCCCGGCATCTGATACCGGCGGACGAGCCGCTGTGGGCGCAGGTCGACCCGGGCAACGCCCGCAGCGTCCGGGGCATCCTGGCCGCCGGGTTCGCGCCGGTGGGCGCCGAGGCGCTGATGGTCCCGTACGGGGGTCGTGGTTGACCCCGGTCCCGTGGCGGGGGCGCTGTCCCGTGGCGGGGGCGCTGCCCCGTGGCCAGGCTCTCAGGCGAGCACGAGCTCGATGAGCAGGATGCCGCCCAGGGTGGTGAGCAGCGCTCCGGTGACGGCTTCCAGGGCACGGGTGACCCGCGGGCGGCGCAGCCAGCTGCCCAGCCGGTCCACCAGCAGTGCGACGGCGGGGAACCACACCAGCGCCATGGCGACGACCATCGTCGCGAGCAGCAGCGTTCGGGGCAGCGCGGGCTCGCCTTCAGGGACGAACTGCGGGAGCAGGCTGAGGAAGAGGACCGGTGCCTTGGGGTTGAGGGCGTTGGTCAGGAAGCCCTGGCGCAGGCTGCGCGCGGTGCCGAGGAGGGCGGGCGGGCCGTCGGCGGGTGGGGCGGCCGGACCGGTCGCGGCGTCCTCGTACGCCGCCCTGCTCCGGACGACCGCGATCAGCGCACCGGCTCCGAGGTACAACAGATAGAGCCCGCCCAGGAGTTGGACCGCACCGAAGAGCGCGGGAACGGCGACCAGCACGGCCGCGAGCCCGGCCACCGCCAGTGCGGTGTGCACCAGCAGCCCGCCCGCGACCCCGACGGCGGTGGCCACCCCCGCCCGGCGCGAGTCGAGCGCATTGCGCACCACGACCGCGAAGTCCGCGCCCGGCATGGCGACCATGCCCGCGGCGACTCCGGTGAAGGCCATCAGTTGTCCGTCCATGAGAGCAGCTTCGCTGGTCAGAGCCTTTAATGGGGAGTGGCAATGTTCTTGGGGAGGCTAAAGAGGTTCTTATGTACGACCCCACGAGGCTGGCCGCTCTGGTGGCGGTGGCGGAGGCCGGTTCGATATCCAGGGCCGCCGACCGGCTGGGTTACACCGCTCCCGCGCTCTCCCAGCAGCTCGCCAAACTGGAGCGGGAGGCCGGGACGGCGCTGCTGGTGCGCCACCACCGCGGGGCACGGCTGACGGCGGCCGGTGAGCTGCTGCTCGTACGGGCCCGGCGGGTGCTGGACGAGCTGGACCAGGCGCGGCATGAGCTGACCCGGCTGACGGGGCTGTCCGGCGGCCGGCTGCGGATCGGCACGTTCATGACCGCCGGGACGCATCTGCTGCCGCCCGCGCTCAGCGCGTTCCGGCGGGCGCACCCCGATGTGGAGCTGAGCGTCACGGAGTATGTCCCGCCGCAGGCCGGCACGGCGGTGGCGCTGGGCGAGGTCGATCTGGCGCTGACGCACGAGTATGTGCCGGGCGAGGCGATGCCACCGCCGGAGGGGGTGCGGCTCGAACCGCTGCTGACCGAGGAACTGGTACTGGTCACCGCGCCCGGCCATGCCCTGTCGGCGGGCCCCGGGCGGCTGCCGCTCGCCGAGCTGGCCGGTCAGCCGCTGGTCAGCATGGCACCGGCCAACCCGAACCGGCGTGCCGTGGAGGCGGAGCTGGCGGCCATGGGGGCGAGTGTGGCGGTTCGGTGCGAGTCGCCGAGTTACGCGGTGGTGTGCGCGCTGGTGAGCGCGGGACTGGGGGTGGCGGTGGTCCCGGAGATGATGGCGGAGGGCTCGGTGACCCCGCTGGGGGTCCGTCGGCTGGACCCGCCGGAGCTGCACCGCCGGATCTCGGTGGCCTACCGCCCCGGCGGCGGAACCCCGGCCGCGGACACCCTGCGGGCGCTGCTGCGCGGGGCCTTCACCCGCCACTCCACCGCGCCGTAGCCCCGCGACAGGCCGGCCCGTGCGGCGGTCGTCGTCAGCGGACGGCGGCCTGCCACGGCAGGGTGATCCAGACGGTCTTTCCGCCGGACTCGGTGGGGACGACCGAGAAGCGGCCGCCGGCTTCCGCGGCGAGCGAGCGGATGATGACCAGCCCCCGGCCGTTGTCCTGCTGGACGGCGGCGGGCAGTCGGCGCGGACGGCGGGGATGGCTGTCGGTGATGCCCACCCGCAGCTGTTCGTCGCGGTCCAGCCGCAGTTCGACGGTGAAGTCGGGCGACCGGCCGGAGGTGTGCACGATGGCGTTGGTCGCGAGTTCGGAGATGATCAGACGGACGGAGTCGGCGAGTTCGGACCCGGCGGGCAGGCCCCATTCGGCGAGCACGGCGAGGGCGTGCCCGCGGGCGGTGCGGACCGAGGCGGGGGCGCTCGGCAGAGTCAGTGAGGATGCATGGTGGTCTGCCATCGAGGCGCCGTCCCTTTCCCACCGAGGCCCGGTCCCGGTCCGCTGACCAGGGGGCCGGGGTGCCGCTCCGGACACCGGTGCGGCCTCGGCCATCTGCTGGGCGCCCAGACTGCCACCCCTGCCGTGGATGAGGTACCCGATCCACCCACATATACGGGGTTCTATCGCTCGTTGCGGTGAACTCTGGGGCGCGGGAGCCCGTTTGGGGCGGCCGTCAGCCCGGCGGGGGCGTCGTACGCGTCAGCCGAAGTGTCAGGCCGCCGGTGCCGTGGCCAGGACCGTGCCGACCGCCATGTCGAGCTGGGCGTCCGTCAGGTCCGCGCGGGCCGTGAGCCGCAGCCGGGAGATCCCGTCGGGCACGGACGGCGGACGGAAGCAGCCGACCGCGAGTCCGGCCGCACGGCAGTCGGCGGCCCAGCGGACCGCCGCCTCCGGGGAGGGGGCGCGGACCGAGACCACCGCGGCGTCCGGCCGGGCCGCGGTCAGCCCGGCCGCGGTGAGCCGGTCGTGCAGCTCCCGTGCGACCTGGGCGACGCGGGTGGCGCGCTGCGGTTCGCGGCGCAGCAGCCGCAGCGCGGTCAGCGCCCCGCCGACCGCCGCCGGGGCGAGTCCGGTGTCGAAGATGAACGAGCGGGCGGTGTTGACCAGGTGCTCGATGACCCGGGCCGGGCCGAGCACCGCACCGCCCTGGGAGCCGAGCGACTTGGACAGCGTCACGGTGGTCACCACATCGCCGTCCCCGGCGAGACCGGCGGCCCACAGCGCCCCGCGGCCCCCTTCGCCCAGGATGCCCAGCCCGTGCGCGTCGTCGACGAGCAGCGCGGCGCCCGCGGCCCGGCAGACCTCGGCGAGCGCGGCGAGCGGCGCGGCATCGCCGTCGACCGAGAACACCGCGTCGGTCACGGCGAGCGCGCGGCCGTCGTGGCCGGTCAGCGCCGCGCGTACGGCCTCGGGGTCGGCGTGCGGGGTCACTTCGGTACGGGCCCGGGAGAGCCGGCAGCCGTCGATCAGGGAGGCGTGGTTGCCCGCGTCGGAGACGACCAGGTGGCCGGGGCCGGTGAGCGCGGTGACGGCGGCGAGGTTGGCGGCATAACCGGAGGACAGCACCAAAGCGGCATCGAAGCCGCAGAACTCGGCGAGTTCCGTCTCCAGCCGGGTGTGCAGTTCGGTGCTGCCGGTGACCAGCCGGGAGCCGGTCGCGCCGGCGCCCCAGCGGTGCGCGGCGGCCGCCGCGCCGCGGGTGACCTCGGGGTGCCGGGCGAATCCGAGGTAGTCGTTGCCGGCCAGATCGAGCAGCGGGGAGTCGGCGGGGCGGGGGCGCAGCGTGCGGGCCAGTCCGGCACGATGGCGTGCGGCACGGGCCTCTTCCAGCCAGTCGAAGGCCGCGTCATACGTCGGCCGGGAGGCCGCTGCGGCGGGCTCGCCGGAGGTCGCGGCGGCCGGCTCGCCGGGGGTCGCCGGGGCGGTGTCGTGGAGCAGCGACGGGGCGGAGTCCTGCGGCATCGGCGTCCTTCGTCTGTCGGCCTCGATTGTTGGCTGTCGATAGACGTTAGCGGTCGTTCCGCAGGCCCACGGTGTGGTGATACACACACCTCGATCCGGGGTCGTTGTGGAGATCCTCCTTGGCCGGAGGCGGTGGCGTACGCCAGGATCAACGCCATGGACCTGCTGAACACACTGGTGGACAAGGGACTGCGGCGCGAATTGCCGACCCGCGAAGAGGCGCTCGCCGTACTGGCGACCTCCGATGACGAACTGCTCGATGTCGTGGCCGCGGCCGGAAAGGTGCGCCGCCAGTGGTTCGGGCGGCGGGTCAAACTCAACTATCTCGTCAACCTCAAGTCGGGTCTGTGCCCTGAGGACTGCTCGTACTGCTCCCAGCGGCTGGGCTCGAAGGCGGAGATCCTCAAGTACACCTGGCTCAAGCCGGATGACGCCTCCAAGGCGGCCGCCGCCGGAGTGGCCGGCGGCGCCAAGCGCGTCTGTCTGGTGGCCAGCGGCCGCGGCCCCACGGACAAGGACGTGGACCGCGTCTCGGAGACGATCTCCGCCATCAAGGAGCAGAACGAGGGCGTGGAGGTCTGTGCCTGCCTCGGTCTGCTCTCCGACGGCCAGGCCGGGCGGCTGCGCGAAGCGGGCGCCGACGCGTACAACCACAACCTCAACACCTCGGAAGCCACCTACGGCGACATCTGCACCACGCATGACTTCTCGGACCGGGTGTCCACCGTCCAGCAGGCCCAGGCGGCCGGGATGTCCGCCTGCTCCGGGCTGATCGCCGGTATGGGGGAGAGCGACGCCGACCTGGTCGATGTGGTCTACGCCCTGCGCGAGCTGGACCCGGACTCCGTCCCCGTCAACTTCCTGATCCCCTTCGAGGGGACCCCGCTCGCCAAGGAGTGGAACCTCACCCCGCAGCGTGCGCTGCGCATCCTGGCGATGGTGCGCTTCGTCTGCCCGGACATCGAGGTCCGGCTGGCCGGCGGCCGCGAGGTCCATCTGCGCAGCATGCAGCCGCTCGCCCTGCACCTCGTCAACTCCATCTTCCTCGGCGACTATCTGACCAGTGAGGGCCAGGCCGGCAAGGACGACCTGGCGATGATCGAGGACGCCGGTTTCGAGGTCGAGGGCACGGACACCACGACGCTGCCCGAGCACCGCAGGCAGGGCTGTGGCGAGGGAGCCTGTGCGTCCGAGGACGCCGGGGAAGACGCCGATGAGCCCGCCGCCGTCGCGGCACCGTCCGAGGACACCCGCCGTGACCTGGTCTCGGTGCGCCGCCGCGGTGCCGGTACCGAGCTGCCGCCCAATGCCTGAGCCGCTCACCCCCGGCGAACTGCTCGCGCTGGACCGGCAGCATGTGTGGCATCCGTACGGGCCGATGCCCGGCCGGACCGCACCGCTGCTGGTCGAGTCCGCGTCCGGTGTCCGGCTCCGGCTGGCCGAACCGGCCGAGGGCCAGGACGAGTTGGTGGACGGCATGTCGTCCTGGTGGTCGGCGGTGCACGGCTACAACCACCCGGTCCTCAATGACGCCGCACAGGGCCAGCTGGGGCGGATGAGCCATGTGATGTTCGGCGGGCTGACCCATGAGCCGGCCGTCCGTCTGGCGAAGCGGCTGGTCGACATCACCCCGGAGCCGCTGGAGCATGTCTTCCTCGCCGACTCCGGTTCGGTGTCGGTCGAGGTCGCCGTCAAGATGTGCCTCCAGTACTGGCGCTCGCTCGGGAAGCCGCGCAAACAACGGCTGCTGACCTGGCGGGGCGGCTATCACGGCGACACCTGGCAGCCGATGTCGGTATGCGATCCGGACGGCGGGATGCATGAGCTGTGGCAGGGGGTGCTGCCGCGGCAGATCTTCGCGGACGCCCCGCCCACCGGCTTCGACGCGGCGCCGGACGAGGCGTACGCGGCGCAGCTGCGCGAGCTGATCGCCCGGCACGCCGAGGAGCTGGCGGCGGTGATCGTGGAGCCCGTGGTGCAGGGGGCGGGCGGTATGTCCTTCCACTCCCCCGCGTATCTGCGGGTGTTGCGAGAGGCCTGCGACGCCCATGACGTGCTGCTCGTCTTCGACGAGATCGCCACCGGCTTCGGCCGTACGGGCGCCCTCTTCGCCGCCGAACACGCAGGCGTCGCACCCGATGTGATGTGCCTCGGCAAGGCGCTGACCGGCGGATATCTCACGCTGGCGGCGACGTTGTGCACGGCAGCGGTGGCGGACGGGATCTCCCGCGGCGCACTCCCGGTGCTGGCACACGGCCCCACCTTCATGGGCAACCCGCTGGCCGCGGCCGTCGCCGAGTCCTCCATCGAACTGCTGCTGTCCCAGGACTGGGCACAGGAGGTCAAGCGGATCGAGGCCGGACTGCGCAACGGTCTGGCGCCGGCCCGGAGCATCGCCGGGGTGCGGGAGGTACGGGTACTCGGCGCGATCGGTGTCGTCCAGCTCGACCACGAGGTGGACATGGCGGCCGCGACCCGGGCGGCGGTCCGGGCGGGCGTATGGCTGCGCCCGTTCCGGGATCTGATCTACACCATACCGCCGTACATCACCGGCGACGACGATGTGGCACGCATCTGCGCCGCGGTGTGCGCGGCGGCGCGCGAGGGCTGACCGCACGGGCGGCGGCGGCCGGTTGTCCGCGCCCCGCCGCCCCGTCCTTCGCCCACGTACCGGTGCCGGGCCCACGTACCGGTGCCGGGCCTGAGCCGGTGTGCACCGGGCAGGCAGCACCATTCCCCAGCAAGGCGCGCGGCACCGTCCGCGCAGAGTCGGAGGCACACCATGTCGGTGCTGTTCGTGACGGGCACGGGCACGGAGATCGGCAAGACCGTGACCACGGCCGCGATCGCCGCGGCGGCGCTCGCCCGGGGCCGTTCGGTGGCCGTGCTCAAACCGGCCCAGACCGGCGTCACGGCGCATGAGCCGGGTGATGTGGCGGAGGTCGAGCGGCTGGCCGGCCCGGTCACCGGCGTCGAACTCGCCCGCTACCCGGAGCCATTGGCACCCGCGACGGCCGCGCTGCGGGCCTGTCTGCCGCCGGTCGGTCCCCAGGACATCGCCGAGGCCACCGCCAAACTGGCCGCCTCACACGATCTGGTACTGGTCGAGGGCGCGGGCGGACTGCTGGTCCGCTTCGACGCGGACGGCCATACGCTCGCCGACGCCGCGCGGCTGGCCGAGGCCCCCGTCCTGGTGGTCGCCCAGGCGGGCCTGGGCACCCTCAACGCCACCGCGCTGACCGCGCTGGCGCTGCGCTCGTACGGGCTCGACTCCCCGGGTGTCGTCATCGGCAGCTGGCCGGCCGAGCCCGATCTCGCCTCCCGCTGCAATCTGGCGGACCTCCCGGACGCGGCGGGCGCCCCGCTCCTCGGCCTGGTCCCGGAGGGCTCCGGCGGACTCGCGCCGCAAGCCTTCCGCGCGACGGCCCCGGGCTGGCTGGCGTCGGCGCTCGGGGGCTCGGGGGCGTTCCGTATCCCGTCTTGATCCGTCGTGGTCCCGTCGGGGGTCCCCGCCTCACACCGGTACGGCCGACGGCGCACCGCCGCGCGGAGGGTCCGCCTCGTACGGATGTCCGGACCATGGACGGGGTGGCTCGCGGTGACTCCCTGCCCGCCCGGTGGGGAGACTGACTGCAGGAGCGGGCAGCGTCGGCGAAGGGGTCCGTCATGTGGCAGCGCAGAAGAGTTCCGCACGGCACGGTGCACCACCCGGTGTTCGCCCGTTTCTATGCGAGCTGCTGTGGTCCGGCCGCGGATGCGCGGGCGGGGGTGGCCGCGCTCCGGAAGGAGCTGCTGGCGGGTACCACGGGCCGGGTCATCGAGGTCGGCGCGGGCACCGGGCTGAACTTCGCGCACTATCCGGGAGCGGTCTCGGAGGTGGTGGCGATCGAGCCGGAGCCCACCCTGCGGGAGGTGGCCCGGTCGGCGGCGGCCCATGCGGAGGTGCCGGTGGATCTGGTGCCGGGTGTGGCGGAGGCGCTGCCGGTCAAGAGCGAGGCGTTCGACACCGCGGTGGCGTCGTTGGTGCTGTGTTCGGTGCGCGAGGTGCAGCGGGCCCTGCTGGAGCTGCGGCGGGTGCTGCGGCCGGGCGGTGAGCTGCGGTTCTTCGAGCACGGGCGGGCCGCGGGGCGGGGTCTGGCGGCGGTGCAGTGGTCGCTGGACCGGACGGTCTGGCCCCTGCTGATGGGCGGCTGTCACACCGGCCGGGACCCGCTGGGGGCGATCCGCACGGCCGGGTTCGAGGTGGTGCGGGTGCGCCGGCTGACGGTGCCGGAGCGCGGGCCGACGCTGCCGACCTCGCCTGCGGTGCTGGGCACGGCCCGGCGGCCGCTCGACTGAGCCGACCCACACGGCTCGCGCGGCGCCGGCCCTCAGACCGTCCAGGTGCGCAGCTCGTCCGCGATGGCCCGGACGTCGGCCGTGCCGTCCTTGACGAGACGGGCGAGGTCGCGGACCTGCTCGGGGGAGGTGGCGATCTTCAGTCCGCTGGCGACGAGGTAGCCATAGGCGACGGCGGTCGCGAACATCGCGTTCGCCCCCTCCAGCGCCGGCACCTGGAGCAGGAGTTGGAGCAGGGCGGCGGCACGGTCCTGAGGGTCCGTATAGACGGGCACGCCGAGTATCTCGGCTTCATGGCGGCTGACGGCGGCCACCAGGGCGCCCCAGTCGGTGACCTGGGGGTCTCCGGGGGTGTGCTGTTCGGCGATCAGGAGGAGCCAGGAGAGGTCGATGCGCAGTGTCACGTGGTGCCCGGCAGTCCTTCGTGGTCGGTGGTGCCCGGGGTGACCGGGTCGCTGCCTGGCGACAGTCCGAATTCCTCGGCGAAGACCCGCTCGTACTGCTTCATGAAGTCGGAGGCGGCCTCGACGAAGGTCTGGCCTACCTCGCCGGCGTCCTTGAGGACGAGTTCCTCGATATAGCGGTTCATGCTCACTCCCCGCTGCAGAGCGCGCTCTCGCGCCGCTTCGGCAGTGGCCTCGTCCACCCTGACGTTCAGCTGTGTCTTCGCCACCCCTCAAAGCTAGCGCGCCTCTGCTAGCAGCGGCAAGCGGCCAGGTCCGCGGGCATCGCTGGGGAGCGCCGCCCGCCCGGCTGCCCTGCTGTACGGCATCCGGGCGGGCGGGCCCCACGGCCCGGCTTACTTGTAGCCGAAGTCCTGGGTCCAGTAGGCGCGGTGCTTGCCGCCCAGGGCGACGCCTATGCCGGTGCCCTTGGAGTGGCAGGCGAGGATCTGGTCCCGGTGTTCCGGGCTGTGCATCCAGGCGTCGAACGCGCCCTGGGGAGTCGTCGGCCAGGCGTCGATATTCTCCCCCGAGGCGTCGTCGTACCCCTGCGCCTCCATCCGCTCCTTGGGTCCCTTGCCGTCGGTGGAGGTGTGCGAGTAATGGCTGTGGGCGGCCATGTCCTGGCTGTGCAGCCGGGCCGCCTTGTCCAGGCGCGGGTCGCGGTGCAGGGGGGCACAGCCGTGCTCGACGCGCGTCTTGTTGACCAGGCGGTGGATTTCCGCCTCGTAACGGTCGACCTTGCTGTTTCCCGCCTTGCTCGCCGTCGGCGCCGGGGAGGACGGCTGGTCGCTCGGCGTGGCACCGGGGGTGGCGGTGTGCGAGGCCCGGGGGAAGGCTTCGCCGGCCGTCGCATTGTCCTGGGAGTTGAACACGGCCAGCGATCCACCGAGGACGCCTGCCGCGGCCACGATGCCGATCGGAATCATCCGGGCCCTGCGCCGGTGCGCGCCGCGCGCCTCGCGCTTCACCGAAGAGAATTTCACGTTCAACTAAATCGTCTCCATGAGGGAATGCCGGAACGGAAAGCGGTGGACACATGGCAGGTGCCGCCCACTCCCCACAGGCTCGTCCGTGACCCGAACTGCCTTTCCGAGAGCAGGGGTCACCGTAACAAAACAATCCAGCCACGAAAGTCGGCCGAAGATGCACCATCGCGCTCCGGGCAGGGACGGAATGGTGCAACATGCCCGCTTTAAGCCGCCTTTGAAAGCCCGACAATTCCACTCCCCCATCCTCAGCCGCCCCGACGCGGCACCCAACTGCCCCTTTCAATAGGGAAGTTGACGATTCTCCGCACATCGGATCGGTCGAGTCGAGAGACGTTGGCCGACTCGCTCTCCGGAAACCCGTCGGCACAAAGGAACTTGCACCAAAGATCCGGTGGCGATTCGCAAAACCCCGGGGACATCCGTAGGATGCCGCATCGCTTTTCATGAGGGCCCAGAAAAAGGGAAATTCGGGCCAGGGACAGAATTTCTGTGCCTGGTGGTGGGGGAAGGGTCGGAAGCGGGAATCGGGGTGCGGCAGCCCTGCCTAACGGGTGTCCGCGAAGCCCCGTACGTCCTCGGGATACAGGGGCCGGAGCGGATCGAGAATGCGGGCGGCCTGCTCGCGCATACCGAGCACCGCTCCCGCCTCGCAGCGCCGCCGGGACCGCGCCCACAGGAAGTACTCGGTGCCGTTCATCGCGGCCCAGGACACCAGCACGGCAAGCACCACCAGGGCCGGACCGGCGAAGCGCGTCCCGAAGTCACCGGCCAGACCGAGGGCGAGGGCCGCACCGGCCACGAACGGCAGCAAGGGGCCCAGCCAGCGGCCGCCGTAGGTCACCGGGAAGGCGGCGGTGGTGCGGACAGTCCGGGGCAGGCGCGCGGGATCCGCGGCGTACGGGGCGACGGCCGGCTGCCACAGGGCGCTGAGGGCGACGGTCGCGAGCCAGCCGGGGAAGGTGAAACCGCCCCGGGTGAGGAAGTCCAGGGGCAGACCGCGGATCACGACGACCGCAAGGGCGGCCACGCTGCCGAGGCCGAGGATCACCGCCGCCGCCTTGGTCAGGACGGGGATCAGACGGTGGCGGTGACCGATCAGGCAGAGCAGCGCGGAGCCGGCAGCGGCGAGCAGGATGCCCACGCCGACCGGCAGGCCGGGCGCCAGGACGTGCAGCGACCGCCCGGCGAGCGCAAGGTGCGCGGCGAAGAACACGGCATACACGGCGGCCGCGACGGCCACACCCGGGAGCGCCCCCGGCGAGCCGAACCGTGCCCGGTGCCGGAGCATCCGCGGCACAGCGGGTCGCCAACCCGAGGCCCCGTGCGGCGCCGTGCACACCGCGCCGAGCAACTGCCCCACGAGCACCGCCAGTACGCCCGACCACAGCGGCTGATGGAGTACCTGTACCGCCATCGCGCCGGTGACCAGCGCCAACGGGGCGACAGGGGTGCCGAACCCGAGACTGCACAGCGCACGGGTGAAGCCGTGCCGGGTGTGCTCCGGCACCTCGTAGGCGATATGGGGTTCGACCGCGCCGGGCTGCGCGGCTGCGTGCCGATCGGTCACGGTGGCCTCCTCGGGGCTGGCCCGCGCGGGGTCGCGGGCTGGTGGGTGGCGGGACGGCCAACCGGCGGGCGGGCAGCGTGAAGCTGCCGGATGACCGGTGGGGCGGACGGCCGACGAGGGGGGCTGCACGGAGTCTCGGGTACCTGGGCAACCAGGTCAATGACCAAGATCCGTCCTCCCCCGGATCTCCATTTCGGTGGGGGACGTATGAGGTGGCCGCGTGGTTCTCCAGCGGCGGCGGTGTGCGCAGTAACGGACAAAAAAGGGCCGGGCGGTGGGGCCGGGCCGGTGGTGCCCACGGAGTGGAATCCGTTCGACACCCCGCTCCGCCCGGTGGTGGGATCGGGGCATGAGTGATCTTCAGGTGCGGCCCGGAGCCCCGGACGATCTCGATGCCGTGCTGGCCTTCTGGTGGCCCGGGACCCCGTCATCAGCCCCTGAAGTGCTCGCCACCCGGCGTAGGTCTTGGTGAGCAGCCCTTCAGCGAGTCGTCATCAGCCTTAGTGGCGTATCGAGTCGTGATCATGTCGTGTGCGTGAGATCCGCGATCCAGGTCACGGGGGCGCGACAATTCCATAGAGAATCACCCGGAACCCCGCAAGACGCCTCGTGCGTCCACCTCTTGGTGCAAGGAGATGAAGGGCACACGGAGCTTGAGGGGGAGCTGTATGGCTGAGTTACGTGACGGTGAGCGGGGTTACGCCGCTGATCCCGACGCGATCAAGAAGGCCGGCGGTGTTGCCCTCGAAATCCGGCGGGCCCTGCTGACCGCGGCGGAGCCGACTTGCTGCCGCAGCGGCCCCGTCCGGGGCAACTTGACAGAGGCGCACACCCAGATCCAGGACGCGCTGCGGATGGACGACAAGGCCGACGAACGGATCGCCTGGGACCTCAAGGACGACGGTGGCACGCGCCGGGACGCGTTCAACGACGTCGTGCACAGGGGGCGGCGCAAGAGCCCCAAGGAGATCCTCCGCGAGTACCAAGTCACCGACGACCCACGTGGAGTGACGGACTACTTCGGCGAGCAGATCACCCAGGGCGAGGAGAATCTGCTCAGCGACCTGAGTCTCGTGGAGAAGAGCGACTTCAAGGACATCAAGGAGCGCGCCTGGGAGGAGTGCCAGGCGCGCTTCCCCGAGGACGACAACGACGGTCACATGGATGCCTTCAGGCATGCGTACTGGAACGCGCTGATGACCCAGCGATTCGGCCCCGAGTGGGCCGAGCAGTACGGGACTGCGCACGAGCGCCTGCCGGGGAACCCGAAGGACCGGGAGGCCATGGACCTCTACAACAACGAGGTCGGACGCCGCATCGCCATGAACAACCCGACGGACACACCGGCCCAGTTGGCCGCAAAGATCCAGTCGGCGGTGCAGCTCGGCACGACCGTGGTGATGGACCGCGAAGGGAACCTCGTGGCCAGCGACAAGGTGGAGATCGGAGAACACGGACACACCAACAGGGTGAAGGGCGGCACCCACGAGGGCAGGGACCCGGGCGACCCGGGCCCGGGGAGCTAGGGCGTGGGCGCGGGCATGCGGGGCGTCCGCAAGTTGTGGCTGGTCACGGTGCCGGCACTGGCCCTGGCGCTGGTGGCCTCCTGGTATCTGTTCATCAGGGAGAGACCACTGTCCAGTACGACGGACAAGGCCCTCCAAGCGAAGCTGGACGCGGCGGTGCGGACACCGGAGGCGGTGCCACTGTCCGGCATGACCGGGTTCGGCTGGGACCGGGTGCAGGTATTCGCGTACGGGACAGACAGCGATGACATCTCCGAGGCGGTGGGTGACCCGGTCGAGTGGTCGGTCTCCGCGACGTCGTACGAAGGCCCTTCGCTCTGGGTGTTCAGCGAGAACGGCGAGTCGGTGCGCGCAGTGCAACTCGACGCGAACGTTCCGAAGGGCGGGACGAGTTGGCCGCGCGGGGTCAAGGTGTCCGGTGGCCCCGACGCGAACGTGGTGACGCTGGAGCTGTCTGCACGCGGCGGCGCCGGTCGGGCGTGATCCCTCGCACGAAAGGGTTTGCGTCGGCCGGGCCCTGAGAAGCCACTCCAGGGGATCACGGCCGGGCTTGTGGCGTGCGCGAACCCGGGACCAGGCCCACCACCCCTCTCGATTCCTCGGCACAGAATCCGTTCGCCAGACAGGCTGGCGCTCTGCTTGGCTCGCCCCATGAGTGATCTCCACATCCGCCACGCCACTCTCCCGGACATCGAAGCCGTGCTGCAGTTCTGGCGCGACGCCGCGGAAGGAACGAGCATCAGCGACGACCACGACGGAGTGGCCCGACTCATCACACGAGACCCCGAAGCCCTGCTCCTCGCCGAGCGCGACGGCGTCCTCACCGGAACCGTCATAGCCGGCTTCGACGGATGGCGATGCTCCGCCTACCGACTCGCCGTACACCCCGACCACCGTCGGCAAGGCATCGCCACCGCCCTGCTGGAAGCCGCAGAACAACGCTTCACCGCCCTCGGCGGGCGACGCGCCGACGCCATGGTCCTGGAAGCCAACGAGCAGGCCCACCACACGTGGGCCGCAGCTGGCTACCATCGCGAGAACCACTGGCGGCGCTGGGTCAAGCCGCTCGACGGCTGAGCGCGGTATTCGACGATCCTGCACGAGCCCGTCCCGGTCCGGGGCGGGCTCTTTACTCACCGGCAACTTTGCTGATCCTTTACCATGGTGTTCCCCCATTCAGTGAAAGGTGTGTGAGCGTCCAGCCATGGGCGAGCCTCCCAGTTGTCGATCATCCTCCCGACAGAGCGCGAACCTCCCGATCCTGTTCGATCATGGGACGGAGGTGACTCGATGACCGACCTGCTCCTTCTGGGTGTGGCGCTCCTCCTGACCCTGGCCTGTGGTGTCTTCGTCGCGGCGGAGTTCTCGCTGACGACCGTCGAGCGCAGCGACCTCGAACGCGCCGCCGAGCGCGGTGAGCGGGGCGCGGACAGCGCCCTGAAGGCGGTGCGCGGTCTCACCTTCCAGCTCTCCGGCGCCCAGCTGGGCATCACCGTCACCGGCCTGGTCATCGGCATGCTCTCCAAACCGGCCATCGCCACGCTGCTGGCGGGACCGCTGGATGCCATGAGCCTGCCCCGTTCGGTGGCGGATTCCCTGACCCTGGTCCTCGGTACGGCGATCTCCACGGTCGTCCTGATGGTCGTCGGCGAACTGGTCCCGAAGAACTGGGCCATCTCCCATCCGCTGAGCGTCGCGAGGAAGGTCGCCACCGCCCAGCGCGGTTTCAGCGCCGCCTTCCGGCCGCTGATCCGGCACCTCAACAACACCGCCAACCGCACGGTCCGCCGGATGGACCTGGAGCCCGCCGAGGAGCTGGCCTCGGCCCGCGGCCCGCAGGAGCTGGTGGCGCTGGCCCGGCACTCCGCCAAGGAGGGCGCGCTGGAGCCGGACACCGCCGAACTCTTCGTCCGCACCCTCAACCTCGCCGATCTGAACGCGGAGAACGTCATGACACCGCGGGTGCAGGTGATCGCGCTGGAGGTGCAGTCCACCGCGGAGGACGTGGCCAATGCGACCCGGGCGACCGGGCTGTCCCGCTTCCCCGTCTACCGCGGCAGCCTGGACAGTGTCGTCGGGGTGGCGCACATCAAGGACGTGCTGGCCATCCCGGCCGAGCGCCGCCCCCGCCATCCGGTCTCCGAGCTGGTCCGCGAGCCGCTGCTGGTCCCCGCGACACTGGCCGTCGACCGGCTGCTGGACCGGCTCTCCGGCAGGCGCACGATGGCCGTGGTCATCGACGAATACGGCGGTACGGCGGGCGTGGTGACGCTGGAGGACATCGTCGAGGAAGTGGTCGGCGAGGTCCGCGACGAACACGACCCGCTGGAGACCCCCGACCTGGCGCCGGCCGGCAGCGACGCGGAGGGCCGCAAGGTCTACCAGGCCGATGGCGCCGCGCGCACCGACCAGCTGGAGCGGATCGGCCTGCGGCTGCCGGACGGCCCGTACGAGACCCTCGCCGGTCTCATCGCCACCGAGCTCGGCCGGATACCGAAGGACGGCGACACCCTGGAGGTGGCCGGCTGGTCGATGGATGTCCTGGACGCCACCGGCCACCGCGCGGCGCGGGTGCTGCTGCACGCCCCGCTGCCGGGCAGCACCGACGAGCAGGAGAAGGAGGCCCGCCGATGACCGCGGTCCAGCTGTTCGTGGGTCTGCTGACGCTGGTCGTCAACGCCTTCTTCGTGGGCGCCGAGTTCGCCCTGATCTCGGTGCGCCGCAGCCAGATCGAGCCGTACGCCGAGCGCGGAGACCGCCGGGCGACCAGTGTGCTGTGGGGGTTGCAGCATGTCTCGGCGCTGCTCGCGGCGGCTCAGTTGGGCATCACGCTGTGCACCCTGGTGCTGGGCGCGGTCGCCGAGCCCGCCATCGCCCATCTGCTGGAACCGGTGTTCCATTCGGTGGGCATCTCGACTGCGCTGATCCACCCGATCTCGTTCGTGATCGCGCTGTCGCTGGCCACCTATCTGCACATGCTCTTCGGCGAGATGGTGCCGAAGAACGTCGCGCTGGCCGAGCCGGTACGCAGCGCCCTGGTGCTCGGCCCGCCGCTGATCGCCCTGACCCGGGCGCTGCGCCCGGCGATCTTCGCGATCAACGCGCTGGCCAACGGGCTGCTCAAGCTGATGCGGGTGGAGACCAAGGACGAGGTGGCCGCGACCTTCTCGGACGACCAGCTCGCGAAGATGGTCGAGGACTCCCGGGCGGCCGGGCTGCTCGACGAGCGGGCGCAGGAGCGGCTGCGCGACGCACTGGAGCTGGGCCGCCGCCCGGTCCGGGAGGTGCTGCTGCCGGTCGGGAAGGTCGTCTCCGCACAGATGGGGATCACCCCCGAGGGGCTGGAGCGGCTGGCCGCCGAGTCCGGCTTCTCGCGCTTCCCCGTGGTCGACGACACCCAGCGCATCCTGGGCTATCTGCATGTCAAGGACGCCCTGGACGCGAGCCCCCGCGCGGTGCCCTTCCCGGTCTCCGCGCTGCGCCCGATCGCCCGGGTGAAGGCCGCGACGCTGCTGGACGACGTACTGACGGCGATGCGCGGGTCCCGTACGCATCTGGCCGCGGTGATCGGTGACGACGGTCGGCTGGCCGGGCTGGTGACGATGGAGGACGTGCTCCGGGGGCTGGTGCTGCAACGCCCGGCGGCCTGAGGAGGAGGCGCCGAAGCACGACCGATAGGGGGAGCCCGGCATCTTGAGCCGGGCTCCCCCGTCGTCGAGCAGCATCTCGGTGATCACGCGGACCTGGCGGCGGTTGGCCTGCTGGTAGCTGATCATCGCCCGCGCATAGGCGACGATCGCCTCCCGAGGTCGCGGCGTACCCACGGGTCGAGATCAGGAGACCGTACACCGCAAGACATCACTGAACCCCGGGGACCGGGCATACCGCGCGGTACGGCGGGCGGTAGGATCACCGCGCCATGGAGATGAATGCCCGTTACACCAGTTTCGTCGCGGTCGGCGACAGCTTCACCGAAGGCATGTCGGACGGCCTGCCGGACGGCTCGTACCGCGGCTGGGCCGATCTGCTCGCCGCCCGGCTGGCGGCCGCGGCCCGGCCGTCGCCCGGGGCCCCCGAGGCCACCCCGGCGTTCCGCTACGCCAATCTCGCGGTCCGCGGCAAGCTCATCGGGCAGATCGCCGACGAGCAGTGCGGTCCGGCGGCCGCGATGGGCGCCGATCTGGTGACGCTGGTCGGCGGGCTCAATGACGTTCTGCGGCCCAAGTGCGATGTGGAGCAGGTCTGCGCCCGGTTCGAGGACGCGGCCGGGCAGCTGGCCAGGGGTGGTGGGCAGCTGGTGCTGATGCGCAGCCCGGGGCGTCAGGGGCCCGTACTGGAGCGCTTCCGACCGCGCATGGAGCAGCTGTTCACGCGGATCGACGAGGTGGCCGCCCGGCACGGCGCGCTGGTCGTGGACCTGTACGCGTCACGGGCGCTCTCCGACCCGCGGCTGTGGGCCGACGACCGGCTGCATCTGAACGCCGAGGGGCACCACCGGGTGGCGGAGGCCGTCTGGCAGGCGCTCGGACTGGCCGCCGCGTCGGACTGGGACGCGCCGCTGCCGGCCGCCGCCCCGCCGGGCTGGGGTGCACGGCGGGCCGCGGATCTGCGGTTCGCGCGGGAGCATCTGGTGCCGTGGGTGGGCCGGCGGCTCACCGGCCGGTCCTCGGGTGACGGACGTCCGGCCAAGCGCCCCGAGCTGCTGCCGTACGAGGGCTGACACCCGGAGTCGCCGGGACCCTGGCCCCCGCACCCTGGCCTGGAGGAACGTACAACCGGGACCGGGGCGCTGGCCTGCGCAATTCGCCAGTAGACTCTGACCACGTGACTGCTGTGTCTGCGAAGCCTCGCATCCCCAATGTCCTGGCCGGCCGCTACGCCTCCGCGGAGCTGGCCGTGCTGTGGTCCCCCGAATACAAGGTCAAGCTGGAGCGGAAGCTGTGGCTTGCCGTGCTGCGTGCACAGAAGGACCTGGGGGTGGAGGTCCCCGAGCAGGCGCTGGCCGACTACGAGCGGGTGCTGGACACCGTCGACCTGGCCTCCATCGCCGAGCGCGAGAAGGTCACCCGGCACGACGTCAAGGCCCGCATCGAGGAGTTCAACGCCCTGGCCGGCCATGAGCAGGTCCACAAGGGCATGACCTCCCGCGACCTGACGGAGAACGTCGAGCAGCTGCAGGTGCGGCTGTCGCTGGAGCTGATGCGGGACCGTACGGTCGCCGTGCTGGCGCGTCTGGGCTCGCTGGCCGCCCAGCACGCCGAGCTGGTCATGGCGGGCCGCTCGCACAATGTCGCCGCGCAGACCACAACCCTCGGCAAGCGTTTCGCGACCGCCGCGGACGAGCTGCTGGTGGCGTTCGCCCGGCTGGAGGAGCTGCTCTCCCGCTACCCGCTGCGCGGCATCAAGGGCCCGGTCGGCACCGCCCAGGACATGCTGGACCTGCTGGGTGGGGACGCCGCCAAGCTCGCCGACCTGGAGCAGCGGATCGCCGGGCACCTCGGCTTCGGCCAGGCGTTCACCTCCGTCGGCCAGGTCTACCCGCGGTCGCTGGACTACGAAGTGGTGACCTCGCTGGTGCAGCTGGCCGCCGCCCCGTCCTCGCTGGCCAAGACCATCCGGCTGATGGCCGGGCACGAGCTGGTCACCGAGGGCTTCAAGCCCGGCCAGGTCGGCTCCTCGGCGATGCCGCACAAGATGAACACCCGCTCCTGCGAGCGCGTCAACGGCCTGATGGTGATCCTGCGCGGCTATGCCTCGATGGCCGGTGAGCTCTCCGGCGACCAGTGGAACGAGGGCGATGTGTCCTGCTCCGTGGTGCGCCGGGTCGCCCTGCCGGACTCCTTCTTCGCGCTGGACGGTCTGCTGGAGACGTTCCTGACCGTGCTCGACGAGTTCGGCGCGTTCCCCGCCGTCATCGCCCGCGAGCTGGACCGCTATCTGCCCTTCCTCGCCACGACGAAGGTGCTGATGGGCGCCGTCCGCGCCGGTGTGGGCCGCGAGGAGGCGCACGAGGCGATCAAGGAGAACGCGGTCGCCTCGGCGCTGGCCATGCGGGAGCAGGGCGCGGAGCGCAACGAGCTGCTGGACAAGCTCGCCGCCGATGCGCGGATCCCGCTGGACAAGGCGGAGTTGGACGCCCTGATGGCGGACAAGCTCTCCTTCACCGGCGCGGCGGCCGACCAGGTGGCGGCCGTCGTCGCCCGGATCGAGGAGATCGCCAAGCAGCACCCGGAGGCCGCGGCATACACCCCCGGCTCGATCCTCTGACGCGAGGAGCCGTGCGCTTCACCCCCGAAGAGCTCGAAGCCGCTCGCGGCCGCCTCGTCCCGGACGTGGCCGCGAGCGGCCTTCGCGTGCTCTTCTGCGGTATCAACCCCGGGCTGATGACGGCGGCCACCGGCCACCACTTCGCCCGGCCCGGCAACAGGTTCTGGCCGGTCCTGCACGCGGCCGGCTTCACGCCGCGTCAATTCCGCCCCGCCGAGCAGGAAGAGCTGCTCGCCCATGGCCTCGGCATCACCAATGTGGTGGCGCGGGCGACGGCCAAGGCCGATGAGCTGACCGCGCAGGAGTACCGCGAGGGCGGCCGGCTGCTGGCCGAGAAGGTGGCGCGGCTGCGGCCCCGCTGGCTCGCCGTCGCCGGTGTCACGGCGTATCGCGTGGCCTTCGACGACAAGAAGGCCGCGATCGGGCCGCAGCAGCGCACGCTGGGCAATACCCGCGTCTGGGCCCTGCCCAACCCCAGTGGTCTGAACGCCCATTGGACGGTGGCGACCATGGCGGAGGAGTACGGACGGCTGCGCGCGGCGGCGTTCGCGGAGGGTGACGGGGAATAGGGCGGACGGTGGGTTGGGCTACGGCTCAGCGTCTGGGGCGGGCGGATAAAGCCGTCCACCGTTCGGCCGGCCGTCATTTCGAAGGCATGTACATGCCTATCTGACGGCTCTACTCTGACGCCGCCCGCGCACGCCCCCACTCCCGTACGGAGACCACCGTGCCTGCCACGCCCGCGTCGTCCCCCACCGCCGTGCCGCCCTCCTCCCACCGCATCCGCCGCTCCCGCCGCCGCAACGTCACCGCACTCGCCGGGGCGTTCGCCCTGGCCACCGCCGGTCTCGGCATCTGGGCGGGGAACGGCTTCGGCGCCGAGGCCGCCGCGGCCGCCGTGCCCACCCCCGACCATGTCGTCGTGGTGGTCTTCGAGAACCACGCCTACGACCAGGTGATGGGCGCCTCCGGCGCGCCGTACATCAACTCCCTTGCCTCCGGTGGCGCCAGTCTGACCGCCTCCTACGCCGAAACCCACCCCAGCCAGCCCAACTACTACGCCCTTTTCTCCGGCGACACCCAGGGCGTCACCGACGACAGCTGCGTCGACCCGGGATTCAGCGACGCCCCCAACCTCGCCTCCGAGCTGACCGCGGCCGGCAAGTCCTGGGCCAGCTACAACGAGTCGCTGCCCGCCGAGGGCTCGACCACCTGCAAGAGCGGCAAGTACGCCCAGAAGCACAACCCGTGGTTCGGCTTCAGCAATGTCCCCACCGGGTCGGCACACACCGTGGACGCCTTCCCCAGCGACTTCTCGAAGCTGCCCACCGTCTCGTTCGTCGTACCGAACCTGTGCAGCGATATGCACGACTGCTCGGTGTCCACGGGCGACAGCTGGCTGAAGGACCACCTCAAGAGCTACGCCGACTGGGCCAAGACCCACAACAGTCTGCTGCTGCTCACCTTCGACGAGGACAACCGGCTCAGCGGCAACCGCATCCCGACCGTGCTGTACGGCGAGCCCGTGCGGGCCGGTGCCACTTCGGACACCACCTACAACCACTACGACGTGCTGCGCACCCTTGAGGACATGTACGGCACCTCGCACGCGGGCCAGGCCGCCGACGCCAAGGACATCAGCGGTATCTGGGCCGGCTGACCCGTGTATCTCGCAGACGGCCGCCCGGCCCCGGCCACCTCTGATGCGCCGGGCGGCCGAATCGCCGGACGCGGCCGCCGCGCCACAGCCGCCGTCCCCTCCACGGTGCTGGTCCTGGGCGTGGTCAGCCTCATCACCGATATCTCCTCGGAGATGGTCACGGCCGTGCTCCCGCTGTACCTCGTCGCCGAACTCGGGCTGTCCCCGCTGGGGTTCGGCGTACTGGACGGGGTCTACAACGGGGTGAGCGCGCTGGTGCGGCTGGTGGGCGGCCGGCTGTCGGACCGGGGCGGGGGCGGGGGCCACAAGGCGGTGGCCGCGGTGGGGTACGGGCTCTCCGCGCTCTGCAAGCCGCTGTTGCTGCTGGTGCACTCGTTGCCGCTGATCGGGGTGGTGCTGGCGGTGGACCGGACCGGCAAGGGGCTGCGGACCGCACCACGGGACGCGATGATCTCGCTGGCCGCCGAACCGGCGACCCGTGGCCGGGCGTTCGGGGTGCACCGGGCGATGGACACCGCGGGCGCGCTGTGCGGCCCGCTGGTGGCGTTTCTGCTGCTGCGGGCGGCGGCCGAGGGCTATGACGCGGTGTTCACGGTCAGCTTCTGTGTCGCCGTACTGGGTGTGGTCGTCCTTCTGCTGTTCGTCCCGGGCCGCACCGTTCCGGGCCGCACCGTCCCGGGCCGCGCGCTGCCCGCCGCCCGCGCCCTGCCCGCCGCCGAGGACACCGCCGGACGGGCCCCGGACGGACCGCGGACGCCGGTCCGTGCCCTGCTGGGCCGACCGCAGATACGCCGACTGACCGCCTGCGCCGTCCTGCTCGGGCTGACCACCGTCAGCGACTCCTTCCTGTATCTGGCCCTGCAGCGGCGGCTGGACCTCCCGGTGGGGTGGTTTCCGCTGCTCCCGCTGGGCACCGCCGCGGCGTTTCTGTCGCTGGCGGTACCGATGGGGGCGATCGCCGACCGGATCGGCCGGCGGCGGCTGTTCGTGGCCGGGCATCTGGTGCTGCTGTGCGCCTATGGGCTGCTGTTGGCGCCCTTCGGCGGTGGTGCGGCGCTGGTGGGTGCCGTGCTCGTGCTGCATGGCGCGTTCTATGCGGCGACCGACGGAGTGCTGGCCGCCGCGACCGCCGACGCGGCGCCCGAGGACGCCCGTGGCAGCGGTCTGGCGGTGGTGCAGACCGGTCAGACGGCCGCCCGCTTCGTCTGTTCGCTCACCTTCGGCGCCGCCTGGACGGCCTGGGGCGACCGCACCGCCGTCCTCGCCGCGGCCGTTGGACTGGCCCTGGCCGCGGCTCTCAGCGCCCGGCTGCTGCGGCCGGCCGGACCGGCCACGGCCCCGAACTCCCCCTCGGAGCACACACCGTGAACCGCACCCCGTTGAACCACACCGCGCGCCTGGTCATCCTGCTCGCCACCGTGGCCGTACTCGGCGCGGTCGCCGTCGGCGCGATCCTGCACGCCGCCGGGCGCGCCGACCGGAAGGACCGCACACAGTCCGGCGGCCCCGAGGTGGCCCCCGGGCCCGTACGCCTGGACGATCCGCGCCATGGTCTCTTCCGCAACATGGCCTGGGGGCCGCACCGCGACGAGATCACCGCCGTGCCGGAAGGGCGGCTCACCGGACCGCGCACCGCGTCCGGGGTGCACTGCCTGCGGTTCCACGCGGCCGCCGGGACCGGCATCTGCCTCCAGGCCGTGCACGGCAAACTCCGGGACACCTACCGCGCCGTCCTCCTGGACAACCGGCTGCGCGCACTGCGCCATTACGACCTGGCCGGTACCCCCACCCGCGCCCGGGTCTCCCCCAGCGGCCGCAGCGTCGCCTGGACCGTCTTCGTCAGCGGTGACTCCTACGCGGGCACCGCCTTCTCCACCCGCACCTCCATCGTCGACACCCGTGGCCGGCACCTGGACGCCAACCTGGAGACCTACGCGCTGACCGTCGACAGGCACCGGGTCCACGCCGTCGATATCAACGTCTGGGGCGTCACCTTCGCCGATGACACCCGCTTCTACGCCACCGCCGCCACCGGCGGAAAGACCTATCTCGTCCGCGGCGACCGCCGCACCAGAACCCTCCGGGCCTTGCACTCCAATGTCGAATGCCCCTCGCTCTCCCCCGATGGCACCCGGATCGCCTACAAGAAGCGCGTCGCGGGCGCCGACCCCGATGCCCCCTGGCGGCTGTACGTCCTCGACCTGCGCACCTTGCGCGAGACCGCGACCGGCGAACACCGCAACATCGACGACCAGGCCATCTGGCGCGACGGCCGCACCCTGGTCTACTCCCTGCCGGGCGACTACGGCTCCGACCTCTGGACCGTCCCCGCCGACGGCACCGGCACCCCGCACCGCCTCCTCTCCGCGGCGCTCGCCCCTGCCTTCTCCCGTTAAACGCCCTCCTCCCCTATGGCCGCCACGAGCTGGAACGGCAGCTCGCGTGCGCCCTGCCCCACCCCCACACCTATCCAGCGGCCCTGCACCCGCCAGCCCTGCATCCGCGGGACATATCCGCACAGGGTGTCCAGCGGCGGCCGGACCGGCAGGCCCTGTGCGGACCGTTCCAACTGGGCCGTGAGATCGACCGTTTCGGGCGCACCCCACCGTAAGGACAGCGCCTGCACCAGCGCCGTCAGCTCGGCCGTGAACTCCTCCTCGGCCTCCGCCACCTCGGCGGCGTCCGCGTCCCAGAACTCCTCGCTGACCCGCAGCCCGGCTATGTGGTAGCCGGGCCCGCTCTCGACCATGCCGGACCGGCCCGGCACCGCCGGGAACTCCCGCAGCCGCAGTCGGTCGATGAGCGTCAGATCCTCGTCAAGGGTCATGCCGTCAGTAAACCGCGCGGGTCTGACAATTGGCCGTCGCGGTGCCGGGAGCGGGCGCACCCCGGGCGGGCCGGGTGGGTGCCGCGGCCGCCCGTGCCGCCCTCCCGCGGGGCTCGCCGGGCACCCTCTGACCGGCTACGCTCCGCCCCACACGCAAAGTGAGGGAGGGACGTTGGGGCGGCTCACCGGCGGGGATCCGTCCCTGCTGCGACGGATCAACTCCGCGGTGGTGCTGGATGCGCTGCGCGCCGCGGACTCCCCCACGCTCACCGACCTCGTCCAGGTGACGGGGCTGTCCCGGCCGACGGTCGAGGGTGTGGTCGAGGGGCTCATCGAGACCGGTCTGGTGGTCGAGGCGGCCGCCGGGGACGCCGCGACCCGTCGCCAGGGCCGGCCGGCCCGCCGGTTCCGCTTCCATCGCGAGGCGGGCCATCTGCTGGGCATCGAGATCGGCCCGCACCGCGTCGCCGCCCTGCTGTCCGATCTGGACGGGCGGGTGCTGGACAGCGCGCAGCGCCCCGTGGCGGTGAGTGCACCGGCCGATGAGCGGCTGGAGCGGGTCCGTGCCGTGGTGTCCGATCTGCTGCGCCGTACGGGCTTGCCCCGCGGTTCGCTGTGGGCCGTCGGGGCGGCCGGCCCCGGCATCGTGGAGGCCGACGGCACCGTACGGCTGAGCACCGCGCTGCCGGGCTGGACGGGCCTGCCGCTGGGTGACCGGCTGCGCCGGTCGTTCCGCTGCCCGGTACTGGTCGAGAACGACGCGAACGCCGCCGCGGTGGCCGAGCACTGGCAGGGCGCGGCGACCGGCTCGGATGACATCGTTTTCGTGCTGGCGGGACTCAGCCCGGGTGCCGGTTCACTGATCGGCGGCCGACTGCACCGCGGATTCGGCGGGGCCGCCGGGGAGATCGGCGCACTGCATCTGCTCGGCCGGGAGGCCACGCCGGAGAAGCTGCTGTCGACGACCGGGGAACCGCTGCATCCCCTGGACGAGGCGCAGGTGGCGGCGGTCTTCGCGGCGGCGCGGGACGGTGACGTACAGGCGCGGGAGGCGGTGGACCGCTTCCTCCGGCGGCTGGTGCACGATGTCGCGGCGCTGGTGCTGGCGCTGGACCCGGAGCTGGTGGTGATCGGCGGCTGGGCGGCGGGCCTGGCGGGTGTACTGGAGCCGCTGCGCCGGGAGTTGACGCGCTACTGCCTGCGACCGCCGCAGGTCGCCCTGTCGCAGCTCGGCGAGGCGGCGGTGGCAACGGGGGCGCTGCGGCTCGCGCTCGACCATGTGGAGGGCGAACTCTTCGCGGTAGAGGGGACGGTGGCGGGGCGCCACCGGGGCGCGGGGCGCTAACGGGCGCCACTACGGAGGGGCGGCGCGGCAAGACGGCAACGGGCTACCGCCGACCGCCACAACAGTACGGGCCCACCAAAATCCGGGACCCGTACCTCAGCTACCGCCCCGCCTTACCCCGCGAGCAAGGCGACCGCGTCGCTCTCCCCGAAGGTCAGTCGGCAGGTGTCCGCACGGTAAGTGGAGACCGCGACGGCGGTCGTCCGGCCCCCCGAGACATAGCGGGTGGTGACGACGAGGACGGGCGCGCCGGGCAGCCTGTCCAGCTGCCGGGCGTCCTCCGCACGGGCCGAACCGAGCTCGACGGTACGGTCCTGGCCCGTCAGCTCCAGCGACTGCAGCTCCCGCAGGACCGCATAGGCACGGGCGGGGCCGGTGAGCAGCTCGGCCTCGGCGCAGCCGGGGACCGCGGCCGCCGGGATGTACACCAACTCGGCGGCGAGGGGCTGACCTTCGGTGACCCGGGTGCGGCGGACGATGTGCATCAACTCGCCGGGGGCCGTCTCCAGTAGGCGGGCCACCGCGGCGGGCACCGTATCGCTCTGGGCGGAGTCGACCGGCTGCCAGTCGTCACCGGCGGCGCCGGGCCAGGTGTGGCGGGCGGCGACGGCGACACCGACGCGGGGCGGTGCGACGGTGGTGCCCACACCGCGGCGTCGCTGGAGTCTGCCTTCCAGCTCCAGCTGTTCCAGCGCCTGCCGCAGCGTGGCCCGTGCGACGCCGAACCGCGCCGCCAGATCACGCTCGTTGGGCAGAATCTCGCCGACCGCGAACTCCGAGTCCAGCGCCTCACTGAGCACGGTCTTGAGGTGCCAGTACTTCGGCTCCGGCACCGTTTCGAGCTGCGTGGTCCCCACCCTGTCCTCCGCACTGGCCGTTACCGGGACTGTTCCCCCATGGGGCTCGGGCCGCGCACGGCCGCCGGACAGGGGCCCGCTGCGCGCCCGATGATGAACGCTTCTTTATGAAAGGTTGTTGCAGTATCCCGACGATATGGCCGCCCCCACCCTTGGTCAAGACCAATCCGGCATCCGTTTCGGCCCGCTCGGCCCGCCCGGAACGGGCCTCCCGCGCACGCTCTCCCCGGCCGCGCTCGGTAACCTCCCGGGCATGCTCGCTCTGCTGCACACCTCGCCCGTCCATGTCCCGGTCTTCGACGCACTGCGTGACGAGGAGGCGCCCGACCTGACGCTGCATCACCTCGTACGCCCCGAACTCCTGGAGCGGGCAAGGGCGCAGGGGCCGGAGGCCGTCGCGGAGGACGTCGCCGCCGCGCTCGCGGAGGCGACCCACGACGGTGCGCGGTCGGCGCTGTGCACCTGCTCGACGATCGGTTCGGTGGCGGAGGCGGCCGGCGCCGCGCTCGGCCTGCCCGTTCTCCGTGTGGACCGCCCGATGGCCGCGGCGGCCGTCGCCGCCGGACCGCGGATCGTCGTACTCGCCACCGTGGAGAGCACCCTCGCCCCTACGGAAGCCCTGATCGCCGAGGAGGCCCAACGGGCCGGCCGCGAGGTCAGGATGCGGACCGTGCTGGTGCCGGGCGCCTGGGAGCGCTTCGAGAGCGGCGACACCGACGGCCATCTGTCGATGGTCGCCGCCGCGGCACGGGGGGTCCGGGACGCCGAGGTGATCGTCCTGGCGCAGGCCTCCATGGCACCGGCCGCCGAGGGGCTCGACGCCGGTGTCCCGGTGCTGTCGAGTCCGCGGCTCGGCCTGCGGGCCGCCGCTCAGCGAGCCGCGAGCGACACCAGCTTCTCGGGGTTGCGGACGACATAGACGGTCTTGATCTTGCCGTCGGCGATCCCGAGCTGGATGACGGAGTCCGGCTCGCCGTCGAGGTGCGCCAACAGCGCGATCCCGCCGTTGAGTTCGAGGACCGTGAACTCCAGACCGGCCGGTACGGACCGGGTGACGCCGAAGAGGAAGCGGGCGACCTTGTCGGCGGACTCGATGATCCGCAGCGGGGCCTTGGCCTTCCCTCCACTGTCCCCGACCAGCCGGGCGTCCGCCGCCAGCAGGCTCAGCAGCCCGTCCAGGTCGTCGCCGGCCGCGGCGGCCAGGAACCGTTCGGTCAGGTCCCGCTGCCGCACCGGATCGACCTCATAGCGCGGAGTGCCCTCCGCCACATGCCGCCGGGCCCGGCCCGCCAGTTGACGGACCGCGGCCTCGCTGCGGTCAAGGGTGGTGGCGATCTCCGCGTACGGATAGCCGAAGGCCTCGCGCAGCACGAACACCGCGCGCTCCAGAGGGGAGAGCGACTCCAGGACGACGAGCACCGCGAGGGTGACCGATTCGGTGAACACCGCCCGCTCGGCGGTGTCCGGGACGGTGCCGCCGACGTCGGTCCGCAGCGGCTCCGGCAGCCAGGGCCCCACATAGGACTCACGCCGTGACCGGATCTGGCGCAGCCGGTCGAGGGCCAGCCGGGTGGTGACGCGTACGAGAAAGGCGCGCGGTTCACGTACCGCCGCGTGGTCCGCGCCCGACCAGCGCAGCCAGGCGTCCTGCAGCACGTCCTCGGCATCGGCCACCCGGCCGAGCATCCGGTAGGCCACCCCGAAGAGGACGGGGCGGTGCTCCTCGAAGACGTCGGTGGCCTCGGTCGCGGAATCCTTCAGCACCCCTCCATCCCACCCGGCCGCCCCGGCCTTGTCCAGCGGAAACCGGGGAGTGCGGGGGCGCGGGCGCGTGGTGTGCGGCACACTCTCCCTCACCCCGGCCGCCCCATACCGCTCAGTAGTCCCAGCTGGCATCGTGTCAGCGCACGTCGGCACCACCGAAAGTCCCGCACCCCAGAGGAGTTCGCCCATGGCCGCCCCGGTCTCCTTCGCCCGTATCACCCCCGAGGACCGGCCGCCGTTCACGGTCGCCTACGACCGCAAGGGCGCGGGCGAGCCCGTCGTCCTGCTGCACGGCATCGGCCACCACCTCCAGGCCTGGCGCCCGGTGTGCGACATCCTCGCCGCCTCCCACGAGGTCATCGCGTTCGATCTGCCGGGATTCGGCGCCTCCCCCGGCCTGCCGGACGGTTCCTCCTACGACCTGTCGTCGGTCATCCCGCTGCTCACCGCGGCGTTCGCCGAACTCGGCATCGACCGGCCGCATGTGGTGGGCAACTCGCTGGGCGGGCTGCTCGCACTGGAGCTGGGCCGCACCGGCGCCGTGCGGTCGGTCACCGCGCTCTCGCCCGCGGGCTTCTGGACCCCGGCCGAGCGGCGCTACGCCTTCGGGGTGCTGCGCGGGATGTACGCCGGTGCCCAGGCGCTGCCCCAGCCGACGGTGGAGTCGCTGGCCAGGACGGCCCTCGGCCGCGCCTCGCTCACCGCCACCATCTACGCCCACCCCGGGCGCCGCTCGGCCGACGCCGTCGTGGCGGAGACCCGGGCGCTGCGCGAGGCAGCCGGCTTCGCGCCGACGCTGGCGGCCGGCCGGGAGGTGCGGTTCACCTCGGATGTGCCCGATGTCCCGGTGACGATCGCCTGGGGCAACCGCGACCGGCTGCTCCTCCCCCGCCAGGGCATCCGCGCCAAGCGCACCATCCCGGGCGCCCGGCTCGTACGGCTGCCGGGCTGCGGACATGTGCCGATGAACGACGATCCGGCGCTGGTGGCGCGGGTCATCCTCGACACGGTGAGCTGAGCCCGCGTGCCGCCTTCCCCGGGGGCCGCCGTTCCTGCCGCGCGTACAGGGACCGTATGCGCCACGGCGGCATCCTGGTCATCGGACCGTGGCCTTGCGACCATGGCCCGGGTCCGCCGGTCGCAGGTCCCCGGATCCGTCCGGGCGAAGGGGGCACCGTGACCCGTGAACGGGCCGGTGTTCACCGTCCGTTCGGCTGCGGGGCACCGGACAGCGATACGAACAGGACGGCAGTGAAGTCGGTCGAGGCATGGAGGTTGGAGATGGCGCAGGGATCCGGCGGCGGCTTCGGACGGCGGTCGCTGCTGCGCGGCGCGGCGGCGGGTTCGGCGGCGCTGGCACTGCCCGCGCTCTCCTGTGCCGCACCGGCCCAGGCCCGCAGCGGACGGCCGAGCGCCGACTGGGGTGTCCAGACCGGGGATGTCACCACGTCCTCGGGCCTGGTGTGGGTGCGGTCCGACCGGCCGGCCCGGATGGTGGTGCAGACCGCGGCGACCGAGTCGTTCCGTAATGCCCGGTCCTGGCACGGTCCGGTGATCGGGCCGGACACCGACTTCACCGGTGTCACCTCGCTGCACGGTTTGCCGTCCGGTGAGCAGATCCACTACCGGGTGCTGCTCTCCGATCCGGACGACCCGCGGCGCACCGGCGAGCCGGTCTCCGGGACGTTCCGCACGGCCCCCACGGGGCGGCGCACGGATCTCCGCTTCCACTGGTCCGGCGATCTGGCCGGGCAGGGCTGGGGCATCAATCCGGACCGCGGCGGCTACCGCATCTACGAGGACATGCGGCGCCGGAACCCGGACTTCTTCCTGTGCAGCGGCGACAACATCTACGCCGACAACCCGATCCCCGAGCGGGTGACGCTGCCGGACGGCCGGATCTGGCGGAATGTGACGACCGAGGAGAAGTCGAAGGTCGCCGAGACGCTCGCGGAGTTCCGTGGTGCGTTCCGCTACAACCTGCTCGACGACAATCTGCGCCGCTTCAACGCACAGGTGCCGACGATCACGCAGTGGGACGACCACGAGGTGCACAACAACTGGTACCCGGGGCAGCTGCTCGACGACGACCGGTACACCGAGAAGGACGCGGATGTGCTCTCCGCGCGGTCGCTGCGCGCCTTCGGCGAGTATTTCCCGATCCGTACGCTGCGGCCCGACCGGGGAGGCCGGGTCTATCGCGTACTGCGCCACGGCCCGTTGCTCGATGTGTTCGTACTGGACATGCGCCGTTACCGGAACGCCAATTCGCCGGGCCGGCAGACCGACGATCCGCAGGGCATCCTCGGGGCGGAACAGCTGCGCTGGCTCAAGCGGGAGCTGTCCCGGTCCCGTGCGGTGTGGAAGGTGATCGCCTCCGATATGCCACTGGGGCTGGTCGTCCCGGACGGCAAGACGAACTTCGAGGCGGTGGCCCAGGGCGATCCGGGCACTCCCCTGGGGCGGGAACTCCAACTGGCCGAGCTGCTGCGGCACATCAAGCACGACCGGGTGACCGGCACCGTCTGGCTGACGACCGACGTCCACTACACCGCGGCGCAGCACTACGCGCCGGAGCGGGCCGCGTTCAAGGACTTCGAGCCGTTCTGGGAGTTCGTGTCGGGGCCGCTGAACGCGGGCGGATTCCAGGCGCTGAAGCTGGACGGAACCTTCGGACCCGACCAACCGTTTCTCAAAGCGCCGGACCGTGCCAACACCTCCCCCGCGGAGAGTCCGCAGTACTTCGGCGAGGTCGATATCGACGGGGGCAGCGGGGAGCTGACGGTGCGGCTGCGTCAGGAGGGCGGCCAGGTGTTGTTCAGCAAGGTGCTGCAACCAGGACGGGTAGGACAGTAGGCGCTAATGCTTCCTTTTCGTCTTTTACCCATAGGACACAAGGTGTTGGTGATCAGGCAACACCTGTCCGCCAGGCTTGTGTGCATGACTGAAGCATCCTCTGCCCATGCCGCCCGCCGCCCGCACCGGCGGCGGGACATCGTCGGACTCGCCGCCCTCTGCACGGCCGTGGCGGCGGCCGACGCCCTCGCCCACGCCTTCACGCACGGCCCGTCGGGCCCGGTGCTGCTGTGCGCCTCCGCGGTGGCGCTGCTCGCCACGGCCGGCTTCCACCTCTGGTGGTCACGACGCCACGAACCCGCCCCGCCGCCGACCGATACCGGCGCCACGGCGCCGTCCTCCGCCGACCGGGCCCAGGTGGCCGGCGGCCAGGAGACGGTGCTGTGGCGTATGCGGACCACGGTCCGGGACGAGCCGGGCAGCCTGGCCGCGCTGTGCACGGCGCTGGGTGCGCGGCGGGTGGACATCCTCAGCCTGCAGACCCACCCGCTCTCCGACGGCACGGTCGACGAGTTCCTGCTGCGCGCGCCCAGCACACTGACGCCCGACGAACTCACCCGTACGGTGGCCGGCGCGGGCGGCACGCACAGCTGGCTGGAGCGGGCCGACGCACACGACCTCGTGGACGCGCCGACCCGGATGCTGGGCCTGGCGACCCGTACGGCCCTGGACTCCGCCGAACTCCCCCTGACACTGCGGCAGTTGCTGGGGCGCTGCACCATCCGTTCGGTGCCCGCGCACTCACTGCGCGGGCGGCCGCTCGCCGAGCAGGTCCCCACGGAGGGCGTGCTGGAAGAGCACCTCATGAAGTTCCGCGCCCCCTCCGGGGGTTCACTCACCATCGAAAGGCCGCAATTGCCCTTCACCCCCACCGAGTTCGCCCGGGTCCGCGCGCTGGTCGAGCTGGACGCCCGGCTCGGCCAGCGGGTGCCGCCGCGACGTGATGTGCTGACGCTGCCCGAGGGCAACGAGATCACCGTCCGCCGCGCCGACACCTCCGACCTGGCCGCGGCCCGGGAGATGCACGACCGCTGCTCCTCGCAGACCCTCGGGCTGCGCTACCACGGCCCGGTCGGCGACGCGGACCGCTACCTCGGTCATCTGCTCAGCCCGCGGTTCGGCCGCACCCTGGCCGTGGAGACCGCCTCCGGCCGGCTGGTGGCGCTCGGCCATCTGCTGTGGGACGGCGACGAGACCGAGGTCGCGCTGCTGGTCGAGGACGCCTGGCAGCAGCGCGGTATCGGCACCGAGCTGCTGCGCCGACTGGTGTCGATGGCGGCCGAGACGGGCTGCGAGAACGTGTACGCGATCACCCAGGCCTCGAACACCGGCATGGTGGCCGCGATGCGCGGTCTCGGGCTGCCGCTCGACTACCAGATCGAGGAAGGCACGCTGGTGATCACCGCCCGCCCGGCGGGAATACCCGCCACACGGGAGCCGCGGGAGAGCATACGTATCCATGACGGGGTCGCGCGCCAGGGCGGCGCGCGCCGCTGAGCCCCCGGGAGGGACCGCACCCTTCCGCCGGCCGGGCAGCCTGACACCCGGCCGGCCGCGGCACTCGACACCCGGCACCCGTTAGGGGCACGCACCGAGGGCGCCCAAAAGCGACAGCGGCGTACAGTTCTTTGATGGTGACGCGGCGGGGCGATCCATACGAGGATGGCCGTATGCCCAACACCACTACTTCCGGGGGCGGCGGTCCGCTGCCCCGCGAGGTCGCCGACGCCTATGTCGACGCCCTCGTCGACCTGGACCCCATCACCGGCACCTTCCTCGGCGTCGCCGAGAGCTCCGGCAAGCTCCCCGACTTCTCTCCGACGGGCCAGGAAGCGGTGGCCCAGCTCGCCCGTACGACGCTGGAGAAGCTCACCGAGTCCGAGGCGCGGCCGGGCGCGGACAGCGCCGCCGAGAAGATCTGCGCCCGGCTGCTGCGCGAGCGGCTGACCGCCGAGCTGGCGGTGCACGAGGCGGGCGAGGGCCTGCGCACGGTCAGCAACCTCAGCTCGCCGCTGCACCACGTCCGCGAGGTCTTCACGGTCACCCCCGCCGAGACCGACGAGGACTGGGCGGCGCTCGCCCAGCGGCTGCGGGCCGTACCCGCCGCACTGGAGGGCTACCGCGCCGCACTCGACGCCGGCCGCAAGCAGAACCTGCCCGCCGGTCCGCTCCAAGTCCGCACCGTCATCGGCCAGTTGGACGAGTGGATCGGCACGGACCGCAGCTGGTTCGCCGAATTCACCGACCCGGGCCCGGACTCGCTGCGCACCGAGCTGACCGAGGCCGCCGAGGTCGCGACCGGCGCCCTGGTGGAGCTGCGCGACTGGTTTCGTGACATCTACGCCCCCGCCATCGAGGGCGCACCGGACGTGGTGGGCCGGGAGCGCTACGCCCGCCTCGCGCGCTACTTCAACGGCGCCGACCTCGACGCCGACGAGGCGTATGCGTACGGCTGGTCCGAATTCCACCGGCTGCTTGCCGAGATGGAGGCGGAGGCCGAGAAGGTGCTGCCCGGCGCGAAGACGCCCTGGGAGGCGCTGGCGTGGTGCGATGAGCACGGCGAGGCGGTGGAGGGCGTCGAGGAGACCCGCCAGTGGCTCCAGTCGCTCATGGACGAGGCCATGGACGCGCTCGACGGCACCCACTTCGAACTGGCGGAGCGGGTGCGCCGGGTCGAGTCACGGATCGCCCCGCCCGGTGGCGCCGCCGCCCCGTATTACACCCAGCCGTCGCTGGACTTCTCCCGGCCCGGCCGGACCTGGCTGCCGACGATGGGCGAGACCCGTTTCCCGGCGTACGACCTGGTCTCCACCTGGTACCACGAGGGGGTGCCCGGCCATCACCTCCAGCTGGCGCAGTGGGCGCACGTCGCCGACCAGCTCTCCCGCTACCAGACGACGGTCGGCATCGTCAGCGCCAACGCCGAGGGCTGGGCGCTGTACGCCGAGCGGCTCATGGACGAACTGGGCTTCCTGACCAACGCCGAACGCCGTCTGGGCTACCTGGACGCGCAGATGATGCGGGCCGTCCGGGTCATCATCGACATCGGGATGCACCTGGAGCTGGAGATCCCCGCGGACTCGCCCTTCCACCCGGGTGAGCGCTGGACGCCGGAGCTGGCGCACGAGTTCTTCGCGCGGCACAGCAGCCGCCCGGCCGACTTTGTCGAGAGTGAGATCACCCGCTATCAGGGCATGGCCGGCCAGGCGATCGGCTACAAGCTCGGTGAGCGGGTGTGGCTCCAGGGCAGGGAGGCGGCCCGCGCCCGGCACGGCGCGGACTTCGACCTCAAGTCCTGGCACATGGCGGCGCTGTCGCAGGGCTCGCTCGGCCTGGACGATCTGCTGAGCGAGCTGTCCACGCTCTGATCAGGGCCTCCGGGGCATCGGCCGGCCATGACGCAATGCTGTTGTGGCCGGCCGCCGCCGTCCGTAGGGTCCGCTGATATGACCGTGGCTCTCGCGGCGGACCGGCCGCTCCTCCTGTTCCCCGGCGACCCGCTGCGCCCCCGGAGGGGCGCGCCTCCCGGCCGAACCCTCAGGGAGGACCCGCACTTCGCGGCCGAGGCAGCCGCCGCACGATCGGCCGGCGCGGCAACGGCGGTACTGGACCACGAGGCACTGCTGGCCGGGGATGCCGCAGCGGCGGTCGCCCGGGTCCCGCGCGGTGCCGGGCCGGCCTGGTACCGCGGCTGGATGCTGCCCGCCGACCGCTATGCCGAGCTGGCCGCGGCGCTCACCGCACGCGGCGGCCGACTGCTGACCTCCCCCGCGTCGTATCGCACCGCCCATGAACTCCCCGGCTGGTACGACACCTTCCGCGCCCTCACCCCACCCAGCGCCTGGCTCCCCTGCGCACCCGGCCAGACCCCGGAACGGACGGCCCTGGCCCACCTCGCCGCCGGACTCGGCGGCCCGGACGGCCCCCGCCCGCTCCTCGTCAAGGACTGGGTCAAATCCCGTAAGCACGAGTGGCACGAGGCCGCCTACGTACCGGACGGACAGGACAGCGAGCGGCTGACATCGGTCGTCGCCCGCTTCCTCGCCCTCCAGGAGGAGTTCCTCACGGGCGGCGTGGTGCTCCGCGCCTTCGAGGACTTCGCGGCGGTGGGCGAGGCACGGGTGTGGTGGCTGGACGGCGAGCCGGTACTGTCCGGCCCGCACCCCGACACACCGGAGCTGCGCCCCACTCCTGACCTGTCCCATGTGGCGGCCGCCGTACGGGAGTTGGGGGCGCGCTTCATCACCACGGATCTCGCGCTGCGCTCCGACGGCGTCTGGCGGGTGGTGGAGGTCGGCGACGGCCAGGTCAGCGGCCTGCCCACGGGAACGGACCACCGGCCATTGTTCGAGGCGCTGGTCACCGTCGGCGCCGGCTACCCACTGACCCTCACCGCAGGCCGGGTGGCGCTACGCGCCCTGCTGCCGACCACCGCCGCACGGGTCGCGGACGGCGAGCCCGCGGGCTTCGACTGGATCGACGGCGCGCCGCCCGAAACCACATCCGGCGGCGCCGGAATCGCGGTACGGGCCGCGGCAGCCGGCCACTACCGCCCCGGCTGGGGCATCTTCGTCCTCACCGACGCCACATCCGGCACGGCCCTGGGCAGCATCGGCTTCCACGGCCCGCCGGACGCCGACGGCTGCGTGGAAATCGGCTACGACCTCTCTCCCTCCGCCCGCGGCGCCGGCTGGGCAACCGAAGCGGCACGCCTGCTCACCAGCTGGGCCGCGTCCCAGCCCGGCGTACGGACGGTCTACGCCCTGACCGAGCCGGAGAACGTCCCGTCGCAGCGGGTGCTGGAGCGGGCGGGGTTCCGGTTCACCGGGGAGCGGGAGGGGCTGCGGGCTTATGCCGCACCGTCGACCCCGACCGGTCCTTGACGACCTCCAGCTGGGCGGGGATCCGTGCCTTGAGGTCGGCGACGTGGCTGACGATGCCGACGCTGCGGTCTCGTTCGCGCAGCGAGTCCAGTACGTCCAGCACCTCGTCCAGGGTCTGTTCGTCCAGACTGCCGAAGCCCTCATCGATGAAGAGGGTGTCCAGCCGTGTACCGCCCGCTTCGTCGGTGACGACGTCGGCGAGGCCGAGCGCCAGCGCGAGCGAGGCGAAGAAGGTCTCGCCGCCGGAGAGGCTGGAGGTGTCCCGCTCATGACCGGTCCAGGCGTCGATGACATGCAGCCCGAGGCCGGAACGCCGGGCGCCGCCCGCACGTTCATCGGAGTGGACGAGGGTGTAGCGGCCGGCCGACATCCGGTGCAGCCGGGCACTGGCGGCGGCCGCGACCTGTTCGAGCCGGGCGGCGAGCACATACGACTCCAGGCGCATCCGCCGCTCGTTCTCGGTGGACGTACCGGAGGCGAGGGCGGCGAGGCGGGCGATGCGGTCGTGGGCGGCGCGCAGCGGTGCCAGCGTGCGGGCGTCGGCCCCGGCGCGGGCGGAGAGCCCGTCGAGCTCGGCGCAGCGTTCGCGGGCCGCGGCATGCGTGGCCGAGGCGGTGCGCAGCCGTGCTGCCGCGGCCTGGTGCGCGGACTGTGCGGCGGCTGGGTCGGCGGGTGCCAGCGCCGCCGCGGCCGCGGTGTCCGGATCAGCCAACTCGGCTTCCACGGCGGCGGATTCGGCCTGCCACTCATCGAGCCGTCGCTGTAGTGCGCGCCATGCGTCGTCCCGCAGCAGCGCCTCCGCGGCGGCCTGCGGGGTGTCGAATCCGGCGCGGTAGGCGGCGTCGGACAACCCGGCGTCGGCCTCCTTGAGCCGCTGGGCACAGGACGTGGCCGTACGGGACGCCTCCGCCGCGGCGGCGAGCAGCGCCACCTGCCGCTCCAGCCGGGCGGCGCGGTCGGCGACGCTCGGGGAGTCGCCGCGCGCCCGGGTCAGCTCCTCTTCCAGGGCCGCCCGTTCGCGGTCCAGCGCTTCCCGGTGGGAACTACGGGCAGCGGCCCGGCGCTCGGCCTGCTGCTGTTCGGCGCGCCGCCGCTCGTATTCCCGCTCGGCGCGTCCGAGCGCCTCACGGGCGGCAGGGAGGTCGGCACCCCGTTCATGGGCGCCGGCGTACTCGGCACGCAACTCCTCCACCTGTGCGGCGAGTTCACCGGCCGGGGCGTCCCCCGCCGTGGCGGCCGCGGCGGCCAGCGCCTCCTTGGCCGAGTGACAGCGGGCCTCCGTCTGCCCACGGGCCTCCTCGGCCTTTTGGTACGCCGCCAGCGCGGCCTCCTCGGCCGCCCGGTCGACATGGCCCGCACCGGCCCGCGCCGGATCGGGGTGCTCGGTCGCGCCGCACACAGCGCAGGGCTCGCCGCCCCGGAGTCCGTCCGCGAGTTCCGCGGCGATCCCGCGCAGTCGCCGGTCCTTGAGGTCGAGCCAGTGCTCGTGGGCCGCCGCGGACCGCTCCCTGGCGGCGAGCAACTCCGCTTCCGCCGCCCGCACCTCGCCGCTGAGCCGGTCGCGGTGACGGGCCGCTTCCCAGCGCTCGGCAGCCGGTTCGATACAGGCGCCGAGCTGTTCGGCCCGGCCGGCGGCCTCCTGCGCGGCGTCGATGCGCTGCTGGTGGGCGCGCTGGGCGTCGTCCCATGCGGCGAGCCACTCGGCGGCGTCCAGCAGGGTCTGCTCGTCGGCGCGCGCCTCGTGGTCGAGCGCGGCCCGCTCCCGGCCGATGTCGGCGGCTCGCCGCTCGGCCCGCCGGGCGGCGCCGAGCGATCCCAGATCTTCCCGCAACTCCCGTTCCAGCGCGGCGAGTTGATCACTCTCCGCGTCGACGAGGTCCGGCGGCAGCGGGCTTCTGCGCTGCCGCTCGGCGCGCTGCGCTGCGTCCAGCTCCTGCCAGGCGGCGTCGCGCAACGCGAGCGCGGGCGCGACCTCGGCGGCCGCACGGGCCCGCTCCAGCCTCTCGCGGGTACGCTCACGCTCCTCCGCGTGGGCATCGAGCCGGTCGGCCCGCCGCCGGGCGTCCGCGTACCGCTGCTGGAGCCGGTCGCGCTCCCGGGCCACTTCCCACCGCCCGGCCGCCGCCTGCTCGGCGGCCTCGGCGGCGTGCAGCGCGGAGTCGGCGACCGCCAGCCGCTCCCGTGCGCTCACCCGGGCGACCGCCGCCCTGACCAGCACCGCCTCCGCGAATCCCGGCTCGCCCGGGCCCGGTGCGACCGGGTCCTCCGCAGCACCGGTACGGGCCGATACGGCCGGTGCACCGTGCTGCACGGCCCCGGGCTCCACGGCCCCGGCCTGCCCCGGCACGGTCGCCCGCTGCGTGGCCCTCGCCGTGGCAGTCGCCGTGGCCCGTCCGCGCCCGCCGGCCGCGGTGCGTCCGCGCGCCGGTGCGCCCTGCGGCGCCGCCCCGGCCCGGTCCGGCGCCGGGACCGAGGGATCGGCGAGGTCGGCGCTCTCCCCGGCCGCCTGCGCCATCCGGTGCGCCAGCGCCAGCAGCCGCTCGTCGCCCGCCGTGACGGTGTCCGCGGCAGCCTTGCGGCGTGCGTTCAACTGCTCTTCGAGCGCGGCGAACCGCCGGGTGTCGAAGAGCCGCCCCAGCAGCCGGGCACGCGCCTCGGCATCGGCCCGCAGAAAACGGGCGAAATCCCCCTGCGGCAGCAGCACGACCTGGCAGAACTGCTCCTTGCTCATCCCGAGCAGCTGCCCGATCTCCTCACCGATCTCCTGATGCGAGCGACTCAGCGCCTTCCAGCGCCCACTGCCCTCCGCACCGGCGCCGCCCTCCGGCCCGTCACCATCCGCCGATCCCCCGGTCCCGGCCCCGGCCCCGCTCCCAGCCGGCACGAACTCTCGCAGCCTGCTCTGCGCCTTCTCCTTCGTCGTGCCGCTGCCCCGCTTCTTGGGCCGCGGCTGCTCGGGCAGCCGGGTGATCTCCAACCGCCGTTCGCCCACGGTCAGTTCCAGAACGACCTCGGTGAGGGTGAGCGGGTCGGCCAGATCGCTGCGCAGCGCCTGCCCGCTCTGCCGCGCCCCGGGGACCGACCCGTACAGCGCAAAGCACACCGCGTCCAGGACGGAGGTCTTGCCCGCGCCCGTCGGGCCGTGCAGCAGAAAGAGCCCGTCGCGGGTCAGCCGGTCGAAGTCGATGGTCTGGGTGGTGCCGAACGGTCCGAAGGCGGTGAGCGAGAGCCGGTGCAGCCTCAACGCGCCACCTCGGCCACCATATCGTCGACGCGTACCTCGTCGATCGCCGAGCGCAGTTCGGCCCGCTCCTGTTCATCGGCCGCGCGGCCGGACCGTACGTGTTCCACGAAATCCTCCGCGATCTCCTGGTCGCTGCGCCCGCGCAGCCGCTGCGCATACGACGCCAGCGAACGCGTGGGCCCCTCGTCGGGGTCGAAGACCAGGCTGACGAGGTGCGGAAAGCGCTTGACCAGCCGGGCCATGGGCTCGTGCGGGCGGGCGGTGTCGGTGAGCGTCGCCTCGACCCAGGAGTCCTCGTGCCGGGCCGCTGTGGGATCGTCCAGCAACTGCTCCAGCCGCCCGCGGATACGGGCCAGCGGCCGCGGCACCGGGCAGTCCACCCGCTCCGCGTGCACGGCACCGTCCGCGTCGAGTTCGACGATCCACGACGACTTGCGGTGATCGGCCTCGGAGAAGGAGTAGGCGAGCGGAGATCCGGAGTAGCGGACCCGCTCGGTCAGCGTCTGGCAGCCGTGCAGATGCCCGAGGGCGGCATAGTCCACGCCGTCGAAGACGGTCACGGGGACCGAGGCGACGCCGCCGACGGTGATATCGCGCTCGCTGTCGCTGACCGCGCCGCCGGTGACGAAGGCGTGCGCAAGCACCACGGACCGCGTCCCCGTGGGCCGGCCGGCGAGATCGGCCCGTACCTGGTCCATGGCCGCCCCGAGCACCTCCGCATGGTCGGCACGCCGCGCCCCGAGGGTGTCGCGGACCATGGCGGGTTCGAGATACGGCAGCCCATAAAGCGCGACCGGGCCATGGGCATCGGCGAGCACCACAGGGGTGCCGCACTCGGCCGGATCGGTCCGGAGGTGGATCCCGGCCCGCTCCATCAGCCCTGAGCCGACGCCCAGCCGCCGAGCCGAGTCATGGTTGCCGGAGATCATCACCGTCGGGACCCCGAGCCCGGCAAGCCGGTGCAGGGCGTCATCGAACAGTTCGACGGCGGCGAGCGGCGGCACGGCACGGTCGTAGACATCGCCCGCCACCAGCACCGCGTCGATCTCCCTGGCCCGCACCGTCGCCACGAGATGATCAAGAAACGCACGCTGCGCGGCCAGCAGATTCACCCGGTGAAAGGACCGCCCCAGATGCCAGTCGGAGGTGTGCAGAAATCTCACCCGGCCGCTCCGAACCGCATCTTTTCCCCTCCGAGCCCACGCATCAACACCCCGACCAACACGGTCCGGCCCCCGGCCCCCACCACGGCGACCACTGCCCGCACCCCGTCCCTTGCGGCCCTCATTCTTGCATCCGTGGCAGGTGCAGTTGTCCGCTATCGCCAGCCCCGGCCGACGTCGCGGACACGCCGCCTGCGTATCCCCCGGAGCTTTTGCCGCCCCGGCTCACCGGCTACGTCAAGCCCGCGTCGCGGACCAGTAGCGCCATCTGTACCCGGTTGGCCAGACCCAGTTTGGCGAGTGCGCGGCTGACATGGGCCTTCACCGTGCCTTCGCCCATCACCAGTGCACGTCCGATCTCGGCATTGGACAGTCCCCTGGCCACGGCCCGGACCACATCGCCCTCCCGGTCGGTCAGTACCGAGAGCCGCTGACGCGCCTCGCTCGCACCTTCCGACGCCAGTCCCGCGAAGGCGTCGATCAGCCGTTTGGTGACCTTGGGTGTCAGCATGGCGCTGCCGTCGGCGACCGTACGGACGGCATCGGCCAGCTCCCGCGGAGAGGTGTCCTTGAGGAGGAATCCGGCCGCCCCGTTGCGCAGGGCGGTGTGCACATAGTCATCGAGGTCGAAGGTGGTCAGCATGATCACCTTGGGGCCATAGGTCGAGCGCCGCAGCTCCTTGAGGGCGGTCAGCCCGTCCATGCCTGCCATCCTGACGTCCATCAGCACGACGTCGGGGCGATGCTGGACGGCCGCGGTGATCGCTGAACTGCCGTCGCTCGCCTCGGCCACCACCTCGATGCCCTCGGCCGGTTCGAGGATCATGCGCAGACCTTCCCGGACCAAGGCTTCGTCGTCGACCAGCAGAACTCGGATCATGCGCGTTCCTCCACGGCGGGCTGAGAAAGGGGAAACCGGGCCGATACGGTGAATCCGCCACCGTGGGTCGGCTGGGCGGCGAATATCCCGTCGAGCAGTTCCACCCGCTCCCGCAGGCCCACAAGTCCCGTACCACTGCCCGGGAGCGCCTCGACGGCTTCTCTCGGGGCCGTGTTGGACACGACGACTTCCAGATCCGACTCCAGGTAACGCAGGAAGACTTGGGCGTGGGCCCTACCGGCATGCTTGTGGACATTGGTGAGGGCTTCCTGCACCACGCGGTACGCGGCGTGTTCCAGCAGGGTCGGCAGTCGTTGCGGCGTGCCCTCGTCGTGCCGCTCCACGGCGACTCCCGCGGCGCGCGACTGGTCGAGCAACCGGTCGAGGTCCACCAGGGTCGGCTGCGGCCCGAGGCTGGGCCCGACCGCGTCGCTCGCGCTCTTGAGCACCCCGATGACTTCCCTGAGCTGTGTGAGCGCTTCCCTGCCTGTGGTGCGGATGAGTTCCGCGGCGGCGGCCGTCTCCTCGTCCTTGGTGTTGACCTCCAGCGCCCCCGCGTGCAGCACCATGAGCGACACCCGGTGAGCGACGATGTCGTGCATGTCCCGGGCGATGCGGGCACGTTCCTGGGTGCGCGCCTGCTCGGCGCGGGCGGCTTGCTCCCTCTCCCGTTGCGCGGCGCGTTCCTCCAGCCCGTCGATCACCTCACGGCGCGCCCTGTTCCACAGGCCCAGTGCCGCGGGGAGCCAGACGAACAGCACCGCACCACCGAGCGACGGGAGCAGGTCGTCCCCGCCCAGGCCCGGCATCCCGATGGCCACGCCCGCGGCCGTCGGCAGCACGGCGACGGCACCGCCACCCACGAGATACCAGGCCAGATGCCACGCTCTGCGCGACATACGGGCCGCGACATACGACCCCACACCCAGCGGTATCCAGACGGACAGCAGTGTCCAGGCCAGCGCTCCCATGGTGATCACCGGCCACTGCCGGCGCGGCATCATCAGGACGGCGGTCGCGGACGCCACCGCGATCACCACCGACAGCACATGGTCGGCCGGCGGTGTCCAGCCCCACTCGGCCAACAGAGCGGGAACCGGGCCGGTCTGGTGCCACAGCAAGGCACTCGCCCCGACCACGGCCGACAGCACGGCGAGTCCCCAGCGGTCCCCTAAGCGTCGCAGACGCTGACGAAGTGCTCTTTCCCAACGTTGTCCCACGAATCGAGCCTAGTTGGTCGGGGTCGGCCCGGCTTCTCTCGTTCGTCTGCCGTGGGCCCGACGAAAGTTGAGTTCTGCCTCAACCTAAGCCAGGGATGTTTCTTGCCTTTTGGGAGACGCTCCGGGGCGGTTCACGCTCACACAATTCACTCCATGACACAGAAAACAGCTGCCGCCCGAGCGACCGGGCTCGCCAAGCACTATGGATCGGGCGACTCCCGCGTGGTCGCGCTCGCCGGAGTCGATGTGGAGTTCCGGCGCGGTGAGTTCACCGCGATCATGGGGCCTTCCGGCTCCGGCAAATCGACGCTGATGCACTGCGTCGCGGGGCTCGACCAGGCCGACGAGGGCAGAGTATGGATCGGAGACACCGAGTTAACCGGTCTGCGCGACAACACGCTCACCCAACTGCGCCGCGACCGTGTGGGATTCATCTTTCAGGCTTTCAACCTCCTCCCTACGCTCACCGCCCTCGAAAACATCACGCTCCCCTTCGATCTGGCCGGCCGCAAGCACGACCAGGACGCGGTGAAGAAGGTCATCGGAGCACTCAACCTGCAGAACCGGCTGCACCACCGGCCCAGCCAGCTGTCCGGTGGTCAACAGCAGCGTGTGGCCTGCGCCAGGGCACTGGTCACCCGGCCCGAGGTGGTGTTCGCCGACGAGCCGACCGGCGCACTGGACTCCTCCGCCTCCGCGGAGCTGCTCGCCTTTCTCCGCCGCAGTGTCGACGCCTTCGGCCAGACGGTGGCGATGGTGACCCATGAGCCGAGTGCCGCCGCCTACGCGGACCGGGTGCTGTTCCTCAAGGACGGCCATCTCGTGGACGAGCTCCAGGCGCCGTCCGCCGAAGGCGTGTTGGAACGTATGAAGTCGTTCGAGAAGGCAGCCGCCTGATGCTGACGTCGATGCTGCGCGATCTGCTCGCGCACAAGGGCCGTGTGGTGATGACGCTTCTCGCCATCGCTCTCGGCGTGACCGCGACGGTCGGAAGCTGGGTGGTGAGCGATTCCATCGCCACCACCCTCGCGGGCGAGGAAACTCGCCACGACGTAGGTGTCTCGGTGCAGAGCCCCGGGAAGGAGCCGCTGCTCACCGCCGCGGACCGGGACCGGCTGGCCCGCACGCCCGGGGTCCGGCGCGCCGAGGGTGTGGTCGTCGGCCGCGCCGGGCTGATCGGTCGTGGCAACAAGTTCATCCGCACGAGCACGGTCCTGGACCGGGCCGGCACGAACTGGAGCAACGACAAGCGCTTCACTGTAGAGGCAGGCACGGCACCCACCGCTCCGGGCCAGGTGGCTCTCCAGAAGGCCGAGGCCGACTCCGCCGGCCTCACGGTGGGCGACACCGCCCATGTGCTGCTGTCCGGCGGACGTTCCGACACGGCCAAGGTGACGGCGCTGTTCACCTATCACCGGCTGGGCCCCAGGACCACGACGGACACGAACGAGGCATCCGATGCGGTACCGGTGGTGGCCTATGACACGGCGACCGCTGCGAAGTTGCTCGGTCCGCGATTCCACCGCATCGAGCTGATCTCCGCGCCCGGTGCGAGCCCCGGCGCAATCAAGGCGGCCGTACGCAAGGGCTTAGGGGACGAGTACCACGTCGAGACGGGCCATGCACTGGCCCAGGCTGCCGTTCAACAGACGGACTCCGACGCACAGGAGCTCCGGATGACGATGCTGCCCTTCGCCGCGGTCGCGCTCCTGGTCGGGATGTTCGTCATCGCCAACACCTTCACCCTGCTGGTGAGCCGGCGGACCCGGCAGTTCGCGCTGCTGCGGGCCGTCGGTACACGGAGGAGCCAGGTCAGGGCCGGGATCATCATCGAGGCCGTTGTGCTCGGAGTGGCCGGCGGCACCATCGGCACGTTGGGCGGTGTGGCACTGGGGCCCTCGATGATTGCGGTGATGCGGCCGGAGGACGACGTCGACTTCACTGTCAGCCCGGTGGCGATCCTTCTCGGATACGGGGTCGCCGTATTGGTGACGACAGTGGCCGCGTACCGCTCCGCGCGACGGGCCGCGGCCGTCCCGCCGGTCGCCGCGCTGCGCACCGCCGAAACCGTCCCCCGGGAGACCCAGCGGACCCGCAACGCCACCGGTCTCGGCTGTGTCCTCCTCGGTCTGGTGATGGTCGCCGTCACCGCGGACCCCAGTGCGTCCAACCTCGGGCGCATCATCGGACTCGCGGGGGCGGTACTCGGTGTCATCGGCGTCATCGTGCTCGCGCCCTTTTTCGCCGAGGCGCTGCTCCGGCCGCTGCTACGCCTTCTCGGGTCGCGGTCGGGACCGGCGGTCCGGCTCGGTCTGCGCAATGCTGCGGGCGACCCGCGACGGACCTCCGGTACGGCGACCGCCCTCACCGTCGGACTGGCACTGGTCTGCGCGTTCGCCACGCTCAGTGCCTCGTTCTCCACGCTGATCGCCTCGACAACCCGGGCAAACGTGCCGACCACGACCACGGTCCTGCAGTCCGCGGCCGGAGCCGAGTCCTCGCTCACCCTCGCTGAGGCCGACAAGGTCAGGAAGCTGCCCGGGGTCACGCAGGTGGCCGGGAGCCGCGAGGCACTGGTCGGGCTCACCTACCAGGGCGGCAGGACCGAGCGCCGGATCTCCGCCATCGAGCCGGCGGGCCTCAAGGGCCCGCTCACCCCGCACCTCACGGCAGGGAGCCTCGACCTGACCCACGGCGTGGTCATCTCACAGAACCAGGCCGACATGATGGACCTGGGCATGCACGACAGGATCACCCTGCATCTGGATGCCAAGACCTCCGTCACCCAGACCGTGGTAGGGATCTACGACGCCACCGAACTCCAAGCCAGCATCTTCTTGGACGTCAGCAAGGCACCCGCGTCGCTGCGTAGACAGATCACCACCCTGTACGCCACCGGGCCCGACCCGGACAGGGCGCGGGACGGCATCCGGGCCGCTTTCCGCGATCGCCCGGACATCTCCGTCGGCAGTGGTGAGACATTGGTCGAGCAGGGCATCGATCAGCAGTCGCTGGCCTTCACCCTGATGTACGCGATGTTCGGCGTCGCGATCCTGATCGCGGTGTTCGGTGTCGTCAACACCTTGATGCTCTCGGTCATGGAGCGCACCCGCGAGATCGGAGTGATCCGCGCGGTGGGCGCCACTCGGCTCCTGGTCCGCCGGACCATCAGGGTGGAGAGCATCGTGATCTCGCTCTTCGGCGCCCTGCTCGGGGTGGTCGTCGGTGTCCCCGCGGGCGCCGTCATGCAACACGCCATGTTCGGGCAGCGGTTGTGGGACTTCTCGGTCCCCGCCGGAGTCATAGGTCTGTCGCTGGTGGGCGTCACCCTCGCGGCAGTGCTGGCCGCGATATGGCCGGCCCGCCGGGCGGCCCGTACGAAGATGCTGGCGGCGATCGCCGGCGAGTAGCGGCGGGGCAGGGTGCACTGCGCCGTCCCGGCGCACCCGACGCTCGCGGGGCGTACGTCAAGTGCTGTGCCAGGGCCGCCCGGTCAGAGCTCCCCGTACGCCTCCCCGCCCAGTTCCAGCCGTGCCGTACCGGCCGTGGTGTCCGCGAGCCAGGCGCGGAAGGTGTCCAGGTCGGACTCCGGGAGCCCGAGCTCTATGGATACCTCCGCGCCGTAGGTCACCTCGCGCACGGTCCGGCCGGTGGTGCGCAGGTCGTTCTCCAACCGGCCCGCCCGCTGGTGGTCGACGGTGACCGTCACCAGGCGGAAGCGCTGCCGGGTGACCGTGCCCAGCGTGTCCAGCGCCTCGCCGACGACGCCGCCGTACGCGCGGATGAGGCCGCCGGCGCCGAGCTTGACGCCGCCGAAGTAGCGGGTGACGACGGCGACGACATAGCGGACCTCGCGGCGTACCAGCATCTGCAGCATCGGCACGCCCGCGGTGCCGCCCGGCTCACCGTCGTCGCTCGCCTTCTGGACGCTGCCGTCGGCGCCCAGGACGTAGGCGAAGCAGTGGTGGCGGGCGGCGGGGTGCTCCTTGCGGATGCGCGCGATGAAGTCCTGGGCCTCGGCCTCGGTCGCGACGGGCGCGAGCGCACAGAGGAAGCGGGACTTGTTGATCTCGATCTCGTGGACACCCTCGCGCGCGAGCGTGCGGTACTGCTCCTGCATCGGACCAGCCTATGCGGCCCCCATGGCGGACAGGCACCGGCCGGTCCAGGTGAGCGGCAGGCACCGGCCGGTCCCGGTCGTCCGCGCCGCGCTGGGGTGTCCGCCGTACGGGCGCGGGGGTCCGCCGTACGGGCGCAGTGCGCACGGCCACGCGGCGTACCCGCCCCGTCCGCACGGTGCGTCGGGGAGACGTCCGCGCTGCCCGTGGGCACTGTGAGGCCAGTGCGAGAGCCTCGTGTTTCCGGGGCCCCGCTCGTACAGGTAGGAACGGCGGGTTTGCGGAGGGCTGCATGGAAGAGAGCACACAGTCGGCGATGACGGCGGGCGTTCCGGTGACGGGCGAGGAGATGCCCGAGCCCCCGCCGGAGGTCATCGAGGCGGCACGCACTGCGCCCGACCACTGGCTGGCCATGGTGGATCTGACCTGGCAGGGCGAGGGGCCGCCACCGCTCTGGGCGCTGATCGGTCAGTGGCGGTCGGGTCCGACGGGCGAGATCGAGGAGTGGCGGGACAATCCGGAGTACCGGCCGTCGCCCCAGATGCTGGACTGGTCCGAGCCGACGGACGCGGTCGACTGCGCACTGCAGCTCGCCGCGACCGGCTACGGGCCGGGGAAGGACGTCTCCGAGGCGCTGGCGCGTGCGGAGGTCTCCGTCCTGGTGACCGCGACCGGTTCGCCGCTGGCCGCCGCCTCGCCCGAGGGCACCCCGGTGATCCCCGTCTACACCTCGCAGAGCTACCTCGAATCGGTGGGCCGGCTGCTGTACGACCGTCGGCCGGTGGCCGAACTCGTCGAGCAGCTGCCGCCGGGGCATGCCCTGTACCTCAACCCGACCGGGCCGGTGAGCATGCTGGTGGACACCGAGGAGCTGCGCGCGGCGCTGGCCGGGGTATCCGGATCGGAGGCGCGGGAACCGGCCGCGCCGGTGGCACCGCGTCCGGGGACCGGGGCCGGCGGGGCCGAGCCCGTCGGCAGCGGCCGGGGGATCGGCAAGCCCGCCCGTACCGCGAAGGGCAGCACCGTGGTCGGTGCCGGGATGGCCGGCAGCGGAATGGCCCGCGGCGCGAACTGAACCACCACGCAGAAGACCCGCCCCGCCCGTCTTCCCCTTCGGGCGGGGCGTCTGCCGTACGGTGCGGACCGGCCGTCGCATTCGCGCGGCTTGTCGTCTCCCGCGACGGGAATCTCCGGGTCACGCCGTCCGTTGAGCGGTCAGGACCCTTCCATTCGCAGGAGGCAGTGCGTGTACGGCGACCCCAGTACGATCCGCAGGATCCTGACCGAGCTCGGCGACACCTGGGCCGTGGTGGGCCTGTCGACCAACGAGCAGCGCCCGGCGCACGGCGTCGCGGAGGTGCTGCAGCGCTACGGCAAGCGGATCGTGCCGGTGCATCCGAAGGCCGAGCGCGTCCATGGCGAGCAGGGCTACCCCTCGCTCTCCGCGATCCCGTTCCCGGTCGATGTGGTCGATGTCTTCGTCAACAGCGAGCTGGCGGGCCCGGTTGCCGATGAGGCCGTCTCGGTCGGGGCGAAGGCCGTCTGGTTCCAGCTAGGGGTGGTCAACGAGGCGGCCTGGGACCGGGTGCACGACTCCGGTCTCGACATGGTGATGGATCGTTGTCCCGCGATCGAGATACCTCGTCTGCGCTGAACAACGGGCGGGCGGAGCTGCGCGCGTGCGGGTGGGCGGCGGGCAGACTCGGGTGAACGTGCCGTGCGCCGCCGTCCCGTGCGGCCCCGCGACGCCCGTGCGGACCGGCCGGACGGGGCGGCGGGCCGACAGCAGTCAGGCGATCCCCAGCCCATCCAGAACCGTCGCGCCGGGCAGTTCGGCCAGCGCCTTGCCGGGCACGATGAGCTTGCCGCGGCGGCTGCCGCTGCCGATCAGGGCGTAGGGGGTATCGACGACGGCGGCGTCCACGAGCAGCGGCCAGTTGGCGGGCAGGCCGATCGGGGTGATCCCGCCGTACTCCATCCCGCTGTCGCCGACCGCCTTGTCCATCGGCGCGAACGACGCCTTGCGGGCGCCCAGTTGACGGCGCACCACCCCGTTGACGTCGACGCGGGTGTGTGAGAGGACGACACAGGCGGCCAGGGTGGTCTCGCCGCCGCGCTTGCCGGCCACCACCACACAGTTCGCCGACTGCTCCAGGAGCCAGGGGCCGTAGCGCTCGACGAGCAGCGCGGTGTCCGCGATCGCCGGATCGGTGTCGACATGGCGCAGCTCCTCGACGGGCACGGAGCCGCGCCAGGCGCGGATCGCGGCGACCACGGGCTCGGGCAGCAGGTCCAGGCACTCAACGGCGGGCCGGACCTCGTCAAAAGCATCCATCGGCACGGGCATGCCGCCAAGCTAACAGCCGGGCCGGCCCGGTGGCGGGCCGTCTCAGCGGACGGGCGGGATGATCACCGACATGGTCATCTCGACCGGTTCCGTACCGTCGTTGCGGTAGCCGTGCGCGGCCTTGGCCTCGAAGGTCGCCGAGGCACCGGCGGGCACTTCATGCGGCTCGCCGTCCACGATCAGCGTGAGCGTGCCGGCCCGGACATGCAGCAGTTCGACGGTGCCGGGCGGGTGCGGATCGGAGCTGCTGCTGTCGCCCGGCATCAGCCGCCAGTCCCATAGTTCGTACGGTCCCGGCGCCTCGGCGCCCACGAGGAGCGAGGTGAAACTGCCGGCTTCGGTGGACCACAGCCGGACCGCCTCCTCCGAAGCCACGATGCGTACCTGCGGGCCCTGTTCGTAGTCGAGGAGTGTGGTGATGCTGACGCCGAGCGCGTCGGCGATCTTGACAGTGGTCCCCACGCTCGGGTTCGTACGAGCCTGCTCGATCTGGATGATCATGCCGCGACTGACGCCGGCGCGGGCCGCCAGCGCATCGAGGGTGAAGCCGCGCTCGGCGCGCCAGTGTTTGAGATTGCGGGCGAGCGACTGCGTGAGCTGATCGAGGTCCGTCACGGTCCGTCCCAGTAGAAGCCAATATATTTGATTCCCCAGTGCATTCTGTTGCACTACGGTGTGGTGTACTTCAGCGTCCGGTTCACTGTACTGCGAGGTTTCACCATGACAGCGGTCTTCGCCCTGGCCACCAGCCTTCTGTGGGGGCTCGCCGACTTCGGCGGCGGACTGCTCGCCCGACGGCTGCAGGCGCTGACCGTAGTGGTGGTCTCCCAGGCCCTGGCCGCCGTCGTACTGGGCGCCATCGTGCTGGCCACCGGCGGCTGGCGGGAGGCCGGACCTCAGCTGTGGTTCGCGGTCGGAGCGGGCGTCGTGGGCCCGGCCGCCATGCTCTGCTTCTACCGCGCCCTGGCGCTCGGCCCGATGGGCGTGGTCTCCCCGCTCGCCTCGTTCGGCACCGTGCTCGTACCGCTCGGCGTCGGGATCCTGGCGGGCGAGCGGCCGGGCCTGCTCCAGATCACCGGCATGCTGGTGGCCGTGGTGGGCGTCGTGCTGGCCGGCGGCCCGCGGATCAGCGGCGCCTCCGTGGCCCGACGGACGATCGTGCTGACGGTGATCTCGGCGCTCGGCTTCGGTGCGGTGATGGCGCTGATCTCTGAGGCGTCGACGACCGTGACCGGGCTCTTTCTCGCCCTGTTCGTCCAGCGGCTGTGCAATGTCGCCGTCGGTGGCGCCGCGCTCTACGCATCGGTGCGGCGCGGCACTCCGGCGCTGCCCGACGGCGGACTCCCGGCCCTCCGGGACGCGCTGCCCGCACTCGCCTTCGTCGGTATCGCCGATGTCGCCGCGAACGGCACCTACGCCCTCGCCGCCCAGAGCGGACCGGTCACCATGGCCGCGGTGCTCGCCTCCCTCTACCCGGTCGTCACCACGCTCGCCGCACTCGGCATCCTCAAGGAGCGGCTGCGGGCGATCCAGACGGCCGGCGCCTCCCTCGCCCTGGTCGGCTCGGCCCTGCTCGCCTCCGGCGGCTGACCCCGGCGGGCGGCCGACGCATCTGACACCGGGTCAGGACGTCTCGTACGCCTCCCCGGCCTCCGCCGCCTGCCACTCCTCCAGCGCGACCAGCTGCTCCGGGGTGACGCCCTCGGGAATCGGCACCGGCGCCGGGGTGCGCAGCGGCGGCTGCCAGCCCTGCCGGGCGTCCCAGCGGCGGACGATCCTGGCGGGCGCACCGGCGACCACCGCATGGTCGGGGACCTCACCGCGGACCACCGCACCGGCCGCGACCACCACATTCCGGCCCAGCCGCGCTCCGGGCAGAATCACCGCACCGGTCCCGATCCAGCTGCCGGGCCCGATGGCGACCGGCTCACTGCGCGGCCACTGCTTGCCGACCGGCACCTCGGGGTCGTCATAGCTGTGGTTGGTGGTGGTGACATAGACGCCGGGGCCGAAGAAACAGTCATCGCCGATCGTCAGCCGGACATCCGCGATCACATGACTGCCGCGGCCCAGCACGACACCGTTCCCCAGCGTGAGGATCGGCTCCGCGCCGAGATCGAGGTCCGGCATCATGCCCGCCGTCAGCGTCACGTCCTGGGCGATGATGCAGTGGTCGCCGAGCTCGATCCACGGGTCTCCGAAGACCGTGCCCTGGGGATAGGCGAGCCGGGTGCCGGTGCCGATCCGGCGGAAACGGTACGGCCCCGGGCGCTCGGCCGTCACGGCCGCGGCCTCGCGCACCCAGCGCGCGCCACGGTGGACGGCGCGCGACACGGCCCGGCGCCGCCAGGCCGCGACAGACGAGAACACGTTCTGGTTTATCGGCACCCGCACACCGTACTCAGCCCGCGCGCGGACGGCCCCGCCGCGGGCTGTGATCTTCGCCCCACCGGTGGTCGGCCCCGCCCGGCGCCGCGCCCGTCGTCTACGGTGCTGTTGGCGCGGCGCAGAACGGTGAGGAGATCCAGGATGACGGCACGGGCGTTGATTTCACCGGTGGGCGGGAAGGAGCCGAAGGTCGATCAGAAGGCGTTCACCGCCCCGACGTCCGTCGTGCTCGGCGAGGTCACGATGGGTCCGGGCGCCAGCGTCTGGTACCAGACGGTGCTGCGGGCCGACTGCGGCCCGATCGTGCTCGGCGCCGACAGCAATGTGCAGGACAACTGCACCGTGCATGTGGATCCCGGCTTCCCGGTGACCGTCGGCGAACGGGTCTCCGTCGGGCACAACGCGGTGCTGCACGGCTGCACCGTCGAGGACGATGTCCTGATCGGGATGGGTGCCACGGTGCTGAACGGTGCGCACATCGGCGCGGGCTCGCTGGTCGCCGCGCAGGCGCTGGTCCCCCAGGGCATGCAGGTCCCGCCCGGCTCGCTGGTCGCCGGGGTGCCGGCGAAGGTCAAGCGGCAACTCACCGACGAGGAACGCGAGGGCATCAAGCTCAACGCCGCGATGTACCTGGAGTTGGCGGCCCGGCACCGGGAGGACGTCACCTCCGCCGAGGAGTGAGCCGGCCGGACGGCCGAGGCCGGGATGCGGCGGCCGCCGGACCGCACCCCGGCCGGAAGTTCAGCGGCCTCGGCCCGCCTCGGCGGCCGTGAGGACGGAGGTCATCAGTTCCGCGTCGAACAGGGTGGCATCCGCGAGGCGGTGGGCACCGGAGTACGCGTTCAGCATGACCTTGGCCGTGCGGAGCGCCACGGGTGACCTGCGGACCATCGGCTTGGTCCACTGCTGGATGACCTCGTCCAGCTCGTCCTCCGCGACGACCTTGTGCAGGATGGACAGCTCGGCCGCCTTCGCCGCGTCGAAGCTGTCACCGGTAAGGATCAGTTCGCGAATCCGAGCGGCGCCCGTCTCGTGCAGCAGCCGCGGCAGCGCACCGCCCCATGCGGGCGGCATGCCGAGCGCCAGCTCCGGCATCCGGAAACGGCAGTTGTCCGCTCCGGCCCGCAGATCGCAGAAGAGCGCCAGCGCCAGCCCCGCTCCGATCACCCCACCGTGCAGCCTGGCGATGGTGACCGCCTCGACCTTGGACAGCGCGTCGCAGACCCGGCGCGCCTTGCCCGCCACCGCCCGCAGCCCCGATCCCCCGGCATCGGCGGCGAGGAGCTCGGCGAACTCACGGCGGTCGCCGCCCAGACAGAAGTCGGCGCCCCGGCCGGAGAGAACCAGCACGCGGATTTCGGGCGCGTCCTCCAAAGCGTGCAATACGGTCAGGAGTTCATCGAGGAGCGTTCCGCAGACGGCGTTGCCCGTTTCCGGGCTGTCCAACTGGACCCTCAGGACCGGCCCCTCCGATATGACCCGGAGTGCCTTGAAATCTTCCGTCACCACGCCTCTGCCCTTCACTTCTCTGTCTGCTGTCGGCCGGAACCGCATCAGGATGGGACCACACGGAGTTCGGTGATGCGGCGGAACCCCACCCGCGGCGCCCAGACCGGGGGCGCGCTGACCTGCAGACCGGGCAGCCGGCCGAGGAGCGCGGTCAGCAGTGTCGTCGCCTCCAGACGCGCCAGCGGCGCCCCCAGGCAGTAGTGGATACCGGAGCTGAAGCTGAGGTGCGCGGCCTTGCGGCGGATGTCGAAGACACCGGGGTCGAGATGGTGCCGGGGGTCGTGGTTGGCGGCGCCGATCATGAGGTGGACCATCCGGTCCTTCTCTATGGGCACGCCGGCGAGCATGGTGTCCTCGGGGGCGACACGGCTGATGATGTGGTTCGGGGAGTCGTAGCGCAGCACTTCCTCGACCGCGTCCGGTACGTGGTCGGGATGGGCACGCAGCCACCCGAACTGGCGGGGATGCTCCAGGAGGAGCCACACCATGGTGGACAGCATGGTGGAGGTGGTCTCCGGTGCGGCCAGGAAGACCAGCAGCGCGAGGAGGTAGACGGCCTCGTCGGCCGCCTCCCGGTCGGCTGCGAGAGCGTCCCAGGTACGCAGCCAGCCCGAGACCGGATCGTTCCCGGGTGCCCTGCGGCGTTCCTGTACCAATTCCCTGAAGTACGCCTGGAGTTGTCCTGTGGCGGAGTCGGACAGCGCGAGCTGACTCGTGGACGGCAGCAACTCCTGGGTGAATACCTGATCGTGGGCGAGTGCGCGCAAATACGGGTAATCGGCGGGCGGCAGTTGCAGCCAGCTCCCGATGGTATGCATGGGAAGCTCTTCGCTGACCAGAGCACTGAAATCCGCTTCACCATCGGTGCGCAATTTCTCGGCAAGACGTTCAAGAAGCTGATCGACGGATTCCTCGATCGCATCCTTGATATCAGCCATGCCTTTCCGGTCGAACATATTGCCCAAGGAACGCCGCACTCGCGTGTGATGCGGAGGATTGAGCGCGGGCAAGGTCCTGCTCATTTCCCGCGACGAAGCCGCGCTCCACCGCGTCGCCTCCCCCTGCCGAGCCCGCCACTCACTGTCCGGCACCCCCCACGCCCGATCCCGGAGCACCCGGTCACACAGGCCGTACGAGGTGATCAGGTACCCGCCCCACGGTGCTGGGACCACATCCCCCATCGATCTGAGTTCGTCGTAGAAAGGCAATGGATTCGCTTGCCCGCTCGGGGTGCGCAAACGAGAGAAAAGCGAAACCACGGCCCGTCGATCAACCGCGGGGGAAGTCAGGACGGACTCCACAACTACTCCTTGTTCAGCCGCTCACATAAAACGGGACACCCCTGCCTACCCCGGCGGCTGAACACTTATACGATGATTACGCGCTCGACTCTGTTGCAGATGTCACACCTTCCACCAGCTGAGGAATCCACTCCACCAGCTGCCCTTCCTGGACTTGCCCTGGTTATCCTGCGGCGAGGTATTTCCGCTGGTAACACCAGAGGACCGACCGGCCGGTCGGCGCTCGCCGTGCACCGGCGTGAAGCGGGCCGGAAGCCCATTGAGCGCCCGATGGAACGGGCCCGGCCGATACGTCAAGCTCTCTTCGGCCACCGCCAGTTCAATGTCCGGAAGGACGTTGAGGAGCTTCTCGATGGCCAGAATCGAGATCAGCAGGGCCGCGTCCTTCGCCGGGCAGGCGTGCGGCCCGGCCCCCCACGCCAGATGCGCCCGCTTGCTGAGCGTCTGACGGCCCAACGAGACGTTCGGATCGGTGTTGGCCGCCGCGAAGCTGACGAGCACGGGGGCACCGCCGGGCAGCGTACGTCCGGAGACCTCGACATCGTGCACGGGGTAGTGCACCGCGTAGTTGGCTATCGGCGGGGAGTTCCACAGCACGTCATTGATGGCGTCCTCGACGAGCATGCCGGCCGAATGCTGGCCACCTGTGTACCTCTCGTCGGCCAGCAGCAGGCGCAGGGCACTGGCGATGATGTTCTGCATCGGCTCCGCGCCGGCGCCTATGAGGAGAACGAGCTGGTGGATCATCTCCTCATCGCTGAGCCCCGCCTGATGCTGCATCAGCCACGAGGTGACGTCATCGCCGGGGTTGGTCCGCTTCAGCGCCACCAGCTCGAACAACGACTCGGTGAGGACCTCATTCGCCTTCTCCGCATCGACGCCGTCGAAGATGCCGGAGAAGCCGAAGACCAGCCGGTCACCGATCTCGGCCGGGCAGCCGAAGAGGTCGTTGAAGACGAGCAGCGGCAGCCACTGCGCGTAGTCGGTGACCAGATCGGCCTTGCCGCGGCTGCTGAACTGCTCGATGAGATAGGCCCCCACCCGATTGACATGCCGGTTCATCCGGTGCATGTCGACCCGGGACAGGCTGTCCGTCACGGCCTGACGGAGCCTCAGGTGGGTGGCGCCGTCCGAGAACATGGCGTTCGGCCGGTACATCATCATCGGCAGCACCGGACTGTCCAGGGGAACCCGCCCCTCGTTCAGTGCGCGCCAACGGCGTGGATCCCGTGCAAAGGTGTCCGGATTCTGAAGGAGGTGCAGCGCCGCCCCGTACTCCGTGACGAGTTCGGCCTCCACACCGGGAGCCAGCTCGACGGGCGCGCTGGGGCCGTACTCCCGCATCAGCTCGTAGAAGGCGTCCGGCGCGGCGGCGAACTCCATCCCGTGCAGGGGCACCCTTTCGCCGCCGGCGTGCGCGGGGCAGCCGGGTGGTGGGCTCTTGTATTCCGAGTGAGATTGCATGCCTGAACTCCTAGTTGAGGCGGGACTGGAGATATCGGACGAGTGCGATCAGTGAATCCGCGGAGGAACGTTGGTCCCGTGCGTCACAACTGACCACCGGCGTCTCGGGAAGCAAGTCCAGCGCCTCCCGGATCTCGTCGAGCGAGTGCGTGGGCGTCCCGTCGAAGCGGTTCACGGCGATGGCGTAGGGGATTCCGTAGTGTTCCACCAGGTCCATGACAGGGAAGGACTCATCGAGGCGCGTGGGGTCGACCAGGACGAGCGCCCCGAGCGCACCGCGTGTCATGTCCTCCCACACCTGAACGAAGCGCTGCTGGCCGGGGGTTCCGAACAGATAGAGGACCAGCTCCTCGCTGAGCGTGAGCCGGCCGAAGTCCATGGCGACCGTGGTGGTGGTCTTTCCGGGCGCGCCTTTGGGGTCGTCAATTCCCGCGCCCGCCTGGGTCATTATCTCTTCGGTTCGCAGCGGCGGAATCTCGGACATGGTCCCGATGAATGTCGTCTTTCCCACGGCGAAGTGCCCGACCACGAGGATCTTCGCCGCGGTCTGCACTGAACTGCGCAGGTACACACCGTCATCCAAAGCGAGCCTGGAGCCCATTCAGCACCTCCTCCAGTATTTGCCGGTCGACAAGCTGAGCGCTAGGTATAGGCGCGCGGGAGAAGAGATATCCCTCCCGCGCGAGATCGGACACCAGAATCTTGACGACGCCCACCGGTAACCGGGTGTGCCCGGCTATCTCCGCGATCGAGAGGAAGCCCCCCGAGCACAGCTCCAGCAGGCGGAGTTTCTCCGGATCGAGGGGTTTCGTACGGGGAGGTTCCTCATGCACGGTGACCAGGGTGATCAGTGAGAAGTCACTGCCGTCAAGAAGATCGCGGCCGTTGGTGATGACGTACGGCCGCACTAATTCCGCTGCTTCGTGTTCCAGCTCCGGCTCGTCATCGGTTGTCATGGCTGAATGTCAGCCCTCTCACGAGGAGGACTGGTCAGGGCCTTACCGAGCTGACCCACCAGCTGTTGCATGCGGAACGTGATCTCCGCCATATCGACGTCAGGCGACGCCGACACCGCGAGATAGGCACCTTCGCCGGCCGAAATCAGAAATACCCAGCCATGGTCGAACTCGACCAGCGTCTGCCGCCATTGCGGCCGGTTGGCGGGCGCACCACCATGACAGAAGTCGGCGACCGTACGGCTCAGCGACTGCATTCCGCTCATGGCGGCGGCGACGGTATCGGCGCGATCCCGGCCGACTTCCTTCGACCGGGCCATAAGCAGACCGTCTGCGGAGACGAGGATGGCATGCTGTGCTTCCGGCAATTCCAGAGCACTGTCAAGCATCCACGACAGATCGTAGTTCACTGAACCTCAGGCCCTTCATTGCTTTCATAGGTGGAACGGCGGCCGGACTGTGTGCCGCGCTGGAATGCGCCCATGACGGACGCCGTCTTCGCGCTGTCGCGGGCCGGGGTTTCGGTGCTCTCGGATTCGGTCGGCACGATGGAAATCGCACCGCGGCGGCGCCGCTTCGGCAGGCCGCCGGCCGTGGTCTCAGAAATCGGGCGGGCACCGGACGGCTGCCCCAGGGGCGCCGGGACGGGAGCCGGGGAGCCGGCCGCCGGGTATCCGGGCGGGGCCGGAGCCGGAGCGCCATAGGCCGAGTGACCAGGGGCATTCTCAGGCGGCAAGGGAGCGGACGCGGCCACGGCAGGGCTCTCCTCGGGCTCGTGCAGAGACGTCAGTAGATCGTCGGGGAGCAGGACGACCGCGCGCACGCCACCGTAGGGCGAGGTGGAATCCACCGATACCGTGAATCCGTAGCGAGCGGCGAGCACACCCATGACCGTGAAGCCGAACTGCGGCGGGTTGCCGAGGCTGGAGACACTGGCCGCATTCTCGCTCGACAGCAGCTGCGCGGCTCGCGCCTTCTCCTCCTCGTTCATACCGACACCGGCGTCATCGACGATGATGCAGACGCCCTTGGGCACCGGCCGGATATTGATCTCGATCATCGTTTCCGGCGCCGAATAGCTGGTGGCATTGTCCAGCAGTTCGGCAAGCACCAGCGCAACCGGTTCCACGGCGCGGCTCACGATGGCGAAATTGCTCTGCGACCGGATCTCGACGCGGGTGAAATGCCGAATACGCCCCTTGGCGCTGCGGACGACATCGTAGAGCGAGGCGTTGTGGCGTCGCCGGCCGAGCCAGCCGTCGCAGAGCACGGCGATGGACTGGGCCCGTCGCGCGAACTGCGAGTTCATGTGGTCGATGTCGAGCAGATCCTGAAGGATCTTGTGCTCGCCATAGGTCTCCTGCAGCTTGGAAATCGCCAGCTGCTGTTCGCTCGCCAGACCCTGTAGTGTCCGCATGGCGGACTTCAGAGTCGTCTTGGTCGCCTCTTCGGCCCGGTCCTTGGCTTCTTCCACAGCCTCCGTGTAGTGATCCTCAAGATTGGCGTAGTGCTGCTTGAGCTCGGCCTTTTCATTGCGAAGATCCGCGATCTTCATTCTGCCGCGAACAATCGCGGTGGCAGCAACAGGGGTACCAGCGATCAATCCCCAGAACGCTGGATCCTGGAAGTATTGCGTCATAGGACTCTCTTCGGACGACGGAGCCACCAGGTTTCGTATGCCTGGCTGCGGCGTAGAGAATCACCCACGACCCCAGACATACGTGTACGGCCGCGCACAGTCGCCTGCCAGAAAGCCATCAAAGGGCCGGCTAATGGCATAGTTCTCCCCGGGGTGGCGGTTTTCATAGGCCAATGCGCGGAATTTCTTTCTTGCCTTAGCAGGTGACTACCCGGTTGGCAAGTGCGATGATCTTAGCATCACAGCAACACCCGTCGTCCAACGGCGATCTGACCACTTGCAGCATCTGAAGCAGATTCAACAAAGGCCCAGTTCACGTTCATTGGGCATCGATGCCGCTCCACGGCGGCACAAGCAGTCCGTCGGCATCCTGACGGACCGTTGATGTACTGCCCTACGCCATAGCGAACGCAACGCACATCAGCGGTCAGCAAAGGCCAGCGATGCGGCACATCACGGACATAGGTGATCTCACCACGGCGGACCCGGACGACCCGTACGGTCATGTCCCGGTCGGTCCCCCGCAGATAGTGAGCCGTGCAGTGGGTCCGGGCACCCTCGACAGCCCGCAGATCCTTCGCGCAGTCGACCGAGCGCGGGCCCCTGGGGATCACCGGAAGTCAGTCACGGACAATTCTTTCCGGTGACCCGGTTTCGGCGACAGGAGCTTCCCACCCGTGCGGCCGGCCAGGCGACGGTGCGTCACACGGACGGTACGGGGCCCCGCATTCGGCGGCTGATCCAGTGCAGCGAGTCGGCCATCCGCCGGATGTAGGTGTGCCCGCTGTGCACCCCGTCCGGTATTTCGAAGAGCCTGGAGTGGACCGGACCGCCGGTGTAACCCTTGATGAAGCGCTTCACATCGGGCACCGCCGCCTCCTTGCTGCCGAGCTCGAAGGCGAGATAGACCGGCAGGCCGTTGCGCGCGGCCAGCTGCCGCGCCAGATGTCGCGGGTCATTGGCGCGCATCTCGGCCGGATGCCCCTGCCACAGCGGTGAATCCGGCGCGGTGTCGGGGCCGTTGACGACGGCCGCCTTGAACTTCTGCGGTTCCTTGAGGACGGCCTTCAGCGCGGCGAAGCCACCGGACGAGGACCCCATGAACGCCCAGCCGTCACGGCTGTCGTACGTACGGAAGTTGGCCCGCGTGAAGTCCGGTACGTCCTCGGTCAGCCAGGTGCCCATCTTGGGCTGCCCCGGGATATCGCTGCCGTCGTAGTACGTCCTGCCCGGATTGAGCACCGGCATCACGACGATGAACGGCAGCGTCCTGCCCTGCCGCGACCACCGGGCGATCCGCTCCTCCAGCGCAAAAGCCTCCCCTGCCCAGTAGTTGAACGGATAGCCATAGGCCCCGGGCAGCGCGATCAGCACCGGGAAACCGCTCCGGGCGTAGCGCGCCTGGTGGTACTGCGGCGGCACCCAGGCCCATATGTCGCCGGTGAAACCGGACTTGCGGCCGTGCCACTTCGTCCTGACGACCCGGGTGCCGTCGCCTCCGGTCGGACGGAAGGGGGTGAAGGACGAGCGCGGGCCGTGGGGCGGCACCACCCGGGGCTGTCCGTTGCGGGCGTCCGCGGCCCGGACCGGCCGCGGCACATTCGCGGTGTCGACGGTGTCCCTGCCGCTGCCACAGCCGGCCAACAGCCCCAGCACCACCACACTCACCGCAGCGCGGACGCGCAGGCACTTCATCGGGGCGCTCTCCTTGGATCCTCGGGCCGGCCGCGCAGCCACGCTGCCACTGCGCCACCGGTCGCACGACACCACTTAAGATCGTCCGCAGCGCCCTCGGCGCCTCCCTCGGCCACCCTGACCAGGCGTTCCGCGCTCCCGGCGGCGCACGGAGACACCCCCGCACGTCAAGTACGCCGGCCGGGTTTCCCTCGTTCGATGAGGCCACGGGTTGTTTACCCGACGGTCGGTTCTGGCAAGGTTGGTTCCCAATTCCGAAGGGCGCGGCGCTGAGCCGTGGTTGGGGATGACCGATGACCGCGAGGGCCGAGCGCCGGCCGCTGCCCGGCGTAGTGGGACGGGCCGTTGAGCATGAGCTGGTGTCCGGGCTGCTGGACAGCGCCCCGCTCGTGACGCTCACCGGAGCCGCGGGAGTGGGGAAGAGCGTGCTGGCCCGCGCCGTCCTGGAGGAGCACACCGCCCGGCACGACGGCACGATCCTCCGCGTCGGCTGCTGGGACGGTCTTCCCCATGGCGGGCTGACGGAGGCGCTCCTCCGGGCGGCGCACCCCGGGGACGACGCCCGTCGGGACACCGCGACGGCCTTCGCCCGGCGGACCACCCCGTCACACAACGGCGAGCCGGTGCACGGCCGTATGGGACGGACGGGGCCTACGGATGTCCCAACAGGCCCCACTCCGGCGGACGATACGGCGATTGCCGCGCTCGCCGCGCACTGCCGGCGGTCGCGCGCCACCATCCTGCTCGACGACTGCGACCCGCTCCGCGAGGAGTGCGCCCAGCTCGTACGACGGCTGCTGCGGGCCGATCCGGCGCTGCGCATCGTGGCGACCGCACGTGGTGCGCTCGGGCTGCCCGAGGAGCGGGTCGTCGCGGTCGCACCGCTCCCGGTGACGCTGGGCGAGGGCATCGCCGGGCCGGCCGTCGAGCTGCTGGCCGCACGGGCCGGAGCCGCCGCACCGGAGCTCCTGGTCGCGGTGTGCCAGGCGCTGGAGGGCTCGCCGCTGGCGATCGCACTGGCCGCGCAACAACTGGACCGGATGTCGTTGCCGCAGCTCGCGGCGCAGGTGGGGGCGGACGGCCCGCTGTTCTACTCGGGGCCCGCGGCGACCGTGCGGCACACCTCGCTCTACGCCGCGCAGGCCGCGGGCTACGCCCTCTGTTCGCCCACCGACCGGCGGGTGTGGGCGAGGCTCTCGGTGCTGCCCGGCGACTTCGATCCCTGGCTGGCCGGTTGTGTCTGCACCAGCTGTGACGTTCCTGCGGCAGCGGTCGACGGTGCGCTGGAACGGCTCCGCAACGCCTCGGTCATCGAGCGCGTACGGGACGCCGGCGGCGCTCAGGAAGACACCGGGGCGGCGCTGCCTGCCCGCTACCGACTCCCCCGCGCCGCCCGCGACTTCGGGCGGACGCAGCTGCGCGAGGCGGGCGAGGAAGCCGCGGCGCTGCGACGCTTCCGGCAGGCGTGCGCGGCCCTCGCGGCCGAGGCCCAGATCGCCTGGCAGGGCCCGAATCAGCAGGTCGCCGTACGTCTGGTGGAGGATGAACAGGCCAACCTCGACGCGGCGCTGACCCGGCCGCCGCAGGACGCGGAGGATGCGCTCGGCGCCCTGGAGATCGCGGTCTCGCTGTGGTTCCACTGGGCGGCCTGTGGCTTCCGCCGCGAGGGGCGGGCACATCTGGACCGGCTGCTGCTGCTCTCCCGGGACGACACCGCGCTACGGGCCCGCGCCCTGTGGCTGGCCGGGTACCTCGCGGCGCAGGAGCATTCGCTCGGCGCCGCGGAGACGCTGCTCGACCAGGCATGGACGGCGGCCGTGATGCATGCGGACTCCGACGGGCTGGCCCGTATCGCGCATGCGCACGGCGTACTGGCGCTGTACCGGGGGAACACCGCGGCGGCGGTGGCCTGTCTGGAGGAGTCGGCCCGGCACCGTTCCAGGGACCCGTGGTTCGGCCCGGGGCCTGCCCACAGCTGGGCGCTGCTCGCCGTCGCGCTGTCGTCGCTCGATGCGGAGCGGGCACGGGAGGCGGCCCGACGCGCCTGGGAGAGTCGGCACTCGGACGGCGATTTCTGGCTGTACTCGACGGTCCTGTACGCGTGTGCGGCAACCGAGCGCGCCCACGGGGAGCCGACGGCGGCGCTGCGGGCCTGCCGTACCGCGCTGGCGGCCAAACAGCTCATCGGTGACCCGCTGTTCATCGCCGGGGCCCGCAATCTGCTGGCCGGTCTGCGGCGTGAGGTACGCGGCGGGGAGCCACGGCGCGGCCCTGACGAGGAGGTCCCGTGGTGGCGGCCCGCCGGGGCGGACATGCCGCCGCAGCCGTTCTTCTCGCGACTGCGGGCCGGGCCTTGACGCCCCGAGCGGTGGACACGCTGTGTGATGGGCCTGTCGCGCTCGGGATGCGAGGGTGACGGGCCGGTCGCATGCTGGGGATATGAAGCGTGCCCCCGTGATCGTGCATCCGCCCTGCACCGGCGGTCGCCGCGTGACGCTCTACGGACAGGATCTGGGACGAGCGCTGCGCCCGGGCGACGTGGCCGCGATCCTGCGCCGCGCCGGTTTCTGTGCGACCACCTTCGTCTGGGACGACACCGGCGTCTTCGAATGGCGTGACGGCGGGCCCGACGTATGGATGATGCCCTGACGCGACACTACTTCGCGAACGGCCTTTGACTGTGGGGGTGTTGCACCTGTTGCACCCCTGGACCGTTCAACTGCCCGCCATTCACGGGCAGTTGAAGCGTATGACACAGGGCGAGCAGCTCGACGGTACGGGCCCTGGAAGCGGTCCGTGCGGGTCAGTCGACCGTCGCCGGGACCGGGCTCTCCGCCGCCTCGCGCGCGGCGGCGGCCTTCTTCGCTCGGTGCTTCATGAGGAGGAAGGAGCCGACGCCGAACAGCAGCGCGGCGACCAGCCCGAGCCAGGAGAAGCGCTTGAGCCAGGCCTCGGCGACGACGCCTACGCTGTAGATCAGCGCGACCGTGCCGCCGGCCCAGACGATGCCGCCGAGGACGTTGGCGATCAGGAACTTCCAGTACGGCATCTTCAGTACACCGGCGAGCGGGCCGGCGAAGATCCGCAGCAGCGCGATGAAGCGGCCGAAAAAGACCGCCCACATACCCCACTTGTCGAACTTCTCCTCGGCCATCGCGACCTGGTCGGGGCCGAAGTGCTTGGGGAACTTGCGGCCGGCCCACTGCAACAGCGGCTGGCCGCCCTTGCGGCCGATCAGATACCCGATGGAGTCGCCGATGATCGCGCCGCTGGACGCACTGGCGCCGAGCACCCACGGGTCGATGTGATCCTGGGTCGCCGCGAGGAGCGCGGAGCTGACGAGGACGATCTCACCGGGCAGCGGAATGCCCAGGCTCTCCAGACCGATGACCACCCCCACCAGGAGGTAGACGCTCACGGCCGGCACCGATTCGAGCCACTCCTGGATGTGCAACGCCGATTCCTCCGCTGGTGTAGGGCCCCGTGGGCCGTGGCCCGACGTCCGTGACACCGGGCCGATCGATCCCCTGGCGCACTGCAGCGCGCCCCGGGAAGCCTACTCGACCGGGAACGCCGGGGAGCGAATCCACGTGCGGTGCGCGACATCTGGCGCCCGGACTCGACGACGGCCCGCCGCGCGGTGCACGGCGGGCCAGGAGTGCCCTGTGGTGAGGCGACTCGCTCAGCGGCTCACTTATTGGGGCGCAGGGTCCACACGATGCTCATCTCGCCGGTCACCGCGCCGTCCTCGCGGGTGATGGCGATGTTCACCGGAAATTCCGGGCGCTCTCCGGCGTCGAGCTCGGCGACAACCTCGGCCACCGGCCGGCCCAGCTCCGCGGTGGCGGTGACGGGCCCCATGGCGAGCTTCTTGTAGCCGATCTCGGCCCGCACGGCCAGCGGCACCGCGCGGCCGAGCTGGTCGCTGAAGGCCGCCATCACGATGGCGCCGCTCGCCGACTCGGCGAGGGTGAACATCGCGCCGGCGTGCGGACCGCCGACGTGGTTGTGGAAGTCGGGCTGGTCGGGCATGCGGACCACGGCACGCTCGGCGGTGGTCTCGGTGAACTCCAGGTTCAGGGTGCGGGCCATCGGCACGGATGCCGCCATCATTTCGCCGATCGACGGCAGGGTCTCGGAGGACATGAGGTCATGTTACCTAGCGGTAGCTTAGGTGGGAAGAGCCGCCCGCGTCACGGGCCGCCGCGCCCCCGGGCCCGGCCCGTCGCCGTACGTCGGCCGACGGCCCGGTGCCGCCCCACGGAGCGCCCCGCATATCGTTGACGCCCATGTGGCCAGCGCAGCAACACAGCGGAGACGGACGGGCGAAGCGCCCGGCACGCCCCGTGAACCGACCGGACGCCCCGCCCCTGAAGCCGACGGCCACGGCGCTCTCCCTACGGGTGCGGCCTTGGTGAAGGCCCCCGCATGGGCGGGGCGTAACTATCTGCTGCTCACCGGCGCCACGGTGATCGCGAACCTCGGCAGCTCCGGCGCGCTGATCGCGACCGCCTTCGCGGTGCTCGCCACGGGCGGCTCCGCCACCGATGTCGGCCTGGTCGCCGCCGCGCGGACGCTCCCGCTCCTCTGCTTCCTGCTGATCGGCGGCGCGGTCGCCGACCGGCTCCCCCGGCATCGCGTCATGGTCGCCGCGAACGCCCTCAGCTGTGTCTCCCAGGGGCTGTTCGCGCTCCTCGTGCTGGCCGGGGAACCGCAGATGTGGCAGATGGCGCTGCTGGCCGCGCTCGGCGGTACCGGGCAGGCGTTCTTCGCGCCGGCCTCCGAAGGCATGGTGCTGGCCAGCGTCTCCGGCGACCAGGCGGGGCGCGCCTTCGCCGTGTTCCGAATGGGTATGAACGGCGCGAACATCGGCGGCGCGGCACTGGGCGGCGCGCTGGTCGCCGCGGTCGGGCCCGGCTGGGTGCTGGCCATCGACTCCGCCGCCTTCGCCCTCGCGGCGGCGTTGCGCGCGTTCCTCGACGTCAGCGGCGTCCCCGTACGGAAGCCCGGCGGCGGGGTGCTGCACGATCTGCGGGACGGCTGGCGCGAGGTCGCCTCCCGGCCCTGGCTGTGGGCGGTGGTGGTGCAGTTCTCCATCGTCAACGCGGTGATCTCGGCCGCCGAGGCGGTCTACGGCCCCCTGGTCGCCGAGCAGCATCTGGGCGGCCCCGGTCCCTGGGGGCTGGCACTGGCCGGATTCGGTGTGGGCACCGCGGGCGGCGCCCTGCTGATGACCCGGTTCCGGCCACGCCGGATGCTGCTGACCGGTGCGCTGTGTGTCTTCCCGCTCGCCCTCCCGTCCGCCGCGCTCGCCGTCCCCCTGCCCGCGGCCGGACTCACCGTGATCATGTTCGGCACCGGGATCGCGATCGAGGTCTTCGCGGTGACCTGGATGACGGCGCTGCACCAGGAGATCCCTGAGGAGAAGTTCTCCCGGGTCTCGTCCTACGACTGGCTCGGATCCCTGGCCATGGTCCCGCTGGCCACCGCGCTGGCCGGTCCCGTCCAGGACCGCATCGGCCGGACGGCCGCGCTGTGGGGCTGCTCGGCGCTGATCGTGCTGCTGACGGCGGCGGTGCTGTGCGTACCCGACCTCCGGCGTCTGACGCGGCGTACGACGACGGCGCCGGCGGCCGGGGCACCGTCGGCCCGCCCGGCCGGGGCGACGGCAGCGGACACGGCGGGGGCGGAGTGGCCGAAGCCGGGGGGCGTCGCGAGGGGCCGTCGCGGCGGCGGAGTGACCGGTCGCTGCTCCGCGAGGCCGGAGCCGGCCGGGGTCAGCCCACGCTGAACGTGCCGTCCGGCGGCACCGGGGACGCCACCGCCTCACCATCGCGTACGGGTTCCGCGTCCGCGATCAGCCGCCGCAGCGCCGCGCCGTGCTCGACCCGGGCCGGGAAGACGTCACCCGCCGTCCGCCGGGCCAGGTCGGCGACGGGGAGCGGCGTACGGGAGGCGAGCAGCACGGCGTTGCCGAACCGGCGGCCGCGCAGCACCGACGGCTCGGCGATCAGTGCGAGATGCTCGAAGACCGTGGCGAAATTGGCGAGTTGGCCGCGCAGAAAGGCGAACGGCGCGCTGTCCGCGAGGTTCGCCGCATAGCAGCCGTCCGGCCGCAGCACCCGCGCGGCGGCCCGTGCGTACTCGACCGAGGTGAGCTGGGCCGGCACCCGCGCTCCGCCGAAGACATCCGCCACGATGACATCGGCGCTGCCCTCCGGCGCCGCCTCCAGCGCCGTACGGGCGTCCTCGGCGTGCACGGTGATCCCGCAGTGGGCGGGCAGCGGCAGCTGCTCCGTCACCAGGGCGAGCAGTCCGCGGTCCGCTTCGACGACGTCCTGCCGGGAGTGCGGACGGGTAGCGGCCAGGTAGCGCGGCAGGGTCAGCGCTCCGCCGCCCAGATGCAGCGCGTCGAGCGGCTGCCCCGGGGCGGCCGCCTCGTCCAGGACATGGGCCAGCCGGCGCACATACTCGAATTCCAGATGCGTGGGCGCGTCGAGGTCCACGTACGACTGCGGCGCGCCATCCACGGTCAGCAGCCAGGCGTGCGGCCGGTCGACGTCCGGCAGCAGCTTGGCGGTGCCGCAGTCCACGGTCCGGGTGACGGGTATCGGCTCAGGTGCTTCGTCCACCGTCCCATTGTGCCGGTGCGGCCACGGTGCCCCGCCCCCGGTCGGGGCGGGGAGCGGCCGGTCAGTCGGCCCAGACCTGCCGGATCTCCGCCACATGCGCGGCGGCCTGGCGGCGCCCCGCGCGAGCCGCGTCCGCGCGCTTGGCGGGGTCGAGGACGTTGCGGCCGAACGCCGATCTGGCCACGCGGTCGGGGGTGATCACACACACCCGGGCACCATCGCGCGCGAGCCGGGCGCCCTGGGCCCGCGGTCCGGCGATCGGGCCGCCGGAGACCGCCATCGGCGCGACGACCACCACCCGGCCGTATCCGGCGGCCAGATCGGCGTTGGCGCTGGAGTGCACCCCGCCGTCGATCCAGCGCGTGCCGTCGATGGTGACCGGCGGATAGACACCGGGGACCGCGCAGCTCGCGCCCACCGCGTCGAGCAGTGGCACCCCACTCGTGTCGTCGAACGCGCGCCGCTCCCCGGTTGCCGCATCAACCGCGGTGATCACCAACCGGCGGGCCGGCCAGTCGGTCATCCCCAGGGTCCGGGCGATCACCGTCCGCTGTTCCGCCTCGGGGACGGTACGGGCGGCAAGCGCCAGTTTGCCCATCCGTACGCCGAAGGAGAGCGTGTCGCGTGAGCGCAGCGCGATGGCCGCGAAGCGGGCCAGGGCAGCCGGGCCCATACGAGCGGCCGCGCGGGTCTCCGGTACGGCGAGCTGACGCTCGTACATCTCCTCCAGGGGCAGCTGCCGGGAGGTGAGCTGGGCGGCGACGATCGATCCGGCGGAGGTGCCGATGACCACATCGACGTCGGCGAGGTCGACGCCCGCCTCGGCGAGCCCGGCCAGCATCCCGATCTCCCAGCCGATGCCGGTGAGCCCGCCGCCGCCCAGGACCAGTGCCGTACCCGCCATGGGTCTCCCTCGCGCCTTCCGGCCGACCGGCCGCCCCGTATGGCGCGGCCGGATCATCGTCGTCATCTGTGGCCAGCAGTCTCGCACCCCCTATGCCCCGGCGACAGTGGGCTGCTGGTTGCCCCCGGGACAGTCGACGGCGGCTTGTCCTGGAACAGCGGACGGCTGCGCCCGGCACCAGGAAGGCACCGGGCGCAGCCACATGACCTGCGATGTTTCAGTCCTCGACGGTGCGTACCGTGCCCGCGCCGACGGTCCGGCCGCCCTCGCGGATGGCGAAGCCCAGCCCCCGCTCCAGCGGCACCTCGCGGCCCAGCTCGACGGACACCGTCACGGTCTCGCCGGGGCGTGCGATGCCCCGCTCACCGAGGTCGAGGTCGCCGACCACATCCGCGGTACGGATGTAGAACTGCGGCCGGTAGCCGGTGGAGAGCGGCGTCCGGCGACCGCCCTCATCGGTGGAGAGGACATACACCTCGGCGGTGAAACGGCGCCGCGGTGTGACGCTGCCGGGCGCGGCGACCACATGCCCACGGCGCACCTGGTCACGGTGCACACCGCGCAACAGCAGCGCGACATTGTCGCCCGCCTCGGCGGACTCCATGGGCTTGCCGAAGGTCTCCAGCCCGGTGACCGTCGTCTCCGTCTCGGCGCCGAGCACTTCGACCCGGTCGCCGATCCGCACCGTGCCGCGCTCGACGGCTCCGGTGACGACCGTGCCGCGCCCCGTAATGGTCAGCACGTTCTCCACCGGCAACAGGAACGGCGCGTCGACATACCGCTCGGGCATCGGGACGTAGGTGTCCACGGCGTCCAGCAGCGCCTCGATGGCCTGCGTCCAGCGCGGGTCGCCCTCCAGAGCGCGCAGCCCCGAGACCCGCACAACGGGGACATGCTCCCCGTCGTAGCCGTGCCCGCTCAGCAGTTCACGCACCTCCAGCTCCACCAGGTCGGTGAGCTCCGAGTCACCCGCGTCGGCCTTGTTGAGGGCCACGACGATGTGCCGGACGCCCACTTGCCTGGCGAGCAGCACATGCTCGGCGGTCTGCGGCATGATCCCGTCAAGCGCGGAGACGACCAGGATCGCGCCGTCCAGCTGCGCCGCGCCGGTCACCATGTTCTTGATGAAGTCGGCGTGGCCGGGCATGTCGACATGGGCGTAGTGCCGGGTGCCGGTCTCGTACTCGACGTGCGAGATGTTGATGGTGATACCGCGGGCGGCCTCCTCCGGGGCCCGGTCGATCCGGTCGAACGGCACGAACGTCCCGCTCCCCCGGTCGCTGAGAACCTTGGTGATGGCCGCGGTCAGGGTGGTCTTGCCGTGGTCGACGTGCCCCATGGTGCCGATGTTCAAGTGCGGCTTGGTGCGCACGAATGCCGTCTTGGGCATGGTGTTCTTCCTCGCAACAGTGCGGTGAGAACGGCGACTTGGCGCCGTGGGGACCCCTGAGACCGGCCGACCCTCCCCCTGCGGGGTCCGCCGGACGATCCGGAGAGGGTCAGCTTCGTGCGCCGTCGGCCGCTGCGGCGACCGGGAGGCCGGCTGCTGCGACGGCGGTGGCCGCTGCCACCGAGACGGCACCTGCGGGTGCGCATTCCGCTGCGGCGAGGGCCGCGAGAAGGTCGACGGCAGCCTTCGGCGCGTCCGCGACTGCGGACGGGAGCGCGAGGAAGGGCTGCCGGGACATGCGTCATATGGTGCCGGTCGGCCGCCCCTGCGTCGAACGATTTATCCGGCTTACGTCCTGACCCAGGGGCGAGCGATCCATCCGGCTTCCGGCGCGGCCCGACGATGGCATGGATGCCTGCCCCGGATCGGGACTTGGTTGCCCGCTGCACAAGGGACGGCTCCTGGGGGCGTACGGCCCGGGTGGCGGCTCTTCGGCGCCGCTGTCGGTTACGCTCCCGGGATGTTCCCGCCCGCCGCAACGCCTGACGGCCTCGCCGCGCGCTGCACGCGTGTGCTGCTCTCCCCCTGGGCCCGGCTGGGGCTGCTGCTGGCCCTACTGGCCGGTGCCGCGGCCGCGATGCTGCTCTGGCAGCCGCAGCAGCTCCTCACCGGTGGCTGGCCCGAGCGGCTGTCCGGTCCGACCGCCCTCCTGCTCTTCGCGCTGGCCTACGGCGGATGCACCACCGCCTTCGTGCCGCGCCCGGTCCTCAATCTCGCGGCGGGCGCCCTCTTCGGTGGCCAGGCCGGCCTGGCCACCGCCTTGGCCGGGACGGTGCTGGGCGCCGGACTGGCCTTCGGACTCGGCCGGCTCCTCGGCCAGGACGCGCTGCGTCCGCTGCTGCGCGCCCGCTGGCTGACGGCTGCCGACCGGCAGTTGAGCGAGCACGGCTTCCGCTCGATGCTGGCCCTCCGGCTCTTCCCCGGGCTGCCGTTCTGCGCCACGAACTACTGCGCCGCGGTGTCCCGTATGGGGTGGCTCCCCTTCCTGCTCGCCACAGCACTCGGCAGCATCCCGAACACCGCGGCCTACGCCATCGCCGGTGCCCGTGCCTCGACGCCCACCTCACCGCTGTTCCTCCTAGCCATGGGCTTCATCGCCATCAGCGCTCTCGGCGCACTGGCGGTGGCGTGGCGTAAACGGAAGACGCTGCGCGGTCACTGAACGCGCCATGGCGGCCGACGGATTCCGCAACGGCGGCCCCGCGCCGGGCTCGATACACCCAGGCCCCTGCCCCTTTGACAGCCCGGACATCTTCGGACGTTACGCTGCCCGGGTCGGCGGTGATCCGCATCCGCCGCCACTGTCCGCTTTCTCCCGTCTCGCGCAGGTCAGCGCTTGATCACCCTTGGATAGCGTATTTTCCATGTCTTGGTTTGAATCTTTCGTCCTCGGACTTGTCCAAGGGCTGACCGAGTTCCTGCCCATCTCCTCCAGCGCGCATCTCCGCTTGACCGCGGCGTTCGCCGGCTGGCAGGACCCCGGTGCGGCGTTCACCGCCATCACGCAGATCGGCACCGAGGCGGCCGTCATCATCTACTTCCGCAAGGACATCGGGCGGATCATCTCGACCTGGAGCCGCTCCCTCTTCAACCGGGAGCTGCGGCACGATCACGATGCCCAGATGGGCTGGCTGGTGATCGTCGGCTCGATCCCGATCGGTGTGCTGGGCATCACGCTCAAGGACGCCATCGAGGGCCCGTTCCGCGATCTGCGGCTGATCGCCACCACCCTCATCGTCATGGGTGTGGTCCTCGGCATCGCCGACCGCCTGGCCGCCCGCGACGAGACCGGCGGCCGGCACCGCGCCATCAAGCAGCGCAAGGGCCTCACCGACCTCAGCGTCAAGGACGGCCTCCTGTACGGCGTCTGCCAGGCCATGGCGCTCATCCCGGGCGTCTCCCGCTCCGGCGCCACGATCAGCGGCGGTCTGCTGATGGGCTACACCCGCGAATCCGCCGCCCGTTACTCCTTCCTGCTCGCCATCCCGGCCGTACTGGCCTCCGGCGTCTACGAACTCAAGGACGCCGGCCAGGGCCATGTCTCCTGGGGCCCCACCGTCTTCGCCACGATCATCGCCTTCGTCGTCGGCTACGCGGTGATCGCATGGTTCATGAAGTTCATCTCCAACAAGTCCTTCATGCCCTTCGTCATCTACCGCATCCTCCTGGGCATAGCCCTCTTCGCCCTGGTCGCAGCGGGCGCCCTGACACCACATGCGGGGGAGACGGCGGGCTGAGGCCTGCAAAGGGGCGCCAAGCAGGCCGCCAGGAACCGAGGTGGCATCAGGAACTGAGGTGGTATTGCGCCCAGGGCTGATGGGCCGATACGGGCTCCTCGTGAGAGTGCGCGAGGGTACCCCAGGGGGCGAGGGCGTTGTCCCAATCGGAGGCCAGGGCGGTCATGTCCGGGACGGACTCCGTGGACGGCATGGCGCCCGTATGCCACCCGGACGCCATGGGGTGCCCGGAGGGCGCGGCGTTCCAGGAGGCCGTCTGCTGGGCGGGGATGGTGTATTCGGATTCATGAACATCGCCGGGGCCGCGCCGGTGGCGTCCCGCATGGGTTTCCACCGGGCCGGGATAGAACCGCCCCTGGGCGGAGAGCTGTTGGGCCCGGGTGACCAAGCGGGTGAGGTCGAGCCCGAATTCAGCGGCGAGTTCGCGCAAATCCACCCCGGTCTGCCAACTGCCGATGAGCACCGCGTCCATCGCCGGAGACCAGGTCTGCTCCGAGGCACCCATGCCGCCGGTGGTGTCGCGGGGAGTGCCGGCCGGGCGCGCTCCGGCGGACGGGTTCTGGTGGGAATATTCGGCCGCGGGCTCCGGCGCCGAGGTGGCCTCCTCGGGCTCCCGCGCCGGCCCGGTAGGCGTGGCGGCCGCCAGCAATTCGTCGGCGACGGCGCGGGCGTCCTCCTTGCCCACCGTGCGCCGGGCGATCCGCACTTCCCGCTCGTTCAAACCGAACAGACCGGCCACCGCTCCGGTACTGCCCACCGTCACCGCGAATGCCGCCAGAACCCGCGACCGGTCGGCCTGGGCCTCGTCAAGCCTGGCCTGCGCCTCGCGCACACGCTCGTCGCCCAGGCAAAACGCTTCTGCCAGCACGGCGTTGCGGTCCCACAACTCTCTAGGATCCATACTCATTCAACGCCTCTTGCGCGCAGGTGTCCCGATCTGGCTCAGCAAAGCACCCCAAAGCACCCATCGAACCACCAGATGAAAATCGTTCCGGGTGCCCGGGTCCAGACCGCCGCGAACCCCGTTCCGAGGTCATATGCCCTGGCCAGAGGCCCAGCGAAAATACGCAACGCGGATTGTCAGTGCCGTGAGCTAATGTCTCGATCAGTCGCATCTTCGCATTTCCATGTGTTCATGGGGGGACCATGGCTGATCGCTCTCGCATCTCATCCCGGGTCGCCGGGGCGCTGCTCACCACCGCCGTGATGGGGCTCACGGCGGCATGCACGGCCGGCGGCCCGTCCGATGACCGCTCCGGCGCCTCGGAGCGTCCCGACGCCGCCACGGTCGCCGCGGTGCGGAAGGCCGTCGATAAGGGCACCGGTCTCAACTCCCTCTCGTACCGCGTCGCCGGCAAGGTCCCCGGGCAGGGGACCGTCGAGGGCAAGGCGTCGTTCAGCGTCCGGCCGCGCGCCGTCGATATGCGGATGACGGCGGCCGGGGGCATGAAGGATGGCGCGTTCTCGGTGCGGCTCGTGGGGGACGCGGTGTATGTCGGCGGGGGCGGGAAAGCGGCTGCCGTGCTGGGCGGCAAGCACTGGCTCAAGATCGCCATGACGGATCAGGGGGACGGCGGCTTCGGAGGTATGCAGCGGCAGGCGGACCAGGATCCGGCGGCGCAGGCGTCGTTGCTCTCCCGGTCCGATGACGTCAGGAAGGTCGGCCAGGAGACCGTCGACGGGGTGCGGACGACGCATTACGCCGGGGTGGTCGACGTGACGGAGCCTGCGGAGAAGTCCGCCGGCCAGAGCCCGTCGGCCGCCGAGCGCCGTGCGAAGGTCATCGAGCAGTACCGACAGCTCGGGGTGCGCGAGCTGAAGCTCGACCTCTGGGTCGGCCCCGGCGACCGCACGGTGAAGTTCCGTGAGCGTGCGCGGGCGGCTCAGGGGCCGCTGGACCTGTCCATACGGTTCCTCGACGGCAACAAGCCGGTCGCGGTCCAGGCGCCGCCCGCGTCCGACACGGTGGATCCGGAACACAAGCTCAGGGAGGCGAGCCGACGGCTGGGTTAGGAGCCGGGGACGCGGTGTACCGGCTCATCCAGGTGGGGTAGGCCGATGGGGTTGGGGAAGGGGAGGACATCGGCGGCCAGGATGCGTCGGACCACGGGTTCCAGGCCGTGCAGCAGGGCCTCGGTCTCCCTTTCGGGCAGCGCGTGCAGCAGGCGGTCGGCCAGCCGGTCGGTCGCCTCCTCGATGCGCTCGCGTTCCAGCCGGCCGAGGTGGGTCGCGTCGCCGTATGCGTCGACGAGGCCACGGGAGCGCAGCCGGTCTGTCGCGGCGGCCCACTCCTCCTCGCTCCAGCCGCGGTCCTCCCGCATGGTGTCCTTGGGGACGCGACCGGACGCGGCAGCCAGGACCAGCGCCTCGCAGCCGTCCAGGCCCTCGTCGGCGAGCACGGCCTGGTGTACATCGCCCCGGAACTCCCGGACGGTGGTTGCCAGTTGCCACAAACGCTCGACGGGGTCGGCGTGGTCGCACAGCGCGCGGTTGGCGGCGAAGAGCGGGCGTGCGGTGGCCGGGGCGTCGTCGACGATCCCCTGGAGCGGGGACAGCAGCTCGGCCGCCGCGTGCTCCAGCTCGGGGTCGATGCTGCGCAGGGCATGCGCCGCGCGGCTGCCGCGCTCGTCGAGCACATGCGCCGGGCTGACGATGCTCCAAGCCGCGGGCAGCGCACGGGCGACCATCCCGGGGGCGAAGCCTCCGAGGATGGCCGTTGCCGCAGCGGGTTCCACGGCCCCCAAAGGAGCGGTGCGCGCGGCGAAATACCCCATCCAGAAACCCTTGAGACCGAGGTCCCTGCCCAGCTGACGGCACCGCTCTTCGAAGTAGCACACCGCGTGCAGCGGCTCCGTCAACAGCCAAAGCGATCGTGCTTGCAGCTCCATGCACCGCACGCTACCGCCGCCCCATGCCCGATGCCCGGCACAGCGCACCGGGAAGTGAAGAGCACCCGCGCCGCCCCGTCGACGGCCAGCGAATCGGAGCCCCCGGAACCGACCCCGTCGGCGGAACCGATCCGACCCAACCCGCCCCAACCCGAGAGGTACCAGCCATGACCACCGGCAATGCACAGATCATCGACCAAGCCCTCGGCCGAATCGTCGCGGGCTATGTCAAGCGATCGGCGCGGCCATGGAACTGGTCGCGCACACCCACGCGCTGATTCTCGATCTGCGGGAGTGCCAGGGCGGCAGGCGATACGGCGCCTGTCGTAACAGGGGCGGAGCGGCGGGAGCGGCAGAAGCGGCGCAGGGGCAGGTGGGGTGGGCAGGGGACGGCCGTCCGACGGCGGTTCTGCCGTCAGGTGTTGGTGCGGCCGGCCGCACCGAAGCCGGACTGCCAGGCCCACAGGTGGGTGCAGTTGGGGCACTGGAGATGCAGCACACTGCCCTTGTTCGACAGGAGGTAGCGCCAGTGGTCGGGGCAGGTGCGGCCGTCGAGGCAGGTTCCGCAGTTCTGGTGGTCCTGGCAGCTGGGGCACGGGACCCAGGCGCGGCGGCCGATATCGGCGGTGGGGTCGAGCGGCAGCATGCTCAGCCCTGACCGGAGGCGGGCAGCACCCCGGCGGCGACCAGCGCGTCGTAGGTGGCCTGCTGCTCCGCGTCCAGACCGGAGTAGAGGAGCCGGTACGCGTCCGCCTCGCCCTCCATCACCGCGATGGGGTCCCAGGTGTCGCCCAGCGCCGCGAGGACTTCGGTCCGCCGCCGGCTCTCGTGAGCGGTGAGGTCGAACTCGACTATCCGGGGTTCCGATATCTGGGGTTCCGAGGTGCTGCGGTCGTTCATGGTGCGCTTCCCATGCCACTTGCGGATGATTCGGACGTGTCTATCAAGTGGGGCGACATTGAGGAAGCGTCAGGGAGAACAGGCCGGGGCGGGGTACCGCAGAGGGAGGGAGTGGTGGCGCAGGGTAAGGGGGTGAAGTGTCATTGATGTGGGTAATTCAGGCATATCGGGAGGGGTGTTTTTTGCGATGCGCCCGATATGTTCGGTAATTCATAGCGTGATGGAATTCATCCGTGCTACCGGGTCATGCCTCTGCGGTCAGCAGATTCTGCCCCGAGAGGCCGCAGTGGCCCTCAGCAGGTCTCGCAGCAGGTCAAAATCGATGCTCCCGGGTTTACGGAACCGCAGACAGCCCTTGCCCATATCCTGCTCGGCCAGTCGCTCCTCGAACGCCTCTCGGACGTCGCTCCGCAGGAGATAGAAGGAGATGTACTGCTTCTGACTCGCGAAGGCGATCTCGCCGACGCCGTCCCGCTCGTACGCGGGCATGCCGTACGCCATGACCTCCTCGAAGCCCTTGAGCTCCCGCCGGCACAACTGCCGCAGCCTGGTCAGGGCGTCCCGGCGCTCCTCCGGCACCTCGGCCAGATACCCGTCGACGTCTTCCGCGCTGCTCTGCACCATGCGGTGAGCCTATGACCTAGGGGGTGCTCGGAGTTCAGTCGCTCGGCGGTCGGGCGGGCAGGTGTCGTACCGCGACGGCGGCGGCGTCATCGCCCAGTCGGCCGTTGGTGTGGGCCAGGAGGTCCGTGCGCAGCTGCCGCAGCACCTGTTGCGGACTGCAGTCGCTCCAGGCGGCGGCGCGCTCGACCAGCGGGTAGAACGTGCCCTTGTCGTCACGGGCCTCGCTCACCCCGTCCGTATAGAGGAGTAGCAGCTCGCCGGGCTCAAAGGGGAAGCTCTCGACCTCGTAATCGGGGGCGCCGGGCAGACCGCCGAGCCCGATCGGCAGCGCGGGCCGCTCCGCCGCGAGGGTGCGCACCTGCCCGGCAGAGAGCAGCAGCGGGGGCGGGTGGCCGCAGGTGGTGGTGTGCACGACGGGCCGCCGGTCGGGGATGTCCAGCAGGATCACGGTCGCGAAGGTTTCGTCGGTGTCGAGGGTGGGGCCGATGACGGGGTGGGTGACGGGGCTGACAGGGTCGGCGACGGGGTCGGGGGCGGTCACCGAAGCGGCAGGAGCAGGGTCGCGGTCGGAGGCCGGGGCCGGGGCCGGGTCCGAGGCGGGGACCCCGCCAGGGGCTGGGGCCGCCGTGTCCGCACCGGGCTCTGGGTCCGGTGCACTGTGCCACTGACGGCTGTCCCAGCGGATGGCGCCGTCGAGGTGGACGGCCAGCCTGGGCAGGGTGGCCTCGCGGTGGGCGGCCGCGCGGAAGGCGCCGAGGATCAGGGCGGCATGGCTGTAGGCGGGCAGGCCCTTGCCGCGGACATCGCCGATGATCAGCCGGGTGCTGCTGGTGGTACGCGCCGCCGCGAACAGATCGCCGCCCATCACCGCCTCCTCCTCGGCCGCCAGGTACAGGGAGGCGATCTCCAGGGGGCCGCTGTGCGCGGGGAGCGGCCGGAGCAGCACCTGCTGGGCAACCCCGGCCACCGAGCGGCTCTGGGTGAGCCGGCGCTCGTTGCGATCGCGTACGACGGCGAAGAGCACGACCAGTGCGGAGACCACCACCAGTGAGGCGATCTGGGCCTCCAGGTTCTCGGTGAACAGCGCATGGCGCGCGATGCCGATGAACACCTGGGCGGCCACCGCCAGCACACCGATCGCCGCCGTCAGACGGGGCCCGGCGAAGGCCGCGGTGATCGCGGGAGCCGCGACGAGAAGGGGCCCCAGATGGATGTCGGGCGGCGCGAGGGCATCGATCACACAGACCGCCACGATGATCCCGACGGGGATCAGCACCAGGACAAGACTCAGGTCCGGTCGACCGCGGAGATACCTCAGCCAGGGAAAGGGCATGCCTCATGGTTGCACCGGGGTGAGGGAAATGCCTGGATCATCCCTTTACTCCGGCCGCTCCCCTGCCGCTGGCTACTCCCCTGCCCCTGGCCACTCCCCTTCCACCGACAGACCCGCGCACCCCAACCATCCCGCGCACCCCGACTCTCCCGCCCACCGCGACAGCCGCCCCCTCACCCCACCCTCTGCGCCGCCTCCTGGCGCATGGCTGCGACGAGGAGGTCGAGGGCCGGTTCGACGGCCGAGTGGCCCATTTGCGGCAGCTGGTCCCGTACGCGGTGCAGGTTGGGGTAGTCGTCCGCGGGCAGGTTGGCGTACTCGTCCTGCCATGCCTGTTCATCCGCCGCTCGCTGGGCGGGGGGCAGCCGCAGGACGCCGGCGTCCACGGCCGCATGACCGAGGGCGGTGTCCACGAGGGCGTGATAGTGCCGGACGGCGGTCGCCTCGTCGAAGCCGGCCTGGAGCAGCAGGCCGATGCCCGTGTCGACGGCGCGCTGTTCATGGGGCCGGCCGGTGACCCGTACGGTGCTGAACACGGCGATCTGCGGGTGACGCAGCGCGGAACGGTAGGCCCGCAGCCCGAGTTCGCGCAGATCGGCGGCCCAGTCGCCGCCGGGGGCGAAGCCGGTCATGGACTCGCCGATGAGCCGGTCGGCCAGCGCCAGCAGCAGATCCTCGGTGTTGCGGAAGTAGCGGTAGATCGCGGAGGGATCGGCGCCCAGCGCCGCGCCGAGTTTGCGCACGGTGAAGGCCTGCGCCCCCTGGGCGTCGATGAGTTCACAGGCGGCGTCGACGATGAGATCGGCCGACAGGACCACGCCTGAACTGGTCGGCCGGCGCCGCTTGCGCTCCACCGGGACGCGCTCGCTCTCCGCCATACCGAACCCCTCCGCCTCGCTCCGTCCCTGCCCCGGGCCCTATCGGGGCCAGTTAACCATCAGGTTACGTCAACACCGTTGACACAAGAATGAACGACCTGTTTCATCGGCGGACATACACGGACCGCCGCGGTGCCGCATCCCGCACCACCCCCCTCCGTACGACGCGGCCGGACCCCGATCCCGGGCCCGGTCCGCGCCGCCCTGCCCCGCCCTCCCCACCCGCGCCTCCCGTTCCCCAAGGCCCGGCCGAGACCGGCCCGGCCCGCCCGTCCAAGGAGTGAGTGCCATGCCTTCCGCAGTGCAGCAGGACCCCGGCCCGGCGAGAATGCGCCGCTCACTGGGGGTGAAGGACGGGGTGGCGATCGCCGCGTCAAGCACCGCCGCGACCACCAGTATCGGCATCGGAATGGGCACTCTGGCCGCGTACGCCGGCCGGCAGACACCCGCCCTGTTGCTGCTGGCCTTTGTGCCCATCCTCGGCATCGCGCTCTCGTATGCCCGGCTCAACCGCAGTGAGCCCAACTGCGGCAGCGGCTACACCTGGGTGGGCCGGACCATCGGCCCCTGGCCCGGATTCCTGACCGGCTGGGTGGTGCTGGTCGGCAACGTGATCTTCATGGCGTACACAGGCGCGGTGACCGGCTCGGTCGTGCTGCAGTTCCTCAACAAGCTGGGCCTGCACAGCGTGTGGGGGCTCCCGCTGGATCCGTCCTCGACCGGCATCAGCACCGCCGTGGGCCTGGTCGCGCTGGTCGTCGTCACCATCACCGCCATCACGGGCGTACGGGCCGCGACCCGGCTGCAGATGGGGCTGCTGATCTTCGAGTACGCGGTCCTGCTGGTCTTCTGCGGCTACGCGCTGATCGTCGGCGACCAGCAGTTCTCGCTGTCCTGGCTCAACCCGTTGGAGATCGGCTCACCGCAGGCCGTGGCCCAGGGGATGGTGCTGGCGGTGTTCTTCTACTGGGGCTGGGACGCCGCGTTCAGCGTCAACGAGGAGACCCGCAGCTCCACCGACGCGGCCCGCGGCGGACTGATCGCACTGGTCGTGATGATGGGCCTGTTCCTCGTCGGTTCGCTGGCGTTCCAGCGGGTGATGAGCACCGGGGAACTGGTGCACAACGGGCCGCAGGCGCTCACCTTCCTCGGCACCAAGCTGGCCCCGGAGCCCTGGGCCTCGCTGCCCCTCGCCGCCCTGATGTGCTCCGCCTTCGCCTCCCTCCAGTCGAGCGTCATCCCGACCGCCCGCGGCACCCTGGCGATGGCCCGCGACCGGACGCTGGGCGCGGTGTGGCAGCGGGTGCACCCGCGCTACGGCTCCCCCGCCGTGGGCACCGTGCTGATCATGGCCATCGCCGCGCTGCTCGCCGTACTCGCGGTCGGCATCCCCAAGCTCAACGACATGATCCTCACGGCCGTCAACTCGATCGGCCTGACCGTGGCCCTTTACTACGGACTCACCGCGCTCGCCTGTGCGGTGCGTTTCCGCGACAGCCTGCGCGCCGGAGCCGTGCGCGCGCTCCGGGACGTGGTCGTACCGGCGGTGAGCGCGCTGACGCTGTTCGGGCTCGGCGGCTACCTCGTCTGGGACTACGCCACCATGAGCGACCACTTCGAAGCGAACCCGGACAACGGCTGGTTCATGCTGCTGCTCCCCGTCCTCTTCATCGTGGCCGGCCTGGCGACCGCCGCCTGGGCCAAGTGGGTACGCCACGCCCCGTACTTCCGCACCGGCCAGGGGACGGACGCCGATGCGATCACCTTGCCCATGGACGGGGAGGGCGGCCCGCTCCCGAGCCCCGTGGAGGGCTGACCACCACCGAGACCACCCATCGCCCGACCGTCCGATCTGCTACCCGATCCCCCTGTCCGGTACCCCCATCAAGTCCCCCATCCGATCCCCTTGTAACGCCCCCAACACGCACATCGCACATCGCACTCCCCACACCACTGGAGCAACCACCACATGGATCTCAGCAGCACCCCGGACTCCCGCACCTCCGGCTCCGCCGACGGCGGCCCCGCGGACCTCGTCTTCCTCTCCGGCCCCGTGCACACCGTCGACCCCGCGCGGACAAGGGCGAGCGCGGTGGCGGTACGCGGCGACCGCATCCTCGCCGTCGGGCACGAGGAGGACGTCCGCGCGCTGATCGGCCCCGCCACGGAGGTCGTCGATCTGCACGGCAAGCTGCTCATCCCCGGCTTCCAGGACGCGCATGTCCATCCGGTGGGCGGCGGGCGGGAGTTGGCGCTGTGCGATCTGAGCGCGGCGGAGACGGCCGAGGCGTACCGCGAGCTGATCAGCGCGTACGCGGCGGCGCATCCGGAGGTCTCCTGGATCACGGGCGGCGGCTGGTCCATGGAGGCGTTCCCCGGCGGCATGCCGACCCGCGAGTTCCTGGACGCGCTGGTGCCCGACCGCCCGGTGTTCCTCGTCAACCGCGACCACCACGGCGGCTGGGCCAACTCCTGTGCCCTGGAACGGGCCGGGCTCACCGAGCGTACGCCGGACCCGTCCGACGGGCGGATCGAGCGGGACGCCGACGGCCGGCCGACCGGCATGCTGCAGGAAGGCGCCATGGAGCTGGTGGCCAACCTGATCCCGGAACCGACGCTCGCCGAGCGGACCGAGGGGCTGCTCCGGGCACAGCGCCTCCTGCACGGGTACGGAGTGACCGCATGGCAGGACGCGATGCTGGGTTACGCCCCCGGGATGCCCGATGTCACCCCCGCGTATGTGGCCGCCCGGCGCGACGGGAAGCTCACCGCGCGGGTGACCGGCGCGCTGTGGTGGGACCGGGCCCGTGGGGCGGAACAGATCCCCGAACTCATCGAGCGGCGGGCCGAGTTGACGGCGGGGCGGCTGCGGGCGACCAGCGTCAAGATCATGCAGGACGGGATCGCCGAGAACCACACGGCCGCCATGCTCACTCCCTACCTCACCGCCTGCGGCTGCGCCTCCGACAACAGCGGCATCTCGTTCATCGACCCGAAGGCGCTGCAGGCCTACGTCAGCCAGCTGGACGCGGAAGGCTTCCAGGTGCACTTCCACGCCCTGGGCGACCGGGCCGTACGCGAGGCGCTGGACGCCGTCGAGGCGGCCCGGCGGACGAACGGCCTGCGCGACACCCGGCCGCATCTGGCCCACCTCCAGGTCGTGCACCCCGAGGACATTCCGCGCTTCCGCCGGCTCGGGGCGACCGCGAACATCCAGGCGCTGTGGGCGGCGCATGAGCCGCAGATGGACGAGCTGACCATCCCCTTCCTGGGGCCCGAGCGCGCCGCCTGGCAGTACCCGTTCGGCGATCTGCTGCGCTCGGGCGCCACCCTGGCGGCGGGCAGCGACTGGCCGGTCAGCTCCCCCGACCCGATCGCCGCACTGCATGTCGCGGTCAACCGCCGGGCGCCGGAGGACCCGCCGTCGGCGCCGGTCTTCCTGCCCGAGCAGCGCATCGACCTGGGTTCGGCGCTCGCCGCGTACACGGCCGGCAGCGCCTACGCCAACCACCTCGACGAGACCGGCACCATCCAGCCGGGAAAGCTGGCCGACCTGGTCGTACTCGACCGCGACCCGTTCGACGGCCCCGCGGACGAGATCGCCTCCACCCGTGTGCTGCAGACCTTCGTCGGGGGGCAGCGGGTCTACGCGTCGGATGACGCCTGAGGCGCCCCGCCCGGCGGACCGGCCCCGCGCACTCTCGCCGGGCCGGTCCGCCGGGTGCCGCTCCGCTACTCGATGACCAGCTCGACATCGATGTTGCCGCGGGTGGCCTTGGAGTACGGGCAGTACTGGTGCGTGGCCTCGACCAGCTGCCGGCCGGTCTCGCCGTCGAGGGTGTCCGGCAGCTCCACCCGCATCACGACGCCCAGGCCGAATCCGGTGTCGTCCTTGCCGATGCAGACCTCGGCGGTGACCGAGACATCCTTGGTGTCGATCTTCATCTGCCGGCCGACATGGCCCATCGCGCTGGCGAAGCAGGCCGCGTATCCGGCGGCGAAGAGCTGCTCGGGGTTGGTGCCGGCGCCGTTGCCGCCGAGCCCGGGAGGCATGGCGAGGGCCAGGTCGATCTGCCCGTCGGAGCTGACGGCCCGGCCCTCACGGCCGTTGGCGGTGGCGACAGCGGTGTACAGCGCGTCCATGACGGTTCCCCTTCGATAGCGCGGCGGCCGTTCCCCGGCCGCCCGATGGCCACACAGTTGCACACATACAAATTGTGCGCAACTAAGTTGTGCACAACTTAATGACACGTCGAGCTAATCTGGGTCCATGACCTCTGCGACCAGGCCCCCGGTACCCGACGCCGAACTGCTCCGCCTCGACCACCAGGTCTGCTTCTCCCTGCACGCCGCCTCACGCGCCTTCGGCGGCGTCTACCGGGACGCCCTCAAGGACCTGGGCCTGACCTATCCCCAGTACCTGGTCATGCTGGTCCTGTGGGAGCACGGCTCCCAGCCGGTCAAAACCATCGGCGAACAGCTCCGGCTGGACTCCGGCACCCTCTCCCCGCTACTCAAACGCCTGGAGTCGGCGGGCCTGGTCCGCCGCGAACGGAGCACCGAGGACGAGCGCTCGGTCACCATCCACCTCACCCCGGCCGGCGAGGAGCTGCGCGAACAGGCACTGCCGGTCCCCCGCCGGATGCTGGCCGCGACCGGCCTGACCATTGAGGAACTGCGCACCCTCCAGGGCCTGTTGGGCCGGGTGACGAGCGCCCTGGACGAGGTCTGAACCCGGCCGCTTCCCGAGTCTGCCGCCCTTCGCCCCGTACCTCCCGGCGGTCCGCGGCGTTACGTACGTAGGTGCTTTCCGCGGTGTCCGCAAGGCGAGGCGCGGACGCGATATCCACCCCGGCCGCTCATCACCCCATTGAGCTACCAAGGTTGGGGAGTCATCGGGGCAAAGGCGTATAAAGGGTGGTCAAACCAGCCGGAGCCGCCGGCGAAATCCCGCCCACGACGCGGTTGGCAGCATCGCCTACGACAAGCGGAGGAGCGCCACGTGAACGCGGCAGAAGTTGTCAACACCTTGCTGGTCCAACGATTCGGGGTGGCCCCCGCCGACATCACCCACGAGACCCCGCTGCGCACCCTGCGACTGGACTCCCTGGCGCTGGAAGAGCTCCGCGTTCTGATCGAGGAGCGGCTGGACATCGACCTCGACGAGGTGTCGCTGACCCCGCGGAACACCGTGGGCCAGCTGGTGACGGCCGTCGACGGCAACGTGCCCGCATGACCGCCCGCCAGGAGCCGTTCTCCGCGGCCGTAACAGGACTGGGTCTGGTGACCGCGGCGGGCGTGGGGGCGAAAGCCACCTGGCACTCCGTCACCCAGGAAACTGTCCCCGGCGGAGTGAGCCACCAAGAAGAACTCGCCGATCTGCCCTGCGACTTCATGTACACCATCGCGGATCTGGACACCACCGAGCTGCTCGGGGTGGCCACCCAGCGGCTGATGGACCGCTTCTCCCAGCTCGCGGTGATCGCCGCCCGGGAGGCCGTCGCCGATGCCGGGCTGGACCCGGAGTCCTGGGACGGCAGCCGGGTCGCGGTGGTCATCGGCTCCGCGCACGGCGGGCTGCCGTTCTACGACCAGCAGCATGTCGCGATGGCCGGGCGCGGCGCCCGCCGGGTCTCCCCCAAGCTCGCCCCGCTGACCGTCGTCAACAGTGCCGCGAGCAGCGTCTGTATGGACCTCGGCGCACAGGGCCCCAGCATGGGCGTGGCGACGGCCTGCTCCTCCGGCACGGTCGCCGTGGGCACTGCACACCAGCTGCTGCGCGCCGGGGTCTGCGATATCGCCATCGCGGGCGGGGCGGAGTCGGTGCTGTCCCGGCTGCTGATCGCCAGCGCCTGCCAGATGAAGGCGGTCTCCACCCGCCGCGACGATCCGGCCACGGCCTGCCGCCCCTTCGACGCGGGCCGGGACGGCTTCGTGGTCGGGGAGGGCGCCGGGCTCCTCGTCCTGGAGCGGCCCGAGCACGCGAGCGCCCGCCGGGCACCCGTCCGCGCCCGGATCCGCGGCTACGGCGCGTCGAGCGATGCCTACGCGGCGGTGGCCCCGGACCCCGAGGGCAACGGCATCGAGCGGGCGCTGCGCAGCGCGCTGGCGGACGCACAGGTAGCGGGCCGGGATGTCGGCCATGTCAATGCGCACGGCACCTCGACGGTGGTCAACGACCGCGTGGAGGCCACCGTGCTGCGACGGGTCCTCGGCGATCACCCGCTGGTCACCTCGACCAAGGGGATGACGGGGCACGCGCTGGGCGCCGCCGGCGGGATCGAGACCGCGCTCACGGTGCTCGCCCTGGAGCAGCAGCTGGTGCCGCCGACCGCCAACCTCGAAGTGCCGGATCCGCGGATCCCGATCGACATCGTGCGCAATGAGGCCCGGCAGGCGGCGTTCGACTGCGCGGTCAAGACCTCGCTCGGCTTCGGCGGGCACAACGCCGCGCTCGTACTGACCCGCTAGCCACCGCGTGCCCCTCCCGCCGGTGCCCCGAGAAGGAATCTGCCATGTCCGAGGAAATGATCCGCTCTCTGTCGGTGCGCGGGGTGTCCTACTCCTACCGGCGGCTGCGGCAGCCGGAGCGGATCACCGAACCCGTTCTGGTGCTGGGCGGCGCGCTGCAGGGGATGTACGGCTGGCCGCAGATGGAGGATCACGTGGGGCCGGTGGCGGACGTGGTCACCGCCGATCTGCCGGGCATGGGCAGTGCGGATCCGCTCCCCCCGGGGCCGAGCATCGATGTCGTGTGCGCGGCGATCGAGCGCATCATCGACGATCTGGACGTCCCGAGCATCAACCTCTTCGGGTTCTCGTACGGGGCGGGTCTGGCCTACGGGTGCGCCCGGCGGTTCCCCGGGCGCATCGCCCGACTCGCCCTCGGCGGGGTTCCGGCACATATCAGTGACGCCCAGGTCGAGCTGTGGCGGCGGGCCTCCGAGCATCTCGCGCAGGGTGACGCCGAAGCCTTCGCCACCCTGGTCGCCCAGGGGCTGATGTGCCTGGACGACCGCCGGCACGTCGCCCACCGGAAGCTGGCCTACCGCTATGTCCGGCGCTCGATGCTGCAGGCGGCCCGCAACTCCCGGCACGCGGTCGACTCGCTGCGCCGTGGGATCTCGGACCGCCCGGACTTCTCCGGCGGGCTGACCGATGTCCCCACCCTCGTCTTCAGCGGCGAGCACGACACGGTGACCTCCCCGGCCCGTCAGCGGGACTTCGCGGCCACCATCCCGGGCAGCCGGTTTCTGACGATTCCCGATGCCGATCACTGGGTGGTGCTCGAACGCCCGCAGGAGGTCGCGGACTTGGCGGCGCGGTTCTTCACCGATGGGCCGCTGAGTTCGGCGCCCTGCCTGGCGCCGGTGGTGCGCGAGGAGCCGTCGCCGGCCGATCCGGCATGTGTGTGAGCCCGACCCGCGGCAACATTCCCTTGCGGCTATATAACCGGGGTGGCATGCTGAAGGTATGCCCCTACCGTTCGACGTACTCGCCGAGCCGAGCCGGCGGAAGATCCTCGACCTGCTGCTGGAGCGCCCGCGGCTGGTCGGTGAACTCACGCAGCAGCTCGGACTGAGCCAGCCCGGCACCTCCAAGCACCTCCGGGTACTGCGCGAGGCCGGGCTGGTCCAGGTGCGGCAGGACGCGCAGCGCCGCTGGTACGAGCTCCGGCCGGAGCCCCTGGCGGAGCTGGACGCCTGGCTCGCCCACTACCGGCACCTGTGGACCGGTCGCCTGGACGCACTGGAACGGCACCTCGACGCCATGGAGGACGACCCCCGATGAACCCGCACTCCGACACCCTCACCACCGCCGACGGCCGCACCGCACTGCGCATGGAGCGCAGACTCGCCCATCCGCCCGCGAAGGTCTGGTCGGCGATCACCGATCCCGCGCACGTCGGGAAGTGGTTCCCCTCCGAGGTCACCGTGGACCTCCGTCCCGGCGGCGCGATGACCTTCCATATGCCCGGTGTGAGCGGCATCGCCATGACCGGTACGGTCACCGACGCCGAGGAGCCCCGACTGTTCGCCTTCTCATGGGGCGAGGACCATCTGCGCTGGGAGATCACCCCGGACGGCGACGGCTCGCTGCTGGTCCTGGTCCACACCTTCGGCGACCGGTTCGGCGGCGCCAGCTTCGCCTCTGGCTGGCATCTGTGCCTCACCGCGCTGTCGCAGCTGCTCGACGGTGACTCGCCGCATGTCGAGCGCGACAAGGGCGATCTGCACGAGGCGTACCTGGAGCAGTTCGACCTCGGTCGCGGGGTGGTCGAGGACACCGCGGACGGCCCGCGGGTCCGTTTCGAGCGGCAGCTCGTGCGGGCCACCGAGACCGTCTGGGCCGCGCTGACCTCGGGGGACGAGCCTGCGGCCGGGGCACCCGTACCGACGGGCTTCACCAGTCGACAGGCTCCGGCCGGGCCGGTCACCGAGGTCGCGGCCCCGACGGTGCTCGCGTACCGCTGGCATCCGGAGGGCACGGTCCGCTGGGAGCTGGGCCAGGGCACCGGCCACGGCCCCCGTCTCGTCCTGACCCAGACCGGTCCGCAGGGCTTCGACGCGGACGCCGCGCTGGAGGCGTGGCACGAACGTATCGAGCGGCTCGCCGCGCAGCTGATGACGGACTGAATTCCCGCCTCCGCCTTTACCACCGCATACTCGCGCCCCCTGTGGACTTCCATAGGGGGCGCATGCCATGAGGCACTCCCGAGCCTTACCCCAGCCGTCGGCGCCCGTTGCGGAATTACCCCTTCGACGTGTGAGCCAGGCAACTCCGCACGGCCGTGAAACGGAATGCGGCGGCCGGTCCGCGTGATGCCGGGCACGCGACGTACGTCACGTACGAGCATTCCTAGTCGGTGCGGTTCCCCGCGCCTATCGCGATGTGCGGCATTTACAACGGACATTCCGCCCTATCTCACGAAGATAGGTAGTACAAGGCATCTTTGCCACCATCCTGGGCCCGCGCTAACCATGTTCCCGGTAAGCACCGAGAACGAGCCCGCGATCTCAGCCGGAGCGGCGAAACGCGGCAATGACCCTCGGTCCTCACGCGCCAACCGAAGGCCGTTTCCCCCGCCAACAAGCCCTGGAAGAGGTCACCTCCGCATGCCCAACTTCGCCCTGCCCCGCACCGTCCGACTGACCCGTACGCACAAGGTCTCCGCCGCACTGGTGGCCACCGCGGGCTGCGCCGCCGCCCTGGCGTTCACCGCGGCGCCCGGCAACGCCGCGACCACCACCGCCGCGGACGCACCGGCCGTGGTCAAGCCGGTCGGCGCCAACGGCCTGCCGCTCACCGCGAAGGACCGGGCCGACGACGGCAAGCAGGCCCGTGCGGTCGCCTCCTCCGTCGCCGGCGGTCTCAAGGTGGCCCCTGCGGAGAAGCCGGACCGCGCCGCCGAGAAGCAGGACCGCGCCGCCGAGCAGCCCGCCAACCGCTCCATCGAGCGCAAGGCTCTCGTCGCGCCGAAGACCGCGCCCAAGGCGCCCAAGGCCGCACCGAAGCGCTATGCGAACAACCTTGACGGCTGGATCCGTGAGTCCCTCGCCATCATGAAGGCCAAGGGCATACCGGGCTCCTACGAGGGCCTGCACCGCAACATCATGCGCGAGTCCGCCGGTGACCCCAACGCCGTCAACGACTGGGACATCAACGCCATCAACGGCGTGCCCTCCAAGGGCCTGCTCCAGGTGATCCAGCCGACCTTCGACGCCTACCACGTCTCCGGTACACCCCATAAGCTCACCGACCCCATCGCCAACATCACCGCCGCAGCCAACTACGCGGCCGACCGCTACGGCTCCATCGACAACGTCAACTCGGCCTACTGAGCCGGGAAAACGCGACCGCCCAGACGGTCGGAGCAGACTGATCCGGGTGCCGTCATGCGGCCCCGAGCACAGCAACGGCAGTGGCCCTGCCCGCATCCCGCGGGTGGGGCCACTGCCGTTTGCCGTTGCTGTCCGGCACCGGCGCCGGGGCTTCACGCCCGGCGCCGCCGGTCAGTAGCGGTCGCGTCGGGGCAGGCCCTCGCCGAAGAGGGTGTCGAGCACCTCGCCGGCGATACGGAGTCCCTGCCGCTCCTTGGCCGTGAGGCGGTCCTGGTGGCGGCCATCGACCGGCGCCGCGGCGGCCGCACCGGTCGCGAGGAAGCCGGTGACGAGAAGACCGGTGAGAACGACGGAAAGACGACGGAGCATAAGGATGTCCCTACGGTGAGTGGTGACGGTGTGCGGTGCCACCTTCCGGGGCCAGCGGGCCCGGAGTCATGCGACAGCTCCGGGCGCTGCTGCGAACGGACCAGCACCACCGCCGTATTGCCGTAGCGGAGCTCTCCCCAACGGCCGAGCCGGTCCGCCCTGCTCCTGCTCCTGCTCTGCTCCGTACCGCCGCGAAATCCGGCCGTGCCCGATCGTGAAACAGGGCACAATTGCCGCCCTTTTGGCCCCAGCCATAGTGCCCCGCACCACATTTACGGATTACCGGCCCGTCCCACCGGGTCCACATCCGGCGGAATTCGCTGCCACCGGTGCCGAACCGGCGCCCGAACCAGCCCTGAACCGACCCCGGAGCACGCTAATTCCGGTGTGAGCCAGGCAACTTATGGGCGGGGGACGAACGGCCTTTGAGGCCGTTATCGGGTGACCCGAGGCACGCGATGTATGTCACTTACGACCCCGCCTAGTCGATAGCCATGCGACCATTGCGGGCCAACGCCGCCGGAAACGCTTATTACTTCGGCGGGACGGGTTTATCTCACGAAGATGAGTAGTACAGAGCACCATTGCCTCGATTCGGGACCGGCGTTAACCATGGATTCCGACGCACCGAGAGCGAGTTCGCGAATCACGCCGCACGGCGAACGCGGCAAAGACCTCCGGTGCGTAACGCGCCGCCAAAAAAGGCCGCCTCCCCGTCCCCAGTACCTGGAAGAGGTCACTCTGCATGCCCAGCTTCACCCTGCCCCGCGCTGCCCGTATCACCCGCATCACCCGTACCCACAAGGTCGCCGTGGCCGTTCTGGCCGCCGCGGGTGCCACCTCGGGCCTGGCCTTCACCTCCGCCCCGGACACCGCTCAGGCCGCTTCTGAGCACGCCCCCGCCGCGGTCAAGCCCGTCAACGCGCAGGGCCAGCCGGGCAAGGCGGACGACGCCAAGACCGGCCGTCCGGTGACCGCCTCGGTCGCCGACCACGTGAAGGTCACCGCCGTGGAGAAGCAGCACAGCGCCCAGCAGGCCGCCAACCGCTCCGCCGAGCGCAAGGCTGTCAAGGACTACCCGAACAACCTGGACGGCTGGATCCGCGAGTCCCTGGACATCATGAAGGCCAAGGGCATTCCGGGCTCCTACGAGGGCCTGCACCGCAACATCATGCGCGAGTCCGCCGGTGACCCCAACGCCGTCAACGACTGGGACATCAACGCCATCAACGGCGTGCCCTCCAAGGGCCTGCTCCAGGTGATCCAGCCGACCTTCGACGCCTACCACGTCTCCGGTACGCCCCATAAGCTCACCGACCCGATCGCCAACATCACCGCCGCGGCCAACTACGCGGCTGACCGCTACGGCTCCATCGACAACGTCGACTCGGCCTACTGAGCCGGCGGAGCCGAAGAGCCGTCACCGGCACCCGAGGCCGGCCCAGCCGGATGAGGCGAGGGATATGACGGACGACACAAGCGAGCCGGCAGGCTCGGCATAGAGCAGCTTGCGAAGCGGCGGAATGGCGCGTTCGCCGCTGCGCGGTGGAGCGGGTCCCGGCAGTGCCGGGGCCCGCTTCGCTCTGTCGTGCGACCCGGAGACCCGGAACGGGGGCGTGCCGCGCCGTTTCCGCCCGCCGGACGGGTGAGATGCAGGGCCGGTCGGCGGACTGACGCGGCATGGGGTCATAGAGTCAGGCGGTTCTGCGTATATGTGTCTTATCGGCAGGATTCTGCTCAAAAGCTGCCGAACCTGACTCAACCGAAGGCCTTCGGAGGCATGCGATGCCCTTGCGCAGATCCGGTCCGGCCCGCCGTACATTCCCCCTTGCGGCCGGAACTCTCGTTTCTCTTCTCTCCGTGCTCGCTCTGCCCCTCGCGCTGCCCGGCTCCGCCACGGCGTCGGATGCCGAGAAGAGACCCGCCCACCCCGAACAGGACTGGATGGGTTCCACGATCATGGCCCACGAGGGCGGCGACCGGGCCGGCGGCCTGGGGTCCCGGGCGTCGGCCAGAAGGGGCGTGTCCGGCGTCGACGTCTCCAGCCACAACCGCAAGGTCGGCTGGTCTTCGCTGCGTAAGTCCGGGGTGCGTTTCGCGTACGTCAAGGCCACCGAGGGGACCAACTACACGAACCCGTACTTCACCCATCAGTACAGGGGCTCGTACAACTCCGGCATGATCCATGGCGCGTACCACTTCGCGCTGCCCGACCACTCCAGCGGCAGTACCCAGGCGGAGTACTTCGCCGAAAACGGCGGCGACTGGTCCAGGGACGGCAGGACACTGCCCGGTGCGCTCGACATGGAGTACAACCCCTACGGCGCGACCTGCTACGGCAAGAGCCACCGGGCGATGGTCAGCTGGATCCACGACTTCGTGCAGACCTACCACGAGGAGACCGGCCGGCACCCGGTCATCTACACCTCCACCAACTGGTGGAAGCGGTGCACCGGCAACTCCGGCAAGTTCGGCCGGACGAACCCGCTGTGGATCCCGCGCTACGGCTCGTCCGTGGGCGCGCTGCCGGGCGGCTGGGAGTTCCACAGCATCTGGCAGCACACCTCCTCGGGCCACACGGTCGGCGACCGGAACCGCTTCAACGGTTCGTACACCCGCCTCAAGGTCCTCGCGAACGGCCACTGACTCCCCCGGCAACGGCCGGTCTCCGCGCGCCCCCTGCGGCGCCGGGGACCGGCCGTTTCCCGTTCCTCCGCTTCCGCGGGGCGGGGCCGACCCTTTTTGGACAACTCCTCCGCCGTGACCGCGAATTCCCTCCCCGCGGTACAACCATCCACCGCCCACCGCCGTCCAACACTGCGAAATGTCCACGCGACGCACTTCACCCAACGGGGGAATTTCCATGAAGCGTTCTCGTGCCATCGCAGGAGCCGCGGCGCTCGCCGTTGCCGGTATCGCCACGATGGCGTCGGCCACCAGTGCGACCGCCGCACCGAAGGCCGCCGCGTACAACGGCGCCTGCGGCAGCGGCTACAGCGTAGTGAATTCCGTACCGGTCACCGGAAAGGGGACCGTGTACCTGACGTACAGCGCAAAGACCGGAAAGAACTGTGTCGTGACGGTGCGGAACAGCCCCGGTAAGCGGGTGTCCATGTACACCTACATCACGGCCACCGACGGCAGTTCGGACTGGGTTTACGACAGCGGTCAGTACACCTCGTACGCCGGTCCCGTCTATCTGCCCGGAAAGGGCATCTGTGTGGACTGGGGCGGCTCGATCGAGTCGGTCAGCGTCAGTGTTTCCGGCTCCAACTGCGGCCGGATGGCGGCCGGTGTGGTGACACACCACTGATCACCCACGACGGCGGGTTCCCGGGCAGCGCCCGACCGGGGACCCGCCGTCGGCATTCCGCGTACCAGGGCGCGTACGTCAACTGGCCGCCCCGTCAGATCACTTGGCGGCACTCGCATTCAGCGCGGGTCCGTCACGCCGGAGGACTGGCGGTGCTCGGCCGCCGCGGCGGCCGCGATGTTGCGGGCCATCCCGCCGAACACCGCGGCGTGGAACGGGGAGATGGACCACCAGTAGGCATGGCCGGTCAGTCCGTGCGGGTGGAACAGGGCTCGCTGGCCGTAGCGCGTACGGCCGTGGGCGTCGCGGCCGACCGTCAGTTCCAGCCAGGCCAGGCCGGGGAGCCGCATCTCGGCGCGCAGCCGCAGCAGCCGCCCCGGCACGACCTCCTCGACCCGCCAGAAGTCGAGCGAGTCGCCGACCCGCAGCCGTCCGGCGTCCCGTCGGCCGCGGCGCAGCCCTACCCCGCCGACCAGCCGGTCCAGCCAGCCGCGCACCGCCCAGGCGAGCGGAAGGGAGTACCAGCCGTTGTCGCCGCCGATGCCTTCGACCACCCGCCACAGCGCCTCGGGCGGGGCGTCCACGATCCGCTCGCGCCGGTCGGTGTAGAGGCTGCCGCCGGCCCAGTCGGGGTCGGTCGGCAGCGGATCGCTCGGCGCGCCGGGCACCGCGGCGTTGGACCAGCGGGTGGTGACCTCGGCGTCCCGTACCCGGCGCAGCGCCAGTTCCAGTGCGTCGTCGAAGGCGATGGGGTGGCCCGGCGGGTCCGGGTCGGGGACGTAGCGGGCGATGTCGTGCTCGTGGCAGACGACCTCGTAGCGCAGTGATTCGGCGAGCGGGCGGGCCAGGCCGGGCGGCACGGGGGTGACCAGGCCGACCCAGAGGCTGGAGAGGCGCGGGGTGAGCATCGGCACCGGGAGGATCAGCCGTTCCGGCAGGTCGGCGACCCGGGCGTAGCGCTGCATCATGTCGCGGTAGCTCAGGATGTCGGGTCCGCCGATGTCGAAGGCCCGGCTGATGTCGTCGGGGAGGCGGGCGCAGCCCACCAGATAGCGCAGCACATCGCGAACGGCGACCGGCTGGATGCGGGTACGCACCCAGCTGGGGGTGACCATGACCGGCAGCCGCTCGGTGAGATAGCGCAGCATCTCGAACGAGGCGGAGCCGGAGCCGATGATGACGGCGGCACGCAGTACGGCGGTGGGGACGCCGGATGCCAGCAGGATGTCCGCGACCTCGGCACGGGAGCGCAGGTGGGGCGAGAGCTCTCGCTCGGGGATGCCCTCGGGGGTGAGTCCGCCGAGGTAGACGATCCGGCGGACCCCGGCGGCGCGGGCCTGCCGGGCGAAGATCTGCGCGGCCCGGCGGTCGGTGTCCTCGAAGCGGCGGCCGCTGCCCAGGGCGTGCACCAGGTAGTACGCGACCTCGACACCGGCCATCGCGGTACGGACCGAGTCCTCGTCGGTGACATCGCCCCGCAGCACCTCCGTCTGCCCGGCCCAGGGGTGATCGCGCAGCTTCTCCGGTGTCCTGGCAAGCGCCCGTACGGCGTATCCGGCGGTCAGCAGCTCGGGGATCAGGCGGCCGCCGATGTAGCCGGTGGCGCCGGTGACCAGGGCGCACGGGCGTGCCGTGGAGTGCGGCGTTCCGCCCGTGCCGGCCATCTGCGCGGCCTCCTCCGGCTGGTAGCAGCATGATCAGCCTGCCCGCCAAGTCTGTCACCGGTTCCACGACGAGGCATCAGGGCGCGGGGCGGGGCGCGGGTTATGCCCGGGGCCCGCCCCACCTCGGCCGGGCGTCCCGGCGCAGCTCCGGCCGCCGTTCACGTCCGGCGCCGCGCCCCTTCCCCGGGCCGCCGCCGCGTTCCCGGCCACGGCCCCTCTCCTGGCCGTACGCCGCCTCATGGTCCGGATCACGGCTCGGATCCAGGCCCAGCATGTCCATCAACAACGACAGGTCGTCCGCGTTCCGCGCATGGCCGGCCAGCGCCTTCCTGGCGAGCCGTCGTTCCTCGTCACACGGCACGGTGCGCGGCGCGGAGTCATCGGCACTGCGGTGTTCATCGCTCACCGCTGCATTCTCGGCCGGACCACGGGAGCGTGCCCGTCGAGCGAGCCGGGGACCGCCCCGTGGAAACCACTCGGGAGACGCTGCCCCATACGAGTGAGAGGGGCCCCGCGGCCCGGCTCATGCCAAGGGGAACCCACGGCGGCCCTTTTCCCTCTTCGTGAGCACTTGCCCATGATCACTCAACCGCGGAGTCCCTGTGAAACGCCCCAGCGCCGTCGTGCTCGCCGTCGCCCTCGCCGCCTCCTGCTCCCTGCTCGCCGGCTGCTCGGACGCCGGAAAGCCGGTCGACTTCAACGCCGGCGAGAAGGGCGACGGCGCCGCGCGGGCCAAGCCGGCCGACGACGACACGCTCATGCCGACCGGCCCGAAGAGCGACTTCCGGATCACCCGGACACTGGACGACGGCACCCATATAGCGCGGGCGACGCTGCACGGCCAGAAATCCGGGGTCACCGGAAGCGTCTGGGTCTGGGCTCCCAAGGAATACGGGGACCCGAAATACGCCAAGAGCGGATTTCCGGTGCTGATAGCCCTGCCGGGCGGCCTGGGCAGCCCCAAGGAACCGGGCGGGGTCACGAACTACTGGGTCGGCGGCGATATCGAGCTGCAGGAGAACCTCACCCAGTGGACCGCGGAGGGCAAGAGCCTGCCGTTCCTCGTGGTCATGCCGATGCTCAACCCGGACACCCGGTACCACGACTCCAGCGACATCCCCGGCAGCCAGAAGATGGGGACCTGGCTGACGGAGGACGTCGTTCAGCTGGCCCGCGCCAACTTCCGTACGTTCAAGTCCCGCGACGGCTGGGCGTTCATGGGGTCGTCCTCGGGCGGCTTCGCCGGGCTGAAGTCGGTACTGAAGCACCCGGAGAAGTTCAAGGCGGCGATAGCCAGCGGCCCGGACATGGCGCCGGATTCGCCGTTGTGGGCGGGCCACCAGGCGGAGAAGGACGCCAACGATCCGGAGAAGCTCGCCCAGCGCCTGCTGCGGAAGGGCGGTCCGGACGTCTATCTCGCCTTCCAGGCCGGATCCCAGGAGCCCGCCAAGGTCACCGGCGCCATAAAGCGCTTCCGGCAGTCGTACGGCAAGGGCCCGATCCATACCGCCCTGCAGACGATCCCCGGTGGCCGGCACAACGCCTGGGATTACCAGAAGGGCATGGCGGCCGGTTCGATCAAGTTCATCAGCGACCAGATGAAGGCACCGGTCCCGAGCGGCTCGTGAACGGGGGCCCCACGGCGGCCGGGGCCTGACGCAGCCCCTGGCGCGCGGATGCAGATCGTCTGTGCGGGGGTGATGCTGGAGTCGTGGGGGACCTTCGTGAGGAGGACGCATCATGTCCATGATGGACAAGATCAAGAGCATGTTGAAGGGCCACGAAAGCCAGACGGACAAGGGCGTCGAGAAGGCCGGTGACACGGCCGACGACAAGACCCAGGGCAAGTACCAGGGTCAGGTGGATACCGCCCAGGAGAAGATGCGGGACCAGTTCGGCGGCGGGCAGGGACCGGATCAGCCGCCACGGCCCTGAACCGGTGGCTCACCCGGCGACCACCAGCGCCGTCCCGCCTCTTACGCCGTACGGATGATCGCCGGGATCACCGCGACCACCCCGGGTATCGCGATCACCGGGTGGTCCGCACGCGCTGACGCCTGACACAACGGTGCCCGCCCCGGGGTCGGGAGCGGGCACCGAGGGCGAGTCCGCCGGACCTACGCCAGCCGGATCTTCTCCGCCTGGGGGCCCTTGTGGCCCTGGGTGACCTCGAAGGTCACCTTCTGGCCCTCCTGCAGCTCGCGGAAGCCCGTGGCGTCGATGTTCGAGTAGTGCGCGAAGACGTCGGCGCCGCCGCCGTCCTGGGCGATGAAGCCGAAGCCTTTCTCCGAGTTGAACCACTTCACGGTGCCTGAAGCCATATTCCGTCTCCTTCGTTCAATGGGCTTGAATCGGCTTCCGCGCGCTGCGGAACCCGGAGGTGATCGCCCTGGTCCGGAGACGCGCTACACAGCAAGGACGCCCGTGAAGGCGACACGGGCGTCCGGCACTTCGGAACCACGACAGCTGATCAGGACGCTACACCGAGCAACGCCCGGCAGGCCGCACAACCGTGACTGACGCGTCGTCCTTCACCGGGCAAGGCCATCGAGTGTCCTCCGTATCCCTGACCGATCGGATGGATGTACGACATCCGGCGGCGCGGGAGACGGCCTCAGACGGAACCGGGTCCGGACCCTGGCTCGGCCCCGGACCCGGGCTCGTCGCTCTCGCCCCCGCCCGCCCGCGCGAGGCGCCGACGCCGCCACAGAGCGGTACCGAGCCCGGCGACGCCGATGATCCCGACGGCTCCGGCCGCGGACAGGAACCACCAGTACCGGGTGAACGACGCGTCGTCCGTCTGCCCCGCGATCCCTGCCTTGTGCAGCGGTACGGGCCGCGGCCCGGGGGCGACCGGCCGCAGCTCCCCGGTGCGCTCATCGGGCTCCATGGCGGGCAGCACACCGACGGCCGCGGCCCGGGGAGCCGCCGCGAATCCCCAGTCCAGCAGGGCGCGGGTCTCCTCGTAGACGGCGTTCCGGCCGCCGGACTGCGGATTCATCAGGGTGACCAGCAGCGTCCGGCCGTCGCGCCGGGCGGCGGCGATCAGGGTGTTGCCGGCGTGGGTCGTATAGCCGTTCTTCACCCCGATCAGGCCGTCGTACGGTCTGACGCCGTGTGAGCCGACCAGCAGCCGGTTGGTGTTCTGGATGGTGAAGGCGTCCGGGCCGCCGTCCTGCGGGAGCTCGGCCCGTTTCGTCGCGGCGAAGTGGGCGAAGTCCCGGTTGGTCAGCCCGGCCTGCCCGAACAGCGACAGGTCGTAGGCGGACGAGACCTGGCCCGGTGTGTCGAATCCGTCTGCGGACGCCACCCGGGTGTCGCGGGCGCCGAGGCGGCGGGCGGTCTCCTGCATATCGTCGATCGTCTTGCCCCAGCCGCCGTTCATGCTGGCCAGGGTGTGTACCGCATCGCTGCCCGAGCTGAGGAAGACGCCGCGCCACAGGTCAGCGACCTGGTAGGGCATGTCCTCCTTGAGACCGGCGAGGGAGCTGCCCGGCTCGATCCCGGCCAGATCCGCGAGGGAGACGGTGTGCACCTCCCCCTGGGAGAACTTCGGCAGCACCGTCACGGCGAAGAGCGTCTTGAGCGTGCTGGCGGGTGGCAGCGGCCGGTGGACGTCCTTGGCCGCGAGGACCTTGCCGCTCGCCATGTCCGTCACCATCCACGACAGGGCGGTGACGTCCGGCGGCTCGGGCACATCCGGCCGGGGCAGGAACTGCACTCCGCGCCGGTCCAGCCGGCTCTCGGCATCGGCGGGTCCGGCCGCGTGCGCCGGTGGTTCGGCCGCGTGCGCCCCGGGCCGCAGGTCGTCGATGCCATTCGGGCCATCGGCGGCGGCCGCCGGGCCGGGCACGGCCCACAGGCCCGCGGCACAAACGGTGGCGGCGGTAACGACTCTGACGGAGGCCCAACTCACGCTAGACATGTGGCCCACGCTAAAAACGACCGCGGCCGGGCGCTGGTTGGCCTACTCCATCCGATGCGCGGGTGCCCCAGCTGCCGCGGAGGCGGACCGGGCCCGGCGGAATGACCGCCGGGCCCGGCCGGAAAGGGCTACCAGATCTTGTCGACCCATTCGGGGTGGTCGACGAACGGGTTCCTGTTGTGCTGGTACTTGTCGAATATCACCTGGTTGCGGTGCTTTTCGAAGGCGTCCGGCTGATCCTGCTCGCTCCACTTCTTCAGGACGGAGAGCCGGCCGATATGCGGCTGGGAGCCGTTGTCGACGTTGTCATTGGGCTCCAGATCGGGGAATCCGTCGCCACTGTCATAACGGACGGCCATGTAGAGGATCATGCGGGCGACATCGCCCTTGACCGCGTCCCGGGGCTCGAAGGAGTCGTCGTCGCTGGAGTTACCGGGCGCCTCGTCGACCTTCGTACCGCCGTTGTCGAAGTCCTTGTTGCCGCGGATGCTGTTGACGGACACATCCTCCGGGCGCAGATGGTGGAGGTCGGTGCCGGGACCGGTGTCGGTACCGAAGTCGCCATGCGACTTCGCCCAGACATGCTCACGATTCCAGTCGTCCGGGTTGCCGCCATTGGCGTTCTTGCTCTGCGAGCGGCCCGTGTACAGCAGAATCACATTCTCGCTGTTGTCCGGGTCCTGGTCGGTTTCCTTGAGGGCGTCCCAGACCTGGTCGTACGTCAGCTTTCCGGTCTGGGTGCTGCTGATGATCCGGTGCAGCGCGTCCTTGAGCTCCTTGCCGGTCTTGCCCTCGGCGTCTTTGTAGTACGTGTCGTCATACGACGTGCCGTCAGCCGTGCCGACGGACAGGGACGAGCGCGCGGTGGCGCCGGCGGCACGGTGCGGTGCGGCCTGGCCGGCCGTCGCACTGGCCGGAATCTGTGCGACCACCGCCGTCAATACCGTTCCGCCGGCCAGGGCCAGCGCGATACGGGCGCGACGTGTCACGCGGGTGTTGTCCACGAAGGGTGTCCTCTCCCCGAATTGTGGCGCCGGGTCGCGAAATGTGGGGCACGACCCGCGCCGGCCGTTGGGAGCGGCCGCAGGCAGCTTTCCATCGCGACAATCCCCACATGGTGAACACCAGGGAAGAGTTATGTGTCCACCCCGTGTTAATCACCGAATTCCCCCGAAAATGCCACGCGACCTCGCCGGCAACTACCGTCCAGCGCCCAGGTGTTGACTGCTGGGGGTATCGACTGTGGGTGCGTTGTCTGCGGTCGCGTGGATATGGGTGCCCCTCACCGGAATCATGATGCAGCAGCGGACGGACTTCGGCGGCGAATCCGGTGACCTCGGCAAGAAACAGCCGGAATGACGAAATACGGAGAACAGCGCGACGGCCGATCAGCGGACGAGGTGGACACCGGGAGCCCGAGGTGCATGCGTGCCCGCCCCGCTCGTCACGAGGATGGCGGCGCACCTTGCGCTCATCGGGTGAACCCGTGCTCTCTGCGCAACCGAGCGGGCCCCGACCTGCTTCCGGAGAATTAACAGCCGCATTCTCCGAATCCCCTGGATCCTTCGGACCGTGAGTTGTGGAGGCCCCCATGGCGCACTACCGCCCCACTCCCCCGCCGTACGGCGTGACGCCGGATTATGTGCTCGCTCCCCCGCGCCCCGAGGAACGTCTGGGCGCGCCCACGGATCGGCAGGGGCCGCCGCCCCCGTCCGCGTCCCGGGTGGGCCATGTGCTGCCGCCGCCGCGCCCGGAGGACCGGCTGCCCTTCGGCCCGCCGCTTCCGCAGGACCGGCCGTTCCTGCCCCCGCGCCCCGAAGAGCAGCGGCAGGGGCCGGTGGCGCTGCCCGATCGCCGGCGGCAGGACCTGCAGGCCGCGCTGACCGCGGCCGGTGTCGCGCCGACGGACGGGGATCTGGCCGCCCTGGCGGCGATCGCGGCGCTGGGCGACACCACGGCCGGTGCCGTCATCAACTGGCTCGGGGCCGCCGCGCGCGCCTCATGGCCGCGGCCGCACGCAGTGTGAACGGTGCCCCGGCCCGCCTCCGGGCCGGGGCTCACCCCTGGCCGCCCGCCCCCGGCCGAGCGGACGCCGCCTTGGGCAGCGGGCGGGCGCGGTGCGGATCGAGGAGAGGGGCGAGCAGATCGCCGTGGCGTTCGCAGCGCGGCGCGATCTCGTCGAAGAGGAAGGTGAGTTGCTGTGGGTCGGTGCACCCGGCGATCTCGTCCCAGGTGACCGGGGCCGAGACGGTGGGGGTGGCACGGGCGCGCAGGGTGTAGGCGACCGCGGTGGTCTTGGCGGCGGCGTTCTGGGAGAAGTCGATGAAGACCTTGCCGGGGCGCAGCGCCTTGGTCATCTTGTGCACGACCAGGTCCGGGAAGGCCGCCGCGGCCTCGATGGCGAGGCTCCTGGCGTAGGCCGTGGTCCGCTCGGACGGTGTGGGCTCGACGGGCACGATGAGGTGCAGGCCCTTGGCGCCGCTGGTCTTGGCGTAGGCATCGAGGCCGTCGGCGGCCAGCCGGTCGTGCAGCCACTGGGCCGCGGTGCAGCACTCCACGATGGTGGCCGGGGCTCCGGGGTCGAGGTCGAAGACGAGCCGGTCGGCGAGGCCCGGCGCCTGCCATGTCCACTGCGGGGTGTGCAGCTCGACGACCAGGTTCGCGGCCCAGGCGAGGGCGGGCAGGTCCTGCAGCAGGACCTGTCGGGTGGGCCCGGACGTCGAATGGGGGACCTCGCAGGTCTTCACCCAAGAGGGCGTGCCGGGCGGCACGTTCTTGGTGAAGAAGCGCTGGCCGTCCGGCCCGTCGGGGTAGCGCAGAAAGGAGAGCGGCCGGTCGTGGAGGTGGGCGAGCAGCGGTCCTGCGGTGGTGGTGCAGTAGTGCAGCACCTCACCCTTGGTGGTGCCGGTCTCGGGATAGAGGACCTTGTCCAGGTTGGTCAGCGAGAGGCGCCGCCCCTCCACAACGGTGATCGGCGACATACCATGAGAATCCCACACAAGGGATGAAATATGCGTTCTATATGGAATGGGTCCATATCATTCGGTCTGGTCACCATCCCCGTGAAGACCTACAGCGCCACCGACCGCACCTCGTCGGTGTCCTTCGTGCGCATTCACGAGAAGGACGGCGCGCAGATCCAGTACCGGAAGATCTGTGAGCTGGACGGCGAGGAAGTCCCGAACGAGGAGGTCGGCAAGGGCTATCAGGCGCCGGGCGACGACACCATCGTGCCGATCACCGACGACGATCTGTCCCGGCTGCCGATGCCCACCGCCAAGACGCTGTCGATCCTCTCGTTCACCGACCCCGACCAGATCGACCCGCTCCAGATGGACAAGGCGTACTACCTGGGGCCCAACGGGGCGGCCGCCGCCAAGCCGTACGCCCTGCTGCGGGAGGCGCTGGAGGACCACCGCAAGGTCGCGATCGGCAAGGTGGCGATGCGGGGGCGGGAGTCACTGGCGATGCTGCGGGCGCACGACGGGGCGCTCGTGATGCATACGCTGCTGTGGCCGGATCAGGTCCGGCCGGTCACCGGTGTGGCGCCCGAGGACGTCGAGCTCCGCGAGAACGAGCTGACGCTGGCCGAGACCCTGATGGACTCCCTGGGCGAGCTGGACCCCGCCGAACTCCACGACGACTACCGCGAGGCCGTGGAGGAGCTGGTCACCGCCAAGCTGGAGGGCGAGCCGGTCGCCCCGGCCGCGTCGGGCACCTCGGGCGCCCAGGTCATCGATCTCACGGCGGCGCTGGAGAAGAGCGTACGGGCGGCACGGGGCCGGGAGACCGGTGCGGAGTCGGAATCGGGGTCGGAATCGGCATCCGTGACACCCATACGGGGGCGGAAGACGGCGAAGAAGGCCACGGGGAAGAAGACCGCCACGGCCGCCACGGCCACCGCGAAGAAGGCTCCCGCGAAGAAGTCGGCGGCCGCCGCCCCGAAGACCACCGGCGGGCGAGCCAAGGGCACTTCGGCGGCCCAGAAGGCCACAGCCGCCGGTACTTCCAAGACCACGCCGAAGAAAGCCACGTCGCAGAAGACCACGTCGAAGACCGCCGCCAAGAAGACGACGGCCAAGACGGCCACGCCCAAGAAGACCGCGGCCAAGAAGACCGCGGCCAAGAAGACGAGCAAGAAGTCGTCCGCGTAGGCGCCTTCTGCATACGAGCCGTCTACGCAGGGGCCGTCGAGCCGCCTCACCCGTGGGCGGCCGTTCTAGAGTTTTGGTATGGCATCAGACGAGGGGCCCACCCGCATCGACAGCTGGATCTGGTCCGTACGGCTCACCAAGACGCGCTCGCTGGCCGCGGCGGCCTGCCGCGCGGGGCACGTTCGGGTCAACGGTGAGCGGGTGAAGCCGGCCCATGGGGTGCGCAACGGCGACGAGGTGCGGCTGCGGCATGCGGGCCGGGAGCGGATCGTGGTCGTCTCGCGGCTGGTGCGCAAGCGGGTGGGCGCGGCCATCGCCGCGGAGTGCTTCGTCGACAACAGCCCGCCGGCCCCGCCGCGCGAAGAGGTCCCGGTGGTCGGCCACCGCGACCGCGGCACCGGACGCCCCACCAAACGCGACCGCCGCGAGATCGATCAGCTGCGCGGCGGACGGTGAACCGGATCTGACCGACGCACCAGGGAGCCGGTTCCGGGGCAGGACCGCCCCGGAACCGCCGGTACCGCCGGTACCGCCGGAACCGGATGAGCCCTACGCCGACGGCAGCGCGTCGAGATAGACCCACTGGCCGTCCTCGCGGACGAAGCGGCTGTGCTCGTACTGGCTGTCGGCCTGCCCTTGCAGGCTGTAGTGGGCGCGGAATTCCACGGTGCCTTCGGCGTGGAAGGCGCTGCCGCCGGTCGTGCCGAGGATGTCCAGGCCGGTCCAGCGCTGGGCCGGTTCGAGGTCGAGGCCGGACGGGCGGGTCGTCGGGTGCCAGGTGCGCAGCAGATATCCGGTGTCACCGACGGCGAAGGCGCTGTAGCGCGAGCGCATCAGGCGCTCCGCGGTCGGGGCCGTGGCACGCCCTTGATGGAACGGGGCACAGCAGTCGCGGTAAGCCTCGGCCCGTCCGCAGGGGCACGGCGAGGCGGGGGTGACGGCGGGGGCGACGGGGGCGGGGCGACGGGGCTTGTTCTTCTGCTTCGACACCCCACGATTGTGCCGGGTCGGCGGGTGCGGACCGCGACACGCCGAGCACACCCGGGTCCGGCACGCCCTGGAGATGCGCCCATTTAGGGAATTTCCCTGACAAATCACCCATTCGCAGCTTTTGGTGGCTTGATACGTGCTGTGAGGCTGGAAGAACTCATGGTGACCGTCCCCACCACCCAGGAGAGAACCCCCATGATTCTGTCCATTTCCGGCGTCGTCCTGCTCGGTGTCATCGTCTTCCTCTTCTTCCGGAAAGACGGCCTGAAGCTGTCCCACGCTCTGGTCTCCGCGCTCTTCGGGTTCTACCTCGCCAGCTCCGCCATCGCGCCCAGCATCAAGGCCGGCGGGGCGAGCCTGGCGAGCCTCCTCGGGGGCATCAAGATCTAGCGGCGGTGCCCACAGCCCGCTTCCGGCGCAGCACCACGGGTTCCCGCCCGAACGGGGCGCCCCGGCTCCCGTCCGGGCGGCTCGTGTGCGACGCGCGCCCCGGCTCGCATCCCACGCCGATCCCCCACCACCACCGCACGAGCAACAGGGAGAAGATGTGGCCCGGCGCCCCCTGCCCCGCATCCTGACCAACAGCGCACCGCTCGCCCGTATGGCACACAGCGCCTCGCTCGCCCGTAGCCGCGAACTGGCGCGTACCGCCGCCGACAGCGCCTCGGATGTGTTCCATCCGCTGATCACCATCGCCCGAGGGCTGCGTCGGCTGGGCGCGGCCGGCCGGGGACGCTGGGCCGAGACGCCCAGGGATCAGCGCGGTCCGCTGGCGTTCTTCGTGGGCGCGTGTGTGCTGGTGGTGTGGCTGGTGCCGTACGGGCCGCTGCTCGCCCTGATCGGGGTGATGGGCGCGGGGGCCTGGGCGGGGCGGGAGCGTACGCCTGTGTCGACCGGCCCCAGCGAGGCCGAGACCGAGCGGCTGCGGGCGCTCTACGAGGCGCTGGTGCCCTACCTCTCCGCCGAGGGCGACCCCAGCCCGCTGTATGCCCACGGCGGCGACTGGGAGCGGGCCTTCGCCGAGTACGCCTTCGACGACGCCGGGCGGCTGGAACGGCTGCTGCTGAAGTACCCGGCGTACTTCACCGACGGTGAGGACCGGTCCCGGGTCCGCATCGAGCAGGTGCTGTACGCCAAGGCCGGCCGGGGCCGGGAGTACCGCTTCACCTGGGACGAGCTGGCCAATCAGCTCACACTGACCGTGCTGGAGGCGCTGCCCGTGGATATCGCCGCGCAGCGCTTCGTCACCTCGCCGGGCGAGACGGTGCTGGGGTTCACCGACCCGGAATCCGTACAGCGGACCCTCCCGGTCACCGGCGGGGAGGAGACCCGGGACGCCCCGCCGGTGGTCTGGCGTACCGGGCAGCGCTCCACCGAACCGCATCTGCTCGTCCTGGGGCAGCCGGGGACGGGCGCCACGACGCTGCTGCGCTCGATCGCCCTCCAGGCGCTGCAGCACGGCGATGTGCTGGTCATCGACGGCGGCGGGACCGGTGAGTACGGGTGTCTGGTCGGACGCCGTGGCGTGCTGGGGGTGGAGAGCGGGCTGGCGGGGGCGCTCGCGACGCTGGAGTGGGCGTCGCACGAGACCGAGCGGCGGCTGATCGCGGGGAACCGGGCGCGGCAGGCGGGCGATGCGGCGCCGGACGACACCCGGCGGCCGCTGTGGATCATCGCGGACCGTCCGACGGCGCTGTCCCATGTCGCGGTCGCGGAGGGCCGGGACGATCCGCAGCAGTGGCTGCAGGTGCCGCTGCGGCACGGCCGGGCGGCTCAGGTCACGGTGGTGGTGGCCGATCAGTTCGAGACCGCCGAGCTGCTGAGCGATCCGGTACGGGCGCACACCAAGGCGCGGGTGGTGCTCGGCCCCGCCACTACGGAAGAGGTACGGGCGGTGCTCGGGGCGCCGCCGCACACCACGCCGCCGGCTCAGGTCCCGCCGGGGCGCGGCTATGCGCGGTTGGGGAGCGCGTCCGTGCTGCGGCTCCAGGTGCCCGCCACCCCCGATCCGCTCGACGACGCGACCGGCCAGACGCACCGGGAGGCCGTCCTGGCCCTCCTGCCGGAGCGCATGGTCCCGGCCGACGGGGTGGGGCCGACCGAGCCGGTGAACGGCGGCAAGCGGGGGGACGCCGACACGGCGGTGGACGCCCGCAAGCCGGTGGATGTCGGAAAGCAGGTGGACACCCGCAAGCAGACGGACGACGACAAGGTCGTGAAGGTCGGCAAGGTCGTACAGGTAGGAAAGGCTGTGGAGGTCGCCTCGTCCGCGCGCGCCGACGGGGCGGAACCGGACGACGGGCCCGCGACGGCCGATGCGGCCCCGGAGGCCGAGGAGACCGGGCCCATGGCCGAACCGGTGGGCGCGAGCGCGCGGGTGCGGACCGAGAAGGGCGGCGAACCCCGTGTGATCAAGGGCTCGGTGGAGGCCGTACGAGCGGAACGGTGAACTCCTCGGCTCGGCGAGACCACCGGGCCTGACCACGGCTCCGCCCGGCCCCGAGCCGACGTCGCCGCCCGCCGCCCGCCGCCCGCCGCCCGTCAGGCCACAAACGTATGCCGCAGCTCCGCCTCCACCGGCGCCCCCGTCGCCACCAGTCGCGCGGCACCGGCCAGCCGGACCGCGGCCTCGTCGGCGACCGCCCCGCTGACCGTGAACGGCAGCCGTACGAAGCCCTCGAAGGCGCCGTCGACGCCGAATCGCGGGCCGGAGGGCACCCGCACCCCGAGCCGCTCCCCCGCCTCGGCGATCCGGGAGCCGGAGAGGCCGCCCGTACGCGCCCAGAGCGTCAGGCCGCCGCGCGGCACGCTGAATTCCCAGTCGGGGAGGTGCCGGTGCAGCGCCTCCACGATCGCATCGCGATTCTCACGGGCCTGCTCGCGGCGGATGGCGATCGCCTTCTCCCAGCCGCCGCTCTCCAGGAGCGAGGCGATAGCGAGCTGTTCAAGGACCGGTGAGCCCAGGTCGGAGTAGGCGCGGGCGGCGACCAGACTGCGGATGATGTCGGGGGCGGCGCGCACCCAGCCGATCCGCATCCCGGCCCAGAACGCCTTGCTCGCCGAGCCGACGGTGATCACCGCACTGCCGGCCGGGTCGAACGCGCAGACCGGGCGGGGCGGTTCGGGGTCCTCCTCCAGCCGGAGCTCGGTCATCGTCTCGTCCACGACGAGCAGCGTGCCGGCCGACCGGGCGGCGTCGACGAGGCGGCGGCGTTGGTCCTCGGTGGCGAGGGTGCCGGTGGGGTTGTGGAAGTCGGCGACGACATAGGCCATACGGGGTGCGGCATCGCGCATCACCTGGCGCCAGACGGGGATGTCCCAGCCGGCCAGCTTGTCCCCCAGGGCGACCGGGACGAGCCGGGCACCGGCGTCCCGCATCAGCTGCAGGATGTTGGCGTACGACGGCGAATCGACGGCGACCCGCTCGCCGGGGCCGGTACAGAGCCGGCAGATCGCGGCGACGGCGCCCATCGCGCCGGTGGTCACCATGATCTGTTCCGGCATGGTCGGTATGCCGCGGGCGGTGTAGCGGTCCGCGAGGGCCTGCCGCAGGACGGGCAGACCGGCCGGGTAGTCGCCGTGGGTGTGGGAGTAGAGCGGAAGGTCGGCCATGGCGCCCTGGACGGCGCGGGTGAGCCAGGGTTCGGGGGCCGGAAGGGCGGCGCAGCCGAGGTCGATCATCGAACCGGCGGCTTCCGGGGGCAGCGGTTCCAGACCGCGGGTGGGCAGCGGATTGCCGGCCGGGACGGCGGTCCAACTGCCCGAACCGCGCCGGGACTCCAGGAAGCCTTCGGCGCGCAGCGCTTCGTAGGCGGCGGCGACGGTGGTGCGGCTGACGCCGAAGGCCGCGGCCAGTTCGCGCTCGGCCGGCAGACGGGCGGCGACCGGAATGCGGCCTTCCAGCACGAGCAGGCGCACACCGTCGGCGAGGCCGCGATAGGCGGGCAACCGGCGGCCGCCGACCGCGAGTTGGGCGTCGCGCGGGTCCTGCGACCGGAGCAGGCGGGCGAGTTGGGGCGCGCCAACCGCTGAAGTCCACTGAGCCATGAAGATCAGTCCACCTTCCCGGAATTGGCTCTACTTTCCGAGCCCGGACACGCCACATGGTGTCATGCGTCGGTCCAATCCTGCCAGGAGGGGGAATAGTCGTGTCCATGATCAGCGAGCCCGGCCCGGGGAGGGGCCGGATGGCGCGCCGCCTGATCCAGCTCTATACGGGACTGACGCTGTACGGCGTGAGCATGGGCCTGATGCTGCGGGCCGACCTGGGACTGGAGCCCTGGAGCGTGCTCAACCAGGGCATATCCCGCCATACGGGGTGGTCGATCGGCACGATCACCATCGTGACCGGCGCACTGATCCTGCTGCTGTGGATCCCGCTGCGCCAGCGCCCCGGCCTGGGCACGGTGTCGAATGTGGTGATCCTCGGGCTGGTGATGGACGCGACACTGGCCTGGGTGCCGGAGCTGGACTCGTTGGGTGCCCGTATCCCGCTGCTGGCGGGCGCCGTCCTCCTGAACGGCGCCGCGACCGGTCTGTACATCTCCGCCGATTTCGGCCCGGGGCCGCGCGACGGGCTGATGACCGGGCTGCACCGGCGGACCGGCCGCCCGGTGCGGCTGGTGCGGACCTGCATCGAGGTGACGGTGCTCGCGGCGGGCTATCTGCTCGGCGGCTCCGTCGGCGTCGGCACGGTCGTCTACGCGCTGGCCATCGGGCCGCTGGCACAGTTCTTTCTGCGCCGTTTCGGGGGCAAAAGCGCACCCGCCAAGCCGTCCCAGGTGGTGGCCCGGGGAGAGGCTTCACCTGAGCGCGCCATACTGCCCGAGTGACCTCAGCGATACGCATCCGCCACGCCTATCTCGACCACCCCACACCGCTCCCCTTCGCCCACCGGGGCGGGGACGCGGAGGGCCTGGAGAACACCGCGGCCGCCTTCCGTCACGCGGTCGGCCTCGGCTACCGCTATCTGGAGACCGATGTGCACGCCACATCGGACGGGCAGCTCGTCGCCTTCCATGACGCGACGCTCGACCGCGTCACGGACACCCGTGGCGCGATCGGGCAGCTCCCCTGGCGGGCGGTGCGCCGGGCCCGGGTCGGCGGCCGGGAGCCGCTGCCGCTGTTCGAGGAGCTGCTGGAGGAGTTCCCCGAGGCGCGCTGGAACGTCGACCTCAAGGCGGAGGCCGCGCTGGCGCCGCTGCTGGACCTGCTGCGCCGTACGCGCGCCTGGGACCGGGTGTGTGTCGGCTCGTTCTCCGAGGCCCGGGTGACGCGGGCCCAGCGCCTGGCCGGCCGACGGATGGCGAGTTCCCTCGGCACCCGTGGGGTGGCCGGGCTGCGGCTGCGCTCATACGGCCGCGGAGTGCTGCCGCTCGACCGGCTGCTGGGTGCGGCGGTACGGCGCAGCGCGGTCTGCGTCCAGGTCCCCGAGCAGCAGTACGGCATCCCGGTCGTCGATCCGCTGTTCCTGCGCGCGGCGCATGCGCTGGGCATGCAGGTGCACGTCTGGACGGTCAATGACGCGGACCGGATGAACGCCCTCCTGGACCTCGGCGTCGACGGCATCATGACCGATCGCCTGGAGACGCTGCGTACGGTACTGACCGAGCGGGGATGCTGGACCTGAGCCACCCGCGGGCCGTGACCCGGTCCGTCGCCCCGTCCGCCGCCGTGTACGGGGACGCCCCATACTGGGACGCCGCATACGGGGACAGGGGCACGGCCGGAAATCCCGTACCTGACCGGATTTAGCCTCCGGGGGTGCGGGGCGGTAGTGTACGCCTTTGGCTCACCAGGCGGACCGTTACTGCGCGCTCAAGCATGGAAGGCGCTGGGTGACATCTGCTGCCAGATGTGACAAACCGGGCGCCGGTGGGTACAACAAGGGGCGGCACGAAGGTAGGCAGCGGCGCACAGCGCCTCCGTCAAGGGCGGTGGTGGGCGACGGGTGGGCTCAAATCCCGGATTCGGGAATCTTCACCGCCGACCGGACGTTGACCGGATGACGACGACAGCGACACCTGTCCTGTGGGCGACAAGCCCGGGAGGCACGATTCATGAGTGAGCGAGCTCTCCGCGGCACGCGACTCGTGGTGACCAGCTACGAGACCGACCGCGGCATCGACCTGGCCCCGCGCCAGGCGGTGGAGTACGCATGCGAGAACGGACATCGATTTGAGATGCCGTTCTCGGTTGAGGCCGAGATTCCGCCGGAGTGGGAGTGCAAGGTATGCGGTGCACCCTCTCTTCTGGTGGATGGCGACGGCCCCGAGGAGAAGAAGGGTAAGCCCGCGCGTACGCACTGGGACATGCTCATGGAGCGGCGCACCCGCGAGGAGCTGGAGGAGGTGCTGGCCGAACGGCTGGCCGTCCTGCGCTCCGGCACCATGAACATCGCCGTGCATCCGCGCGACACCAACCGCAAGTCCGCCTGACAACGGACCTGCGTCAAGCAGCACGTCAAGGCCGGGGCCACTGCACCATGCAGTGGCCCCGGCCTTTGTCGTCCCGCTCGGCCGCCCCGACCGGGTCCGGCCGCCCCGACCGGCGCCGACGGGCTCAGCCGGTCAGCGGCGGATCCTGGCGGCGCGGGGACGGGGGCTCGTCGTCGCGGATGACCTCGCCCTGGACGACCTTGCCGTCCGGCCGGTGCATCCGGGCCTGCTGGAACGCGTCACCGAACGTGCTCGGCGCGTAGGCCGACCGCCGGGACAGCAGCTTCTCGGCGCGGCGCTGGATCAGCTTCCCCGTCGGCGGGAAGAGGCAGAGCAGCCCCAGCGCGTCGGACACCAGCCCCGGCAGCATCAGCAGCAGCCCGCCGGCCATCGGCAGGGTATTGCCGCTCCCCCGCTTGTCCCTGCCTGACTTGCCGTTGCCCGACTTGTCGTTGCCCGGCCTGTCGTCGCCGGACCTCCCGTGCCCGGACGGGGAGTTGCCGGACGCGGCCGGATCGCCGGCGGTCTGCAGGCTCTCGGTGAGGTTCCGCCACGCGCGACGGCCGGCCCGCTTGGTCACATATCCGCCGACGATCACTCCGGCGACCAGCAGAAGCAGGACCGTCAGACCGTTGGTGGCACCGGCGACGACGGTCAGCAGCCAGATCTCCAGCACCATCCAGGCGGCGATGCCCAAGGGGATGAACCTCCGGGCGCGCGAGCGCTGGGGCGGGCGGGGACTCGGCGATGGCGTGGCTCCGAACGTCATGCCTCAAGTGTGCCTGGCCCGTGGGGCCGCCCTTTCCCAAGGGGCGCCGGAGGGATCAACTCCCGGCACCGGGTGGCGTCAGCGGCCGCGGATCTTGTCCACCCGCGAGCCGACGCCCCAGGCCGTGACGCGCCACAGCGCCTCCACGACGATGTCCCGGCTCATCTTGCTGTCGCCGTACTCGCGCTCGACAAAGGTGATCGGGACCTCGACGACGTGGTAACCGGCCTGTACGGCGCGGCGGGCCAGGTCGACCTGGAAGCAGTAGCCCTGCGAGGCGACATCGTCCAGGCCCAGCCCCTTGAGGGCCTCCGCGCGAAAGGCCCGGTAGCCGCCGGTGATATCGCGCAGCGGCAGATCCAGCGCCAGTCGGGAGTAGGTGCTGCCGCCGCGGGAGATGAGCTGGCGGAGCTTGGGCCAGTTGACGGTGCGGCCGCCGGGCACCCAGCGCGAGCCGAGGACGAGATCGGCGCCCTTGAGGGCGGTGAGCAGCCGGGGCAGTTCCTCGGGCTGGTGCGAGCCGTCGGCATCCATCTCGACCAGTACGCCGTAGCCGTGGTCGATGCCCCACTGGAAACCCGCGAGATAGGCGGCGCCAAGACCTTCCTTGCCCTGGCGGTGCAGGACATGGACGTGGTCGTCGTCGGCGGCCAGGTCATCGGCCAGCTTGCCGGTGCCGTCGGGGCTGTTGTCGTCCGCGACCAGGACATGCGCCTCGGGAACGGCGGACCGCACCCGCGAGACGACCGGCTTGATGTTCTCCGCCTCGTTGTACGTCGGAATGATCACCAACGTGGTGCCGAGCGGACCGTACTGCCGCTGACCGTCTGTCACTGCTGCCCCTTCTCGTCCTTCGTGCGCCCACGCCGGCCGATGGCTGCCGCGGCGGCGCAGGACAGAAGGCCCACGATAGCGAGCGCCCACTCCGGAGCGGCACCGACGCGGTCGGCGAGCGTCGTTTCGTCCCGCAGCGGAATCCGCGCGGAGACCACGCCCTGCGTGAACTCGGGGATCCGGTGGGTGACCGTGCCGTCGGGGGCGACCACCGCGCTGATCCCGCTGGTGGCCGCGGTGACCACGGCGCGGCCGTGTTCGACGGCACGCAGCTTGGACATCGCCAGCTGCTGCTCGGGCTGGCCGGTGCGGCCGTAGGTGGCATTGTTCGTCTGGACGACCAGGGCGCGGGCGCCGGCGTTGACGGTGTCGTGGACGATCTGGTCGTAGGCGACCTCGAAACAGATGACATCGCCGAGCCGGGCGGGGCCGACCTTGAGCAGGCCGGTGTGGTCACCGGGGTAGAAGTTGCGGGTCACCCGCTGGAAGCGCGTGATGATCTTGCTGAGCTGCTCCTTGAACGGCACGTACTCGCCGAACGGCACCGGGTGCTGCTTGGTGTAGGAGGCGCCGGGCCCCTTCTTCGGGTCCCAGACGATGCCCTCGTTGAAGACGTAGCCCTCCTTGGTGGGGTGATCCACCAGAGCGCCTACGAGGACGGGCACGCCGATGGCTTTCACGGCCTGGTCGATCCGGTCGTACGCCTGCGGGTACTGGTACGGATCGAGGTCGGAGGAGTTCTCCGGCCAGATCACCAGGTCCGGCTTCTTGGCCTTCCCGGCCTTGACGTCGGCGGCGAGCTTCTCGGTGGCGGTGGCGTGGTTGTCCGTGATCATCATGGGCCGGCCGAGGAAGTCCATCCCGGGTGACTGGACGTTGCCCTGGACGACAGCGATGTCCACGGTGTCATCGGCCTTCGTGGGGACGGGCACCAGCACACCGGCCAGCGTGACCGCGGCGGCCAGCCCGAACGCCTCCAGCGCCGGAACGGCCCGGCGCAGCGACCCGTTCTCGCGCAGCCCCCAGAGGGTGCCGGCGCAGGCGGCGAGCAGCGCCGCGGCCAGCGCGACGGCGAAGGTCACCAGCGGGGCGCCACCGAGCGCGGCGAGCGGGGTGAGCGGCGAACCGGTGTGGGCGAACGCCAGCCGTCCCCACGGGAACCCGCCGAGCGGCAGCCGGTCGCGGGCCCACTCCTGGGCGACCCACAGACAGGCGGTCCACACCGGCCAGCCCGGCAGCCGGGAGGTGACGGCGAGCCCCGCGCCCAGCAGCGCCAGGAAGCACGCCTCGGCGATCGAGAGGCCCACCACCGCGTCCCAGCCGATGACATGCAGCCACTTCAGCAGGAGCACGAAGAACGAGAGCCCGAACGCGAAGCCCGTCCAGGCTCCCTGGCGGGCGGTACGGCCGCGGGTCAGCAGCGACAGCGCGGCGACCGACACCAGGGACAGCGGCCACAGGTCGTACGGCGGGAAGGCGAGTCCGAGCAGGAGACCGGCGACGACCGCGAGGCCGGTGCGCGGTGCCTCACGGCGGGCCAGTGCGGCAAGACGCCGGGCGCGTCCGGGGCGTGCGGGCGCGGCTGCGGAGGCCGGCGCGGCGAGGGGCACCGGGCCGTCGGGCGTACTGCCGCTGACGGCTTCTTCGGTGGTGTCGGAGCCCGATGGCACGGTCGCGAGCCTTCCTGCAGGTCGTCGGTGGTGAGCTGACCGTACAACGGGAGGCCGGGATTGCGGATGCGGGGTGCACAAAAGGTGAAGGGGCCTCCGGGGAGGGAGGCGGAGGGATGCGGTGCGGTGCGGATAGGGGCCCGGCGCCCTTCGGGCCGACCTGGGACCCGCTGGCTGCGGGTCGACCGAAAGCCGTTGTCTACTGAGCGTCCGGGCCCCACCCGGGTCGCACCCGCCGACCAGCCGAAACCTTCCATCGCCCCGTGCCGCGGGTCCTGGACCTGGCTCCCAGTGGCGGTGTGCCCCAGTGGCGCACCGCCCCATGGCCCAGCTGCGTTCGACGACTGCGCGGAGATCTACCGGTCGGACGTCCTGTGGTGGACTCGGCCGAACCTACCGGCCGCCGACCGCCTGCTGTCAACAGGTGCTCCGCCTGCGTCGTTTTCGCGTCGCCCCAGGTCAGCCGCGAGCGCCCGCCGCTGGGCCAAGGAGCAGCAAGCACGGTCCGTGGTGGCACCTGCCTGCCCGATGTCACTCGTTCGGCGGTCCGAAGACCGTTCGCCCGCCAACGACCGTCCGCAGGCAGACCGGGAGGTCGTTGCCGGGGGTGAGATCGGGCAGGCCGGGGGTACCGGAGCGGGGGTCGGTGGACCAGCGCTCCACCCGCTCATCGGGGGCCTGGACGAGCAGTTCGCCGGTGCGCCAGACCGCGTAGTCGGCGGGGGCGCCGGGCACCAGGACGCCCGCGTCGTCCCGGCCGATGGCGCGCCAGCCGCCGCGGGTGTGGGCGGTGAACGCGGCGCGGGCGGAGATGCCATGGGCGCGGGTGCGGTGGAAGACGGCGGCCCGTACGGTGCCCCAGGGGTCGAGCGGGGTGACCGGGCTGTCGGATCCGAGGGCGAGCGGGACCCCGGCCTTGAGCAGCGCGGCGTACGGGTTGAGGGTGCGGGCACGGTCGGCGCCGAGCCGGGCCGCGTACATGCCGTCCTCGCCGCCCCATGCCGCGTCGAAGGCGGGCTGGACGGAGGCGGTCAGGGCGAGGTCGGCGAAGCCGGCGATGGTGCGCTCGGTGAGCATTTCGGCGTGCTCGACGCGGTGCCGGGCGGCCCGGATCCGGTCCAGGCCGACGCGCTCGGCTGCGGCCCGTACGCCGTCGACGACGCCGGTCAGGGCCGCGTCCCCGATGGCGTGGAAGCCGGCCTGGAGTCCGGCCTCGGTGCAGGCGGCGACATGGGCGGCGACTGCCTCGGCGTCGAGGTGCGCGGCGCCGGTGTGGCTGGGGGAATCCGCGTACGGGGCGTGCAGATGGGCGGTGTGCGAGCCGAGCGAGCCGTCGGCGAAGAGGTCGCCCGCGGCGCCGATGGCCCCGAGTTCCCGGATCCGCTGGGCGTCCTTTGCGGTCGCGACCGTCTCGGCCCAGTAGCCGACGACGCGCGGGCCGTTCCCCTCCCGGGCCAGGGCGAGCAGCGCCGTGAAGTCGTCCTCCCCGGAGATGTCCGGGCCCGCGCACTCGTGCAGGCTGCCGATGCCGAGCGAGGCGGCGCGGGCGAGCGTGGCCCGCTGGGCCTCGGCGCGCTGGGCGGGGGTGACAGTGGCGTACGCGGCCTGGCGCACCGCGTGGTGGGCGTCACCGGTCAGCGGGGCGTCGGCCCGGAAGCCGGCCAGTTCGCGCACGCCGGGGACCAGATCGAGCAGCGCCGTCGTCACCACCGCGGAGTGCACATCCACCCGGGTGAGGTAGAGCGGCCGGCCGCCGGTGGCCGCGTCCAGTTCCACGCGGGACGGCGGGCGGCCCTCCGGCCAGGCGCTGGCGTCCCAGCCGTGCCCGAGCAGAATCCGGTCCGCCTGCCGCGCGGCCGCGTATCCGCGGATACGGGTCAGTGCATCGGACAGCGTGCCGGCACCGGACAGGTCGAGTCCGGTGAGCGCGAGCCCCGTCGCGGTGGTGTGCACATGTGCGTCCGTGAACGCCGGGGTGACCAGCGCACCGTCGAGCGGGATGACCTCGTCGACCCCTTCGGCGAAGGAGTCGGCCGCGCCCTCCTCACCGACCCAGGCGATGCGGTCGCCTTCGACGACCATGGCGGTGGCGAAGGGGTCGGCGGGGCTGTGCACCTCACCGCCGCGCAGCAGGACCGTACGGGGACGGGCCGGGCCGTTGGGGTGCTGTCGGGCCGGATCGGGGGTGTGCTCGCTCATACCGGACAGTTTGGCCCCTGGCGCGGACGGGCCGCGCGCAGGGGGGCGATCACCGGTCAGATGCGCGGCGGACGGGCCTCGTAGGGCGTGGAGAGCACGACCGTGGTGCGGGTCGAGACACCGGCGAGGGTCCGTATGCGGGTGAGCAGATGCTCCAGCTCCAAGGGGGTGGCGACCCGCACCTTGAGGATGTAGTTCTCATCGCCCGCGACGCTGTGGCAGGCCTCCAGCTCGGGGACCTCGGCCAGGCGGTCGGCGATATCGTCCGGCGCGCTGGGGTCGAAGGGTTTGACCGAGATGAAGGCGGTGAGCGGCAGCCCCACCGCTTCGGGGTCCACGATGGCGGCATAGCCCCTGATGACACCGCGCTGCTCCAGGCGGCGCACCCGTTGGTGCACCGCCGAAGTGGACAGGCCGGTGGCCTTGCCCAGGTCGGTGTAGCTCATCCGCCCGTCCTTGACGAGCAGATCCACGATTTGTCGGTCCAACTCCTCCACCCGCTCAACCTACTGCGCGCGGGCGCGTATGCGCACCGCGCGCCGGATCGTGGACCCCTTTGCGCCGGGTCGTGTGACCAATGCCACACAGGTGATCCGGTGTCGATGGGGTGCCGGCGATTATGCGTGCGGCATGAAGGGAATTGCTGCTGGTGGCCGGGACCGCCCGTCACAGGAAGTCAGCGGTACGACTGGCCCACCCGAGGGGGATGGACATCATGCGACGCCTTAAGCAGGACTCCGCTGCCGAGAACATGGACGCCCAGGAGGGCGACAGTTCCGGCATCTCCGGCGACGACGGTGCGTACGACTCTTTCGACACCTATGAGATCTACCGAGTGACCTGCCCCGACTGCCTGCAGCCGATCGCGCTGCTGGCGGACGAGGACAGACTTCCGGAGCACGCCCTGTGCGCCTCGCCGTGGAACCCGTTCGGGCTGACGGTGTGCCAGGGCTCCGGCCGGGCGGTATCCGAGGCGCCGGAGACCGAGGACACGCTGGACGCCCAGGAGCAGGACGCGGCGATGCTGCTGACGCTCCCGGAGAGCCTGGACTGGCGCCGTCAGCCGTTCTCGCACATCGGCGGACCCGGCACCCGGCCGGTCCGGGTGCCGCGGATGCGCCCGCGCGCCTGAAAAGCCTCCAGGGCCTTCAGGGCCCGCACGCTTCACGAGGGGCCGCGCTCACCAGTAGCGGCCCTCGATCATCGCCTCCAGCGCTTCCCGGTGGAGGATCAGCGCATCGGCGTCCTCCGGGACCGGCACCTCACCGAAGTGGACCTGGCGGTAGGCCACTCGCAGCATCACGATGGCGTGCCGCAGGGCCGCGTAGAGGGTGTGGAAGTCCATTTCGCGGGGCGGGTGTCCGGTGAGAGCGGCATAGCGGCTCTCGACACGGTCGCGGGTCAGAAGGCCGGGCAGTCCCCGTTGGCCGCCGGCTTCGGCGAGGTCCTGGAAGAAGCGGTGGAGATAGACCAGCCAGCCCAGGTCGAGTTCGCGGGGCCCGAGGGCGGCCATCTCCCAGTCGAGGACGGCGGCCGGTTCGAATCCGTCGTAGACGATATTGCCGATCCGGGCGTCGCCCCAGCTCAGCACGGTCTCGCCGGGGTCTGACGGCCAGTGGTCGGCCAGCCGGGCGAAGCCGCGCTCGATGAGCGGGGAGCGCGGGCGGCCGTCAACGACCCAGGTGTAGTAGGCGCGTTGGGCCTCGACATGACGGTGCAGCGCGCTTCCGGTGCCGGGGGTGGCGAGGAAGTCGGCCTCGGCGGGCGGGACTTGGTCGTGCAGCCTGGCGAGGACCGAGACGCTGGCGGCTTCCAGGTGGTCGCGCTGGGCGTCGGTGGCACCGTGGAGCCAATTCCCCTCGTACGTATAGGGCATGACGTCCGGTGGGACGCGGCCCTCGGCGCGGGCCATGACGAAGAACGGTGCGCCGAGGTGTGCCGGGTCCTCCTCCAGCCAGAAGGTGCGCGGCACCGGGAGGTCGGTGCGGGCGGCGACCAGGCGCATGGTGCGGTACTGGCGGGCCATGTCGTACCGGGGGAAGACGCTGTACGCGGCGGGGTCTGCGGCGAGTCGCAGCGCGCAGGCGAGGGGCGCCGTTCCCTGGCCGGGCGTGGCCGGGAGGCCGGGCGGCGGCTCGGGGCGGTCGATGTCGAAGAGCAGTGTCTCGCTGGACATGCCGTTGGAGTCCGGGACGGTCGCGGCGACGGCGCGGGCGCCGGGCAGCCGGGTGCCGAGCCAGGCGGTGAGCCGGTGGGTGAGGGCTTCGGGGTCGCGGGTGGTGGTGCGGGGGCGGCGCCCCGCGGGCGCCCCTTCGGGGTGGTTTCCGCCGGGGGTGGCGGCGGGCGGCGGAGGCGCCGTCATCGGCCGGCCTCCCGTGCGACGGAGTCATAGCCGGTGAAGCCGCTGGGATCGTGCCGGCCGAAGCTGCCGTGCTCGAAGATGCCGTAGCCGGTCCGGCCGTCGAGGGTGAAGCGGGCGGCGTGGTCGGTGACTCCGTAGGCGGCGAGCGGATGAGCCGCCGGGTCGGTGAGGTCGTAGCTGCGGCGGTCGGTCCAGCCGCGGCCCCGCCAGGTGCCGTGCTGCCAGTCGTCGGCGGGGGCATAGCCGGCGCCGAGGGCGAGGGGCGAGGAGGTGAGGATTTCGGCGGTGAGTTCCTGGGGTCTGCGGCCGGGGCCGGTGAGGTGGATGACGGCGCGTTCGGGGTGGCGGGTGCCGGCGCGGTAGCCGATGTCCGTATGCGGCCAGCCGAGTTGGACCTCACGGCCGTCGTCGTGGACCACGAGGGCCTCGTTCAGGGTGCGATAGCCGTCGGCGTCCTCCTGGACGATGACCATCACGAAGCGGTCATCGAAGCGCACCGGGCACCAGACCCAGTGGAAGCCCTCGGGCCGCATCTCCTCCGCGGCCCGTCCGCCGTCCTCGCCGGGAATCGGGCGGACGCCCCAGCTGCGGTCGCGGGTGCCGGTCCACTCCCCCGCCGTGACGGCGATCTCCTGTCCGGCGACGCGGATGCGGCCGGTGCAGGTGCCCGCCTGGACGAACCGGCGGCCCTCCAGCATCAGCCGGTCGCCGCGGTACTGGGCGTGGTGCGGCTCCCAGGTGGCGGGGAACGCCGCGTGCCAGGTCAGGTCGTAGGCCAGGCCGTCCGGGTCACCGGGGTCCGCGGCGCAGGTCAGCCGCAGGCGGGTGAGCGGTTCCTCGACGGTGATGGTGAGCGGGCCGACGGTGAGCGCGAGCCGGTCGTCGGTGAGCGCGTCGGAGGCCCGTACGGCATGGAGCCGGTCGCCGAGGCGGAGGGTGGCGTAGGCGTCGATGACACCGGTGTTGGGATAGACGCCGAGGCCGGCGATCAGCAGGGCGCGGCCGGAGTGGTCCATGACATGGAAGATGCAGCGGTCGTAGGCGTTGCGGTCGCCGGTGGCGACATGCCGCAGGGACAGCGGGACCTGGTGGATGGGGTACTCGTCGAGCGCGATGGGGCGATCGGGCACGGTCTCCTCCTGGGCGCGCGGGCGGCCGGGCGTCCCCCGGATACGACGCCCACGGGCAGGAGTTGACGGTACGTCAGCTCTGAACGGACGACCAGACCCGGAGGGGAAGGTAGGGGGTGCTGGGGCCTAATGGCTATTACCGTCACTTGGTCCGTCAGGGGCTGGTGAGACACCCGGAGGGCGGGGCGGGCAGGGACGTCCCCGCCCGCCCCGGCCCGCTCAGCGCTGCTCGGGGCCCGCGAGATGGCGGGCGATGACCATCCGCTGGATCTGGTTGGTGCCCTCGACGATCTGCAGCACCTTGGCCTCCCGCATATAGCGCTCGGCCGGGAAGTCGAGGGTGTAGCCGTAGCCGCCGAGGAGCTGGACGGCGTCGGTGGTCACCCGCATCGCGGTGTCGGTGCAGAACAGCTTGGCCATCGCCGCTTCCTTGGAGAACGCCAGACCGGCGTCGCGCAGCCGGGCGGCGGTGAGGTAGAGCGCGCGGCCCGCCTCGATCTGCGTCGCCATGTCGGCGAGCATGAAGCGCAGACCCTGGAAGTCGACGATCGGGCGGCCGAATTGCCGGCGCTCGGCGGTGTACGTGAGCGCCTCGTCCAGCGCCGCCTGGGCGACGCCGATGGCGCAGGCCGCGATGCCCAGGCGCCCGGAGTCCAGGGCGGACAGGGCGATGGCGAAGCCCTGCCCCTCGTCCCCGATACGGCGGGAGTCGGGGATCTGCACGGCGTCGAAGTGCAGCTGGGCGGTCGGGGAGCCCTTCATGCCCATCTTGCGCTCCGGTACCGCGGCGCTCAGCCCCTTGGTGTCGCCGGGCACGAGGAACGCGGTGATGCCATGGGCACCGCTGCCGCCGGTGCGGGCCAGCACGGTGTAGAAGTCGGCCACGCCGCCGTGGGTGGTCCAGGCCTTGGTGCCCTCCAGCGTCCAGACCTCGCCGTCCCGGGTGGCCCGGGTGGTCAGGGAGGCGGCATCGGAGCCCGAGGAGGGCTCGGAGAGGCAGTAAGCACCGAGGAGTCCACCACCGAGCATGTCCGGAAGGTGTTCGGCGCGCTGCTCCTTGCTGCCGTATCCGGCAAGGGCATGACAGGCGAGAGTGTGCACGCTGACGCCGAGGCCGACGGTGAGCCGGGCGGCGGCGAGCTCCTCCAGAACCTGGAGGTACACCTCGTAGGGCTGGCCGCCACCGCCGAATTCCTCGTCGTAGGGCAGCGACAGCAGTCCGGCTTCCGACAGCAGGGTGAAGGTCGCGCGCGGGAAATGGCCGGCGTCCTCCTCCTCGGCGGCCGTCGGCCGGATTTCGCGATCGGCGAGCTCGCGTACGAGCGTCAGCAGGTCACGGGCTTCTTCGGTGGGCAGCCTGCGGTCCACCGGCCGGGGGCCGTACTCGGTCATGGCGGCGCTCTCCTCCCTGTCGGGCGCTGCGGCGACACGCGCGGGGTGGGCGGCGGCGCCGGTTTCCGTGATGCCAGGCCGATGATCGCGTTCCGGGTCTCGGATGGCGATGACCTGCGACTGTGGCGCTAGGAGTATGCCCGATCGGCGGCTCCGCGTCACGGGTTGATCATCACGGACTGCGGAGATCCGGCCCCCGGCACCGCAACCGCCGGGAAATTGGTCCGAACCATTGACTGACTGGTCTAGTCCTTCTACCTTCTCCCCCAACGTTCCACGCGTTCATGCCCATTCGGAACGCAGGTCAGGCTCTCCCCCTCCCCCACCGAGGAGACGACATGCTCAGACCGCACCGGATACGGTCACCGCGCACAGTGATCGCCGCCGCCACCGCGCTGTGTACGGCCGCCCTGGCCGGCACCCTGCTCGCCGGACCGGCCTCCGCCAGCCCCGCGAACGCCCCCACCGCACCGGGCGACCCGGCCCCGGCGGCACCCGCCGCGGCGGGCGGCAAGGTCGTCGGATACTTCACCAACTGGGGTGTGTACGACCGCAATTACCACGTCAAGAACATCGAGACCTCGGGCTCGGCGGCCAAACTGACCCACATCAACTACGCCTTCGGCAATGTCCAGGGCGGCAAATGCGCCATCGGCGACTCCTACGCCGACTACGACAAGGCCTACACCGCCGACCAGAGCGTCGACGGTGCGGCGGACACCTGGGACAACGGCGCACTGCGCGGCAACTTCTACCAGCTCAGAAAGCTCAAGAAGCTGCACCCGAACCTCAAGGTGATCTGGTCGTTCGGCGGCTGGACCTGGTCGGGCGGCTTCGGCGAGGCCGCCAAGAACCCGGCCGCCTTCGCGCAGTCCTGCTACGACCTGGTCGAGGACAAGCGCTGGGCGGATGTCTTCGACGGCATCGACATCGACTGGGAGTACCCCAACGCCTGCGGTCTGACCTGCGACACCAGCGGCCGGGACGCCTTCACCAACGTGCTGAAGGCGCTGCGGTCGAAGTTCGGCCAGAGCAATCTGGTGACCGCCGCGATCACCGCGGACGCCTCGGCCGGGGGCAAGATCGACGCCGCCGATTACGCGGGCGCGGCCCAGTACGTCGACTGGTACAACCCCATGACCTACGACTACTTCGGCGCCTGGGACGCCAAGGGCCCGACGGCTCCGCACTCCCCGCTGACCTCGTACAGCGGCATCCCGAAGGCCGGGTTCAACAGCACCGACACCCTCGCCAAGCTCAAGGGCCTGGGCGTCCCGGCGAGCAAGCTGCTGCTGGGCATCGGCTTCTACGGCCGTGGCTGGTCGGGCGTCACCCAGGACGCACCGGGCGGTACGGCGACCGGCGCGGCACCGGGCAAGTACGAGGCCGGCATCGACGACTACAAGGTGCTCAAGAGCCGCTGCCCGGCCACCGGCAAGGTGGGCGGCACCGCCTACGCCAAGTGCGGCGACCAGTGGTGGAGCTATGACACCCCGGAGACCATCGGCGCGAAGATGGCCTTCAAGGACGCGCAGGGGCTGGGCGGCACGTTCTTCTGGGAGCTGAGCGGCGACACCGCCAACGGTGAGCTGATCAAGGCGATCAAGTAGCCGCAAACGGCGCGGAGTCGGGCGGGAGGCGGCGGCCTTCCGCCCGTGCGTCGTCCGGCGCCTCCCCCTGGGCGGCCGGGGCGGGAGGCGCACGCCCGTTCGGCACCCGCTCCTCGATGGTGGCCCGGCGCGACGCACGGGTTTACTGCCCCGCCCGGTACGAGCACCATCGGCCCTACGGGGGCAGGAGCGCATCGAAGAGGTGACACGTGGTCAACCCTTGGCTGGCGATGGAGACCGGAGCCGATCCGGTGGAGCGCACCCGTACGGTGCGCAGGGCCCATGCCGCCTTCCTGGCCGACGGGACCGTCGCGCCGCCGGTCCGCCGGGTGGTCGCCGACTCCTGGCGCCGTTCCGCCGACGCGCACGCGGCGGCGGACGGCGCCGCGCCCATCGATCTGGACGGGGCCACGCTCGGCGCCTACCGGGACGGGCATCCGCTGGCCCGCGTCATGCCGGTCTTCCGGGAGCTGCTGGGCAGCTTCGCGCAGGACGGTGCCCATCTGCTGGCCGTCTGCGACTCCCAGGGACGGCTGCTGTGGGTGGAGGGGCACCGCGGGGTGCGGCGCAGTGCCGAGCGGATGAACTTCGTCGTCGGCGCCCGCTGGGACGAGCGGCACGCCGGCACCAACGCCCCCGGTACCGCCCTCGCCGCCGATCACCCCGTACAGATCTTCGCCGCCGAGCACTACAACCGGCAGGTGCAGCGCTGGAGCTGCGCCGCCGCCCCGTTGCACGATCCACGGACCGGCCGGCTGCTGGGCGCGGTGGACATCACCGGCGGGGACCATGTGGCAAGCCCGCACAGCCTGGCTCTGGTGCAGGCCACCGCCCGCGCCGCGGAAGCCCATCTCGCGTCGGGCGTACCGGAGTTGGGCGTCTGCCTGTCGGCGCTCGGCCGGGACGAGGCGCTGCTGGTCATGGACGGGGAGCGGCTGCGCCTCGGCCGCCGGCACAGCGAGATCATGCTGCTGCTGGCCCGGCATCCCGAGGGACTGACGGGCGATCAGCTCTCGGTGCTGCTGTACGGCGAGCGCGAGATGCGCCCGGTGACCCTGCGGGCCGAGCTGTCCCGTCTGCGGCAGCTCGTCGGCACGCTGCTGCACTCCCGCCCGTACCGGCTCAGCAGGCCCGTAGAGACCGATCTGAGCGCGGTCGACGATGCCCTGACGGCCGACGACATGCGCACCGCGCTGAACGTCTACCGCGGGCCGCTGCTGCCGCTGTCGGAGGCGCCCGGCGTCCAGCGGCTGCGCGGCGCGCTGGCCGACCGCATGCGCTCCGCGCTGCTCGGCGCCCGCGATCCCGGTCTGCTGCGCGAGTGGTCGCGCACCCCCTGGGGCGAGGACGACCTGGAGATCTGGGAGACCCTGGTCGACGCCCTGCCGGAGCGCTCCCCGGCCCGCAGCGCACCGCTCGCCACCGCGCACCGGCTGCGCGCGGCGTACGGCCTGACCGGCGGCCCCCCTGGTGCGGCGGGTACGCAGGACGCCGTGCGCGTCGCAACGTTCAGGCAACCTCCCCGGCTTTAGCCTGCGCTCAATGCCCGTCACACGGGAGTGGCGGGCACCGCGCCGAAAGCGATTGGGAGGCCGCCCCATGGCCCGCTACGCCAGCCCGGGTTCCGCCGATGCCGTGATGAGCTATCTGCCCCGCTACGACCACTGGATCGGCGGGGAGTATGTGGCGCCCGCCCTGGGCCGGTACTTCGAGAACCCGACCCCGGTCAACGGAACGCCGTTCACCGAGGTCGCCCGTGGCACCGCCGAAGACGTCGAACGCGCCCTGGACGCGGCGCATGCGGCCGCCCCCGGCTGGGCCCGCACGGCCGCCGCCGAACGCGCCACCGTCCTCAACAAGATCGCCGACCGGATGGAACAGCATCTGGAGGCCCTGGCGGTCGCGGAGAGCTGGGAGAACGGCAAGCCCGTACGGGAGTCGCTGGCGGCCGATATCCCGCTCGCCATCGACCACTTCCGCTACTTCGCGGGCGCCATCCGCGCCCAGGAGGGCTCGCTGTCGGAGATCGACGAAGACACCGTCGCCTACCACTTCCACGAGCCGCTCGGAGTGGTCGCCCAGATCATCCCCTGGAACTTCCCCATCCTGATGGCCACCTGGAAGCTCGCCCCGGCCCTGGCCGCGGGCAACGCGGTGGTCCTCAAGCCGGCCGAACAGACCCCCGCCTCGATCCACTTCTGGATGAGCCTGATCGCGGACCTGCTGCCGCCGGGCGTCGTCAACATCGTCAACGGCTTCGGCGCCGAGGCGGGCAAGCCGCTGGCCTCCAGCCCCCGGGTCGCCAAGGTCGCCTTCACCGGTGAGACCACCACCGGCCGCCTGATCATGCAGTACGCCTCCGAGCATCTGCGCCCGGTGACGCTCGAACTGGGCGGCAAAAGCCCCAACATCTTCTTCGACGACGTCTCCTCCGCCGCGGACGACTTCCACGACAAGGCCCTCGAAGGCTTCACCATGTTCGCCCTCAACCAGGGCGAGGTGTGCACCTGTCCGTCCCGGGCGCTCATCCAGCGCGGGCACTACCAGGACTTCCTGGCGGCCGGCGTGGCCCGTACGGAGAAGATCGTCCAGGGCCACCCCCTGGACACCGACACCATGATCGGCGCCCAGGCCTCCAACGACCAGCTGGAGAAAATCCTCTCCTACCTGGACATCGGCCAGAAGGAGGGCGCCCGCATCCTCACCGGCGGCTCCCGTGCCGAACTCGGCGGCGAACTGGAAGGCGGCTACTACGTCCGCCCGACGATCTTCGAGGGCAACAACGAGATGCGGGTCTTCCAGGAGGAGATCTTCGGCCCGGTGGTGGCCGTGGCCCCCTTCAGCAACTTCGACGACGCCATCGGCATCGCCAACGACACCCTCTACGGCCTCGGCGCAGGCGTCTGGACCCGCGACGGCTCCACCGCCTACCGCGCGGGCCGCGCCATCCAGGCCGGCCGCGTATGGACCAACTGCTACCACGCCTACCCGGCCCATGCGGCCTTCGGCGGCTACAAGCAGTCCGGGATCGGCAGGGAGAACCACAAGATGATGCTGGATCACTATCAGCAGACGAAGAACTTGTTGGTGAGCTATTCGGCGAAGAAGCTGGGGTTCTTCTAGAGGCAAAGAAAGGGCGCCTGACCAGGGCAGATGCCCGGCAGGCGCCCTTGTCGGGATACGCCTGGGCCGCGAGACGAAATTTAGCCTTACTCCCGATTCCTCCCGCCCTTAGCCCATGTCTGACCAGCTGTTCCGGGGCATTTCCGGGCCAGGTGCGCCCTTAGGCACCCGCTGGCGCGTCCTCGTACTCGTCCCACCGCTGCATGGAGTCCTCGATCAGGCGGTTCGCGTGATGGCGTGCTTCGGCGAGGAACTTGGCGTAGTAGCGGAAAAAACCTGGATGCTCTGCCCGGCTCTACGCGCGCACTCGGCCGGGTCGACCCCGGAGGCAGCGTTGTACTTGCGATCGCGGCTGCCATCTCCAGCTTGAGCGTGCGGTGTTCCCATCACCCGTTCGTCAGGCTGCACGACGGCGGCCGTCCGGGCTTACCAAGAGGACGTCGGGGCGGCATGGCTCGGCCAACGCCCTTGCCGCTGTCATTCCCTGGTCATCCATGCGACTTTGCGGCCACTCCCCGGGGTCTGCGTTCAGGCGCCGGCCGGGACGAACTGTTGGTGTTCAGCAGGGTGATGCCAAGGTGGGTCAGCGTATGAAGGGCGGTTTTCCGCTCCCGGGTGAGGGTGGTGAGCCCGGCACGGCGTAGCGTGGTGGCGTGTTCGCTTGCGCTCGCGGGTGAGATGCCTGCTCGCCGGGCGAGCTGCGTCGTGGTGCACGCGGGGTGGTCGGCTATCGTGCACAGCACGACCGCCCTGGTATGTCCCAGAAGGGCGGACAGGACCGACGGCACTGGTGCATCGATGTGGCGTGTATCGGCGGGGGCCCAGAGGCTGGCTGCCTCGATCGGGTTGTTCAGGGCCGGATATACCATGATCGCGGTGTCGGGGTTGGCGAACAGCTGGGGAACTGGCCCGCAGAACACCGACGGGGCCAGGACGAGCGGGCGGCCCGCCAAGTGGAAGTCGGCCACCGGGTGGAGGTACGGCCGATATTCCGGGATCTCCAGCACGGGGGGATTCCACGCGGCCATCGGGCGCAGGCTGTCCAGCAGTGCCCCCACCCCGCCCCGCACCATGATCCGCCCGCGGCGCGCCAATTCGCCCTCCAGGTGCTGGCTGATACGACCCCAGTACGGGGCCACGGCCGCCTCGTGGCAGTTCTGCAATGCGGCGGCGAGCCGGCGCACGGACCCGCGGTCAGCGCCCATCGCCCCGTAAAGCCACTGTGCCCGCAGTCTGTCCGTATCCGCTAGTACGCCGAACTCCGCGCGCAGCCGTTGGTCCGCCGCGCTGCTCAGCCGCTCCAAGCCCTCGCCTATACAACCGGCCGTGCCCACAAGGGTGAAGAGATCCACCAGTCCCCCGGCGGGCGAGCTGAGGAACTTCGCGGTGTCCGCCCCGTCGCCCCTGATAAGCGGGCCCGTGCGCGCACGCCAGCCGCCGAACAGCGCCTTTCCGTCACGCCGCTGCAGGTTCCACAAGCTCAACTGTGTCTCCGCGAGCGGACCCAGCACAGTGACCCAAACCCGCGCCAGGTCCTCTGTAGTGAAGTGCAACCGCAGCACGCCGCCCTCCTCACCTACATCTGCCGATGATGCTTCCCGCCGCCCTCGTTTCGGGCCAGACCGAAACGAGTCGCGCCTGCCCCGGCTCGACACGGAAGCTGAGTCCGGTGGAAGGCCGCCGACGCGAGCGGCTCCAACGGGGCCGCACCGCTGGGTGCCAGCCGAAGCGATCCACGAACGCAACGAGCTGAACCACTACCCGAAAGGAGAGGGTGCGCGGTCGGCCCGGAGAGGCCGGAGACCGGTCGTAGCAGCTGGCTGGCCGACACCAGGGCCCGGGACCGTTCCCCGCCGTTTTGGACGGTGGGCGACGAGGGGCCTGCCCGGGACAACGGTCCTGCGTTGACCCGCGCATATCGCGTTGAGCACTCGAACGAACTCGGCGGTCGAAGAGGACCGTGTCGGTCAGGTCCGGTGGAGGTGTTCGTTCCGCTGGGAGGACCTGGGTGACGGACTCCTTTGAGTCCGCCGGGGACCGACAACCCACGAAACGAAGCGAGGTGTCCGAGGATGAGAACCATGCGCGGTCTGGCTGACCGCATGCTGGAACGGCTCGTACCGCGTGAGACGGCCGCAGCTGCGTCGTGCCCCTGCAACGACTACTTCACCCGTTGCATCAATGGTTCGTGCAGCTCCTACTCGAACTACACGCAGATGGTCTGCGTGTGCAACCTGAACGACCGCGTGTTCCTGCGCTGCGGCTGCCGGTGAACCGTCAGCGACTGAACCGCCGCACGTCGTGATCACCGAGGAAGCAAAGAACTGACCCACCCGAACATTCGGGACTGATGATCGGCCGTGATCCGGCCTCGGTTAGGGCCCGGATCACGGTCTCTCCGTGGGAGGCCCAATGGAACTCCTCTCCGCAGCATGCAACGTGCTGCTCGTTCTCGTGTTCGGAGCCGCTGCCGTGGGCAAGGTCCGTACCTCGGCCTCGCTCACCGCGTTCGCTGAGGCCGTGGTCGTGCTGGGCCGCGTGCCTACCCGGCGGGCGGGCGCCGTGGCCAAGGGCATCGTCGCCCTGGAGGCGGCGACAGCGCTCCTGCTCCTCATCCCGCCGCTCCGGAGCACCGGACTGCTTCTGGCCACCGTCTTGTTGGCTGCCTTCACCCTTGTCGTCGCCCGCGCTCTGCGTTCCCGGGTGCCGGTGTCCTGTCGGTGCTTTGGAGGATCGGCCGGGCCCCTCGGTCCGCCCCAACTCACCCGTAACGCCGTGTTACTCCTTGGCGTTCTGGGCGCAGCCCCCGGGGCGCTGGACCCCGGCCCACTCGTCTGGCAGGCGCAGTTCACCGCCTGGCTCGGCGGTGCGGTGGCCGCGCTCGTCCTCGTGACCGGGGAGGAGCTGATCGCGTTGCTGCGACGGCCAACCGCACATACCACCCTCCGCCACTGACCTCGCCCGAGGAGACCTTCATGGTGTATCTGGCCCTGGCCCTCGCGGCTGTCGCCGCCTTGTGCGCGCTGGACCTGATGCTGACTCTCGCCGTGTTACGCAGACTTCGGAACGAACGCACCAACGGTTCGTCCCACACACCATCCGACACCCAAGGGGGCGGTATCCCGAAAGGCGCCGTCGTAGGGCCCTTCGAGACGCGCTGTGTCGAGGACGCCCGGCTGACCGACGAGGATCTCGTCGACGGCGCGGTAGTGGGGTTCTTCTCTCCGATGTGTCCGCCGTGCAAACGCACGCTCCCCGCCTTCGTCGCCATGGCCACCGCGCTCCAAGGAGTCCGTCAGGTGATCGCCGTCGTCATCTCGGTGACGGGCCGGCCCGACGAGGAGGCCGAAGCCCTGGCGATGGTCGAACAGCTTGCACCCTTCGCACGAGTCGTGCGGGAGGACGACACGGGCTCCTGCCTCACCGCGTTCGGGGTGAGCGCCTTCCCCTCCCACTTCGAAGTGTCGGTCGCGGCAGGCGCACGGCCCACCGTCGCGGCCGTGGGCGACGAGGTGCTCGGCGGTCAGCCCGCCCGATCGGCATGATCGCCACCCCTGCCGACCCGTTCGAAGACCAGCGCTTGAGCCGCTGCGCACGGTTGGCGCTCGGCCTCGCATTCCGCGCCGCCCCCTGGGTGCTGGCCGGCCACTTGGCCGTGACCCTGATCTCGGCCGGACTCCCCGTGGTGGTCACCTGGGTCGTCAAGAACATTCTGGACCGCCTTGCCAACGGCTCCGGCGTGCAGGACATCACCGGTCCGGCGGGGCTCCTCGCCGTCGCCAGTGCGGTCGCGGCCCTCGCACCCCAGGTTCTGGGATACCTCCAGGCCCGGATGACCCGGGCGACCAGCCTGCTGGCGCAGGAGCGGCTGCACATCGCAGTCGACACCTTCACGGGTCTGAGCCGCTTCGAGAACCCGGAGTTCCTCGACCGGCTCAGACTGGCCCAGCAGGCTGGGGGAATCACTCCGTTCCAGGTGGTCCAAACCGTGGCGGGCATGACACGCAGCGGCGTCCTGCTGATCGGCTTCATCGGTTCCCTCGCCGTGCTCAACCTGTACCTGGCTGCCATCGTCGCGCTCTCCGGCCTCCCCGTCCTCTGGGCCGAGATCGCCCTCAGCCGTCAACGTGCCCGCACCTACTGGGCCATCAGCCCCACAGAGCGCCGCGAGATCTTCTACTCCACGCTGCTCAGCAGTGTCGAGGCGGCGAAGGAGGTCAGGCTCTACGGCATCGGTGGGTTTCTCCGGGAGCGCATGCTGACCGAGCGCCGCACCGCCGACAGTCACCGAGAACTGTTGGAACGCAAGGAACTCCGCGTCCAGTCCGTACTCCAGATCACCTCGGCCGTGCTTACCGGAGTGGCCTTGGTCTGGGCGGTGCGCGCCGCCGCGCGGCAGGACATGACGGTCGGGGACGTCTCGATGCTGTTGGCCGCGATCCCCGCCGTGCAGGGCGGCATCGGCGGCCTGGCCCGTGAGCTGGGCCAGGCACACCACTCGCTGGTGATGTTCCACCACTATGTGTCCGTGATCGGGCTCGGCCCCGACATCCCCGCTCCCCAGCACCCCCAGGCCGCCCACCCCCTGCGCAACGCCATCGAGTTCGAGGACGTGTGGTTCCGCTACGGGGACGGGCTGCCCTGGGTACTGCGGGGCGTCAGCCTGCGGATCGAGGCAGGGACGGCCATCGCGCTCGTGGGTGTCAACGGATCCGGAAAGTCCACCCTGGTCAAGCTGCTCTGCCGGTTCTACGACCCGACCCGAGGCCGGATCCTGTGGGACAGCACCGACCTGCGGGACATCCCGCCCGACGACCTCCGCGCGCGCATCGCCGCCACCTTTCAGGAACCCATGCGCTATGACCTCAGCGCGAAGGAGAACATAGGAATCGGCGAACTGAGCGCACTCCACGCGCCCGATCGGTACGAGGAGGCGGCGAGGTTCGCCGGCGTCCACGAGGACATCACCCGGCTACCGCGCGGCTACGAGACGCTGCTGAGCCGCAGCTTCTGGGACGACGACGATGACGGTGTCGTGCTCTCGGGCGGGCAGTGGCAGCGCATGGGGATCGCGCGGCTGTGCCTGCGCGCTGACGCGGACCTGCTGGTCCTGGACGAACCCACATCGAGCCTTGACCCCGACGCCGAGTACGAGATCCACACTCGGCTCCGGGCGCATCGGGCCGGGCGGACCAGCATGCTGATCTCTCACCGGCTGGGTGCGATCAGGGACGCGGACACTATCGCGGTGCTGGAGGACGGCCGGATCACCGAACGCGGCGACCACCGCCAGCTCATCGCCCAACAGGGCACGTACCACCGGTTGTTCACTCGCCAGTCCCGCAACTACCGCGAAGAGGTCCCGCCGGTGCCGGACAAGACGGACCCGTATGGCGACGAGGCCGCACTTTTCGGCGGCGGCCTCGGTGCCTGAGCCTGCATGCGCCCCGGAAGGAGCCTTCGTGCCCGCACCGTTGACCACTGCCGCAGCAATCGTGGCCCCGATGATGCTCACCGCATTCCTCGTACGAAGAACGTGCGTTCTCCTTGACGTCAGCGGCCCCAGCATGATGCCCACCTACCGCGACGGAGACCGACTGCTGGCGGTCAGGGCACCCAGAGGGCTCATACGCCGAGGAGCGGTCGTCGCGATCCGGCTGCGCACAGGTCCCGGCTCCCACGACGTGGAAGACACCATCGAGGGCCGCCCCGTGGCCACCTGCATGATCAAACGTGTCGTGGCGCTCCCCGGGGACGACGTGTCGCATCACCTGCGCGCCACCGACCCAGCACACGCCACCTCCGGCCTCATACCCCGCGTCGTGCCCCTTGGACACGTGTTCGTGCTCGGTGACCACCGTGAGGCCAGCCGCGACTCCCGTCACAAGGGGCCCTTCCCTTTCGACCAGATCACCGGGGTGGTGCTGTGCAAGATCCGCATTGCAGGTACCTAACCCGTTGGCGTGACGCGTTGCCGTGCTGCGGGTGCTGCGGGTACTGCGGGCCGAACTCGGCATCGGCCTGGGGAGGAGGGCTCCAGAACCAAGTTCCCTGGACTGCTGACTCACCAGAGCAACCAGGTGATAGAGCGGGATTCGGGCGCTGACTGGGAGTGGTGGATCGGCAACGACCAAGCGGGGTGGATCTGCCTTCGCATCCAGGCGAGAGGAGCGCTGGCTAACCAGGCCGGACCGCGGTGACCGGGCCGACCGCGTTCACGGCACGCTTGAGGTACTCACCCGGCGAGGTGGCGTCCACGGGGCCCGAGACGCCTCGGGGCACCTCGGAGAGAGTCCGATCGATCGAGACCAGCGGACCTTCGAGCTTCCGCCGTGCGTCGAGGCGACGCGCAGGCACGAAGAAAGGCGCCTGAGGTGGGCTTTTGACCTTCGGGCGCCTTCCGCGCGGCTCGGCTGGAGCGACGGCCGGGAGAGGTGGTACCTCCCGTCGGGCGGGCTACCTCGGGCTGATCGTGACCCGGTAGGTGGCTCCGGCCCTGCCGTGGGTGCGCACGGTGACGGTCTGGGCGTGGTCGTCCCAACTGGCCTTGCTGCCTTGGATGTCGACGCGGTAGCCGTCTGGGTAGGTGTCCCTGGGCACGGTGATCCGGGTGGGGCCCTCTGCGTTGTCGCGGGTGCGGAAGGTGAGCGTGTAGGTGCGGGTAGCCGGGTCGTAGGCGAACCTGAGCGGGTCGCCCGCGACGGCTCGCGCGTACGGCTGGACGAGCAGTTGGGCGTTGGGCTTCGCGGCGCCCGTCTGGTCGAGGAAGCAGTAGCCGCCGCCCCGGCACCACTGCCACCACGTCCAGCCGCTGGAGAAGCGGTCCAGGGAGGCCGTCATATCGGTGACGAACTGGCTTGCGTGCGGAACGTAGGGATTGCCGCCCCACTCCCCCACGATCACCGGCATGCGGTGACGGGTCGGGTAGTCGCTGATCGCGGCCTCGAAGGCGGGGATGAAGGTGCCGTTGGGGTCGTAGTCGGCGCCCGTTTCCATCCCGGTCTCGTAGAAGTGCGGCGCGTAGCCGGCGTGCGGGTCGTCGATGTGGCCCATCCGGGTGGGAACGCCGAGACCGACGATGACGGTTGGTTCGACGAATACCCACGACCTGTGGTCGACCAGGCGGATCGCATGGGCGAGGCGGTTCCACAGCTCGGTGAGCTCGGTGGCCTCGAAGCGGGCCGCGGCAGTGGGGAGGTCTTCGCCTTCGAGGAACTTCGCGAACGGCTCGTTCATCAGGTCGTAGCCGAGCAGCGCCGGGTGCCTGCCCAGGGCGGCGGCGACCGTCATCCACATGCGAGCGTGCGCGGCACGGAGGTCGGCGTCCTTGTAGAGGTGGTCAAAGGCGGCCTGTACGGATGGCTCGAAGTACTCGGAGAACCAGTCGTCGGGTCGGTGCGTGAACGGCAGCCCCTCGTCGCGGGTCGCCCAGTCGGGGACGCCGCGGGAGTCGAAGTGGGGTCCGTATACGTCCTGGTGGGCGTCGAGGATGACCTTGATGTGGTAGCGGTTGGCCCAGTCGAGGATGCGGCGCATCTTGCTGAGGTAGCCGCGGTCGTAGTGCCCGGGGGTGGGTTCGAGGTCGTCCCAGAAGAACGCGAGGCGCGCGAGGTTGAAGCCCCGGGCGGCCATGTCCTTGAGGTCGCTCTCGTGGATGTCGGCGAACGCGTTGGCGCCTCGGCTGTTCTTGTCGGCGAGGTTGAAGCCGCGCCACTGGAGCGCGCGGCCCTGGCCGTCGGCGATGAAGGTGCGGTCACCGACCGTGACCCGGTCGGGGGCGCGGTCGGCGGCGCGTTCGGGGTGAGCCTGGGCCTGCGCGGGGAGGACGCCGAGCAGGAGGGCGGCCACGGCAAGGGCGGCGGGGGCGACGCGGGAGGCTAAGCGCATGCAGGAGACCCTTTCGAGTTCGAGGATGGCTGCTTGGGCGGCGTGCTCCTGGGCGGTGGGATGCTACTGGCGGGTGGGTCAAGTTCCCAGGCATTCGCAGGAGTTGGCGGGGCTTCCTTCTTCGAGGGTTTCCCCGGCGTCATCGCCGGGGGCAACGTCCTGTGGATGTCGCGCAGTTACCCTGGGTAGATCACACACTCCGCACGCGACCGCTCCTTCGGCAACGCCCGCTACGCCCGCAAGGTCTTCGAGTCACCCGTGACCCGCCAGGCCGGCCGCCTGAGCCGGCACACGGCACCGAGCCGCGAGGAACTGCTGCAACTGGTCCCGGAGGACTTCAGCGCGACGTCCCTGACCTGAGGCAACGCGGCGCCGGCCGCCGGAGCGGCAGCACCGCTGCGACGGCCGGCGGGGGCGGGCTCAGGCGTGCTGAGGCATCTCGTTCTTGAGCGAGGCCCTGATCTGGTCACGCAGCTCGGCGCTCGCTGTGTGTCCATGGACGGACACGGCGTGTTCGCTGGCAGCGCGGACCACTTCCTCCTCCTCACCGGAGATAGTGAGCGTGCATCCCGATTCGCTGGGGAAATCCCGGCAGTCGATCACCTTGCGCATGATGCACCTCCTCAAACTCCAGTATCGTCCTCCCCCGCCCGCCCGTCGATCTCGATCTCGGTCCCGCCCGGACCGTCAGCCGGGACCACGACCGGGCTGCCGGCGGATGGTCCGGGGCATCCGATCAGCCCGTCAGCATGCCCGACGTATCAATGACCTGGCGGATGGCCCGGCCCGACGCCAGCTCCTCCAGGGCCGTGTTGATGTCGTCGAGCGGCAGAGTGCCCGTGTGCATTCGCTCCACGGGCATCAGGCCGGCTCGCCACAGGTCGAGGAATCGGGGGATGTCGCGGCGTGGGACGGCGTCGCCCATGTACGAGCCCAGGAGGGACTTGCCTTCGCCCGCGAAGGCAAGGGCCGGGACCTCCAGGACCCGGTCGGGGGCGGGGAGGCCGACCGAGACGACCTTGCCGCCTCGGGCCACAGCCGTCAGGCACTGTGCCATCACCCGGGGGCTGCCTACCGCCTCCACTGCCAACTCGGCGCCGCCGTCGGTGAGTTCACGTACGGCGTCGATGGCTTCAGCGGGGTCGTAGGCGTGCGTGGCGCCCAGTTGGAGAGCCAGTTCGCGCTTCTCGGGGACCGGGTCGACGGCGATGACGGGGTAGGCGCCCGCCGCGCAGGCGCCCAGTACAGCGGACAGGCCCACTCCGCCCAGGCCGTAGACCACCGCCGACTGGCCGGGGCGCAGGGCGGCGGTGTTGATGACGGCTCCGGCGCCGGTCAGGACCGCGCAGCCGAACATCGATGCCACCGTGAACGGGATGTCCTTCGGGATCGGCACCACCGACTCCTGGGCCAGCACCGCGTATTCGGAGAACGCCGAGACGCCCAGCTGGTGGTGGACCGGGGTGCCGGAGGCGTCGGTCAGCAGGGACGGGCCGTGCAGCAGCCCGCCCGAACCGTTCGATGCGGCGGCCTGTGCGCACAGCGCGGGCCGGCCGGCCGCGCAGTCGGCGCAGAAGCCACAGCTCGGCACGAAGACCATGGCGACGTGATCACCGGGACGGACCCGGCTGACGCCCGGTCCGGTCTCCTGGACGACGCCCACCGCCTCGTGACCGAGCGCCATCGGCAGCGGGCGGACCCGGTCGCCGTTGACCACCGACAGGTCGGAGTGGCAGAGCGAGGCGGCCGCGACACGGACCAGCACCTCGCCCTCGCGGGGTGCGCCCAGCTCCAGCTCCTCCACCTCCACCGGACGGGTCTCGGAGTAGGGGCGGGCGGCCGACACCCTGCGCAGTATCGCGGCACGCGTCTTCATGCCCGCACCTCCGGGCGCGGGGCGCAGCGCAGCACGTCGCGGCTGTCCAGCAGGGGGACGATCATGCCGAGCACGATGTCCTGGAAGTGCGGTGTGGCGCAGTGGGCGGTGAAGTCGGCCTCGCAGCCGTACTCCTCGTACAGCACGACGGTCCGTGGGTCCTCGATGCCCTGGTGGACGCGGTAGGCGAGATTGCCCGGCTCCCGGCGGGAGGCGGCGGCCACGGTGTCGAGCAGGGAGAGGACGGTGTTCTCCTCGCCCTCCTTGGTGCGGTAGCGGGCGACGACGACGTATGACATGGGGGTCTTACTCCTGGGGTGGTGCGGTGGGCCTCTTCAGCGCGGCGGGCGGGACCGGCGGCAGCTGGTCCCGGCGCAGGTGCCAGAGGCGGGGGTCGGAGGTGGCGGCGGCGACGGACCCGAGGGCCAGCGCCAGCGCCACATCCGCGGGGGACTCGACGAAGCCCGCGGCGACCGACGGGGACATCGCGCGCTTCGCCTGCGCGCTCATCCGGGCGATGACCGGGGCGGGCATGACTTCGACCAGGTCCGGCGCCCCGCGCGAGACCGCGTCCATGGAGCGGCGGAGATTGGACCGGTCGGTGACGAACACCTTCATCATCGTCAGCAGGCCGAGCGGCCGGCCCTTCTCTGTCAGGGACAGCCGGGTACTGACCACGCCGTGGGCGCCCATGGACTTGATGAACTCCAGCGCGCCCCGGTCCTGGGCCAGGCCGGGGCTGCTGTCCACGTTCACGAAGACGGTCTTCCCCGCCCGGCCCAGCGCCGGCAGGACCTGTGGCAGCTGCCCCACGGTGAGCGAGGCGACGATGCACACCTTGGCCGGTGCGGTCAGGAACTGCCGCACGGGCTGAGTGCCGACGACCGACGCGACGACCGGGATGTCGGCGAGCGCCGAGGTGAGCCGCGGGTCGAGCGCGGCGCCGGACCGGGACAGGGAAGGAGTCATGGCAAGGGCCTGTCTGGGGAAGAGGGGTGCGCCGTGACGGAGGTCAGCTCAGCGGGGACGTGCCGAAGCGGCTGGGGAGGCCCAGCTTGCCAGGGTTGAGGATGCCGGCCGGGTCCAGGGTCTTCTTCACCGCGACGAACGTCGCGAAGCCCGCCCCGAGGGACTCTTCCATGTAGGGGCCGCGCAGCAGACCGCAGCCGTGGTGGTGGCTGAGCGCCGCGCCGTGCTTGACGAGCACGGCGTTGGCCGCGTCCCACACCGCGCGGTACCAGTCGCGGCGGGACTCGGGGGCCACGTCTCCGCGGAGCGAGAAGTAGACGCAGGCGCCGTCGGTGTACGCGTGGGACTGGTGGGCCGAGGCGGCCAGGGTGCCGTCCACCCCCTCGATCGCGGCGACCACCTCGTCGTAGATCACCGGGAGGTCGGTCCAGGACGCGGCCATCTCCAGAGTGTCGGCGACGAAGCCCGGACCCGGCTGGAAGCCCTCGGCGGACTTGCCGACCAGCATCCGCTCGTCCAGCCAGCGCGCGAAGACGGCCTGGCCGTCCAGTTCGGGGCCGTACTCCGCGCAGACCTCCTTCGCCACCTTGATCGAGGCGTCGACGATGGCGGGGTCGCCCTCGTCGGCGATGAGCAGCAGGTTGGTCTCCGGGTGGCCGAAGTGGGTGCCCGACTCCAGGGCGTCGTACAGCCGCAGGACGGCCGGGGTGGCGCCACGCTGCATGATCCGGCGGCAGGCCGCCAGGCCCTGGGCGAAGCTCTCGAATCCGTACGCCACGGCGGAGGCGTACTCGGGCAGCGGGTGGACCCGCAGCCGGGCCGCGACGATGACGCCGAGGGTGCCCTCGGAGCCGATGAACAGCTGGCGCAGGTCCGGGCCGACCGCGGCGCGGGCGTAGTCGCCGTAGGTGGCCCGGGTACCGTCGGCGTGCACGACGTCGACGCCGATGACCATGTCCTCGATCTTGCCGTAGCGGGTGGAGAGCTGGCCGGCGCCGCGGCAGGCGATCCAGCCGCCGACAGTGGAGACGGCGAACGCGGACGGCCAGTGGCCGGTGGTGACGCCGTACTCCTCCTGGAGCTGCTTTTCGAAGAGGTCGCCGAACATGCCGGCCTGGACGTCCACGACGTTCGACTCGGCGTCGAAGCCGGTGATCTGGTTGAGTCCGCACACGTCCAGGACGACACCGCCGAAGACGGGCAGCGCGGCGCCGGTGACGTTGGAGCGGCCCGCGGACGGGGTGACCGGGATGCCCGCCTCGTGGCAGATCCGCAGCACGGCCGCGACCTGGTCGGCGTCGGCGGCCTCGACGAACACGGCGTCCGGGGTCGCGGGGCGGCCCTCGGTCTCGCCGATCATCGAACCGGCCCACCAGTCACGGGTCCGGGTGACCACCTCGTCGCGGGAGGTGTACACCGCCTGCGCGGCCTCGCGCAGCGCCTCGACGACGGCATCGGGGACCGCGACCGGGTCGACCTGGAGCGCGGCCTCGCCGTCGCCGACCGGGGTGTTGCGCGCCCACTTGCTGGGGCTGGGGGCACCGATGGTGTAGTTGCCCCGGTTGAACGGGTGGGTGATGGTCTGACGGCTGATCATGCTGCGGTCCCTTCGAGGAGTACGGACTTTTCGTGACGGACGGCTGCGAGGTACTCGGCGACCGAGCGCTCGACCTCCGCCTCCGTGAGGTTCAGTTCCCGGCCGAGGATCGCGCCGACGGCCTCGGCGGCGTCGGCGGAGGCGTCCCGGCCGAACAGCCGGGCGCGGGTGCGGCGGGAGAGGACGTCGTCGACCGAACGGGCCAGCTCGGCTCGGGCCGCGTAGACGACCTCCGCCTTCGTGTAGGCGAGTCCCGCGACGATCGGCTCGGCCAGCGAGGGGTCGTCCTGGATGAGATCGCCGACGAACCGGGCCTCGGTGCCATAGCGTTCACCCAGGTGGGCGGCGATGCCGCCGGATGCGGCGACGGCCTCGGCGTCGTAACCTGCGCCGCCCAGGAGCGGGAGGTGGGTGGTGCGGCTCTTCGCCGTGCGGCCGAGGACCTTCATCACCTTGTCGATGATGAGTTCGCCCATGTGCCGGCTGGTGGTGAGCTTGCCGCCGGTCACCGTCACCATGTTGGTGCGGCCGATGGTGATGTGGTGGTCGCGGCTCATGTCGAGGGTGGCCCCCTCCTTGCTGCCGACCAGCGGCCGCAGACCGCCGATGGAGCCGACCACGTCGTCCGGGGTGAGCTTCCCCTCGAAGGCGGTGTTGGCGCCCTCCAGCAGGAAGTTCATCTCCTCGCGGGTGCAGTGCACGTCGTCGGCGGAGCCCTGGTAGTCCTCGTCGGTGGTGCCCAGCACCACGCGGTTGCCCCAGCGGGTGCAGGTCGCGCGGCGGGCCCGGCCGGGGATCGGCACGGTCACCGTGCAGTTGATCCGCACCTTGTCCCACGGCACCACGATGTGGACGCCCTTGGCGGGCCGCACCCGCGGCGAGTGGCCGTCGTCGGCCTTCGCGTCGAGTTCGTCGGACCACACCCCGGTGGCGTTGACCACGGCCCGCGCGCGGATGTCGAGGGTGTCGCCGTCCGCCGAGACCCGGGCACCGGCCACCTTGCCGCCCTCCATCAGCAGGCTCTCGGCCTTCGCCCCGTTGAGGACCGTCGCGCCGAGCGCGGCGGCGGTGCGGAGGATGGTGAGGACGAGGCGGGCGTCGTCGGTGCGGGCGTCGAAGTACACCAGCCCGCCCTTGAGGTGCTCCGCGCGGAGCGTCGGCGCCTGGGCGAGGACCTCGGGGACCGTGAGCCGCTGGTGCAGCTTGCCGATCCGCCATCCGCCGACCAGGTCGTACGTCCACAGCAGACCCTCGAAGCCCTTGGCCAGACGGGCGTCGAGGACGCCTTCCTTCTCCAGGATCGGGAAGAGGAACGGCAGCCGGTGCACCAGGTGCGGTGCGTTCTTGCGGAACCGGTGGCGCTCAAGGAGCGAGTGACGGACCAGGTTGATGTTGCCCTGCTCGATGTAGCGCAGGCCGCCGTGCACCATCTTCGACGACTTCGACGAGGTGCCGGAGGCGAAGTCGTCCTTCTCGACCAGCGCCGCGCTCAGACCCCGTGAGACGGCGTCGAGCACGGCGTACGCCCCGGTGACGCCGCCGCCGATGACCAGCACGTCGTAGGTGTTGTCGGCCAGTTGGCGCTTCTGGTCGGCCCGATCGAGCAGCAGCGGTGTGCGGCGGGTCGCCGCGGCAGTGCGCCGCGGTTTCCGGGCGGGCATGGTGATCACAACATCAACTCCTGGTGTTTCGGTGTGGCAGCCCCGGTGTCGGGTGCGGGCCGCGGCGCGGCGGCCGGGGGCTGTCAGTGGGGGGTTCGGGGTTCGCGCAGCGGGAGCAGCGCGGGGTCGTTCAGATGGGCTCGCAACACCTCGCGCCAGGCCGCTCGCTGAGCGCTGCGCTCCGCTTCCGTGATCGACGGCTCGAAGATCTGGCCGCGCGGCTGTGCCTCGACGACCTCTTCGAGCGAGGACCACAGGCCCTGCGCGACGCCGGCCAGATAGGCGGTGCCGCGCAGGCTGGCGGTGGCGGAGTCGGTCACCCTTTCCAGTGGCAGGCCGGTCAGGTCTGCCTGGATCTGCATCAGCGGGTCGCCGCCGGAGACGCCGCCGCCGACGCGGAGGCGGGCGAACGGGTTGCCCATGGTGCCGGCGACGGCGTCGATCAGGTCGCACACCGAGTGCGCGATCCCGTCGACCACGGCACGGGCGAGGTCGGCGCGGGTGGTGGCGAGGGTGAGCCCGGTGAGGGCGGCGGTGGCCTCCGGATGCCAGACCGGCGTACGGACACCGGCGAGCGCGGGGACGAAACGCGGGGTGCGGCCCGGCCGGGTGGGGACCAGACCGGCTTGCTCGCAAAGCTCCTTCGGCGAGGCGAACAGCCCCAGGTCGTCGCAGAGCCAGCGCAGCGCCGACCCCGCGGTGGAGGTGTACGCCTCCAGGCTGTAGTGGCTGATGTCGCCCTGCCGGCGGCCGGGCTGGGCGACCACCCCGGTCAGGTCCGGCCGGGGCAGGGCGGGTGTGGTGCCGGTCGCCGCGTCGACGAAGGCGCCGGTGCCGTATACGCACATGCCCTGCCCGGTGGCGAGGCCGCCCAGACCGACGAGTGCGGCGTGCTGGTCACCCATGGAGGCGGTCAGCGGGACGGCGATGCCGAGGGCGTCCGGGTCGGTGGTGCCGAATCCGGCGTCGTCGGAGCGGAGTTCGGGCAGCAGGTCGAGGGGGAAGCCGAGGTGGCCGATCCATTCCTCGTCCCAGGCGTGCCGCTCCAGCAGGTAGCCGCCGGTGGACGCGGCGTTGGTGGGGGTGGTGGCGTGCACGGCGCCGCCGGTCAGGCGCCAGATCAGCCAGGTGTCGACGGTGCCGAACAGCAGCCGTCCCGCCCGGTGCGCCGCGGCGACCTCCGGGTGGGCGGCGATCTGCCGGGCGGCCCACAGGAACGGGGAGCGGGCGCCGACCGGCCGGCCCTGCCGGGCCAGCAGGGCGGCGTCCCACTCCGCCTCGTACGCGGTGAGTTCGTGCGTGTACCGCCGGTCCTGCCACACCACCGCGGGCAGCAGCGGCTTTCCGGTGACCCGGTCCCACAGCATCGCCGTGGCCCGCTGGGTGGACAGCGCGACCGCGGCGATCTCGATGCCCTCCTCCCCCGCCCGGCCAACGGCCCGGCGTGCCACCTCGATGGTGGCCGTCCAGATCTCCATCGGGTCCTGTTCGACCGAGAGTTCGTCGGGGTGACTGACCCTGATCGACCGGTAGAACACCTCCGAGGCGGCGCCCGAGTCGAGGACGACTCCGGACCGGGTGCCGGTGGTGCCCTCGTCGATCGACAGCACACCGCGCCGTGGGGCGGCGCCGGGGAACGTCTGCGTCATGGCAGCCCTTTCCTTGACTCACGGCAGGCATCGCGAGCGAGCCGGACGGAGGGAGGGATGGTGGGATGGTGGGATACGGCGGGGAGGGGGACCCTGTGGGGCGGGTCAGTGGGCGGCCACGGCGCCTTGCACGGCGGTGTCGCGGCCCGGTCCGGCCTCCTCGTCGGGCGAGGCGGCCTTCGTCGGGTCCCACTTGATCACCAGACAGGTGATCAGGCCGAGCAGCGGCACGATCGAGAGCGCCAGGAAGGTGTCCGCGAGCCCGAGCGAGTCCTTGATCTGCGGGAACACATACAGCCCGACGACACTGCCGAAGCTGCCGACCATCCCGGTGACACCGGTACCCAGCGCGCGGACATCGCTGCTGTAGGAGAGCGCGGCGATGGACTTGCCGTTGGCCCCGGGGCCCGCCGAGTGGCAGAGGATGAACAGCACCGGCAGCAGGAACGCCACGGCCGTGGGCACCTTCTCGAAGGTCAGCCCCATCGCCACCAGAGCCACGAACACTCCGGCGAAACCGGCGGCGGAGCTGAGCCGCAGTCCGAGGCGGCGACCGAAGTAGGCGGAGAGCAGCCCGCCCCCGATACCGAAGGCGTTGAACACCATCGACCCCACCGTGGCCTTCTCGAAGCTCTCTCCGAAGATCGCCAGACTGATCAGCGGGAGGTACCAGCCGACCGCGAAGTACTGCATCGACTGTCCGAGCGAGATCACCGAGGACAGGATCGTGCGCGGCAGGTACTCGCCCTTGAACAGCAGCCCGGCCTGACGGAACCCGACGGCGGGCGCTTCGACTGCGGTACGAGTCGTCTCATCGGGGTTGCCGGCGACGGCCTTGATCCCGTAGATCCTGTCCAGGTTGGCGACCGACTCGTCGAGCCGTCCCTTACTGGCCAGCCAGGTGGGGCTCTCCTTGAGCATCAGCGCTTGGCCCAGGAGGAGCGCGACGGCGACGACCGAGGCCGAACCGACCGACCAGCGCCAGATGTCGCTGCCCACGTTCAGGTGGAAGAAGACCAGGGCCAGGGCCAGGTTGCTGGTGGTGGCGACGTACCAGACGGCCTGCCACAGGTTCAGCCGGCCGCCCAGCTTCGCGGGCGTGTACTCGGCGAGCAGGGCCATGGCGACCGCGAAGTCGATGCCGTACGCGACACCCACCAGGATCCGGCCGAGCCAGACGGTGTTGAAGTCACCGGCGAACGCGGCGAACAGCGCGCCCGCGATCGCGAACACCTTGGCGATGAGCAGCGGGGGAACGCGGCCGATGCGGGTGGCGAGCCAGCCGCCGACCGGGTTGAAGATGATCGCCAGGGCCGGAGCGGTGGCCGTGAGGATCGAGACCTGAGTGGTCGTGAGCTCCATCTGGGACGTCATCGGCCCCAGACCGGCGCTCAGTGCCGCGTTGGAGTAGGCGTCGAGGAACAGCCCGCCGAACACGAGGAACCAGATGATGCGCGCCCGGCCAGCGATCCTTCCCAGCCCATCGATGAGCGCAACGACGTCGGCGGCGCCCTTGACGCCCGGACGTTGTGCCATGATCCACCTCTTTGAGGAAGACCCATCGGTGGCACGGGGAGCACAAAACAGGCATGACGAAACCACCGACAGGTGGTCTATGTCTATGCCTGTCAAAGCACTGCGGAGTGCACCGCAGCAAGTGCAGAGTTGGAACTGCAACTGCCCGGCGATGTTAGGAACGCGTTCGGAGAGACGTCAAGGGTTTTCGGCCGGGTTGCCGAAATATGACGGGTGCCCCGGCCGGACTCCCGGCGCACCAAGCCGCGACGTAAGCCTGCTGGTCAGTGACGTGGGAAGGTAAACCAAGGTAAACTGTAGACAATAATCATTATTCTGCATCCAGTGAACGACGAGCCAGAGGGGGCGACATGCTGTCCAAGGGACTCCCGCAGGGCGCGGTACCGAAGCTGGAGCGGCCCGGACCGCTCCGCGAGCGCGTCTACGAGGCACTGCTCGAACTCATCACCACCCGCGCCCTTCGCCCCGGTCAGCACCTCGTCGAGGGCGAGCTCGCCGGGCAGCTCGGAGTCTCCCGTCAGCCGGTACGCGAGGCGCTGCAGCGGCTCAACACCGAAGGCTGGGTCGATCTGCGGCCCGCACAGGGCGCGTTCGTCCATGAGCCCACGGAGGAGGAGGCCGACCAGCTCCTTACGGTGCGCACCCTCCTCGAAGCCGAGGCCGCCGGGCTGGCCGCCGCAGGGGCCGACGCGGCCGGCGTCGCCGCGCTGGAGGACCTCTGCGCCAAGGGTGAGCGTGCGGTGCTGGACGACGATGTGGACGGCGCGGTCGTGGCGAACGCCGAATTCCACGCCAAGGTGATGGAACTCGCCGGAAACGCGGTGCTGTCCGAGCTGGCCGCCCAGGTGGACCGCAGGGTCCGCTGGTACTACACCCCGATCGCCCGTCAGCGCGGCAAGCAGTCCTGGACCGAGCACCGCGAGCTGATCGCGGCCATCGACGCCGGCGACGCACACCGCGCCACCGCGGTCATGCGCGCCCACACCGAACACACCCGCCGCACCTACCACGAACGCGAGCGGTCCTGACGAAACCGTCCCCGACGGCCACCGGATGGTGGACGTCGGGGCGGTCTTTTGGCGCGAGGCCCCTCGCCGCGCGGCTAGACGGCCTCGCGGCTGATCGGCTGCGGGTTCGGGTCGATGTCCCGCATCCGCGGCCGGCCGGGCGGCCGCAGCAGCAGGGCCACCGCGGCCGCCACCATGGAGATGCCGCCGGCGAGCGCGTACGCGCCGTCGTAGCCCCAGGAGTCGACGACCATCGAGCCGAGGCCGCCGCCGAACAGCCCGCTGATCAGCTTTCCGCTGTACACCAGGCCGTAGTTGGTGGCGTTGTAGTTCTCACCGAAGTAGTCCGGGGTCAGCGCCGCGAACATCGGATAGAAGGCGCCGCCGCCGAATCCGGAGAGGAAGGCGAAGAAGAGGAACAGCGCCTCGTTGTGGATGTCGCCGGCCCAGATCACCCCGAACTGGGCGAGGCCCAGCACCACGATGACGAACACCAGGGTGCTCTTCCGGCCCCACAGGTCCGACAGCCAGCCCACGACACCGCGTCCGACACCGTTGATGACGGCCATGACGCCCATGGACGAGGCCGCGACCAGCGGGCCGAAGCCCACGTCCTTGGCGTAGTCGACCTGGAAGGAGATCCCGAAGATCGACACCCCGGCGGTGAGCACCAGGGAGACCCACATCAGCGGCAGCATCCCGGTCTTGATGGCCTCCTTGGGCGTGTACTGCCGCACCGCCGGAGGGTTCTTCGCCAGGCTCGCCGCGCTCTTGTCGTTGCCGTGGTAGCTCAGCGGGTCGATACCGGCGGGCCACCAGTTCTTCGGCGGGTCCTTGAAGAAGCAGGCGGAGCCCCCCACGATGACCAGCATGTAGACCCCGATGAGGTCCAGGATCTCGTCGAAGTCACTCGTGTCGAACCAGTAGTTGAAGATGAAGATGAACGGCAACGAGCCGTAGGCGAACCCCCCGTTGACGAACCCCGTCTTCGCCCCGCGCCGTTCCGGGAACCACTTGCCCACCATGTTGATGCAGGTGGCGTAGACGAACCCGGAGCCGAGCCCGCCGACGACGCCGAAGCCGAGGATCGCTCCGAAGACGTTGTCGACGTGGGAGAGGGCCAGGAAACCGATCAGACACAGCCCGGCTCCCAGGAACATCGCTCTGCGGGCGGTCAGGATCCCCTTCTCCCGTAACCACCCGGCGGGGAAGGCGATGCCTGCCTGGAAGAACACCCAGACGCTCAGGATCCAGAAGGTGTTGCTCTGGGTCCAGCCGTGCGCCTCCGAGAGCGTGTCCTCCGCCGAGCCGAACGCGTACTCGGACACGCTGATGGCCATCATCGCGATCCACGGCAGATAGACCATCAACTTCCGGCTGTGGCCCAGGATGTCGCGGTCGGTCTCGCCGATGCGGTACGTGCGCCCCTTGCTGTCCTGCACTTCACGGAAGGGGAGAACCCCGTCCGGTCGTTCTGCTGTGCTCATGTCGTCCCCTTGGCTTCGAAGGAGCCCGGCCAGCGCCCCGCGCCCCCTGTCCCTATCTCTTCGTGCTCCGGGAAACGTGGGTCGCTAGGTGAGCAGCCCCGCGGACCTGGCCCAGCGGTACTTGGCGCCCAGGACGGCCACCGGCTTCTCGGTGGTGTACGGATACGCCACGACCCCGCGCTCGAAGAGGTACGCGCACGCCTCCTCGACCTCGGTGTCGCCCGCGAGCGAGGCCACCACCGGCTTGCTGATGCCCCGCGCGCGGAACTCCTCGACGACCCGCGCGGTCAGCTCGGCGAACACCATCGGCGGCGTGACGATGGTGTGCCAGTAGCCCAGGACCAGGGCGTGGATCCGCGGATCCTCCAGGCCCAGCCGGATGGTCGCCTCGTAGGTGGACGGCGGTTCGCCGCCGGTGATGTCCACCGGGTTCCCGGCCGCGCCGAACGGCGGGATGAAGCGGCGGAAGGCGGCGTCCAGGTCGTCGGGGATCTCCATCAGGGACAGCCCGTTGTCGACGATCGCGTCCGACAGCAGCACCCCCGAGCCCCCGGCGCCGGTAATGACGACAACGTTGTCCCCCTGGGGTGTGGGCAGCACGGGCAGCGCCCGCGCGTACTCCAGCATCTCGTTGAGACCGGGCGCCCGGATCACCCCGGCCTGCCGGAGGATGTCGTCGTAGACCGCGTCGTCCCCGGCCAGCGCGCCGGTGTGGGAGCCGGCCGCTTTGGCGCCCGCCGCCGTACGGCCCGCCTTGAGGACCACCACCGGCTTCCTGGGCACCGTGGCCCGCGCCGCCTCCACGAAGGCGCGGCCGTCCTTGAGGTCCTCCAGGTGCATCGCGATGCACTGGGTGTGGTCGTCCTCGCCGAACCAGGTGAGCAGGTCGTCCTCGTCCACATCCGACTTGTTGCCGAGGCCGACGATCGCCGAGACACCGGTCTTGGTCGTCCGGGCAAAGCCCAGGATCGCCATCCCGATGCCACCGGACTGCGAGGTGAGCGCCACCGGCCCCTTCACGTCGTACGGAGTGCAGAAGGTGGCGCACAGGTCCTGCCAGGTCGAGTAGTAGCCGTAGATGTTCGGCCCCAGCACCCGCACCCCGTGCTCCTCGGCGATCTCCACGATCCGCCGCTGAAGCTCGTGTTCACCGGTCTCGGCGAAGCCGGACGGGATCAGCACGGCGTTCGGGATGCCCTTGCGGCCGACCTCCTCCAGCGCGGCGGGCACGAACTTCGCGGGGATCGCGAACACCGCCACATCCACCTCGCCGGGGATATCCGTGACGCTCTTGTACGCCTTACGGCCCAGGATGTCATCGGCTTTGGGGTTCACCGGGTGGATCTCCCCGGAGAAGCCACCGTCGATGAGGTTGCGCATCACCGAATTGCCGATCTTCCCCGGCTCGTTGGAGGCCCCCACCACCGCCACCGAGCGCGGCTGCATCAGCCGGCGCATCGCGCCCAGGATCTCCTCGCGCGAGTAGCGGCGGCGCTCCTGCGGGGCGGGGTCCCCGATCAGCAGGCGCACATCGGCGGCGAGCACCCCGCTCCCGGTGGCGAACACCGGGTTGAGATCGGCCTCCGTGATCTCCGGGAAGTCCGTCACCAGCCGGGAGACCCGCACGATCAGGTCGGCGAGCGCCGCGCGGTCCACTGCCTCCCCGCCGCGCACCCCGCGCAGCACCTCGGCGGCGCGGATCCCGTCCAGCATCGACAGCGCCTCGTCCTCGGTGGCCGGGGCCAGCCGGAAGGTGATGTCCTTCAGCACCTCCACCAGCACCCCGCCGAGCCCGAACGCCACCACCTTCCCGAAGGTGGGGTCGGTGACCGCGCCGACGATGACCTCCTGGCCGCCGTCCGGGATCATCTGCTGCACCTGGACGCCCTGGATCCGGGCCTTCGGGTCGTAGGAGCGGGCGTTGTCGACGATCGCGGTGAACGCGCCCCGCACCTCGGCGCAGGACGTCAGCCCCACCCGGACCCCGCCCGCGTCGGTCTTGTGCAGGATGTCCGGGGACACGATCTTGAGGACGACAGGGAAGCCGATCCGGTCGGCGAGCGCCACCGCCTCGTCGGCGGACTCCGCCAGCCCCTCGGCCGGGGTCGGGATGCCGTACGCGTCGGTGATCCGCTTCCCCTCAGGAGCGGTCAGTGCCGCGCGCCCCTCGGCGCGGGCCGCGTCCAGCACCGCGCGCACGGCATCGTTGTCATACGTCACCGTCAGATCACTCCGTTCGTTTTGAGCAGCCGCACTTCCTCGTCGCCGAGCCCCAACTCGCCGACATACACCTCTTCGTTGTGCTCACCCAGCAGCGGGGAGCGCTCGACCCGGACCGGGGAGTCGGAGAGCTTCAGCGGGGAGCCGACCGTGGTGAAGGAGCCGCGCTCGGGGTGGTCGACCTCGACGATCATCTCGTTGGCCGCGAGCGACGCGTCCTCGACGATCTCCTTGGTGGACAGGATCGGCCCGCACGGGATGTTGTGGGCCGTGAGCTGCTCCAGCACCTCCCACTTCGGCAGGGTGCTGCTCCACTCCTCGATCAGCTGGAACATCTTGGCCAGCTTCGGCAGCCGCGCCTCGGGCGCGGCCCACTCCGGGTCCCCGGCCAGCTCGGGGCGGCCGATGAGCCGGGTGAGGGGCTCCCAGCCGACCGGCTGCACGATGACGTAGACGTAGTCGTTGGGGCCGCCGGGCGCGCACTTGACCGCCCAGCCGGGCTGGCCGCCACCGCTGGCGTTGCCGCTGCGCGGCACCTCGTCGGCCTCAGCCGTGTTCTCCGGGTGGGGATACTCGGCGAGCGGCCCGTGCTCCAGCCGCTGCTGGTCGCGCAGTTTGACCCGGCACAGGTTGAGCACCGCGTGCTGCATGGCCACATTGACCCGCTGGCCGCGTCCGGTGCGGTTGCGCTGGTAGAGCGCGGCGAGGATGCCCGCCACGCAGTGCACTCCGGTGCCGGAGTCGCCGATCTGGGCGCCGGTGGCCAGGGGCGGCCCGTCCTCGAAGCCGGTCGTGGACATCGATCCGCCCATGGCCTGCGCGACCACCTCGTACGCCTTGAACTTGGTGTACGGGCCCTCCCCGAACCCCTTGATCGAGGCGTACACGAGCCGCGGGTTGATCTCCTGGATGTGCTCCCAGGTGAATCCCATGCGGTCCACGGCGCCCGGACCGAAGTTCTCCACCAGGACGTCGCTGCGGCGGATCAGCTCGGTCAGGATCTCCTTGCCGCGCTCGCTCTTGGTGTTGAGGGTGATGCTTCGCTTGTTGCAGTTGAGCATCGTGAAGTAGAGCGAGTCCACGTCCGGGAGATCGCGCAGCTGCTTGCGGGTGATGTCGCCGGTGACGTTCTCCAGCTTGATCACATCCGCGCCGAGCCAGGCGAGCAGCTGGGTGGCGGAGGGACCGGACTGCACATGCGTCATGTCGAGGACGCGGATGCCCGTCAGAGCTTGATTGGCCTCAAGAGCCTGGGACATGGTGGCGGCTCCCTACTTGTACATGGTCTGGTTCATGGTTCCGGGGGCGTAGGCGTCCGGGTCCACCCAGACGTTGATCAGCGACGGCTTGCCGGACTCCCGGGCGCGGCGCAGTGCCGGGCCGATGTCCGCCGGGTCGCGGACCTCCTCGCCGTGGCCGCCGAGCATCCGCGCGAACTGGTCGTAGGGCACCTTGCCCAGGGTGTTGCCGATCCGCTCGCGCTCCTCGCCGTACTTGGCCTTCTGGCCGTAACGGATCTGGTTCATCGAGGAGTTGTTGCCGACGATGCCGACGAACGGCAGGTCGAAGCGGACCAGTGTCTCGAAGTCCCAGCCGGTCAGGGAGAACGCGCCGTCGCCGAAGAGCGCCACCACCTCCTTGTCGGGGCGGGCCTGCTTGGCGGCCATCACGAACGGCACGCCGACGCCGAGCGTCCCCAGCGGGCCCGGGTCCATCCAGTGGCCGGGCGACTTGGGCTGGACCACCTGACCGGAGAAGGTGACGATGTCGCCGCCGTCGCCGATGTAGATCGAGTCCTCGGTGAGGAAGTCATTGATCTCGCTGACCAGGCGGTACGGATGGATCGGTGAGGCGTCGGACCGGAGGCTGGGCAGCCGCTTCTCGATCGCCTTCTGCTCAGCGGCCCGCAGCTCGTCCAGCCACTCCTTGCGCTTGCCTGCACCGCCGTTGACGCCGCCGGAGGCGGCCTGGGTGACGGCGGAGAGGATCAGCCCCGCGTCGCCCACGATGCCGAGGTCGATGTCCCGGTTCTTGCCGACCGTGCGGTAGTCGAGGTCGATCTGGACCACGGTGGCGTCCGGGGAGAGCCGCTTGCCGTAGCCCATCCGGAAGTCGAAGGGCGTGCCGACGATGATGATGAGATCGGCGTGGGAGAAGGCGTAACGGCGGGAGAGCTGGAAGTGGTGCGGATCGCCGGGCGGCAGTGTGCCGCGCCCCGCGCCGTTCATGTACGCGGGCACATCGAGGGTGCGCACCAGCTCGATGGCCGCGCCGGTGGCGCGCGTCGTCCACACCTGACTGCCCAGCAGGATCGCGGGCTTTTCGGCTTGAGCCAGCAGATCGGCCAGCTTCTGGACGGACTCGGGGTCGCCGGCGGCACGGGTGGAGGCGCGGTAGTGCCCCGCCTGCGGGACGCGCGCGTTGTCCACCGGCACCTTGGCGTCCAGTACGTCGCGCGGGATCTCCAGGAAGGAGGGGCCGGGAGCGCCGTGGAAGCACTCTCGGAAGGCCATGGAGACCATGTCGGCGGCTCGGGCGGTGTCCGGGACGGTGGCGGCGAACTTGGTGATCGGCGTCATCATGTCCACATGCGGAAGGTCCTGGAGGGACCCCATCTTGTGCTGGGTGTGGGCTCCCTGGCCGCCGATGAGCAGCATGGGTGACTCGGCGCGGAAGGCGTTGGCGACGCCGGTGACCGCGTCGGTGGTGCCGGGGCCGGCGGTGACGACCGCACAGCCGGGCTTGCCGGTGATCCGGGCGTAGCCGTCGGCGGCGTGGGCCGCGACCTGTTCATGGCGTACGTCGATGACCTCGATGCCCTCGTCGACACAGCCGTCGTAGATATCGATGATGTGGCCGCCGCAGAGGGTGTAGATGACCTCGATACCTTCTGCCTTGAGTGCTTTGGCGACCAAGTGCCCTCCGGATATGAGGTCCTGGCTGTCGTCGGGCATGGCGAATCGCGTCCCTTCGTAGGGTTCGGTGCGGAGCTGGATTGCATACAGTCGACGTTATCCAGTATGAACTTTTATCCCACCCCCGGAGGAGCGGTGTCCAGGGGGCATACGCGACCGGTTCAAGCCAGCTCTGGATCACGGGCGATGAGGGCTGATGAGTGCTGATGACGGACCATCAGGGAGCCCCCCCATGGCTTCCACCCCACTTGGTCAACATTTCGCCATGCCGGTTTCAGGGACTCCTCAACACTTCCCCGCCAAAGCCAAGTCCCCGGCATGCCCGCCCACTCGCGCACCCTCACCACCAGCAGCGATGCCATTCCGCATCCGATCGACCGCACGTCGTTGCGACACTCCCCCGCCCTGGCCGGGCGTAGTGTTCCGATCGAGAAGTGATCACCACAAACACCCCTTAACCAGGGGATGTTGGTGTATTTGACGCATCCTCTACCAGGGAGAAGGCATGCCTGCAGCAGGACAGGTGGTGCGGCCCCGTGGCTGGACTCCGGCCGTTTTCGGACAGATACAGCTGCGAGGCATCGCACAGGTCGCACTCAGTCCGAGCCCGTGGACCGGGTTGTTCTTCACCGTCGCGCTGTTCGCGGGCAGTTGGCGGATCGGTGTGTACGGACTGCTCGGCGCGGCCGCGTCCACCGGGGCGGCAGCCGTGCTGGGCGCCGACCGGGACGGTCTGGTCAAAGGGCTGGAGGGCTACTGCGGTTGCCTGACCGGCATTGCCGTCGTGGTCCGGCTCGGCGCCTCGTGGCGGACCGCGGTGCTCGCCGTCCTCGCCGCAGCGGTCTGCTCGGTGCTGAGCGCGGCGGCCGGCCGCCTGTTGGGTCGCGTCGGGCTGCCCGCGCTGACCGCCCCGTTCTGCCTGGTCGCCGGGGCGCTGGCGATCGCACTGCCGACCGCCCCGGCCGCGGCTCCGCCGCTCCCCACCGCCGGGGCAACCACCCTGTCGGTCGCGGAACTTGGCCACGCCTTCTGCAACAACATCGGGCAGGTCTTCCTGCTCGACAAGTGGTACGCGGGCCTGATCCTGCTGGCCGGGCTGCTCGTCGCCTCCCGCACCGCCGCCGTCGCCGCCGCCTGCGGCAGCGTGGTCGCGACCCTGACCGCCTGCGCCATGGGCCTGCCCGCCGACCGGATCACCGAGGGGCTCTACGGCTACAACGCGGTGCTCGTCGCCATCGCGCTGGCCGCGACCTTCCTGACCCTCACCCCGTGGACCGCCGGGTACGCCACGCTCGCCGCCGCCGCCTCGGTCCCCTTCACCGCCGCCTGGCAGACCTTCGACCAGCCCTCCGGCGGCTCCCCCTTCACCTGGCCGTTCGTCGTGACGACCTGGCTCTTCCTGGCGGCCGGTCCAGCGCTGGACCGGCCCGGCATCTCGATCGAGAAGGCGACGTGACGTCTACGTGGTGACGGACCCGGCCCGACGCCGCAGGGCCCGTGGCACCAAGCTGAACTACAGCGAAGACGCCGCGTAGATCCGGGAGTAGAGTTCCTGGATTTTGTCAGCGGTGGGTACGACGGGGTTGTTGGCGGGTGAGCCGGATGCGAGGGCCTGCTCGGCCATGAGGGGGGTCAGGCGGTGCCACGCGTCCTGATCGATTCCGTAGTCGCGGGGCGTGGGTACGGCCAGGTCGCGGCACAGCTCGTCGAGTACGTCGACCAGCTTGCCGGCGGCCACGGTGTCGCCGTCCGCGGTGGTCGCGGCTCCCAGGGCGCGGGCACAGTCGGCGTACCGGCCAGGCGCCGCGTGCACCGAGAAGGCGGTCACCGCGGGGAAGAGCATCGCGTTCGAAAGGCCGTGGGCGATGTGGAAGTGGGCGCCGATCGGGCGGCTCATGCCGTGCACGAGGGCGACGCTGGAGTTCGAGAACGCGATGCCGGCTTGCGTCGCGGCGAGCATCATGGCCTCGCGGGCCTCGGCGTCACCGCCGTCGGCGTAGGCGCGGTGGAGGTAGCGGCCGATGGTGGTGATCGCGGGGAGGGCGAGGCTGTCGGAGAACGGGTTGGCCTTACGGCTCACATACGCCTCGACGGCGTGGGTGAGTGCGTCGATGCCGGTGTCGGCGGTCAGCCGGGGCGGCATCGACAGGGTCAGTGCGGCGTCGATCACGGTGGCGAGTGGCAGGAACGCCGGGCCCGTGCAGAGCATCTTCTCGTCCGTGGCGCTGTCGGTGATGACGGTGAACTGGGTTGCTTCCGATCCGCTGCCGGCGGTGGTGGGGACCGCGATCACCGGGAGCGCGGGCCCGCGGTTCACCTGCGGGGCCTTGTAGTCGCGCATGCGACCGCCCTGCACTCCGAGCACGGCGAGGGCTTTGGCGGTGTCCATCGGGCTGCCGCCGCCGAAGCCGATCACCGTCCGACCGGTGGTCGTGCAACGCCTTCAGACCCGAAGCCAGTGAGTCGGTCGTCGGGTCGGGCACGGTGTCGGAGAACAGTTGCGGGTGCAGTCCGGCCTTCTGGAGCGATGCCTTCAGGTGTTCCGCCGCGCCCGTCCCGACCAGGAACGCGTCCGTCACAAGGAGCGGGCGGCTCAGCCCCAGTCCCGTGATGACGCCGCCCAACTCGTCGGCGGCTCCGGGGCCGACGTGCATGATCCGTGGCAGGGACAGACTGGCAACCATGGAGAACCTCTCAACGGCGGGAGGAAGGGGTGACGGGGCGCTCCGGCCGCCGGCCGGGGCCTGTTCGACTGTGCCGCCCGCGGTATTGTGCGTTCAATCGCCAATGGTGCAGACACGATGTGCAGAAATGCAGATACGTTGGTTCCGTGCACCCGTCCCCGAATCCCGCCCAGCTGGCGAGGATCCAGCCCCACCGCCATCGCCGGACCACAGCAGGCTTGATCCGCGCAGGCTCCGCGCGGACGATCTTCGCTATCTGCTCGCGGTCGCCCGTACGGGGCGTCTGGTGGCCGCGGCCGATGCGCTCGGCGTGGACCACACCACCGTGTCCCGCCGCATCACCGCGCTGGAGAAGAGCCTCGGCCTCCGGCTGATGGAGCGCGGCTCGGAGGGCTGGGCCCTGACGGACGCCGGTAAGGCCGTCGCGGAGAGCGCCCGCGCGATCGAGGACGCCCTGTCCCGCGCCGTCGACGCGGTGTCCGGCCAGGACACGCCGTCGCTGCACGGCACCGTACGGGTGAACGCCCCGGACGGCTTCGGCACCGTCTTCGCCACGCCCGCCCTGGCCCGGGTACGCCGACGCCATCCCGGACTGCAGGCTGAACTCATCACGGCGACACGGCAGTTGGCCCTGCACCCGTCCGGTTTCGATCTCGCCCTGGCCATCGGCAAGACGCCGGGGAGCCGTCTGGTCACCGAGCACCTCACCGACTACGCACTGGGGCTGTACGCCAGCGACGAGTACCTCGCCCGGTGCGGATCCCCCGAGGCCCTCGCCGACCTGCGGGAACACGCGCTGATCTTCTACATCGAGTCGATGCTCCAGGTCGGCGACCTGGACATTGAACGCCATCTGCCGGGAATCACCCCCGCGTTCTCCTCCACCAACGTCTTCGCCCAGCTCGAAGCCACCTGCGTGGGGGCCGGCATCGGTGTCCTGCCGTCCTTCCTCGCCGATCGGGCCCAGCTGCGGCGGCTGCTGCCCGACGAGGTCGACATCCGACTGCCGATAACCCTGGCCGTGCGCCGGGAAGCGGTCACCCACCCCGCCGTACGAGCCGTGCGCGACGCCCTGCATCAGGAGGTCGCCGACCGCGCCGCAGAACTGCTTCCGGAATAGTCCGGCCGGAAGTCCGGCCGGATCCCCCGGCCGCATGCGGGTGGGCCCGCAGGACGGTGGAGTGGACCGAGACCAACCCGTCGATGTCACCTGGGGCGTCCGCCTGCGCCCGCGCGACTCCATGGCGGCCCACTCCATGGCGGCCCCGGGCGCGTCGTCCTGCCGGCGTGGGATGCGTGCCGGACGATGGGCGTCGGGCCGGCCCACGGTCCGTTTTCGCGCGAGGAAGGGAGGTCTTCGATGGCCGACGATCCGATGTTGGTGCTTGCGGCAACCGGCGGACAGGGCAGGGCCGTGACGGACGCGCTGCTGGGTCGGCGGGCGCCGGTCCGTGCGCTGGTGCGCGACCCGGACGGCGCGTCTGCGCGGGCGCTGGCCAAGCGGGGAGTCGACGTGGTGGCCGGGTCCCTGAGCGATCGTGAGTCGCTCGCCGCGGCGATGAGTGGGGTGGCGGGTGTTTTCGCGTTCACCACGCCGTTCGAGGCCGGTGTGGACGCGGAGGTGGAGCAGGGACGGGCGATCCTGTCCGCCGCGACGCAGCAGCGCGTCCCGCATCTCGTGTTCAGCTCCGTGGCGGGGGCCGACCAGGACACCGGGGTGCCGCACTTCGAGAGCAAGGGACGCATCGAGACGGAGCTGGCCTCCGGCGATGTTCCGTACACGATTCTGGGGCCGACGTACTTCGTCGACAACGTGCTGGGCGGAGCGGAACGCGTCCGGGGCGGCGTACTCGATCTACCGCTGCCGCCCGACCGGCCGTTGCAGCAGCTCGCCCGCCCCGACCTCGGTGCGTTCGCGGCGGAGGTGCTGAGCAACCCCGCTTCATACGTCGGGCAGCGCATCGAGTTGGCCGGCGACGCACCCACCCCGCAGCAGATGGCGGCCTCGCTCGGCGCGGTGCTGGGGCGGGAGGTCCGGCATGAACAAGCCCCGCTGGCGGCGATCGACAATCCGGATATGCACGCGATGTGGGTTTTCTTGAACGGACCCGGCTATCAGGTCGACATCCCCGCGCTCCACGATGCCCACCCGGAGATTCACTGGACCAGCTTCGCGGACTGGGCGCAAGGCGCCTTCGCGGGCGCCCGCTGAGCGTATTCCCGGGTCGGCACGACACCGGCGCCCGGTCGGGGCCCCTACCGGCGAAGCGCCTCGTCAGCGCCGGTGTCGCGGCTGGATCGTGAGGCCCGGTCAGCTGACCAGACGCAGCCAGGCCGTGGCGAGTGCGGCGTGACCGGCCGGGGTCGGGTGTACGCCGTCCGCGGCCCAGTACTCCGGGCCGGTCGTCGTGGCGAGTTCGGCGAACATGCCGTCGGCGGCGAGCAGCTGGGCGCCGTATTTGCGGGCGAGTTTGCGTACGGCCTGGATCTTCGGGTCCAGGTCGGTGCGCCATTCCTCGCGTTCCTTCTCTCCGATGAGCGCGGCACCGGCCTCGATGACGCCGTGGATCGGCAGGAGGAACGGTTCGATGAGGATCAGTTGCGTGCCCGCCTCGGCGAGGGGCGCGAGCAGGCGGTCATAGCCCGCTTCGAACTCCTCGACGGGGATGACGTACCCCGCCGGGTCCAGGGTGTGCCAGCCCATGTCGTTGACCCCGACGAGGAGGGACACCACGTCCGGGCGCGCGTCGAGTACGTCGGTCTCCCAGCGGGCTTCGAGATCCCTCACCTTGTGACCGGCAATGCCGGTGTTCAGCCAGGTCACGGGCCGGTCCGGGTGCCGGAGCCCCCACTCGCCCGCGACGCGTAGCGGGTAGCCGAACCCGAGTGCGTCTTCGCTCTCCAGCCGTTGGCAGTCGGTGATCGAATCGCCGGTGAACATCACCGTGCTTCCGGGTCGGATAGTGATCGTCATATGCGCTCCTTGAACTCAGATGAGGGAAGGGAGGGAGCAAGGGCTGAGGAGAAGGCGGTAGCTGCTTCAGCTTTCCGGGTGGCCGAACCAGTGGGCAGCGGCCCGCTCGAACGCTTCGCGGTCAGGGGTGGGGTCACCTGCCCAGGCGACTACGCCGTCGGGGCGGACAAGGACGGCGCCCAGTCCGAGGGCGTTTTTCGCCGGACCGGCTGCGTACCGCATCCGGCTCCCCCAGCCCCTCGCCGCGTCGCGCAAGTGTCGGTCGGTGGTGAAATCGAGCGCGACGCCGCGGCCGTCCCGCATCAAGTCGCCGAGGCGGGTGGCGTCTTCGAGGCGGAAGTCGGGGGCGCTGCGGCCGACCAGTGGGTGGTCGCTGCCGAGGTCGTAACGGATCGACGATCCCGATATTTTCTGGAATACGTAGGTCGTTCCGTCCCGGGTCCCGATCAGGTCGCGGACCACCTTTTGGATCGCCTGGCCATACGGGTCCGGCCGCATGGCTGCCACCTGGGCGCGCGACCAGTCGAGCACCGCCGCGCCGATCGGATGACGCTCGTGGGTGTAGGTGTCGAGCAGCCCGTCCGGTGCGTGCCCCTGTACGGTCGCCGCGAGCTTCCAGCCCAGGTTCATGGCGTCGCCGATGCCGGTGTTGAGTCCCTGCCCGCCAAGGGGTGCGTGGATATGAGCGGCGTCGCCGGCGAGCAGGACGCGTCCCCGCCGGTAGGTCGTCGTCTGCATCGCGCGATCGGTGAAGCTTGTGGCCAGGTGCACCTCGCTCAGCGTCACATCGGTGCCGGATACCCGGCGCAGAACCGTCTGGAGATGGTCGCGGGTCGGCTGCTGCGAGCGATCGAACGCACCGCCGTCGTAGTCCATCATGCCGATGTGGCCTTCCACGGGCTGGAGGTACATGCCCGTCGGCGTGAGGGTGATGAACCCAGAGCGCAGCTTCTCGGGATCGGCGACGGTGGCCCGCATGCTGTAGCCGGTGAACTGCGGTTCGGTGCCGACGAATTCGAAGCCCGCGAGCCCACGCACCGTACTGCGACCGCCATCGCAGCCGACGAGCCAGCGCGCCGGGTACTCCTGCTCGCCGGCTTGTGCGACCGCGCTCGTCGCGTTCTGGGCGATGGCGGAGACCGTGACGCCGCGCCGGATTTCGACGCCGAGCCGGGATGCCTGCTCGGACAGCAGTGTCTCGACGGCTTCGAGGTGGGTCAGCATGCCCTCCAGCGCCGGGCTGGGAAGCCGGTACGGCAGGGCGGTGACGTCGACCTGGGCCGGATCGAGCATCATGCCGGCGAAATGGCCCACGCCACGAGGGCGCGACGGCTCCTGCGGGTCGGAATCCGGGCCGGGATCGCCGGGGACCCCGGACGCCGTCCGCAGCTGGTGCAGCATCCCGCGGCGGTAGAAGGTCTCGACCGACGCGGGGGACAGGCCCCGCATCCCGAGCGGTTGCGCCTTCAACGGGGAGCCGGTCTCCGGCTCCCGCTCAAGCACCAGCACAGAGCAGCCCGCGAGTCCGAGCTCGCAGGCGAGTAACAGACCCACCGGGCCGCCGCCCACGATCACTACGTCATGCATGAGAGATCCTCTTCCGTCACGAACCCACAGCCGGATGGGCACCCGGCAGGACCTCTCAAAAGGTGCCAGACCGCACCGACATCGGGCCGACAGTTCCCGATAGGTCACCGACACCGGGCTGACAGCGCCGATATGCCGCAGTCAGTGAGAGGGGAGGGACGCTTCCCGAGCGGTCTGTCCGCTGACATACCAGGCGGCGATCTGCGCGCGTGAGCTGAACCCGAGCTTGGTGAGGATGCGTTGGACGTGTCCCTCTGCCGTGCGGGGGGCGATGACCAGGCGTGCGGCGATCTCCCGGTTGGTCAGGCCCTCGGAGACCAGCTTGGCGATCTGGCTCTCTCGCGGCGTCAAGTCTGCTTCGTCACCGCTCACTTGCCGTTGTTCGTCGGCCGCGGTCGCGGTCTCCAGCGCGTAGTCGACCGCTGCCTGTTCGGACAGGTCGCAGCCGCGCTGGAACGCGGTGCGGTAGCGGTCGTCGCCCATGGCCGTGCGGACCCTGCTGATGTGCTGATGGTGCACGACGCCCACCGGGTGAAAGTAGTCCGGCGAGGTGCCGACCGCCCGCCACATGGTGGTGGCGGCACCGCTCAGGGTCGCTGCCCGGACATGGCGCCCCTGGCGTTCGCTCACCCAGGCGAGGATTTCGAAGGCGAAGGCCATCAGGAACTTGGCGCTCACCCGGCGGCGCAGGTTCAGGGCCTCGCGCGCTGCCGCTTCCGCTTGTGCCAGGTCGTGGTCGAGCTCGACGAAGGAGAGGGCCAGCAGGGCCCAGGAGCGCCAGATCACCTCTCCGCGCTGTGCGGTGAGGTCAACCGCTTCCTGGATGAGGGCCAGGCCCCGCTCGCGCTCGCCCTGGAGCCCGAGGATGAGTCCATGGATGGACATCGCGAGGAGTGTGCCGCTGAGATCGTCGCCCGACCTGAACCCGGACAGGGCGTCAGCGGTGAGCAGCGCCGCTTTCTCCATGTCGCCTGAGGAGGTGGCTTTCATCCCCTCCACGAGCGTCACATACGCGCTTTCCTTCGTGAGGCCGAGCTTCCCGGCCACCTCAGCGGCCTCAGCCAGTTGCGCGTCCGCGGCGTCGGCATCACCTTGCAGCAGCGCGACCCAAGCGTTTCGGCGCAGTGCCGAGGTGCGCTCCGGCGAGGGCTCAGAACTTGCCGCCAGCGCTTGATCGAGCCAGTGGCGCGTCACGCTGTTGAAGCCCTGGACACCCAAGTAGGTTCCCAGTTTGTCCGCCAGGCGCAGAGCGATGACGGCGTCCCCGGGCTGGGTGAGGCAGAAGCTCAGAGCCTCCCGCAGGTTGGCGTGCTCGCGTCGCAGCCGCAGAATCCAGGAATCCTGCTCCGGTCCCATCCATTCGGCCTGGAATTGCTCCACCATGCGGGCGTACCAGTCGCGATGACGGCGCCGGATGGCGGCTTCCTCGCCGGCCGCCACAAGCCGTGCCTCGCCGTACTCCCGTATCGTCTCCAGCATCCGATAGCGCACGTAGCCATCACGCTCGTCGCGGATCAGGATGGATTTGTCAACGAGGGAGAGGACGATATTCCGTATCTCCTCGGGCGTCATCCCGTCACCGGCGCCGACATATTCGATGCCGTCCAGGTCGAAGCTCCCGGAGAACGCTGATGCTTGAGCCCACAGCTGTTGCTCGGGCTGCGAGCACAGGTCGTAGCTCCAGTCGATCAGCGCTTGCAGCGTGCGTTGCCGTGTAGGTGCGTTCCGGGGGCTGACGGTGAGCAGGCGATAGCGTTCGGAAAGACGCTCCTCGATCTGAGCGAGCGACAGTGCGCGCAGCCACACCGTGGCCAGTTCGATCGCCAGCGGAATCCCGTCGAGTGCGCGGCACAGTCGTGCGATGGCCGCGCAGTCCTGGCTACGGAGATTGAATCCGGGCAGCACGGCTCCGGCGCGATCGACGAACAGGTTCACCGCGTCGTACTGGGTCAGCGCATCCGGCGAGGGCACTGCTTCCGGGCTGGGTACGGTCAGCGGAGGAACCACCAATGTCGTCTCGCCGTATACGCCGAGCGACTGCCGACTCGTCGTCAGAATCCGCACCTTCGGGCACGCACGAATAACGGCATCGATGAACTGCGCACAGTCGTCGAGCAGATGCTCGCAGTTATCGAGCGTGAGAAGCACCTCGTGAGACCTGAGGTAGTCGATGATGATGTCGATCGTGGTGCACGAGGGTTGGTCGTGCAGGCCGAGCTGTGCCGCCACCGTGTGCGCGAACAACCCGGAATCGCGCAATTCAGCCAGCTCGATGAAGCGCACACCGTCCCTGAAAGTGCGCCGCATGGCTGCGACCACGTGCAGGGCGAGACGCGTCTTGCCCACTCCTCCGGGACCGGTGAGCGTCAAAAGGCGTGAATTGGCGAGCAGTCGTTTCGCGTCAGCCACCTGCTGCCGTCGGCCGACGAAACTGGTGACGTCCACCGGGAGGTTCTCGACACCGTCCAGGAGGCTGGGCCGAGCCACGGAAGTCATACTTCCGGAGATTAATCGAGCCCCGAACGGGATAAAAATCCTACTCGTGGGTAGTTTGCGGCGGCGGCTTGAGCCGGGCGTGAGGGATTGCCGGGCGCGGTGGCCGTGGTCAGTGAACCCCGGATGCCCGGGACGCCACGGGCAGGCGGGCCCAGTGCATGGTTCCACCCCCGTGTCTGTCGGCGCCGTGCGCGGCGGCCAGGGCTTCGATGATGGCCAGACCGCGTCCGTGTTCGTCGTGGGCGCAGGACGAGGTCCATGCCCCGCCCCGTGCCGAGGGGCCGCCGTCGGTGATGCCCACCCACACCCGAAGGCCCGAGTTCTCGCGGCACAGGTGCAGGGCCAGCGGCGGCCGAGCATGCTCCACGGCGTTCGTGACCAGCTCGGACACCACGAGCGGAAACTACGCAATCCGCTACGCCATCACTACCTGCTCATCCTTCGCCACGGCCCCGCCAGGGTGGTGCCCAGCTGCTCGGGCCGATCGCGTGTCCGGGGGCGGGGCGCGTTCTCACGGAAAACCCGTGATCCATCACGGCCTCCGGCTCGGCAGGCTTTCCCCTCGTGAGGACAGGCCCTCCTCCTGATGAGGAGCACAGGGCCACCCGGAGAGGAAAGAGGAACCGATGGTGGATGTACAAGGCGGCCGTCTCAGCGCGGTGGGATCGGCTGCGAACGGCGCTCTGTTGCGGTTGTCCCTGAAGCTCGACGGCTCGGTGTCCGGGCTGGTCGCGGCTCTCAGTCTGCTGGGGGCCGGGACGCTGGACGCGCTGCTCGGCCTGCCGGTGTGGCTGCACTGGGCCCAGGGGGCGTTCCTGGCGGTGTACGCCGTCGGCCTGTGGTACGCGGCGACCCATCCGGCCGTGATGCGGCCGATCGGCGTCGCGGCCGTCGTGCTCAACGCCGTGTGGGCGGTGGGCTGCGCGGCCATACTCGCCGCCGGTGCGTCGTGGTTCCCGCTCACGCCTCTCGGTGGCGGCTACGTGGGCTTCATCGGTATCGCCGTGGTGGTGTTCGGATCGATGCAGTACGCGGGACTGCGACGAGTCGGGTAGCCGGGAACGCGCTGCCGAGGCTTCACCCCCTCGGGGAATCCCCGAGGGGGAATGCCCGAGGGGGAATGCCCGAGGGGAATGCCCGCTGAGGTGTGCCGTTCGCGTCACGTCGGTTCGTCGCCGAGGTCGAGCAAGGGCGCCAACTCGCGTCTGCCGGTGACGCCGAGTTTCCGGAATCCGCTGGTCAAGTGGTTCTCCACGGTCCGTCGCGTGATGAACAGGGTGTCGGCGATCTCCCGGTTGGTCAGCCCGCGGGCCGCGAGCACCGCGACGCGGCATTCACGGTCGGTCAACGCCGACGACCCGGCCGGGTGTGCTCGGCGGGGCCGCGCGCCGAACGCGCGCAGACGCTCGCCGGCCAGGTCGGCCAGGCCGACCGCCCCGCACTGCCGGGCGAGTTCCAGCCCGCGACGGACCGTCTCCCGGCCCAGCCGGACATGCCCGGCCTCGCATCGCAAGGTGCCGTACTCGACGAGCGACCGGGCCTGTTCGAGGGTGGCTCCGGCTTCTTCCAGCAAGCCGACCGAGTCCTCCAACTGTCTGAGGCCCTGTCGGCCGCGCACGGTCACGGCGACGGTGCGCAGGCTGACGCCGAGCGTACGAGGGGTGCCCCAGGACTGGGCCTGCTCCAGTTCCTGGTGAGCGAGGCGCGTGGCCTGGCCGGAACGGCCCAGGGCGAGGTGGGCGAGGGCGGCGAGGGATCGCCACGGAAGGATGGCGGGGTTGTCCTGCTGCCAGGCGACCTGGCGGCGTCCGCACTCCTGCAGGTCTTCCAGGGCGTCGGCGAAGTCGCCGTCGGCCAGGCGCATCCGCGCACGCGCCTCCAGCAGGTGCGTCCACTGCCAGACGTCGCCGTACCGCTCGGGCTCGGCAAGGCTGAGCAGGGACTCGGCTTCCGCACGCCGTCCCGTCTCCAGCAGCACCCGCAGCACACCGGCGAGGGCGAGGGGGATCATGGGGTTGCCACGGGAGGCCGAGGCCAGGTCGAGCCAGCGGCGTCCGGCGTCGAGGGCGGCAGGAAGGCGGCCGGTGCGGTAGGCCACTTCGCACCGGCCCATCGCGATCAGCGTCTGCGCGGCAGCGGCGTCGCACCACTGTGTCTGCTCCGACAGGCGGTCGAGAGCCTGCGCTGTCTCCGCCGGCTCGTCGCACCACACCAGGGCCAGGGCACCCAGTGCCATCGCGCGGGTGATGACGTCGTCCTGCGGCAGCGGTCCGTCCAGCGCGTCACGGGCGTACGCGGCCACGGTGGCGGCCTCGGCGGGGCGGCCTACCGCCAGTACCGACTGGACCGCCGCGGCTGCCCGTTCGCGGGTGCGGTCACCGTCGGCCGACAGCCCGGCCGGCCGCCCGCCCCTCCGCGGCCGCCTGTTCAGGTCCTCCAGCTCGATCAGTACGCGCTGCAGACGCAGACCGAACACGGCCTCGTCGGCTGGCCGGTCCTTGGCGGTCAGCGATCGGGCCTCGCGGTCCAGGAGCTCGGCTGCCTGACAGCCGCGTTGGCTTCGCTCCAGGGCGTCGGCCAGGACGGGCACCAGCTCCAGCCGCGCCAGGACGGTGCTGAGCGCGTTCAGCGCCGCGGACAAGTGGCGGACTGCGGCTGCTGGGTGAGCCGGCGCCTCGGCGCGGCCGAGTTCGGCCAGCAGGCCCTCCTGTCCGGACACAGGGGGCTCGCGCAGCGCGCGCCGCAGGTAGGCCACGGTCCGCTCGGCGTCACCGCGTGCCGCGGCCAGGCGTGCGGCGGCACGCAACGCACCGGCCACCCAGTCCCTGCCGTCGGGCTCGGCGGCGAGCAGATGCCCGGCGACCTCCTCCAGCGGGCGGTCCTGGTCATGCAGCAGCCGGGCGGTCCGGTAGTGCGAGCCTGATCCCTCGCGCGGACTGGACGAGTTGATGACTTCCCCCTCGGATGGACGGGCGGGCGTCTCGGCGTCAGGGCTCACTCAAGCACGGCCCGGGTGGCCTCGCGTCAGCAGCTCGCCCTCGCCCGCCTTCACCCAGCCGAGCAGAGCGGCTCCAGGGCCTGGGCATCGCCCGGCCACCGCTGGTGGGGCCCGCCTCGTCAGCGGCGTGGTCCCCACCAGCGGTGGGTCTCAGGCGCCGTGCAGGCCGAGGAATTCGGTGATGAGCTGCTGCCATTCCACGGGCCGTTCCACCATGGGCAGGTGGCCGGTGGGTATCTCCACGAGCTTGGCGCCGGGGATGGTGTCGGCGAGCTGGTGGTGCTGGCGGGTGGAGGTGAACCAGTCCTGGGTGGTGGAGATGACCAGGGTGGGCACCTCGATGTGCGGGAGGTCGCCGCGGACGTCGGCACGGGGGATCAGCGCGGCGTGCTCGGGGGTGCCGTCGGCGGCGCTGGCCGCGGTGAAGGCGACGGCCTGCTGGAGTTGCTCGGCCGGCATGGCCTCCAGGGCGTCGGCGCCGAGGGCCATCATCGTCAGGAACTGGGCCAGCAGTTCGCGGTCGTCCGACTCGGCCAGCTTGCGCCAGATCGGGGCGAAGAGGGAGCCCCGGTTGTCGTGGTGGGCGAAGGTCGCGGACAGCACGAGGGCGGTGACGCGTTCGGGGTGGCGGGCGGCCGCGCGCATGGCGACGAGGCCGCCGAGGGAGTAGCCGGACAGCGCGAAGGTTTCCAGGCCCTCGGCGACACCGGCGGCGACGAGCTGGTCGGCGAGATCGTCCAGCTCCAGCGGTGTGGTGGAGCGGGGGGTGTCGCCGCTGCCGGGGTAGTCGATGCCGACGACGGTGTGGCGGGCGGCCAGGCCGTCGAGGATCGGGCCGTAGGTACCGGCGATGCTGCTGCCGGCGCCGTGCGCGAGGAGCAGACCGGGGCCGGACCCCAGGACGGTGCGGGAGAAGGTCGCTTCGGGCAGGGTGCGTGCGGACATGACGAGTTCCGTTCTTCGAGCGGGGGTTGAGTGGTTCTTGGGCCGCAGCCGGTCGGGGACCGCCGGCTGCGGCCCGGGGGGGGCCGCCTCAGCGCCTCCAGCGACGCGAGGCGGCGGTATCGAGGGGTCAGGGCAGCAGGACGGCCTTGCCGCGGTTGCGGTGGGCTTCCAGGTCGGCGTGGGCCCGTGCCGCTTCCGCCAGGGCGTAGGTGCGCCAGATCGGCACCGTGAGCTTGCCGTCGGCGGCCAACTGCACGAGTTCCGGGAGGGATTGCGCTGCCTGGTCGGCATCGCCCGCGCTGAAGCGGACGCCGTGCTCCGCGGCGGACATATCGGCGATGGTGAGGACGTGTGCGCTGTCACCGGTCAGGGCGACGGAGTCGGCGAGCACGCCCGCTCCGGAGGCGTCGAGGACGTGGTCAACTCCCTGGGGAGCCGCGGCCTGTACGCGCTCCAGCCAGCCGTCGCCGTAGCGGACGGCGGTGGCGCCGAGCGCGGTGAGGCGTTCGACGTCGTGTGCGCCGACCGTTCCGATGACGGTGATGCCGCGGGCCACGGCCAGTTGCACCGCGATGACGCCCACGCTGCCGGCGGCGCCGTGGATCAGCAGGGTCTGCCCCGCCTGCACACCCAACTGGCCAAGGACGCGGAACGCGGTCCGGCCGACGGTGACCAGCGAGGCGGCGACCTCCCACGACAGGGCCGCGGGCTTGGCCACTGCCCCGTCGAGCAGGGCGTATTCGCCGTAGCTGCCGCCGACCGTGGCACCGAGGACCTCGTCCCCGACGGCCACTTCGGCCCCCTCGCCGACCGCTTCGACGACACCGGCCGCGTCCAGGCCGGGGATCACGGGGAAGTGCGCGGGGACCTTACCGGCCATCAGACCGGACCGGATCTTCAGGTCGAGAGGGTTCACGGAGGCGGCCCGCACCCGGATCAGGACCTGGCCCGGACCCGGCTCCGGTGTGGCGACCGCTGACAGTTGCAGCACGTCGGGGGCACCGTATGCGGAATAGGTGATCGCTTTGGACATCAGGAACTCCCGAAGAGGTGGGGAACCCGGTCAGGGGTCCGGGTCAGGCGGTGAGGGTGGGGTAGTCGGTGTAGCCGCGGTGATCGCCGCCGTAGAAGGTGGCCTTGTCCGGGGAGTTGAACGGACCACCGGCGGCCAGGCGGGCCGGGAGGTCGGGGTTGGCCAGGTAGAGCGCCCCGTAGGCGACCATGTCCGCGCTGCCGTCCTCGACCAGCTTCAGCGCGTCGGGGCCGGTCGAGTCGGGGTACGTGAACGGGTTGAGGACGAACGTGCCGGGCCAGTCCTTGCGCAGCCGGGCGGTCAGCGAGCGGTCCGGGCCCTCCATCAGGTGCAGATAGGCCAGGTCCAGACCGGCGAGGCGGTCCAGCAGCGCCGCGTAGACCTCGGTCGGGTCGTCCTCGGCGATGTCGTTGTAGACGTTCCCGGGCGAGATCCGCAGGCCCACCCGGTGGCCGCCGATCGCCTCGGCCACGGCCGTGACGACCTCGACGGCGAAGCGGATGCGGCCCTCGGTGCCGCCGCCCCAGGCGTCGGTGCGCAGATTGGTGTTGGGCGCGAGGAACTGGTGGATGAGGTAGCCGTTGGCGCCGTGGAGCTCCACGCCGTCGAACCCGGCCTCGATCGCGTGACGGGCCGCGTCGGCGAAGTCGGCGATGGTCTGCCGGATCTCCGCCTCGGACAGCTCCTTCGGCGTCACGAACTCCTTCGGGCCCTCGTGGGTGTACACCTGCCCCTTGGCGGTCACCGCCGACGGCGCGACCGGCGTCAGGCCCTCGGGCAGCAGGCTGGGGTGGCCGATCCGGCCGGTGTGCATCAGCTGCGCGAAGATCGCACCGCCTTCACGGTGCACGGCGTCGGTCACCGTGCGCCATGCCTGGACCTGGCCGGACGTGTGCAGACCGGGGGTGTCGGGGTAGCCCTGGCCGACCGGCGAGGGCTGGATGCCCTCCGTGACGATCAGCCCGGCGCCGGCGCGCTGTGCGTAGTACGTCGCCATCAGCTCCGTGGGCTCGGCGCCGGGCCCGTACGCACGGCTGCGGGTCATCGGAGCCATTACGACGCGGCTGGTCAGGCGCTTACCGCCCAGGACGATCGGATCGAAAGCAGTGGTCATGGGTCTCTTCCTCGGGATCGGTGATGCTCTGCGGCTCAGGCGTTCCGCCGCCGTGGCGGTCGATGCCTGTCCGAACAAGTAAATCACCTGTCCGAACAGGTAGATCCCCCGCAGCCATTCCCGAGGCCCGCTGTGAAGCGCGCCACACCCGCCATCCGGACACGTTCCAGCCGCCACCCGAGGGCCTCCGCGAGGGCGCATTGCCAGGAAGTAGACTCGGGCTGTTCAGGCAGGAAAGTGAGGAAGAGATGACGCCGTCCACACCGGAGGCCGGATGGAGTTCCACGGGACCGGGACAGGAGGAGGCCACCGTCCCGGTACCGGGCGCGGCCGGCAGCGGCCCGATCAGCCACGCGATCTTCCGCCTGGCCCGGCTGCACCGCATGTTCGCGGGCCAGCTGCTGCGCCGGATCGGTCTGCATCCAGGCCAGGAGCTGGTGATGATGCATCTGTGGGAACTCGGCGCACAGCGGCAGACGGACCTGGTGCGGCTGATGGACTCCGACGCCGCCACCATGACGCGTACCGTCCGGCGCCTGGAGCAGGCCGGTTTCGTCCGCCGCCGCCCCTCACTCACCGACAAGCGCGCATCACTCATCGAACCCACCGCCGCCAGCCATGCCCTGCGCCGTGAGGTCGAGCAGAGCTGGAGCCAGCTCGAAGACCTGGTGGCCGCGGACCTCTCCGCCGACGAGCGCACCGCGGCCCTGCACACGCTGGAACGCTTGGAGCACAACCTCGTACAGGCCGCCGCCGAGTCCTCCTGCACGGACAAGGAGCCTGCGCGCCCCGACGGTGACCAAGGGCAAACCGATGGACGGACCTGACCTGACGCTCACGGCGCGGCCCGGCACTGCGGGACACGGATACTCACCCGCTCCGGCCTGACGAAAACAATTCCCCGTACATCAATCCCCGTACGTCAATAGGCGCTTACGTGGTCTGCCGCCTCACCCGGGCCGTCACACGACGGCCCCTCTGTACCCCTCTGGCAGTCGCGCACCTCAGGGGCCGGAATCAGCAGGCCCCTCACTCTCCCGGCGGCCCGAGGTCTTCGGCAGGGGAGAAATACGCGTATCACTACCTGCTTCGTGTACACCCGCACTACGTATGCGTCGGGGCGACGGCGGCCGCCCTTCATCACCGGCAACGGCGGCAAGCCGGCATCCCCGGTCCGCACCCAGCGCCTGGCGGACGGCGTCAGTGGCGAGCCAGCTCTGTCGAGGTCTTCTCGTTGCCCGTTTCCTCAATGTTGGGAAACAGACAACCGCTTGAGACGTATTCACGCCGCGACGCAGTATCGAGGAGCGGGAAACAGCCGGACTCGCATCGGAGTCGGGATGTTCTCGGCACAGCATTTACCGACCACGGGAAGGGGGGTGTGTGCCATGCGTAACCACAAGACGGGTCTTCGCCCGCGTCTGGACAAGGTCAAGACCGGCCGCTGAGCCGTGTCCACGACGGTGAATGCCACCGCGTCTTTCCCGCGGTGGCATTCACCGCACCAGGGCATTTTCGTGCGAGGAACCATCCCCATGACATTTGCGACTTCTGCCGCCCGCATACCTGTGGTGACCGTCGTCGACCCCCGCCTGAAGACGACGAGTCTCTGCCTCGGAGTGGGGTACGGCTCGCGCCACGACCCACCGGGTTGCGGTGGTCTGGCACATATGCTGGAGCACCTGCTGATGTCCGCTCCCGTCGGCACCGTCGGTCCCCTGGTCCAGCACCTGGAGCGCTTGGGCGGCACCGCCAACGCCGAGACCGGTCTGGAACAGATGCTGTTCTACACGCAGGTAGCGGCCGAGGACGCCGAGGAGGCACTGGACCTCTTGCTGCGTGGCGTGCTCACTCCCGAGCCGGACGCGGCGACGCTGGACAGCGAGCGCACCGCGGTGCTTCAGGAGCTGGCGGCGGCCGAGGCCGACCCCACGGACACGGTCCAGGACGCATTCCTCGCCGCGCTCTTCCCGGACCACCCGCTGGGCCGCCCCGTGGGCGGAACGGTCCCGGAGATCGGTCGTCTCGATATCGACACCGTGCTGGGTGCGCACCGTTCCCTCTTTCTCCCCTCCCCCATGGTGCTGACGGTCATCGGGCCCGAAATCCCCCGTATACCAGCCGAATTCGCACAGGCGGAATACACCGCGCCCGCACCCCGTCCCGAATTCCCCCTCGGTCCGGTCAGGGCGGCGGAGCACGCCTGGCCCGATGAATTCAGCTGGGTCGCCGTCGGCGGTCGCTCCCCGAGCATGTCGGACGACGCCGGGCGGCAGTGCTACGCGGTGCTGGCGAATCTGATGGGCGCCGACGCCTGTTCGCTGCTCTACCGCGAACTCAGGGTGTCCGCGGGCCTGGCGTACGCCTTCCAGGCGTGGGACCGCGGCTATGCCGAATCGGGCGCATGGCGCGTACTCGTCGGAGTGGAGAGCGGCAACGGGGCCAAGGCGGTCGATGTGGTGGTCCGCGTGCTGGACGAACTGGCGACGGACGGCCCCACCGACACCGATCTCGATGCGGCCCGCCGCCGGGCCCGTATGAGCCTGATCCTCGACGCCGAGACCCCTCTGGAGCACGCCCGGCTGCTGGCCTACCGGAGCCTGGACCGGACATCCGGCTGGGACATGGAGCGCGAACTGCGCTTGATCGCCGACGTCACCCGGGACGACATCCGGGCAGCGGCCGCGCACATCCGATCGGGCCTGGTCACCGTCGTGCGCCCGGAGCCACGGTGAGCGCGACGGCCTGCCGCGGCTATCTGGCCGCAGCCGACGACGCCGGGCTCCTGCAGCATCTCCACGGTCATCCGTTTGTGGCCGGTGAGCGGCATGATCCGCTGTTGGAAGAGCGGCAGTTGCTGATCGAGTTCTGTGCGACGGACCTCCTGACTGTCCCTCATCGAGTCGCTGAGGTAGTCGAGTTGGCCTCCCATGGAGCCCCGGGTGCGGATGCGATCATGGTGCGTGCCCCGGAATCCGTGCGGCTTCCCGGACCCTGGCGTCGGCACACCACCTACGTACAGTGCTCGGGCCCGCTCCGTGCGACGCCTTCTCCCGCACCGGGGCTGACCGTTCGCCGGGCCGAGCCGGGGCGGGACGACGCCGACGTGGCACGCTGGCTGGCGAAGGCGTTTGTCGACGGCAGTGCGGATCACGGTGTGACGGCCGACGGCGGAGTGGCCGACGGCCTCGCTCGCGAGTTCCTCGACGCTCCCGACCGGGTCTCCTACGTGGCCTGCCTCGACGGTCGTGTGATCGGGCACGCCACCCTGCTGTGCGCGGCCGACGATCCCGTGACGGGTCGTCAGTATGTGGATCTCGTGGACGTGCTGGTGGAGGCGGAGGACGCGGTGCGCCGGCAGGCGACCGGCATGCTCACCGAAGCCGCCTCGGTCCACGCCCACGGGCTGGAGCTTCCCCTGCTCGGAAGCGTCATCCACCCCGCCTCCCCCAGCGGCCCCGGGGACGGCGACCGGATCGTGACCTCGCTGGTCGCGCGCGGCTGGGCCATCGACCACGTGTTCTGGCATCTGCCGGGAGCCAACGGCGAGAAAGACGGTACGTGAGATGGACCTTTCGATGCTGTACGACGTCTTGGACGTGCCCGAAGAGGACGGTCTGGGACGCCTGCTCTTCGCGGCACGCAAGGAGCACTACGCCTTGCAGTACCTGATGCTCTCGGCGGTCCGCCAGGAGGGCATCGCCATGAGCGACGCGGCCCGCCATGAGCTGGAGCGGGCCGAACGGCGCGCCCTGCGCTACGGGCAGATACTCGACCGGGTCGCGGCGCGGGTTCCGGTGTCCCCCGTCAAAGGGAAGCTGATTGCCCGCAGTTACCCCAAGGGTCTGCTCCGCCCGCAGGGCGACCTGGACCTGGTGACCGGCGGCGAGGCCGATCTGTGGCGCGCGGTACATGTGCTCATGGCGGACAAGCCGCTGTACGTAGGAGTCTCCGTCCTGGGCGCGCCCACCCGCCACCTCGTGGTGACACTCACCTGGGCTCCGGAGGACCGGCTCCTCGACCCCGAGATACGCGTCGAGGTCTGTACGGCCGCTCTCGTCGGCGACGACGGGGCCGTCCCGATCCGTGCGGAGCTGCCGGAGGACGTACCGACCGCCAGTCTTCTCGCGCTCGCCGAGGAGCGGTTCCAGCGCACGTTCTATGCCCGGGATGCCATCGACCTCTACATGATCGGCCAGGCGCCCTGCCCCGAGGTGCCCGAGATCGCCCAGGCAGCGCACGAGTATCAACTTGCCCCCGAATTGCAGGAGTTGGTCCTGTACGCGGAGCAGCGCGTTCCCCTGGGGCGGCTGGCCGGGCTGGGTTCGGCCCTGGAGGAGTACGACCGCCAGGAGCGCCGTCGCCGTGCCGACCACAGTGCGCCCGTTGCCGGACCGGGGGGCACCGCCGACGCGCTCGCGCAGGGCCGGCCGCTGTACGGCATGCCGCTGAGGAGCGCCGAGAACCGTGCGGACTGGGAGCGCTCGCAGGTTCATCTCTTCGGGAACAGCGGCCTGTTGCGCACACCCGTCGGTGACTATCTCCTGGTCGCCGACGAGGTGGTCGGGCAAGCGGAGTACGACGCAGCACAACGGGAGCTCGACCGCCTGGCGGAGGAGGCACGGTGACGGCCCTGGAAACGCGCGGGCTGACACGGCGTTACGAGGGCAGGAACTCGCGTAAGGCCGGCACGGACGCCGTCCACGCCCTGTCCGAGGTGGATCTCACCGTGGAACGAGGCGAGATCTTCGGTCTGTTGGGGCCGAATGGCGCGGGCAAGACGACGCTGTGCCGCATCCTGTCGACCGTTCTGCTGCCCACCTCCGGTACCGCCCAGGTGATGGGTCATGACGTGGTCCAGGATGCGGATCGCGTCAAAAGCACCATCGGTATCGTCTTCGGCGGCGACCGCGGTCTGTACGCACGGCTCACGGTCCGCGACAACCTGCGGTTCTGGGCGGCGCTTTACGGCCTGCACGGCCAGGCGCTGCGGCAGCGCTGCGAGGAGCTGCTGGAGCGCATGGGTCTGTCGGACCGCGCGGCCGATCGGGTGGACACCCTCTCCCGCGGTATGAAGCAGCGTTTGCACCTTGCCCGGGGGCTGGTCGCCGACCCGCCGCTGCTCATCCTGGACGAACCCACGGTGGGCATGGACCCGGTGGCCGCCCATGACTTCCGCACACTGATGTCACAGCTGGAGGCGGACGGCCGTACCGTGCTGCTCACCACGCATGACATGGCCGAAGCGGAGGCGGTCTGCGACCGGGTCTCCCTCATGGACCACGGCCGGATCCTCGCCACCGGGGCGCCCGCCGAGATCGGCGCCGAGATCTCCCGCTATGAGCGGGTGGAGGCGAGCGGGGTTCCCGAGACGGTCGCGGCGGACCTCAACGCGCTGCCCGGCGTGATCTCGGTCCGGACCATCGCCGAGGACCGCACCCGGATCGAGACAGCCGACGCCTCGGCCACCCGGCTCGTGATGCGACGCCTGGTGGACGCCCACGCCACGGAAATCTCCGCCGGACGGCCCTCGTTGGAGGAGGTATACCTCCACATCATCGGCGACCGGGGCATGGCGGTCGACACATGAGGATCTTCGTCACCGCCGTCCGCTTTCAGCTGCGGCTGATCCGCCGCTCCCCCGACACCATCCAGGTCTGTGTGACCGCTCCGCTGGTGACCCTCGTCGTCATGGCGATCAGCGAACACGCCGGACGCACTGACCTGTCCCCGTACGCGGTGGTCGCGCCGACTCTGATGTCGCTGTGGCTGCTGGCGCTCTACACCGCCGGCGAACTGATCAGTGAGGAAAGGGCACTTGGCACGCTGGAGGGGCTGGTTGCCGCGCCGGTCAAGCTCGGCACCCTCGTCATGGGCCGACTGTGCGCGGTGACGGCGGTCGGCATGGTCGCCTTCGCGGAATCCTGGCTCATGGCGGGGGTCGCGTTCGGTCGCTGGCTGGAACTCCCCCATCCGTGGGTCACCGTGGCCTGTGTGCTCGCCACGGGGCTGGCGACGGCCGGTACCGCGAGCATCCTCTCCTCGCTGTTCGTCCTGATGCCCTCCGCCCGGATCATTCAGAACACCCTCAGCTATCCGTTCTACCTGTTGGGCGGCGTGCTGGTGCCGGTCAGCTTCCTGCCGGACTGGCTGCGGCCCGCCTCACAGGTGATGTTCTTGTCCTGGTCCGCCGACCTGCTGCGCGACAGCCTCGCATCCGGGCCGACGTCGCACGTCGTCCCGAGGCTCGCCGTCATCCTCGGACTCGGAGCTGTGGGTGCCGCTATCGGGCTGTTCCTGCTCCACCGGGTCCTCCATCGGGTACGCCGCATCGGCACGCTCTCCCAGGCCGCGTAAGGACCGTCATGCACCTTCACCCCGCTCAGGTCGTCCGGCACAGCGCGGCGAATGCCTTCGCCGACATGCGCGCCATCTACACCTGGAAGACATGGACCTTCGGGTGGCTCGGCCGGATGCTGGCCCAGGTCACCTTCTTCGCGCTGCTCGGGCGGGCGACCGGTGGCCCGGGGCAGGTCACGTATCTGGTCATCGGCAATTCGCTGATGACCTGTGTCATCGAATCGCTGACGGTGGTCGCCTCCAGCACCTGGGAACGCCAGTCCGGCACGCTGGCCCTGCTCGCCGCGGCCCCGGTCAAACCGGTCTGGGTGTTCTGCGGCCGCAGTCTGCAGTGGCCGCTGAGCGGCACCGGAACCTCACTCGTGGCACTCCTCGGGCTCGCTCCGCTCTTCGGGGTGACCTGGCATATCGAGCAGATTCCCCTCGTGGCGGCCCTGGTCGTCATCACCGCGGTCACCACCTATTTCCTGGGCCTCGCCCTCTCGGCGTTCGTCCTGAACGCCGGCGGCCTGCGCAATGTGGTGACCAACGCCGGCTATCTGCTCATGATGGCGATCTGCGGCGTACAAGTACCCGTCGGCTTCTGGCCGCAGTGGGTGGGCTGGATCGCCCAGACGATCCCGCTCACCCACTGCCTGGCCGCACTGCGCTCGGTCGTGGCGGGCGCACCCCTGACCGTGGTGGGCGCCCACACCGCAACGGGAGTGTTGATCGGGCTGCTGTGGCTGGGAGTCGCCTACCTCGCTTTCGACGCACTGCTTCGGCGCGGCCGACGCGCCGGAACAATCGACTTCACGGACTGACGCATGGCCGTCTTCACCACCGGAGCGTCCGTCGCCCTACGAGACCTCGCGGTTGCACCCACAGATGCACGAGAGCGATCCAGCCGGTACGTCGGACAATTCACCCGCATAAGCGGCGAGCAGGGAGTTGCACCGATATCTGCCTGGTTCCGTCGGCACCAAGAGGTTCGCCTGGTACAGGGCGTCCAGGCGCTGTGTGGCGACGCCCGCCGGAACACCGAGAAGGCGAGCAGCGTCACGGGGAGTGATCTCCTTGTGCAGGTGGGCGCACATCACTTGAAAGGCGTGCGCGACGCCCTCGTCCAACGCTTGATACGACCAGGAGAACGCCGTACGAACCGAGGAGGCCGGGTCGTGCAGGCAGCTGAGGAATTCCAGGAGATTTGACTCCATCACCGTGATCATCTCGGCGAGGGAGGAGTACTGCCCGGTGGAATAGTGCTCGGCTGCGATACGGACGGCCAGCGGCAGATGGCCACAGAGCCGGACGACATGGCGGAGCGCTTCGGGGTTCTCATCCCGTAGGTCACGGGTGCTGGCGTGGCGTAACAGGGTGGCGGCCTCGTCGGGCGACAGTGGCTCCAGGGTCAGCCGTGACGCCCCGTCCCTGGCCACGAGCCCGCCCAGCCGGTTCCGGCTGGTGACGAGGACCGTGCAGTCGGGTGTGTCGGGCAGCAGGGAGCGCACCTGGTCGGCGGTGGCCGCGTTGTCCAGCACCATGAGCATCCGGCGTCTGCTCACCAGGTTCCGGTACATCGCGGCGCGTTCTCGGACCGTGACCGGAACCGCGTCGGGAGCGACACCCAGCAAATGCAGAAAGCCGGCCAAAGCGTCGTGCGTGCCCAAGGGTTCTTTCTCAGGACCGTGACCGTGCAGATCCTGGAAGAGAATGCCATCGGTGAACTCAGCCGCATGCCGATGTGCCCATTGCAGCGCCAGCGTTGTCTTCCCGACGCCGGGCGCACCGTCGATCACCATGATCCGCGCCGTTCCCGCGCGGTCCGCACACTGCTTCTGTACGTCCAGGTCAACATGCGACAGCTCGCGCTGGCGTCCTGTGAAGTGACGGGCGGTGGGAGGAAGCTGGATCGGCGACGTGGCCTTTTTGCGGGGCCGCCGGCCAACTCCCGAGGCCGAGTAGGCGAGGATCAGCTCACCCTCCGCCTGCAGAATCTCGTCACACCGGACGGCGAGACCCTTGGAGGCATTTTTCTCGCCGGTTTCTATCCTGCTCAAATACCCCTTGCTGTAGTGCACCAGCTTGGCCAGTTCCCCCAGGGACAGCCCCAGCTTGGTGCGATACAGCCGTAATTTCCCGCCGAAGTGAACTTCTTCCGTACGAGAATCCACCTGCTGCACTGTTCCATTACCCCCTGTAGGTATGGGTGTTCGATGCGCCGTTTCGATATTGCCGATCTCGTGATGAGTGGCCGGTTTTTCGGGCGTGCGGGGGCAGGGGGTGGGTGCCTCCGCCGCGATGCCCGGCAGAACGACCTCTGTGCTAGGCGAGTCGGTCTCTTGGGTTCAGACTCCGGCTCCGGCCGTACCGGCCAACCGCCGTGGCGCCGGAGGGCGTTGCGGCTTGCCCGCAACGCCTCAGCCGACACCTCACGTCGTTCTCGGACCGGCAGGTTCAGCTGTCCGTGCCGTCGCCGGGGACGGCGTCGGTGGGTGCGGTGTGCCAGTTGGTGACGATGGGCTTGTCGACCGTGACGGGACCGGTGGAGACGCTCGCCGGGTTCGGGTCGGAGGCGCCGATGCCCGCGATGAGGAAGGTGAACTCGGTGCCGCCGTTGCCGTTGGTGGTCTTGGGGTTGATCCCGGCATAGACGGTCTTGGAGCCGCTGAGCTTGATCGCCGGGCCGACCGCCTGCTCGGCGTTGGCCGCCTCGATGCCCTTGGAGCCGAACGAGACCGAGGGCAGCGCTCCGGGAATCGTGCAGGTGATACCGGGCTTGGCGCGGGCGGACAGCAGGATGTAGCCGCCCGCCTGGGTCTCGGAACTCGTCGAGAACTTCAGGTCGTTGGCCCCGCAGACCTGCCCGTAGCCCTTCTTGTCACCGGACGGGGCGGACTGGGACCCCGACGAGGACGAACCGTCCTTCGCCGCCGCTCCCCCGCTCGACGACGCGCCCTGGTTCGAGGACGACGCCCCTTGGTTCGAGGACGAACCCGTCGACTTACCGCTGCCGGAGCCGTCCTGGGAGGCCTCCCCCGACGACGACGCGGTCGCCTTGGCGCCGTCGGCGGAGCCCGACCCACTACCGTCAGTCGAACCGCAGGCAGTGACCGTTACCGCAAGCGCTGCACCGGCGGCCGCGGTGAGCGCAACACGTCGGATTCGGGCGGCATAGCTACGGTTCACTGTTGCTCCTCGATTGCTCAGGGACCCAGAGGACCAGGTCAAAGACCCGCCCCCGTCGTCGGACGTCGCTATCCTCGGCCGCGCCGCTGCCGAACCGTTGTCGTTTCACTTACGCACGACTAACGCCCGGCCAGAGACGTCCGTCTCTGGGGACCCGTGGGGGAACCAATCGGGTGGATGCAGGCGTCCGGAGGGGCATGCATCAAGGTTTCCGACTGCGTGAGGCGACCACCGAGGACGCCGACGTCCTTGCCGACGTGCACACCCGGACCCGGACCGCGTACTACACCGCGGGCGGCATGTCCGAGGAAGAACTCGCCGACCCGGGTGCATGGAGGGAACGGCGCGACGCCTGGGCGCGGGTGCTGGCGGCATCGGCGCGCGCCACGCTGGTCGCGGAAGACTTCGACGGGACGGTGGTTGGGCTGCTCACTGCCGGGCCACCGCACCACGAAGACCTGGACGCCTCGACGTACTACGAGCTGTACCAGATCGGGGTACTGGCGCACGCCTGGGGGCGCGGGGTGGGTGGGGCCCTGCACCGGGAGTTCGTCGCGCTGGCCGCGGCGGCCGGCTGCGCCGAGGGCGTGCTGGAGTGCTGGGCGTCCAACACCCGTGCGCAGCGCTTCTACACCCGAAACGGGTGGCGGCCGGATGGAGCGCGCCGTCCAGGACCGCTGGACCATGACTACGTCCGGCTGCGACTGAGGCTCGTATCGCACAGCTTCTGAGCGGGACTGACGCAATGCCAGAGTCGGGGCGGGACGCAAGGCGGCTACCGCGGGCGAGCAGGCGCGTTCCTCGACCAGGTCAGCGCGCCGCCGAAGAAGCCCGCGAGGATGCCTGTGACGGCGAACACCGGGCCTGGCGGGAGGCCAAGCGAAGGTCATTACTCCTCCGCAGGGCGCTGCGGCCGCTTCCCCGTGACCGTGACGAGTTCGTGGGGCAGTACGGCGCCGGGCGGCAATTGCCTGGCCAGCGCGTCCAGTAGGGGTACCGCGGCGGCGAGCGTGGTGCGTTGGTCCTCCGGGAGTTCGGCGATCCGGGTGGTCAGTGCCTGGAGGCTTTCGCGGCGGATGCTGTCCAGGACGGCGGTGCCGGTCGGCGCGAGAGCGAGGAGAGAGGCGCGCTGGTCGTACGGGTCGGGACGGCGGCTCACCAGGTCGGCGGCCACCAGGATGTCGACCAGCCGGGAAGTGCTCGGCATGCTGATGCCCATGCCGCGGGCCAGGTCCCCGACCCGTAGGGGACCGCGCGCGGCCAGCACGCCCAGCGCGGTCAGCCGACTTGGGGTCAGGTCGTACCGTTCTGCCGGTGCGCGTAGCCCATGGGCCAGGCGCAGGACTGCCATCCGTAGTTGGGGCGCGATCTCGTCATGGGCTGAGGGCGGCGCTGAGGGTTCGGCCGCTGCTCGCTGTAGCTCGTTCATGACCGCCTGCCATTCAGTGCGAGGTGCGAGCCGGCGCCCGGCCGGTGGCGCGGGTCCGGCGGGGCTTCGGCTCCGGTGGGCGTGGAGTGGTCGTGGTGGGACAGGGCGGTCGGCGCCGGCGGGGACGACCGCTGCGACCGGCGCCGCGCCTCCGCCCGTCGCGCCCTGTATCGACGGTGCGCGAGCGGGGGCCGTGCCGCCGACCGCTATCGGCTGGTCGGTGTGTACGTATTTGCCGCCGCGCAGCCAGGACGCCACGGCGGCAACGAGGCAGGCGGCGATGGCGAACGCGAACGCGGTGGCGAGGCCCTTCGCGAACGGTCCGGAGATCAGGGCGGGGAAGAAGCCGCGGCCGGTCAGATAGGCGGCGTGCCCGGCCGGCAGGTGGGCCAGCGCGTGGGGGCCGAGCAGCGTCTGGACCGGGTTGTAGCCGAGCAGTGAGGCGAACAGCACGGAGACGGGCGGCAGGGCCGCCAGCCGGTCGGCGTCGGCGGCGGGCACGCCCTGCGCGACCAGGCCGCTGGAGAGGGTGTGCGGCAGTGTGCCGGACAGGCCGAGGACCATCAGGCTGAAGAACACCCCGATCGACAGCACCAGCGCCGAGTTCTGGAAGGTGGTGCTCATACCGCCGCCGACCCCGCGCTGGTCGGCGGGCAGGCTGTTCATGATCCCGGCGCGGTTCGGGGAGGCGAACAGTCCCATCCCGATGCCGTTGAGCAGCAGGATCGCGGCGAAGGCCCCGTAGGAGAAATTGACCGGCAGAAGCGCCAGCAGGACGAAGCTGCCGGCCGCCAGGACCATGCCGCCGGTGGCGAACGGCCGCGCGCCGAAGCGGTCGGACAGCCAGCCCGAGACCGGCCCCGCGATCAGGAAGCCGACGGTGAGCGGCACCATGTAGATGCCCGCCCAGAGTGGAGTCTGGGTGAAGCTGTAACCGTGCCGGGGCAGCCAGATGCCCTGCAGCCAGATGATCAGGATGAACATCAACCCGCCGCGGCCCATCCCGGACAGCAGGCTCGCGAGGTTCCCGGCGGTGAACGCACGGATGCGGAACAAGCTCATCCGGAACATCGGCTCGGGGACCCTGGTCTCCACGATGCCGAAGATCAGCAGCATGACCACACCGCCGATCAGGGCGGCCAGCACCCAGGGGTTCGTCCAGCCCATGGTGTGCCCGTGGTACGGCTGGATGCCGTAGGTGATGCCCGCCAGCACCGCGATCAGCCCGGCAGCGAAGGTCAGATTGCCCCACCAGTCCAGCCGTGCGGGCCGTCGGACGCCGGTGTCGTGCAGCTTCCGGTACGCCCAGAACGTGCCGAACACCCCGAACGGCACCGACACCAGGAACACCATGTGCCATTCGACCGGGGCGAGCAGCCCGCCGAGCACCAGCCCCATGAACGAGCCGGCGATGCCCGCGACCTGGTTGAGGCCCAACGCCAGGCCGCGCTGCTCGGCGGGGAACGCATCGGTGATGATCGCGTTGGAATTGCCCATCAGCATCGCGCCGCCGATGCCCTGGCCCACTCTCATCAAGATCAGCCAGAGTGCGCCCGCCGTGCCCTGCATCCAGGTCACCGCCAGCAGCACCGAGAACACGCTGAAGACCGCGAATCCCGCGTTGTACATCCGGACCCGGCCGAACATGTCGCCCATCCGCCCGAAGCTGACCACGAGCACCGCCGTGACCACCAAATACCCCATGATCAACCACAGCAGCAGACTGGTGTTCCCCGGCTGCAGCGGGTCGATCCGGATGCCCCGGAAGATGTCGGGCAGCGCGATCAGCATGATCGACGCATTGATCGTGGCCATCAGCACACCGAGCGTGGTGTTGGACAGCACGATCCACCGGTAATGCGGGCGGGATGTCTCAGCGGCGGCTCGGGCCCGCCTCCGCGCCGCGTGGGATTCCGCGGGCGTCGCAGTCATGGGCACCTCCCACGAGGAGGGCTGCATTAGTTGCTTACCCCAAACTAACTCTTTTACTGACATTTCCTGATTGCAGCAGCGACTCACCCTCTCCGTCATCGCTTTGATGCCGGTGGTCAGGGCGTGGTTGGGTCACTGCGGCGAGGAGACGGGGCCGGGGCGGCAGGGGCGGGGGCGATGGGGATGGCGGGCAGACGGTCGCTGGGGCGTCGGTTCGGGTGGTTGTGGGCGGCGTATGCGGTCAGCTCGTACGGGTCCGGGCTCGGCTTGGGCGCGTATTCCCTGATCGCGGTCCTGGTGCTGCACTGCGGGCCGGCCCAGGTCGCGATGCTGGCCGCCGCGGGACGGGCCGTGGGAGCCCTGATCGCGGTGCCGCTCGGTCCCTGGATGGAGTTCCGTCGCAAGCGGCCGGTCATGATGGCGATGGACCTGACCCGGTTCGCGGCCTTGATGAGCGTCCCCGTCGCGTTCGCACTCGGGCGGCTCAGCTTCGCCCAGCTCCTCCTGGTCTCCATGGTCACCGCGGCGGCCGATATCGCCTTCAGGGCGGCCGGCGGCGCGTACCTGAAGGCGCTCGTACCGCAGGCGGACCTGCTCATCGCGAACGGCCGGTTCGAGGCCACGACGTGGACCTCGACGCTGGTCGGGCCGCCGCTCGGCGGGGCCGCGATCGGGCTGTTCGGCCCGGTGACGACCGTGGTGGCCGACGCGGTCAGCTATCTGCTCTCGGCGCTGGGCATCCGGGCCATCGGCGGCACGGAAGCGCGCCCCGAGCGAACCGGTGCTCCGCGCCTGCGAGCCGGCGATCTGCTCGCAGGCTGGCGCTACATCCTCAACCACCCGACCCTGCGCCCGCTGTTCTTCAACGCCATCGTGGTCAACGGCCTGATCATGGCCTCCGAGCCGCTGCTCGCCGTGCTCCTGCTGGACCATCTCGGGTTCACCCCCTGGCAGTACGGCCTCGTCTTCGCGCTCCCCTGCATCGGCGGCCTGGTCGGCGCACGCATGGCGCATCGCCTCGCGGCGCGGTACGGGCAGCGCAAGGTGCTGCTCACCGCCGGGGTGCTACGCGCGCTCTGGCCTCTCGGATTGGCGTTCGTCCCGCCCGGTGTCCCCGGGATCCTCCTGGTCATCGCCGTCCAACTCGGCCTGGTGACCTGCATCGGCCTGTTCAACCCGATGCTGGCGACCTACCGGCTCGACCACACCGCCCCCGACCGGGTCGCCCGCACCCTGGCCGCGTGGTCGATCAGCAGCAGCGCCACCATCGCGGTTCTGACCGCCCTATGGGGTCTGCTCGCCACCGTCACCGGTCCCCGCACGGCGATCGGCGCCGCCGGAGTTCTCCTCCTGGCTACTCCGCTGCTCCTGCCGCGTCATGGGAGCGCGATCCGGAAGAAGCTTGCTGCGGACGGCGGGCAGGAAGTGGTTGATCGCGTCTGAGGGCGAGCGGCGTCATACGACGGGCTTACGGTTGTTGGCTGCATGACTCGGTGACCGATCACCCGGTGACGAGGCCCCTCGGCCCTCGCCGCCCCACACCACACCCCCACGCCCCCACACCACAAAGGACCTCCGGATGAGCATGTGGACCACCAGGCTTGATGCCGCGGGCATTCAAGACCCGCAGCTGCGCAACGACTTCACTCAACAGCGTTCGCTGGTCGCCCGTTACAAGCGCGCGGCCTACACCGCGGTCCTGCTGCTCCTGCCGCCTCCCCTGGCCCCCCACATGATCGCCGCCACCGCCTTCATGCACCACACGGACAACCTCCTCGACCAGGGCCCGTTGCCTCAGCGCGCTGCCGCCTACGCGGCATGGGAGGAAGAGGTGACCCAGGCGCTGACGACCGGCACCAGCGACCACCCCGTACTCCGCCCGCTCCTGCACACCGGCGCCCGCCACCCCCGCCTCCTCGGACATATCAAGGACTTTCTCCGCACCGCGGCCACCGACCTCGAATTCACCGGCTTCGCCACGGAGTCGGACTATCAGCACTACCTCGACCGCTACTCACTGCCCGCTTTCATGCTGATTGCCTGTCTGCTCGCGCCCGGCGAGGAACCCGCCGACTACCGCGCCGCCTGCCGCACGTATATCGACGGCAGCCAGCGCCTCGACTTCGTCAACGATCTCGCCGAAGACCTGGCCGACGACCGCCTGACGATCCCTCAGGAAACCTTGCTGAGCCACGGGGTGACCCGTACGGACCTCGTTCACGCGAAGGACACCCCTGAAGTCCGCACGCTCCTGGAGCATCTCCTCCAGCAGGCTCGCATCACCCTGGCCGCCAGTCACCGTGTGACCGAGTTCCTGCCTCCCGCCAGCCGTCCCTTCGTCCGGGCCCTGATCGCCTTGGACGAGGCCACCTGCGACGCGGCCGGAACCAAGGGGCCGGGCCTCCTGCACGGCCCGGCACGCCCCGCCGTTTCCACCATGCTGACGATCCTCATCCGCGAATACCGCCAGCTGCGGAGCCTGCGCCGCGCCAAGTCGCCGGAGATATCGGCGGCATGATCCATCCGTCACCACGCACGGGAGAGCCCCGACCGCAGGAACACCCCAGGGCTGATAAGGTAAGCCTTACCTAACCTTCGGGAGTCTTTATGCGTATCTTCGGTGGTGCGGCGCAGCAACCGACCAGCGCCGAAAGAGTCCGGACGATTCTGGCCTCGGCCCACTCGATGACGATGGAGGTCGATGGCCACACCACCGAGGTCTCCCGCGGAAACGGCCCAGGAGCGACGCAGCACGTCCACTTGCACCCCTCCCCCGAGGACGCCGGACTCACCGGCGCGGCCGGCACCGGCGAGCGGGTGCCTGCCACGCTGCAGTTCACCGATATCGCGCCGCTCCCCGTACGCGACCGGGTGCGCGCACGTCTCACCGTGATGGGATGGCTGACCTCACGGGACAAGGCGGGCTCACCGGCCGGCGACTGCATGGAATTCGCCACGGCGGTACTCGAAACAGCAACGTGCAAGGCCGGCATCGGCCTTGACGACTTGATGACCGCGCCGGCAGATCCCCTGGCCACCTATGAAGCCGACATCCTCACCCACCTGGTCGAGGAACACAGCCACTGCATTCCCCTCCTGCTGCGACTGGTGGAACCCCGATTCCTGCAACTCATGGAACGCGCGGCGCCCCTGGCCATCGACCGCTACGGCATCGTCCTCCGCGTGGAATACCCACTCGGCCACCACGACGTACGACTCCCGTTCCACAGCACACTCAACGACGCCGACCAATTCGGCATGCAACTCCAGGCACTGCTCACCACCGCCCGACGCTGCTCACACCGCAGCCGCCTGCTCAGCGATGACCGGGGGCCGGGCGAGAGCGCGGTCTCGCGCCGTAGCTGACTGGCGGGACGCGGTGTGTCGCGTCGCCTACCGCCGCCCGCCGGGACGGTCGTGAACGGCGGCAGCAGATGTCAGGGCCGGTATGCCTGTCGCAGGGCGCAGGTCCAGATGACGGCGCGGGATGTTGAAGTGGCGTCGGCCGCGGCGCCGCCGACGCGTTGGTCGTCGCTGACGGCGTATGCCTGGGAGGGGCCCTCCGGGGAGAGGCGGGGCAGCGCCAGCAAGGGGCCGGTACCCGGCCAGATCTGGGCCTGCTCCGGGGGTGCCGTCTCCGGCGGGAAGGGTCCGACCATGTTGCTGTCCGAAGCGGTGCCCACGCTCACGTTGGTGGTGGGGCTGATCGCTTCGAAGGTGCCGCTGGTGCGCTCCCCGAGCAGCCCCGGTTCGCTCTCGATCGCGTACGGCGGCAGCCACTGGGTGGGCGTGAGGGTGTCCAGCCGGGTGTAGTCGTGGGTGCCCACGATCCGTCCGGCGCGGTCGATGTCCCGGGGGTACCAGAAGTCGTAGGGCACTCCCGCGGGCCAGTAGCGCTGGAGCGGTACCGCCGCCGCGCCACTCCTGGCCGGCCAGAGGAGGCCCGCCGACCACGACTCGTCGTCCTTGACGGCCTCGCCGGAACCGGCGATCTGACCGGCGTTGTTGAGGGCGGTCACCGAGGTGAGCGAATATCCGGCCGGCGGCGCGAGCCGACGACGGATCCGCGCGCCGTCCCATTCGAGACCGATGAGCGCGCCGCCCTTGACCGTGTCGCCGACGATCAGCCCCTGGTCGTTGACGTCCGCCGCATGGGCCCCTTCCGGCAGCAGGGTCACCGCGCGGGCCCCGGCACGGAAGCTGAAGGCAGCGGTACGGCCGTCGCCCTGCAGAGAGCCGACCATCAGGCCCTTCGCGTTGACGGCCACCACCTCACCGCCGGTGAATTTGGCGGGCAGCGGTACACGATGGACCCGAGTACCGGTCCAGTACACGGGCAGGCCGCGCGAGGCCCCCACCGCCAGAGCATTCGGCCCAAGTCCCTTGACCCGGCTGCCTCCTGAACCCGGCAGGGAGGCCAGGACCTGGAGGGCGGGCCGGCAGACCCCGGGCTTACGGGCGCCGTCGCCGGGCCGGACCGACGAGGCGGGCGCCGGACTCGCCGTCAGCAGAGGTATGAGGAAGGCGGCCGCGACAACCGCCACCGCGGCACGGACAGGTCTTCGCATCATGGTCTCCGTTTCCGAGAACAGGGGAATGACCCCGTCAGCACCCAAATGATCCAGTGCATGAGGGAAAGGAAGTTTCCGTGGATCGGCCCCTTTCCTACCGCACCCGCGACCGTTCGGGACGGCTCCACCGGCCAATGGCCGGAAGTCGCCCGGGAGTGTCCGGGTCCACGACGCCGTACAGCAGGCTCGACCAACCTGACATCAGACCAACTTGACCAGACCCCCTGACCGCACCCCACCCCCACAGGAATAGGACTCGCACATGAACCGGCCCGCAGCAGTTGAGGTCCCAAAGCTCCTGGCATCCTCGTACGCCAGAACCTTCGGCGAGGCGGGAAGGGCCTGGATCGCCGCACTGCCCGCCCTGGCCGCGGAACTACTGGACCGCTGGGAGCTGAGACGGGACGGCGAACCCGGAGCGGGAGAAGCCTCGCTGGTACTGCCCGTGCTGCGCAGGGACGGTACGCCTGCGGTCCTCAAACTCCAGATGCCCAGGCAGGAGACCACCGCCGCACTCATCGGGCTGCGCGCCTGGGACGGCGACGGGATGGTGCGGCTGCTCGACCACGATCCCGAGAGCAGCACCATGCTGCTGGAGCGATTGGACGGTGCCCGCACTCTCACCTCGGTCGAGGACGACGATGTCGCGATGGGCATCCTCGCCGGGCTTCAGGCGCGGCTGCATTCCGTCCCCGCGCCCCAGGGACTGCGAAGCCTCGGTGACATCGCCACCGAGATGCTGGAGCAGGTCCCGCAGGCGGCCAGAGCACTGACCGACCCGGCCGACCGCCGCCACCTGCGTGCCTGGGCGTCGGCGGTGGCCGAACTGGCCGGTGACCCCGGCGACCGGATGCTGCACTGGGATCTGCACTACGACAACGTGCTCGCCGCGGAACGCGAGCCATGGCTGGCCATCGACCCCGAGCCGCTCACCGGCGACCCCGGCTTCGACCTGTGGCCCGCCCTGGACAGCCGGTGGGACGCCGTCGTCGCGAAGAACGACACCCACCGTGTGGTGCGACGCCGCTTCGACCTGCTCACCGAGGCCCTCAACCTGGACCGCACACGCGCCGCCGGCTGGACACTGGGCCGCCTGCTGCAGAACTCACTGTGGGACATCGAGGACGGGCGGACCATGCTCGCCCCCTCCCATGTCGCCATTGCGGAGGCACTGTCGGACCGTTGACTTTGTTGAAGTGTCTGCAGCACCCCTCTGAGCCAACCCGTCATGACCGTGCCAGGTACGGACGGCGTGGACCTCAGGACGGCCAAGCAGGCCGACCACACATTCCGCCCCCGGCGGCAATGAGATTCCCTTAACGTGATCACATGAGCAAACAGAGGTGCTTTTCGACAGCGCTGATCCTGCGTGACCTCGTACCCGCAGAGGCGTGGGAAGAGTTGACACGCTTCCCCGGACGACACCACCTGGCCGGTGAGACCCTGCTGCGGCAGGGGGACTCTGGAACGCATGTACTTGCCATACTCCGTGGCATGGTGAAGGTGGTGCGCACAGACGCCGACGGCAAGGAGCGGCTACTCGCCTTCCGTGGACCGGGTGAGGTACTGGGCGAGATGGCCGTACAGGTCGACGGGGCCCGCCTGGCCAGCGTGCGAGCAATTAGCGAATGCGAAGTGTCCGTGGTCCCCGCGGAGGCTTTCCGGCGCTTCGTCACGCAACACGACCTGGCAAATCAGCTTGCTGCTCACGCGGTGAGCCGCCTGCGGGAGCAGACCCAGACGTGCGAGGGCGACGTCGACCGGCGGCTCGCAGCGGCGCTGCTCCGTCTCATCGCCGTTTCCGGTGTGCGCTCGTTCTCCCTCACCAGGGAAGAGCTGGGGCAGCACATCGGAGTGAGCCGGTGCTCCATCACCAAGGTGCTGGAGCGGTTCGGAGAGCAGAGGGTGCAGGCCGGGAGGCTCTACATCGAAGTCATCGATGAGCAGTACCTGCATCATGTGCTCGCCCGTGACACCACGCGCCGAGTGGGTCATGACGCCTTGATCGGCCGCCCAGGCCCCAGATCGTAATCAGGGGGCCTTGCTCGGGCAGGGCGAGATCAATCATCCGCAATGACAGGAACGGACTGGCCGACCAAAGCAGGCTCACCGCCTCTGCCTTTTTTGATGCTCTTTTCTCTTGGACTGCACTGCGACGGGGCGCGGGCGCAGCTTCCTTGAATGGTGTGTTCGGAATGTGGCCATGGCCACCTCTCTTGTGCACTGCGCGAGCGGAAGGCCGCCGGACGTTGCGGGAATCTCGGATGGCCATGGAAATGCCGGACGGCCATTCGTGTCGATCCGGCCTGCCCCGAAGGAAGTCATGCGAGAACACGAGAAGACCGCGGTGGAACAGGGGAGCGCCATCTGCCCTGTGCGACCGGCTGCTGTTCCGGCCGGTGAGGGCCTCACCCCTCGTTCGGTTGCCAGGGCCGACGATCCCGCTGGAAGCGACCACGGGTGGGCGGAAGCCCTCACGGCACTGCAGCGCGCGGGGTTCAGGATCAGTCCGGAGGATTTCGGTCGACTGAGCGGCCTGCTGGCACCTTCGCACTGCGCCGAATCCCCCACCGACGAGCCGACGACTCCCGCCGATGATGAGCCGACGGCTCCCACGTCATCGCACACGACGCTGCTCAGCGCCGAACGGGGCATCATCAACACCGGATCCGTCCACGGCGGACAGCACCTGACCGATATGCAGGTATCGGGTGACTACGTCCGAGGAGCGGACGATGGGATCTGACGCGAACTCAGCGGACGACATCCTCGGTACTGTCCTCCCTGAACTGATCAGGAATCAGCGCCTGATGGTGCTGGCCCCGAACGGTACGGTCAACGCCGGTGTAGTGAAGGGTGACCAGCGCACCGTGCTGTCCACCTCCTCGATAGCCGATGACGGTGCGGTGACGCCGTGGCGCCAGGGACCCGTGCGGCCGAGGGACCTCCAGATCGCCCGGCAGCGCTTCGTTTCGACCGCCGGGTTCGAGAGAGGTCTTGCCGCACTCGACTCGGGCATCCTTTTGCTGGTCGGCGTACCGGGTACCGGCCGTCTCACGCTGGCCCTCAATCTGCTGGCCCACGGGTGCGAGGACCCCACACTCGTCCAGGTCGACGGAACGGTGGACCTGGCTCGATGGCGCCCCCGGCCGCAAGGGGTGGACGGCTACCTGGTGATGGAGCCCGGTGATCCCTTCGCGCTGAGGCCCTGGGACCTGTCCAGCTTGGAGGGTTCGCTGGCGGAGGCAGGAGCGCGCCTGGTCATCGTGCTTCCGGAAACGCCGGGCCTGGTACGTACCTTGGAAAGGGACTTCGGTGCCCAGGTGGTGCGCCATGAACCGCCTGACCCGGGCCATGTCTTCTCCGCGCACCTCGCGGACATCTGCCAGGATGCCCAAGATCGTGCCCGTTTGCTGGAGCTGCTCGGACCGGAATTCCTTTCCGAGATCCTGCCCCCCGAACTCCCACCCGGATACGCGGCACAAGCGGCAGCGACCGTGGCCCGTCTCGGGGCCACGGGTGGAATGTGCCGTTCCGAGGTGATGGGCTGCCTGGCCTCTGCGGAGGCTCCCGAACTCCTGGCGCGGGCGGAGGGCGATCCGGAACTCCTGGCGCACCTGATGTCGGTCTGTGTGTACGGCGGGCTGGACCGTGGAACCGTCGTCGAGCAGGCGGTGAGCCTTCTGGCGCTGGCAGACTCCCGAGGGGATTCGGTGTCTCCTGACCATGCTCTCCGGGACTCAGCGGCCAAACGTGGACACAGCCGTGCCCGGCAACGTCCCCTGCACGACATCCTGCGCGGCATTGGGGCACGGTGTGAGGCCCGAACGCACGGCAAGCCGGAGTCGGTTGCTTTCCTCTGGCCGGCGGTGCGCGAAGCGGTATGGGATGTCATGTGCCGCGATCGCACCGGACTGCTGCCCCTCTTGCACGAGTGGCTGGGCCGCCCCGGACATGACGAGGAGACGATCGAGCGTGCCGGCCGTGCCGTGGCGGCGATGGGCATACGGTCCGGCGGCCGGACCTTCGGGCTCGTCCGGGAACTCGCCCTCTCCACCCAGCAGCCCGGCGTCAGAGTCGCGGCTTGGTCCATCGGTACGGCAACGCATGACCGTGCCGTCTCCGACACAGCGTACGAGCTGCTTGAGGAGTGGAGCGCCGCGCCCGAAACGGCCTTGCGCACCGCGGTCGCCTACGCCTGTCGCTCAGACATGGGCGGGGTCAAGGCCGAGCACGCCCTGCCGTTGCTGCAGCATGTGGTGGATGGCCGAGGCAACGACGCCGATGATGTGGCGGTGGCACTGACCGTCGCGGAGACATTGCTGCAGCAGTTCGCGACAGGGAGCCCCGCGGACAAGGGCACGATCGTGCGACACATGAACTCCTGGGCACAGGCCGAGGGCGTCGCGGAACTGCTGGCCGCCATCACGTTCCCCACACTGGTGGACTGCGACCACGGCTGGTTCTCCGATCAATTGCTCGCCCGGCAGGAGACGGCTTCGAACACCGTGAAACTCGTCCAGCACGCGCTCGGCGAAGCTGCGGCATACCACCCGATGCGGGATGCGCTGCTCGCCTGGTGCCGTGGTACGGACGACACACCACAGCCCGATGCGGCGGTGGAGGACCTCTTCGCGCGGCTTGTCGATACACGGCAACCCGGATTTCTGCGCTTGCTCCTGTCCATCGAACGGGGCGGTGACGCCATGCCCGGCAAGGGCCTCGCGGCACGCTCCCTGGCCGCATGGCGCAGCAGGAACCAGCCCCGGGAATCCGAGTGATCAGGAGGACGACGATGGCGGTGCCCCTTCGATCCGGACTGTTCGGCGCGATCGAGCAGGAGTTAGCGGGCAAAGTACTGGAACCGGAGCTCCGGCTGGACGAAGGGGCCGACGGCGCAAGGCCCCCGCTTTCCCTGGCCGAGGCCCGGAGGGTCCTCTACGACCGCTCGGCGGATCCGTCCGTACAAACCGCGCTGTGGCATCGGATCGCGGCTCTGGCCCGGAACGATGGGGACCGGTGCGGCTGGCGGCTGGGCGCGGTGTGGATGGCCCTGCCCGGGTTGCGCCGTACCGCGTCCAGGATCGCGTTCCGTTTCGGGTCGGACCGCGCAGATGTCGAAGCGGAACTGGTCACGGGGTTCCTCGAAGCGCTGCGGAATATCGGGCCGGAGACCACGTCTCCCGGGGCGGTGCTGCTGCGCTTCGCATGCACCCAGGCGTGGAACACGGCACGCAAAGCCCGTGCAGAGGTGGCCGTCGAGGACATGGACGCCGTCATGGGATCTCGTCACCGCTCTGGCGCCTCCTGGCAGGCGGAGTTCGACGGTCCCGGAAGGCCCGACGGGCTCACCGCTTCCCTGCGGATCAGCATTCCGGCCGAGCGGGTCGAGGGCCTACGGATCGGAGCTCTGGCCCAGGAATGGGGCCTGGCCGACACAGTCACCGACACGCAGCGGCTCCGGCGCGGACGCCGGGTCGGAGCGCTGTCCCTGCGACACATCGGGAGACGCGGATGAGCAAGTGCGATCGGACCCCCTTGTCCTTCCGGGAGATCCTGGATCTGCCGGTCAGCGTCGACCTGAGGACGGCAGCCAGGGCTTACGGCATGAGCATGGGTACCGCCTACCGGCTGGTCGGCCTCGGTACCTTTCCGTGCGAGACCGTCCGCGTCGGCCATCGTCACCGCGTCCTCACCGTGCATCTCATGCACGCGCTCGGCATTGAGGAGCGGCCCCTCTTCGCCGACGACATTGCGGACGGCGTGGCGCTGACCCTCTTCGACTGACGCAGTCCCACCGTGGCCCGGCACTGGCCGGGCCACGGACCTTCCCACAGCCTTCCCCTACTCCTGGCAGGAGATCCACCATGCCCACATGCTTCGCGATCGGGCCCACCGGCAACGCCTGCAGGCCCACCGACAGCCCCGACCACGGTGTTCGGCAGCAGACCAGCATGTTCTACGACGACGTCGTAGGACCTGTCTGCGAGCAGCTCAACCTGTCGCTGATCCGGGCGGACCACGTGTCCGGCAGTGGCGTGCTGACCGAGCGGCTGATCCGCCACATCATCGAAGAGGACATCGTTGTTGCCGATCTCACCGGAGGCAGCCCGGAGGTGGTCTACGGACTCGGCATCAGGCACGCCGTCGGCCGGTGCACCGTGCATCTCGGCGAGGCCGGAACCGTGCCCTTCGGCGCCGGAGTGGTGCCGACCGTCCAGTTCCCAGCCCTGCCCCTCGGATCGGCCGAGGCGCGGCGCGAGCTGACGGCAGCACTCGCCGAGGGGCTCTCCGGAGCAAGTCCGCTCATGCTGCCCGCGCGCATTCTGCTCGCCCACATGCCCTCCCCTGCCATCGGGGACAACAGCCTGACCCCAGCCACCCAGGAGGAGGACCGCCCGGGACTGTTCGACCTCGTGGTCGCCGCCGAAGCGGAGATGGAGGCGATGGTGGGTGACCTGGCGGAGGTAGAGGCAGCGTTCGTGGACCTCGCAGCCATGGCCGAGCTGCTCACCGAGGACATGCTCCGGGCCAACCGCCCGGGAACCCCGACGAGTGCCCAACTGGCTGTCATCAACCGCTTCGCCAAGGCCATCGAGGGCCCGTCCGACGATTTGGACACGGCAGCTGCCCGCTTCGCCGGGCGAATGAACGTCGCGACCGACGCCCTTGGCGCGTTGTTGCAGTGGGCGCGGAACACCCCGCGCGACGAGTGGTCGGAGGAGCTGCACGGGCTGCTCGACCAGGTGATCGAAATGGCCGGGGAGCTCCGAAGCTCAGCGGACGGTGCGCAGGAGATCGTGCCTGTGGTGGAGATGTTCAGTCAGGCCAGTCGGCAACTGCGCAAGCCGAGCCGGAAGATCGGCGCGTCTCTCCGTGCCATGTTCGGGAGCGTGGCTGTGTTCGAGGAGTGGGAACGGACGGCCCGAGAGCTCAAGGAAAGCCAGGACGAATCGTAACCCTCCCGTCGCTGCCGGCACGGCACGCATGAGGGCCACCCACGTCCCCTGACATCAGACGTCGTTCGAGCCGGTCCGGGATCTCGAAACATGGTCCCGGACCGCCATCCCATGAAGCTACAGGTGCTTCCCCGTCACCCCTGATGTCGACCTACCCCCGCTTTCTGCTCAAGATCACCGACCGTACAGAATGACCCGTATGGCGATAACGAGCACTAACAACCCCGCAAACACCCCTGTGACGCCCGCCGTTGAGGAGGACGCGCCGGTCGTCAGTCGGATCCTCGCGGGGGCCTTCGATAACGACCCGATGATGCGCTGGTTCTTTCCCGACGAGGCCTCCCGACAGGCTGGGCTGGTGCGTTACTTCAGCACGCTGTTCACGCGGCAGTACGGCCGGCACGGCGTGTGCGAGCGCACCGAGGCGGCGGCGGCCTTCTGGGTGGCGCCGGAGGGGTTGGCCAAGGCCGTTCCCGATGCGGAGACCGTCCAGGAGCTGCAGGAAATCCTCGGCGACCGGGCTTCGCTGTTCCGGGAGGCCGTGGAGGCGGCGGGCGAGCACGCGCCGCAGGAACCGCTGTGGTACCTGGCGGTGCTGGGCGCCGACCCCGCGGCCCAGGGGCAGGGGCACGGGGCGGCCCTGCTGCGCTCGGGGCTGGCCAAGGCGGACGCGATGGGGATGCCCGTCGGGCTGGAGTCGTCGAAGCGGTCCAATCTTGCGTTCTACGAGCACTTCGGTTTCACCGTGCGGCAGGAAGTACAGCTGCCGGGCGGCGGGCCGACGCTGTGGGTCATGCGACGGGAGCCGCGCCAGCCGGACGGTGCCTAGCACTCCCGTAGTACTCCAGTGCGACTCAAGGCGACACGGGGGCTAGCCAGACCCCCGCCCCAGCTGGCGAGACCGCACCGGGGTTCACACTGTCGGCTCAAGACGCCGGGGTGGGGGTGGGCAGGGTGTAGCGGCTGGTGGTCAGGTCCGGGCGGACGCGGTCGATCAGTCCGGGCTGGTTGTACTGGACCCACAGGTTGCCGAAGCAGTCGAAGGCCAGCCCGGCCAGCTTGGCGCCCGGGACATCGGTGCGGTGCTCGGTGATGCGGCCGTTGTCGGGGTCGAGTTCCGCGTAGGCGGCGCCGGCCTCCTCGGTGAACCACATATGGCCTCGGCGGCCGGCGGCGACGGCGACGGGCCGGCTGTCAGGCGTGGGGATGTCGTACTCACGCATGCGGCCGTCCGCATCGATACGGCCGATCCGGTTGCCCGTCAGCTCGGTGAAGAACATGGCGCAGCGGGGCCCTCGCGCCAGGTAGATCGGCTGGCTGTCGGCGGCGAGGCGGTGCACGGTCCACGGCCACCGCCTCCCGGTCAGACGGCCATCGCCTCCTGGATCCAGCGGTTCACCCGGTACGGGAGCCACCACAGCAGCGGGCCGGTGCGGGAGACCAGGCGTTCCGCCAGGAAGTCGTCGGCGATGGCCTTCGGTACGGACGCGAGCGGGGCCCCGTAGGAGAGCTGGGTGATGGCCTCCTGGTATTCGGGCTCCTCGGCGGTGAAGCGGCGCAGTTCGCCCCAGCGGCGGTCGCGGATCTGGACGAAACCGGGGCCCTGACGCCACAGGCACTTGCAGAGATAGTGGGCGTTACGCCACTGAGCGAGCGCGGCCGCGGCATCGGCGGGGCCGGTGAGGGTGCGGGGCGGCTGGAGGTGGCTGAGGTCGCGCCAGCCGTCGTCGGGCTCGGAGGGGAGCCGCAGCTGCCACTGCACCAGCACGGCGCGGGCCGTCAGGTCGCGGATCAGGCACAGCCGCCGGACGGCGTGGGCGGCGGCGTCGGGGTCGTCGACCGCGGTCAGGTCCAGCTCTTCGGCGAACTCCACCCGGCGTGCACCGAGTTCCCACAGGTGGGCGGCCTGTTCGTCCGGCGCGGCAGGCAGGTCGACCGCGCCCAGGCTCATGCCCGGCAGGGCGCAGGCGTCCTCGTCGTAGTCCCGCCAGGCCCTGAGGGCCAGTGCGCGGGAGGAGGCGGGGGCGGTGGTAATGGTCATGGCGTTCTCCTGCGGGGCATGAAGTCCTGAGTTCTGTTCGGTATGAAGTCCTGTGCAGAGCAGCAGAGGACGGGAGTTCCGCTGTGGGCTGCGCCCACCGGACCGGCTCCGAGCACGCCGCTCCGGCTCCGCGCCCGCCAGTCGGGATGGTCACACGTGAGCGACAAGGGCGCGCGCCGCGTCCTCATCGGACTCCGGCTGCTCCTGCGCCGCCGCCCCCGCGTGGCTATGGCGCATGTAGTCCAGGCGCAGCAGGTCCTCGTTGACGGCGGCCGGCGCGAGATGGACGTACTGGCCGCCGTCGGTGAAGACCAGCCCGAGCGTCACCCAGTGCTGGAGGAGGGCGCGGACGGCGGCCTCGTCGACGGTGTGCTCGGGGAGTCGGGCGGCGAGCTTGCGGGTCAGTGCGGCGGGGGCGTGCGGCTGGTCGAGCAGCCGGAAGGCCGCGAGTTCGGTGGGTGTGCTGAGTTCCAGGGCGCCCCAGTCGAAGGCGCGGCGGCGGCTGACGAGCACGATGCGGTCGCCGAGGTCCGCATGGGTGAGCCTGCTGTCCGTGTGGTGCTTCTTCCAGGCGCCGAGGGCGTCGTTGAGCGCGGTGACGGTGGGCTCGGTGATTCCGCGTTCGGGTGCCTCGAAGACGTAGGCCAGATCGAGGAGTTCGGACTCGGGCAGGTCGTAGGTGAAGCGGTAGTGCTCTTCGGGGCGCAGGCCGGTGAAGCCGAGTTCGGGCCGGTTGAAGTATGGGCTGAAGCGTTCGATGGCGATACGGGCGGACAGGTCGACCGGCGGGTCGAGGTGTTCCAGGGCCGGTATCTGGGCGATGACGGGCTCGTAGTCCGCGGCGCTTTCGCCGGGGAAGCCGTGCAGGTAGTTCCAGGAGACGGAGAGTCCGGTCTCGGCGCCGTCGCGGAGCATACGGACGTTCTGGCAGCCGCTGACGCCCTTGTCCATCAGGTCGAGCACCCGGCTGTTGAGGCTCTCGATGCCCGGCTGGACGTAGATCATTCCGGCCTGGGCGAGGGTGCGCAGCTGGGTCCGGCGCATATTGGCCTTGATCTCGATATGCATCCGCAGGTCGTAGCCGCTGTCGATGATGCGGGGCAGGACGGTGGTGAGGTAGCCCATGTCGAGGATGTTGTCGACGAGGTACATGTCCAGTACCCGGTGCCGGCGGGCCAGCTCCATGATCTCTTCGTAGAAGGTGTCGGGGCTCTTGCTGCGGAACTGCATGAAGGAGCCGTTGAGACCGCAGAAGGTGCAGTGGTGCTTCTCCCCCCACCAGCAGCCGCGGGCCCCTTCGACGACAAGTTTGGGCTCCACCCAGTTGCGGGCGACGGAGGCCGACAGCCGCTCGAAGTAGCCGCTGTAGTCGGGCGGCAGGATGGTCGCGGGCGGCAGCGGTCTGGTGCTCATCGGGTTCGCGACGCTCGCGCCGTCGGCGTCGCGGTGACACAGCCCCGGGACGTCGGACAGGTCGCCGCCCTCGTCAAGGGCGGTGAGCAGCTGGGGGAAGGCGGCCTCGCCCTCACCGCGGACCACGAAGTCCAGGAACGGGAAGTTGCGGTGGGTGGCGGCGCCCTGCTCGGCGTCGCAGTTGGCCCCGCCCATGACGGTGCGGATGTGCGGGGCAAGGCGTTTGACGTATTTGACGGCGGCGAGCGCGGCGGTGTTCTGCTGGAAGGTGGAGGTGAAGCCGACGACATCGGGGCCGGCCGCCACGATCCGCTCGGCTGTCTCCTGCACGAACTCCGGTACCACGCGGTGCAGTTCCTTCGACATATCCAGCCGTTCCTCGCGCAGTTTGCCGCGCATCGAGGCGCTGAACTCCGCTACCCGCCACTCGGGGTCGTCGTACAGGGCGGAGGAGAACACCCAGTCTCCGCAGCCCATGAAGTACGAGGAGAGCGCGTAGAACTGGTAGTCGTCCGCGGTGAACGTGGTCCGCCGGGTGATCCAGTCGGTGAACTCCAGGTTCGCGTGCAGGACATCGGCCCGGCCGGAGGTGCGCTCGTCAACGCTCCGGCGCAGGATGCCGAGGGCGAGGGACGGCAGGTCGATCGGGGACCAGGGCATATTGACCAGCAGGACGCGCATGGCGGCTCCTCGTACTACGGCGGGTGGGGTGGGAGGTGGCCGTCGGCCGGCCGGTGACGTGCGCGGGTCCGGCCGGCCCGGTGTGCGCCGGGCCGGCCGGGGAGGATCAGTCCTCCTCGGTTTCCTCGGCGTTACGGAACGGGACGGTCACCGTGATGCCGATGCCCGGTCTGCGGTTTTCCTCGTCACCCGCGAGCGGGTCGTTGTGGATGATGTCCTTCTGCATGGCTGCTGCTCCTCTTCTGCCGATTGCGGAACGGTTCTTACGAGCCGGGGGTACCGGACGGGCCGGTGCCTCCGGAGACCCCGTCCACCGAGGGACGGGGGGTTCGGTGGGCCGCGGGAGCGCGGCGCAGATGCTGGTCCAGAAAGCCCATGGCCCGGTGCAGTACGGCCACGTGATGGGCGCCGGTGTAGCCGTCGTGGCCGGTCTCCAGCCACATCGACTCGGGTGCCGTACCCGCCTGCCGCAGTGCCCCGAGGTAGCTCCGTACCTGGCCGGGCGGGCATTTGGCGTCGAGGGTGGCGGCGATCACCAGCAGCGGGGCGCGGACGTCGGCCGCGTAGTGGAGGGGTGAGCTGCGGGCGTAGCGCTCGGGCACGGTGTCCGGTGTGCCGCCGAACAGCCGCTCGTCCAGGGCACGCAGGGCGGGGGTGCCGGTGCGGTAGGCAGCCGCGCAGTCGGCGACCGGTTTGACGGCGACGCCCGCCTGCCAGAGGTCCGGCCGGGTGCCGAGCGCGAGCAGCGCCAGGTAGCCGCCCCAGGAGGTGCCCCACAGGCCGATCGCGTCCGCTCGGGCCAGGCCGCGGCGGAGCAGATCGGTACGGACCGCGACGAGGTCGGCGACCTGGGTGAGCCCGACGCCCGCACCGTACGCGGCGCGCCAGCGGGGCCCGTAACCGGTGGAGCCGCGGTAGTTGACCCGGGCGACCGCGAATCCGGAGGCGACCAGGGAGTGCACCTCCGGGTCGTAGGCGTCACGGTCGTGGTCGGCGGGGCCGCCGTGCACCAGGAACACCAGTGGGGGCCGTCGTCCGGTCACCGGTTCCGGTTCGCTGAGCAGGGTGTGTACGGGCCCGTCCGGGCCGGGCGTCCACAGTTCGCGGTGCCGGCCGGGTGCGGGGGCGGGCAGGGTGGCGAGTTCGGGGAGCCGGGTGCCGGCGGTGGAGTGCATCCGGGGCGGGGTGGCGGTGTCGGTCCAGAGGTAGTGCACGTCGTCGCCCGGGTGCGGGGCGGCGTCGAGCAGGGTGCCGGGCGGGGTGGGTAACGGGGTCAGGGTGTGACGGTCGAGGTCGGCCGTGGCGAGGGTGGAGCGGCCGTGGCGGTCCTGGCGGACGAGGGTGCGGCGTCCCGTGGGGTACCAGCGGGCGGTGATCTCGGTTTCGAAGCGGCACCAGTCCTGGGGCAGCAGCCCGCTGCCGGGCCGCCAAGTCGCCAGCCGGTAGCCGTCGTTGTGCTCCTGGACCAGCAGCAGCTCGGTGCCGGACGGGGACGGCGCGAAGCCGAGCGCCCAGAGCCGGCCGCGGTGTCCGGAGAGCTGGTCGAGCACCGACCCGGAGCAGGTGACGAGCGTGACCGCGCGGTCGGAACCGGCCGCCCCGGACAGTGCCAGCAGCCCGCCCGAGGGCGAGATGCCGGTGAGCAGCGCCTGCCCGCCGACGGTCCACACCTGCCGGGCCGGACCGCCCGGTCTCCCCAGATGGACGGTCATTCCGCTGCCGTCCCCGAGGCCGATGGCCACGGTCCCGGCATCGCTGACGGCGAGACCGTGCGGGAGCCCCGGCGGCAGACCGGTCAGGCCCGGCTGCCGCGCTCCACCCTCGAAGTCCTGGAAGTACCACTGCCCGCGGCCGCGACGGTCCTCCGCGAACCACCACACCCGGGCATCGGCGTCGAGGGCGCAGTGCAGGGTGCCGTACGGGCTGTCGGTGACCTGGCGTGCGGTGCCGGTGGCGGCGTTCCAGGTGAAGATCTCACAGCGGCCGTCGGCGTCCGCGGCCAGCGCCATCCGGTCCGGGTCGCGTGGGCAGACCTCCGGGAGCGCCGGGTGGTAGACGCGGAAGCCGGTGCTGACGGGCGGCAGCGCGTGGGCGGCGGGCTGCGCCGCGGTCGTGCTCATACGGGCTCCGAATCGGGGTGGGGCGGGAGGTCGGAAGCGGTGAGGGGCGAGGGTTCCGGAGCGACGCGGGGCACGGGCTCCGAGTCGGGGTGGCGTACGGGCTCCGAAGCGCCGCGGCGGCTGTCGGCCGGTGCCACGAAGGTCGTATGGAGTGCGAGTACGGCCAGCAGGGCGGCGCAGCCCGTGAGGGTGGCGGCGGCCCCGGCCCGGTCGGCCGACAGCCCGGCCAGGGCGGGCGCCAGGGCCGCGGCCGCGCCCGACACGGTGGCCAGCACGGTGCCGGTGCGGGCCTGGAGCCCCGGTGGCACGACCTGGATGATCCGGGCCTGCAGCGCCACGGTCGCCACCGGCGTCAGCAGACACAGCAGACCGAACAGCACCCCGAAGTGCCAGGCGTCACGGGCCATCGGCAGGGCCGCGGCAGGCGGCACCATCAGCCAGGAGACCGTCACCAGCACCCGGCCCGCGGAGCGCCGTCCGGCGATCCGGGGTGCCGCGAGGGCACCGACCAGCCCGGCCGCCCCGGCGAGCGCGAGCACCAGCCCCAGCGGTGCCGCGCCCCGGCCATCGCGCTGAAGGGCGAAGACCGTCGTGTAATACAGCGCGACGAGCAGGGCGTTGACGGCCGAGATCCACAGAAGCGCCAGCCGAAGGAAGGGTTCGCGGCGGATCAGCGTCAGACCGGCCCCGGCCTCGGCGGCCCGGGATCGCACACCGCGCCGCACCGTATCGGTCGGCGGACGCTGGGCAGGGTGCGGGACGAGGCGGGAGCGCATGGCGACGATGCAGCCCGCCGCGATGGCGTAGGAGAGGGCGTCCGCGAGGAACGGCAGCCAGCGTTCGGCCTGGAAGAGCAGCCCGCCGAGCGCGGGCCCGAGCACCAGCGCGCCCCGCTCCCCCGCCTGTAATCGGGACAGGACGCGCCGGTACTCCGCGGGCGGGCACACCAGGGCGACGGTGCCGAGCGCCGCCGCCTCGTAACAGGAGGTGGCGCACCGCTCCACGAGCACGGCGGCGATGAGCACGGCCAACGGGACCGGGCCCGCCGCGACCGCGACGGTGACACCGGCCATCGCGGCGGCGGAGACCAGTGCGGAGCCCACCATCAGCTGCTTGCGCGCCCCGCGGTCGGCGGGGACGGCGGCGAGCGGTCCGAGCAGCAGCGTCGCGACCGCGGAGAGTCCGGCGAGCGCACCGACCTCGGCGGGTGACCGGCCGAGGGTCAGGAGCAGCAGCGGCAGGACGAGCCCGGATGTCTGGCTGCCGAGGGCGTCGCAGCTGCCCGCCCACCAGAACAGCCGGAGGTCACGGCGGACATGGGGCAGCGGAGCGGCCGCTGCCACCGCCGGCACGGTCCCGGTCATCAGGGGCGGCCCGGGGCCGGTCTCACGGAGGAGCAGCGCGCTAAGCCGCAGGGCGCGCCGTCTGCCGGGGATGCCGCTGACCGTTCCATGCCAAGCCACCTCACGTGGGTGGGCAGACCGTGAAGATCGCCTCACCAATAGGTCAACTTGCGGAGGAAATGTGCCCGAATCGTGCCGGAGCTTAGCCAGATAGTGACGTGGGCCACAAGATGTGGGTCGGGAACACTTTCGAACGGAATGTCGGGGCCGGCCGGGCGGCCCGGTGCCAGGGCGTACCCGGCGCACCGCCACACATCAACGGCCGCCCCGGACCGGTTCACCCTCTTGGAGCTTGCGCCGAACGAGCGGCCTCAGCGCGCGGTCTCCACCAACTGCGCGTACTCCTTGCCGAGCTGCGACATGGCGTGCTCGAACTCCCGCCGGGAGACGGCCTCTTGGAGTGTGCCGAGGACCGCCCGCACCCCGCGGTCGGCTTCCGACGCGGACAGGCCGGTGCGCCCACGCACCCTGCGGATCGACTCATCCGCTCCGAAGATCTGCATCTCGCCCCGCTCCCGTTGGAGCGAGACACGCAGCGGCTCGGGAAGTTCGCGGGCAATGTCGCGGGCTTCGCCGTAGCTCAGACGAAGGGCGAGCGTTTCGAGAGTGGCGCGGGTCAGATCGGCCGCTTCCTGCCGCGAGAGCCTCGCGCGTTCCGCCACTGCCCGGAAGAACTCCTTGTCGTCCATGCGAGCCTCCACATCGGAATCGAGGGATGAACGAGGGAGGCAACCTCACTCACCACCTTGCCACGATCCCCCGCCCACCGTCGGCCCACCACCCGCTGCACCCGCCCGCCCACCGATCGTCACCCGGCCGGAAGGCGTCTGACCTGGGGCGATGCCAGGTCAGACGCCCTCTGCGCGAGCCGGGTCCTCCCCCACCACAAACCGGGCCGGTCAGCCCGACCCGCGTGATCCCGCGTCCGAGCCGACCCCGGCCCGCACCGTGCCATCGCACCAAGCCGCAGCACCGCAGAGAGCGGTTTCGGGGCGGATAGGCACTCCATTGGTACGCAACACATCGCGGACATCGAGGATCAGCGGGAAGACCTCCTGGTTCCAGTCCTCGCCCTGCTCGTCCCAGGCCCGCTGCTCCGCCTCGACCGCCATCCGGTCCTCGGCGAACACCCGCTCCGTGAAGCGCCGGATGAGCGGCCAGGCGAGATGGAGGGCTCCCGGGATCGGCGGCTTCGCGATCATGAGCAGGCCATAGGCGTGGTTCGTGCGCTGCTCCGCGTCCTCCGGCACGTAGGCCGCCCAGAGGGAGAACGACGGGAGGTCGGATTTCTCGGGGACCGCCTGAAGGGTCTGATAGGGGTACTCGGTACGGACGGTGATGACGTCCGGCGTATCACCTCCGCCGAAGCCCTCACCGGACAGCAGACCGGCGCCGCGGTCCTTCTTTCCACCGGCGGAAACGAACAGATACCGGGCCTCCACGAATTCCGGACCGGTTTCGTAGCCCAGCAGCTTGGGCTGGATCTTGCCGAGGACTCCTCGGTGCAGGAACTGGTGATTCATATCCAGCAGATTTTCGTGCATGAAGGAGTAGTGGCAGTGCACCGTGCGCGAAAACACCATGGTCTTGTGCTTGGCCGAATCGTATTCCGGCAGCTCGGGCAGCGGCGTCGTGGCCGCCTTCTCCGGATCACCCGGAAAGACGAACACCAGGCCGTACACTTCGCGGACCGGATAGCTGCGTACTCCACGCGGCGGCCGGTCGGTCCCCTTGGGCAGATACGGGATCTGTGAGATCCGGCCGTTCCCCCGGTAGGCCCAGGCGTGGTAGCAGCAGCGCAGCGTCTCACCTTCCACGACGCCCATGCTCAGCGGCACCTGGCGGTGGGCGCACCGGTCCTCCAAGGCGAAGACCGCACCGCTCTCGCCGCGATAGAGCGCGATCCGCTCCCCCGCGAAGACGGTGGCGAAGGTCTTTCCCTTCGGCACATTTCCGGATACCGCGACCGGGTACCAGAAATTCGGGTTGATTCCCGTACGCCGAAGGTCGGCCGTCGCTCCGGGACGGTTTTCACGCCGGTGGACCGGGCCACCGGCCACCCCGGCCGCAATGGTCCCGTCTCTTGCAGGCTGAGCCTCGGTCATACGTTTCTCCTCGCACGCAGGTCAGTGATACGGAACGGGGAGAACATGGGCTGTCCGGCGGGCAGTGCGCCGTATCGGTTCTCCGCGATCACCTTGTGCGTTTCCCCCGGCAGGGCGGCAATCAGGCTCGCCCCGGAGGGTGACTAGGCCATTTGACACTGGCCGGCTGTCACGACCAGCGGATCGGGAGTTGCCGCGGGCCGCGGAGCAGTGCGCCGAGACGCCAGCTCAGGTCGGCCGGGTGGGCGTCCAACTCCAGCTTCGGGCAGCGTTCCAGGAGTGTGCGTACCGCGATCCGGGCCTCCAGGCGGGCGAGCGGGGCACCGAGGCAGAAGTGGATGCCGTGGCCGAAGGCCACATGGCCGCGGGCGTCGCGGGTGATGTCGAAGCGCTCGGGGTCGTCGAAGCGGAGGGGGTCGCGTCCCGAGTCGGCGATCACGGGGAGCACGACCTCGCCGCCGCCGGGGATGACCGTGCCCGCGATATCGGTCGGTTCGAGGGTGAAACGGAAGGTGGAGGTCTCCAGCGGTCCGTCGTAGCGCAGCATCTCCTCGACCGCGCCGTCGATGAGGGACAGATCGGCGCGCAGGGCGGCGAGTTGGTCAGGATGGGTGAGCAGCGCCAGGACGCCGTTCGCGATGAGGTTGCCGGTGGTTTCGTAGCCGGCGATCAGTAACAGCTGGGCCATGCCCAGGAGTTCCTCGTGGCTGAGCCGGTCGCCGTCCCCATCACTGACCGCGATCAGATCGCTCAGCAGGTCGTCGCCGGGGCGGGCGCGCTTGGTCTCCACCAGGTCGTCGAGGTAGCCGGTCATGGCCGCCAGGACTTCTTTGGTCTGCGGTGTGGGGGCGCCGACCATCAGGATGTCGGTCCAGGTACGGAAGGTGTCCCGCTCCAGGAAGGGCACGCCCAGGAGCTCACAGATGACGGTGATGGGGAGTGGGAAGGCCAGCGCCTCGACGAGGTCGGCGCGGCCGTCGGGGGCGGTGAGCATCGCCGTCAGGAGCTCATCGGTGATCTCCTGGACGCGCGGCGCGAGGGACGCCACCCGGCGCGCCGTGAAGGCACGGGCCACCAGGCCGCGCAGCCGGGTGTGTTGCGGTGCGTTGGCGCGGAGCATCGACACGCCGCTGGACACCGGCTGCATCGGCTGCGCGGACGAGGCATGCCGCCACTCCTTCGACAGCCGGGGGTCGCTGAGCGTCGCGCGCACCTCCTCGTAGCCGACGACCAGCCAGACGACCGTGCCGTCCGGGAGGCGCACCCGATGTACCGGTCCTCGCTCGCGCAGCCGCGCATACACCTCGAAGGGGTCACGGACGAAGTCCTCGCCCATTGACGCCAGTTCCACTGTCCCCATCGGTTCGGTTGTCATCCGGTCTCCTGTCCGTGTCCGTGTCCGTCGTGACCTTGCCTCGGGACGACTGGGTACGTACGGGGAAACCATCCCCGGCAGCGGAGCCACTAACCGTGTCCCGCAAGGGAGTTGGTGCTACGGCCACCCTCGAAGGCGACGCGGAGGCGCTTCCGTCCATCGCAGCGCAAGGGCCCCCTGGCACCGGCGCGGATGTCGCCATCCCTACCGGGCCAGGAGGCCCTCACCTCGTCGGAGTGCCACCCCGGGCGTGTCGTCCGTCACCCACCTGCCGGAAGGACACACCCGGGCCGCGGTTCGCCAGGACCGGAAGGGGACGGTCCGTGCCGAGGCGTGGGTGCGGTGGCACTGCTCGCCGGGTCATCGCGGGAGCGGGCTCCCCCGGGCCACGGCCGCGCCGCGGGCGCCGGGGGAGGAACGGCCGCTCACACGTAGGTGTATCCGCCGGCGGCGGTCGTGCTGCCGGACAGCGTGGTGACCACGACGGGGACGTTGCCGAGCGGGCCGGCCGGGGTGAAGCCGATCAGGGCCGTACCCGAGGCATTGACCGAAACCCCGGTCGCCGCAACCCCGTTGAACGTCACCGACGCCCCGTTCAGATTGCTCCCGGTGATCACGAATGCCGTGCCGCCCGCGGTGCTGCCGGACGACGGCGACAGCAGGGTCACCACCGGCAGGGGCGGCGCCGTGTAGGTGTACCCGCCGGCGACCGTGGCGCTGCCCGTCGGCGTGGTGACCACGACCGGGACATTGCCGAGCGCACCGGCCGGGGTGAAGCCGACCAGCGCCGTACCCGAGGCATTGACCGAAACCCCGGTCGCCGCAACCCCGTTGAACGTCACCGACGCCCCGCTGAGGTTGCTCCCGGTGATCACGAACGCGGTACCGCCCGTGGTGCTGCCCGACGACGGCGACAGCGAGGTGGCCACGGGCGGAGGCGCCGTGTAGGTGAATCCGCCGGCGACGACGGTGCTTCCGGCCGGGGTGGTGACCACGACCGGGACGTTGCCCGCGGGGCCGGGCGGCGTGGTGCCGGTGAGCACCGTGCCCGCGGCGTTGACGGAGACCCCGAGGGCGGCGACGCCGTTGAAGGTGACCGTGGCGCCGGTGAGGTTGGTGCCGATGAGGGCGAACGCGGTGCCGCCGGACGTGGGCCCGGTGTTGGGTACGAGGGCGGTGACCGTCGGGCCGCCGGGCACGGTGGCCGTGTAGGTGTAGCTCACCGGGTTGGAGTTGCCCCAGGAGGTGATGGCGATGACCTGGACGGTGCCCGCGGCGTGTGCCGGTGCGAGGACGGTGACCGAGTTGCCGGAGGGGTCCTGGGTGACGATGGTGGCGGGGACGCCGCCGAAGGTGACCTGGAGCGTGCCCTGCAGGCCCGACCCGGTCAGCAGGACGGTGTTTCCTCCGGTGGTCGGTCCGGAGGACGGAATGGCGTTGTAGAGTCTCGGATATCTGGGCCAGTTTCCCCCGCCCCCGTCCCCGCCGGGCCAGGAGCCCGGGGCCTGCGGATTTCCTTGCTGCTGTATGACTTCGGACATGACTTCTCCCTGGGCAGCCGCCGCTCCGGCGCCGTTTCACGAGTCGATTCGTGAACGGGTCACCGCGGAGCGGGAGTTGCCGCCGTCGAATGTTGGGTGTCTGCGACGGTAGGGTTCCCGGCGGATGAGGAGAAGGCGTGTACGTGACAGCAATGGCGCGTTCGGCGATCAAAATGACAATAGGTAGATGAGCGTCACGCCCGCATTGTTGTCCGGCGTACGCCGGTATTCTGCCGCCCCCTTTTCCGCGCCGTGGGTGTGGGCGCCGGGCGTGCAGGGGTTGCGGTTCCGCCGCGCCGTACGGATGGCCGTCTACTGGAGACATGCGCACGGGCCCGGGGACGGATATTGCTCGTCCCCGGGCCCGTTCCGTTGGTGCTCATCGCCCCTTGATGGAGCGCATGGCGGTTACAGGTGGTAGATGGTGGCGGCCCAGTTGGCCTTCCAGTTTCCGTCGCCGTACTGGAGGTTGACGGAGCACCGACCGATGTTGCCGTCACAGTTCAGGGTGTTGGCCGGGACGGGCGCGGCCAACCGTGTGTTCTCGGCGGAGCGGAACGCCTGGTGGAAGATGGTGGCGGACCAGCTCGCCCGCCAGTATCCGTCGCCGAATTGCAGGTTGGCGATGCACTTTCCGGTGTCGCCGTCACAATTCAGCGCGGTCACCGGCACCGGGGCGCGAGAGGCGGACCGGGGTGTCTGGTGGAAGATGTTCGCTCCCCAGCTGGCCTTCCAATTGTTGTCACCGAAGCGGAGGTTGGCTGTGCACTGATAGGTGTCGCCATCGCAGTTGAGCGCGGTCACCGGAACCGGAGCGGCGGTGGCCGGCCCGGCCAGTCCGATGGTCAGTGCCGCGAGAGCAGCGCCGGTGCCGACGATGGTGCGTCGCATAGCCGTGTCCTTCCGTCGTGGGCGCGCAGCGCGCCCGACCAGAGAGAAGGATCTGCTGGATTCCCGTCGCGCCGAGCCCGCACCTGATGGCCTTCAACAGAAGGTGTGAAGGCCCGTACCCACGCCCGAACGGGGTCTGCGCCGTCTGTCGGCAGGGGTGGTGAACAGCGCGAACGTGGTGATCCGGGGGCGCGAAAGAGGGCGCACTCTTGGTCTCCCGGCGGTGGGTGGCCCATGCCCCGGGCACAGTCCCGGCGGTCCCGCGGCAGCCCGGCGGGCCAGTGCTTCCGTGTGGAGCGGCTGTGGGGATGAGGGCGCCCCGCAGACGGGTAGGTTCATGGATTTGCTGCGCGGCGCCGGAGGCGTATTGCCCAGGGTATTCGCCTGGCAGTCCGGGGGGGGTTTCACCAGAACGGGTGGGCGTGTGCTCCGTTTGGCGTCGGTGCTTCTGCGGAGTGGAAGGTTGGGTGCTGGGCTGGCCGCACAAGCCGTGCACCGGCTGTCTTTGGTGTGCCCTTGTGCCTGTTCCGTATCCGCCTCCATTGCTGCGTGCCGGGAGTCGGCTTCGCCTGCGGGCGAATTCCCGATGCCCCGATGCACCCGCAGCTGCCCTGAAGGAGAGACGTGACCACTACCTCGTTGCGCCCGACCGGCGCGCCGGAAATCGAGCAGCTTCCGGAACCGCCACTGCGCAGATCCCGAGAAATCCAGGGAAACATTCTTGCCGCTTTCAACAAGGACTATATGGCGTTCCGCTATGTCCGCTTCCCCGACGGTGCGGGTGGCCGTGGCTGGCTGTCCGTCATGCTGAATACCGTCTCGGTGACCGCCACCGTCGAGGACTTCAATGAGGAGTTCTCCCTTTCCCGCCGGGCCTATGGCCAGGATCCGTCCATCACCGCGACCTGGGTCGGGGTGTCCTTGACGTTCCAGGGCCTGCTCCAGGTGGCCCGGGAGCCCGAAAAGGTGAAGCAGGATCTGGCACCGTTCGGCTCGTTTGTGAAGGGTGCGGACGGACGGGCGGCGGACCTCGGCGACGACGGTACGAGCGCACCGGACCACTGGCATTTCGGCTCGGACCGGAGCGGAGTACACGCCGTGCTGATCGTCGCCGCGGACACCGAGGAGGCGCTGACCGAAAAGCTCCGGAATATCGCCGCCGCGGATTCCTCACACGGGGTGACCCTGGTCCATCAGGACGACGGCCGTACTCTCACCGGGGATCTGCGCGGGCACGAGCATTTCGGGTACAAGGACGGCATTTCCCAGCCGGGCGTCAAGGACTTCCACCGCGAGGACCGGGAGAATCCCGGTTTCCGGGACAACCGGCCGGGGTCCACCCTGGTCGAGCCCGGCGAATTCGTCTTCGGGTACAAGAGTGAGAGCGGAGAGCCGCCCGAGGCTCCCAAGTGGCTGGACAACGGTTCACTGCAGGTGGTGCGCCGGCTGCGGCAGGACGTCCCCGGCTGGAACGAGGCCGTGAAACGCGAGGCGGCCAAGTTCCGGCCGCACGGCATCTCCGCCGATCTCCTGGGCGCGTGTCTGGTCGGCCGTAAGAAGGACGGCACGCCGTTGGCGCAGGGCGAGAACCCGGTCGTCGGGGTCGGTCCGGAGCGCAATGACTTCACCTACGAGAACGACGGCCAGGGCAAGCAGACCCCGTGCGCCGCGCACATCCGCAGGACGACCCCCCGGCACTTCGAGCCCACCCAGCAACACCGCATCATGCGCCGCGGCATCCCGTACGGTCCCGCGTACACGGGCAGCAATCCGGAAGCGGACCGCGGCCTGATGTTCGTGTGCTACGGCACCTCGCTGGAGAGGCAGTTCGAGTTCGTCCAGCGGGCCTGGTCGAACAACCCCGGCTTCCTGCCGGGCACGAGCGGTGCGCCCAACGGCATCGACAAGGTGACCGGCACCATCAGGCAGGGCGGTTCCGGCAGCCCGGACGCCCATATCGTGCTGTCCGACGGCGAGGAGGGCACCGTGTCGATGGACCGGTTCGTGCAGACCACCGGTGCGGTGTACGCGTTCACGCCCTCCATCAGCACCCTGCGGCGGCTCGCCGCGAACGAGTCCCTGAGCCAGAAGGGCTGACGGCCGTGAACGACATCCGCGGTGAGCGCACCGGAGCCGAGCGCGCCGACGAGAAGACCTATCAGCAGCTCGCCCGCGAACTGCTGCTGGTCGGCCCCGAGCCGGCCAACGAGGACCTCAAGCTGCGCTATCTCGACGTACTGATCGACAAGGGGCTGGAGCGCCCCGCCGTTCCCAAGCGCATCCTGATCGTCGGAGCGGGCATCGCCGGGCTGGTGGCCGGCGATCTGCTGACCCGCGCCGGGCACGATGTGACGATCCTGGAGGCCAACGCCAACCGGGTCGGCGGCCGCATCAAGACCTTCCACGCCAAGAAGGGCGAGCCGCCGCCCTTCACCGACCCCGCGCAGTACGCGGAGGCCGGGGCGATGCGCCTGCCCAGCTTCCACCCACTGACCCTCGCGCTGATCGACAAACTCGGCCTCAAGCGGCGGCTGTTCTTCAACGTCGACATCGATCCGTCGACGGGCAATCAGACCGCCCCCGTCCCGCCGGTGATCTACAAGTCGTTCAAGGACGGCAAGATCTGGACGTACGGCGACCCCAGCCCCGAGTTCCGGGAGCCGGACAAGCGCAACCACACCTGGATCCGCACCAACCGCGCCCAGGTGCGCCGCGCCCACTACGCCAAGGACCCGTCCCAGATCAATGAGGGCTTCCATCTCACCGGCTGCGAATCGCGGCTGACCGTGTCCGAGATGGTCAACCAGGCGCTGGAGCCGGTGCGCGACTACTACTCCGTGCTGCAGAGCGACGGCAAGCGCGTCAACAAGCCCTTCAAGGAGTGGCTGGACGGCTGGGCCGGGGTCATCCGCGACTTCGACGGCTACTCCATGGGCCGCTTCCTGCGCGAGTACGCCGGGTTCAGTGATGAGGCCATCGAGGCGGTCGGCACGATCGAGAACATGACCTCGCGGCTGCATCTCGCCTTCTTCCACAGCTTCCTGGGCCGCAGCGACATCGACCCCACCGCCACCTACTGGGAGATCGAGGGCGGCAGCCGCAAGCTCCCGGAGGCGCTCGCCAAGGATCTGCGGGACCAGATCGTGATGGGCCAGCGGATGGTGCGGCTGGAGTACTACGACCCGGGACGCGACGGCCATCACGGCGGGCTCGCAGGTCCGGGCGGCCCCGCCGTCGCCATCCAGACCGTGCCCGAGGGCGATCCGTACGGGGAGGTCGAGACCTGGACCGGGGATCTGGCGATCGTCACCATCCCGTTCTCCAGTCTGCGGTTCACCACCGTGACCCCGGCGTTCTCGTACAAGAAGCGCCGGGCCGTCATCGAGACGCACTACGACCAGGCGACCAAGGTGCTGCTGGAATTCTCCCGCCGCTGGTGGGAGTTCACCGAGGAGGACTGGAAGCGGGAGCTCGACGCCATCGCGCCGGGTCTGTACGACTACTACCAGCAGCGCGGCGAGGACGACGCCGAGGCCGCACTGGCCGTTCCGCCGAGCCTGCGGGAGCTGCCCACGGGGCTGCTCGGTGCCCATCCGAGCGTGGACGAGCAGCGCATCAGCCCCCAGCAGGTGGAGTACTACCGCAACTCCCCGCTGCGCGGCGGCGTACGCCCTGCCACGCATGCCTACGGCGGCGGTTCCACCACCGACAACCCCAACCGCTTCATGTACTACCCCTCGCACCCCGTCCCCGGCAGCCAGGGTGGTGTGGTGCTGGCGGGCTACTCCTGGTCGGATGACGCCGCGCGCTGGGACTCCTTCGAGGACGCCGAGCGCTACAGCTACGCCCTGCTCAACCTCCAGTCGGTGCACGGCCGCCGGATCGAGGTCTTCTACACCGGCGCCGGCCAGACCCAGAGCTGGCTGCGTGACCCGTACGCCTGCGGAGAGGCCGCCGTCTACACCCCGCATCAGATGACCAGCTTCCACCTCGATGTGGTGCGGCCCGAGGGGCCGGTGCACTTCGCCGGTGAGCATGTGTCGCTCAAGCACGCCTGGATCGAGGGTGCGGTGGAGACCGCCGTACGCGCCGCCATGGCCGTCAACGAGGCTCCCCCGGCGGACGAGAGCGCCGTCGGCGGACGGGCCGCGGCACCCCGCGGACGCCGGTCCGCCGCCGGGTCCACGGACGAGTCGCGCGAGGGGGTGCTGACGTCATGAGCACCTCCCCGACCTGCACCGTGGCCGAGTACCTGGGCCGCCGGCTGGAACAGCTCGGTATCACCCATCTGTTCGGCGTTCCGGGCGACCACCTGGGCCCGTTCCTGTCGACCCTGCACGAGAAGACCACGGTGCGCTGGGTGGGCACCCCCACCGAGGGCGGCGCGGGCCAGGCCGCGGACGCCTTTGCCCGGGTGAAGTCCGCCGACGCGGACCCCTCACTCGGCGAGCAGGGCATCGGCGCGGTCGCGGTCACCTACAGCGTGGGCGCGTTCAACCTGCTCAACGCGATCGGCGGGGCCTTCGCCGAGTATGTGCCGCTGATCGCGATCAACGCCGCACCGTCCTATGAACAGTGGCTCAACCAGCAGGCGATCGGCCTGCTCACCTCGCATATGTCGCAGCGTCCGGAGAGCAATCTGGAGGTCTACCGCCAGGTGACCGTGGACGCCCAGGCCATCTCCAACCCCGGTCTGGCCCCCACCCAGATCGACAGCGCGATCACCGCCTGCCTCTCCCACCGCCGGCCGGTGTATCTGGAGGTCATGGACGATGTGTGGGCGGCGCAGTGCCCCGCACCGCAGGGCCGGCTGACGGGCCGCGAGCGGCCGCTCACCGCGCAGAAGCAGCGCCTGCTCGACCGCGCGGTGAGCGCGTGTGTGGAGCTGATCCGGCGGTACGGCAGCCCGGTGCTGTGGGCCGGTGAGGAGATCGACCGCTTCCGGCTGTCCGACGAGTTCGAGCAGCTGGTGCGCGAGACCCGTATCCCGTTCTGCACCACCATCGGCGCCAAGTCCGTGGTGTCCGAGTACACCCCGGGCTTCTCCGGCGTCTACAACGGCAAGGCCAGCAGCCCGGAGGTCGCCGAGGTCTTCCGCAACGCGGGCTGCCGCATCGGTCTGGGCTCGTGGGCGACCTCGAAGAACCTCGGCGGCGAGCAGGCGATCGGCGACGACTGGGCGGTCGCCGCCCACGAGGGGGTGCATGTCGGCGCCTCGTACTTCCCCGATGTACAGCTCGCACGGTTCCTCCCCGCGCTGCGGGAACGCCTGGTGGCGGAGTTCGGGGACGGCGCCTTCGCCGCGGACTACTTCGCCCGCGCCCATGACGCGGGCCTCCCGGTCGCCCGCAGCACCGCCGCCTATCTGGCCTCGCAGACCGGCGGGCCGTACCCGGAGAACCTGACGTACGACAGCCTCTTCCGGCACCTCAACGCCTTCCTCGAAGCGCAGACCGGCGAGCCGCCGGAGGAGCACGGCAACCCGTTCACCGTGGTGTGCGATGCCGCGTTCGCGCTGATCGGCTCGATGAATCTGCGGATGGCCGAGCGTGCCTCGTACGTGGCGCAGAACAGCTGGCTGTCCATCGGCTACTCGGTCGGCGCGGCCACCGGCGTGGCACTGGGCCGGAGGCATGCGGAGAAGCGCCCGATGGTCTTCGTCGGCGACGGCTCGTTCCAGGAGACCTGCCAGGAGATGTCCACCCATGTGCGGCACGGTCTGCGCCCGGTGGTGTTCGTCCTGGACAACGAGGCCTTCTACGGCATCGAGCAGATGCTGGTCCACCCCTGCTACTACGCGGAGGACACCCCGCCCTCGGACGGCGCCGCCTTCTACAACGAACTGCACCCCTGGCGCTACGAAAAGCTCGCGGAGGTCTTCGGCTCCGCCAAACACCCGATGCACGGCTTCGCCGTCCGCCGCCACGACGAACTCACCACCCTGCTCCAGCGCATCGCCGACCCCAGCGACGCGGTCAACCAGGGCCCGATCGTGGTACGCGTACAACTGAACCGACACGACTATCCCGAGGCACTCAAGTACAAGGTCACCGAAAACTGCCCACCGCCTGCCGACACGGGGGCGGAACACAGCCGGCGATGACCAGCCCGCGCACGCTCGGCGGCCCTGAAGGCGCCTGCAGATCCCGGTAGTTGGGCGAGGCCCGGCCGACAGCATGGTGTCGGCCGGGTCTGCGCTTTCCGGTGGCGCGGTCCGCACGCACAGATCACACGGTGGTCACCTGCCGATAGGTTCTGACCATGACTGATGATTGGCGAAGGGACCGGATCGGGGCCGCGCTGCGGGGTGCGAACCCGGCGAGGGTGTGGGGCTCCGGCAGCTACTGCTGAGGCTGCCGCTCCAACGTCCATGCGGGGAGGACGAGTTCGGCGATGGCGCCGCCGTCGGGGGCGTTGGAGAAGCGGAGGGTGGCGCCGAGGACGCGGGCCTGTCCTGTGGCGATGGTCAGGCCGAGGCCGTGGCCGGTTTTCTTGCCGGTTTTTGAGTGGCTGCTGAAGCGCTGGGGTCCGTGGTCGAGGAACTGCCCGGGGTAGCCGTCGCCGTGGTCCCGGACGGTGACGATCAGGCCGCTGACGGTCAGGATCACCGGTGGGCGGCCGTGGCGGTGGGCGTTGGTGACGAGGTTGCCCAGTACGCGCTGGAGCCGGCGCTGGTCGGTGGCCACCCGGGTGTCCCGCGCGATGCGGACCTCGGCCTCCTGCCCGGTGGCCAGCACCGCACCCTCGACCAGCGGCCCCAGCTGATGCTCGTCGATCTCGGCCTGCTCGACCTCGGCGTCAAGACGGGAGATCTCCAGCAGGTCTTCGGTCAGCCGGCTCATGGTCCGGATGCGTTCCTGCACCATCTCGGTCGGACGGCCGGGCGGCAGCAGCTCGGCCGCCAGCCGCAGCCCGGTCAGCGGGGTGCGCAGCTCATGTGCCACATCGGCGGTGAAACGCTGCTCGCTGTGGAGCTTGGTCTGGAGTGCGGCGGCCATCGCGTCGAGTGCGGCCGCCACCGCGGCGGCCTCGTCCTGGGCCTGTTCGGGGCGCAGGACACGGGGGTCGTCCACACGGGCGTCGAGATCGCCGGTGCTGATTCTGCGGGCGACCTGGGCCGTGTGGTGCAGCCGACGGGTGATGCGGGAGACGGCGAACAGCCCGACGAGAAGGGTGAGGGCGATCGCGAAGGCGGAGGAGCCGATGATGGCCCGGTCCAGCCCGCGGAGCGCGGCGGCTCGCTGGCTGTAGTCGAGATGGACGGCCAGCGCCTTGCCGTCGGCGGGGGTGACGGCCCACATGGCCGGGCGGCCACGGTGGTCGGCGAGCTGGGTGCCGCGCTCGCCATGGCGTGCCATGGTGCGGAGTGCGGAGGGGAGATCGGCGGGGTCCACGGCGGCGTTGCGGCCGAGGGGTTCCCCGGCCGTATACGCCGCCGCGACGGTGTCGAGTTCGGAGAGGGCGGCACCGCGGGCCTGGTCCTCGGTCTGTCTGTCGACCAGGACGTGCACCAGCACGCCGACCAGCACGGCGAGGACACAGCACATGACGATGACGAAGACGGCGAACTTCCAGTAGAGCCTCGCGGTCCATGCGGGCAGCCGCAGCCGCGTACGGGGCCGGCCGGCGCTCATGGCGTCCGCTTCGGGGTGGAGGTGGGCGAGTCCGCCTGGTCAAACTCCGTGGTGGACCGCAGTTCCATGCGCTGCGTCCGCGGGTCCCACGCGTAGACGGTGCGGGTGGCGTATCCGGGTGTGCTTGTGGGCTCCCGCAGGATCAGATCACCGTTCGCGATCTCCACCGAGAGCGGAGTCACGCCGGCGTCCATGATCCGGTTCACCACCCCGTGGC